>JAGVOT010000017.1 GCA_020052615.1 Nitrospirota bacterium | reverse complement strand
CTCGTGAACGTGACGACCGAGGCGGCGGCAGGCAGCATGTCCTTCGGCTGGCGGCCCATCGAGGCCTACCTGGCCGGCAAGAAGAAAAAGAACGAGGCGCGGGCGAAGAAAGACAAAAAGGATGCAGGAAAGTAGCAGCGAAGCGTCAAGAAGATCAGGACAAGGCGGGACAGGTCACACTGTCCCGCCTTGTTTATGTCTACAGCCATAACGGCCTGTTCAGACCGGCGAGTCGAACTCGCTTCGGTACCGGGCGACTCCAGATACGCCGGTCATCGCGGCATGTCCACGATGAGCAAGCCCTATTCCCGTGATCGTATCTTCTCTTCTCTGCTCTCGATCACGACGGGGTTGGCCTGCTCTTTGATCTTGCGTCTTGCTTCCTTGTCCGTTTCCCGCTCTTCCCGGATCTCGATCATGGTTCTGCTGTCCGTTCTTGCCGTTCGCCCGTCTGTTCTACTAAATCCAATTCTGAACGGAAGCTCGATGGCCGGGAAAAAATCCCTGTGCCGGCGGCGGGGGCGACTTTTTTCGTTTCATGGCGCTTCACCGCGGGAATAAAGGTGATATCCCCTATCAAGGACAATTCACAAAAGGGTCGGCGCTTTTGAAAAATACCGAAGAATCTGATACACTAGAATTACCAAATCCACTCTGCATCCGGAAGGAGCAAACTATGAAGATCGAGCTCGAAGGAAAGCTGCTGAAAATGGTCCCGGAGAACGACCGGGAAAAAAAGGAGCTGAACCAGCTCTGGAACGTCATCATCGACTGCGTGAAGGACAACAAGAAACTGGTTCCGGTGGGGCAGTATACGCCGGGCCTCAAGGAAGTAGCAACCTTCCATATCGAATAATGGTGTGCAGCAAATCAGACAGAAAGGGAGGAATTGAATGCTGCATATACGATCGACGGTAATGGCGGGCATGGTTGCACTGGTGTTGCTCCTGCCTTCGTCAGCACCCGCCTCGGAGTCCTGTTCTATGATGGGCGGAGCATGCCGGGACGCCTGTGGACAGAACGAGAAGGCCGAAGCGGGCGACTTTGAGGACTGCGGGGCGAAACAGGAGTGTTGCGTTGTCCATGTGGAGGCGCCGGTCCGGTGCTGTTACCTATCGCAGGATAGCAAGGATTTCGGCCCCTCCAATTGCGGGGAACCGGTGAATGGCGCTTGCCAAAAGGGCTCGGGAAGCCCGGTCCCCTGCGCCAAGTTGCGGATGTGTGCAACTTCGAAGTGAACGCAGGGAGACCTCGAATGGCCCTTGCGGTCCCACATTCCCTCGTGGTATGATTACCCCGTTTTTCACGTCACATCCATCTCTCTCTATTTTCCGGAGGAAAACCTCATGAAAAAGGTCTCGTGGAAGGACATCGGTCTGGTGAACACCCGCAGGATGTTCAAAAAGGCCATGGAGGGGAAGTATGCCATCCCCGCTTACAACTTCAACAACATGGAGCAGCTGCAGGCCATCGTGATGGGTTGCGTTGAGTCCAAGTCCCCGTTCATCCTGCAGGTCTCGAGCGGGGCGCGGAAGTACGCGAACCAGACCCTCCTGCGCTTCCTCGCCATGGGCGCCGTCGCCATGATCAAGGACGCGAAATCGCCGGTCAAGTTCGCGCTGCACCTGGACCACGGCGACACCTTTGAGCTCTGCAAATCCTGCATCGACTCCGGGTTCTCCTCGGTCATGATCGACGGCTCGCACCACTCCTACGAGGACAACGTCAAGCTCACGAAGAAGGTGGTGCAGTATGCGCGCAAGTTCGACGTCACGGTGGAGGGCGAACTAGGCGTGCTGGCGGGCATCGAGGACGCGGTAGTGGCCGACAAGTCGACCTATACGAGGCCCGAGCAGGTCGAGGATTTTGTGAAAAAGACCGGTGTGGATTCCCTGGCCATCTCTATCGGGACCTCCCACGGCGCCATGAAGTTCAAACCCGAGCAGTGCACCCGCGACGAACGCGGCGTGCTGGTACCGCCGCCGCTCCGCTTCGATATCCTCGAGGAGATCGAGAAGCGCATCCCTGGATTCCCCATCGTGCTGCACGGCGCGTCCTCGGTCATCCCGGAGTACGTGCAGATCATCAACACGAACGGCGGCAAGCTCAAGGATGCTGTGGGCATCCCCGAGGAACAGCTCCGGCGTGCAGCCGCCAGCGCGGTCTGCAAGGTGAACATCGACAGCGACGGCCGTCTGGCCATGACCGCCCTGATCAGGAAGACCCTGACCGAGAAGCCGGCCGAGTTCGACCCGCGGAAGTACCTCGGCCCGGCACGAGACGAACTGATCAAGATGATCATTCACAAGAACAAGGAAGTGCTGGGCTCGGCCGGCCAGGCGTAGCGGAAGAGGCATCGGGTCAGCGGTACGCATGACGGCGACCAGAAGCGCGAAAATATAAATAATAACACTTGACTTAGGGGCTTCGAAGTGGCATTATCATACTAGAAGTTTCGGAAGTTGTTTGTTGGGAAACCGCAAAGACTTTTCGTCCTTGCGGTTTTTTGTTTGGAACGTCCGTCATCTTCAATTTCACAGAAGGAGGTAGCACACCATGATTACAGGAACCGTGAAGTGGTTCAATGATGCCAAGGGTTTTGGCTTCATTTCCCGTGAAGATGGCGCAGACGTGTTCGTTCACTTCGGCGACATTCAGGACAGCGGCTTCAAGTCGCTTGCTGAAGGCCAGCAGGTGCAGTTCGACATCGTCGAATCGCCCAAGGGCCCCAAGGCAGCCAATGTCGTAAAGATCTAATCTTTCGACCAGCTCATTCGGCAGGTCCCGTTCATCGGGGCCTGCTTTTTTTTGTCCATTTCCCCGTTGTCTCCCCACGTGCCTGATCCTCTTTTTCCTGATCAATAATCCTTAAAGATACCTGAGAACAAAAATCATTTTTCGCGCAAAGCCGCAAAGCTCGCAAAGAACAACAAAAGAATTTTAAGCACTTGAATCCTTACTTTGCGTCTTGGCGTCTTTGCGAGAGACGTCTTGCTCTCCCAGTCATGTCCGATGCGTTTTGACAGCACGGCCCTGGTCTGATAAACTTATACCACTTTTGTTTGCACTCGCTCTTTGTTCGCAAGGAGGTTGCTTATGATCAAAATGATCGCGAATCTGCTGAAGATCCTGAATTCCGACGCTGATCCGTCGCAGATCAGCCTGGCCCTCGGATTCGCCCTGGTTTCCGGCCTCCTGCCTTTCTTCTTTCCCATCAGCCTGCTGATCCTGCTGATCGTGTTCCTGCTGCGTGTCAACCTTTCAGCGTTCCTTCTGGGGACGGCATTCTTTTCGGGCGTCGCCTACCTGCTGGACCCGCTGCTTCACCGCATCGGGCTCGCGATCTTAACGGCGGGTCCGCTCGAAGGGCTCTGGACCATGCTGTATAATTCGACGATCTGGCGGATCCAGAAGTTCAACAATTCCGTGGTCATGGGCGGTCTGGTCTTCGGTATCCTGTGCTTCGCCCCTCTCGTGCTCCTGGCGAACGCCTTGATCCGGCGCTACCGGGAACATCTGCTCGCGTGGGTCAAGAAAACGCGCCTGATGCAGGCATTCACGGCGAGCAAGTTCTACGATATGTACAAGAAAGCATCCGGCTGGGGGTGGGGAGGCCTGTCATGAAAAAATGGATACGCTGGCCGGGGCTCATCGGATTTGTCGTCGTCGTCGGTGTCGTCATCGCGCTGTGGTTCCTCTTCCTTGACGGGATCGTCCGTCGTATGGTCGAGAAGGGCGGCACGGCCGTCGTCGGGGCCGAGGTGGACCTCGCCCGGGCCCAGGTGACGCTCGTTCCGCTCGGCATCACGCTCTCGGGGCTCCAGGTCACGGACCCGCAGGCGCCGGAAAAGAACAGTCTCGAGGTCTCCCGCATCGCCTTCTCCCTGGACAGTCTGAACCTGTTCCGCAGGAAAGTGATCATCAACGAGATGAGCGCCGAGGGCCTGCAGTTCGGCACCGCGCGGAAAAGGCAGGGAAAGGTCGTGGTGCCGCCGCCGAAGCCGCCGGAGGAAAAGAAGAAGGAATCCGCCCTGCCGTCATTCACCATGCCGGACGTCAAGAAGGTGCTTCAGGACGAGAAGTTCGAGTCGCCGGCCTTCATCGAGCAGGCGCAGGCGGACCTCAAGAAGAAGAACGAAGCCTGGCAGAAGACGGTTGCATCGATGCCGGACAAGACCGCGCTCGACGCCTACCAGGAGAGGATCAAAAAATTAAAAGAGGCGAAGAAGGGCGGGCTTAAGGGCCTGAAAAGCGCGGGGGCTGATGTGCTGGCGCTGACGAAGGACCTGAACCGCGACCTGGACGCTGTTAAGAAGGCGAAGGCCGAGTTCGGAGCCGACCTTGCCGCTGCGAAGGCGCTCGTTGAAAAGGCGGAGAAGTCGCCGCTCGATGACGTGCGGCGAATTGCGGACAAGTACAGCATCTCTTCGGAGGGGCTCGCGAACCTGAGCCAGACGCTCTTCGGCGGGTCCGTCCGCGGATGGATCGACAAGGGTGTGCTTTGGTACGGACGGCTCAAGCCGATGTTCGAGCGGTCGGGCGAAAAGAAGGGGAATGTACGGGCTGTGAAGCCCCTGCGCGGCAAGGGAGTCGACGTGCGGTTCAAGGAAGCGAGGCCGCTGCCCGATTTTCTGATCGGGACCATCAAGGCATCGCTCCAGCCCGGGGCGGGCACGTTCACCGGTACCATCAGGAACATAACGCCCGACCAGGACGTGCTTGGCAAGCCGCTCACGTTC
Organism: Nitrospirota bacterium; assembly: GCA_020052615.1. GTDB lineage: Bacteria > Nitrospirota > UBA9217 > UBA9217 > UBA9217 > JAAXXJ01. Next base: position 128,310 of record JAGVOT010000017.1, on the reverse strand, counting down.
TCCTTCGCCGGCAGCGGACTGCAGGATGCCCAGGCCGCTAACCTCACCGGCACTCTGGACCACCGGAAGGCAGACCTGCCCGACGATTCCATGGAGATTGCGGTCCTCGGCTATAAGGCGGCCGGCATGACGCTCTCGTCCGCTGCGTCCCTGCCGGTAAGTCTGCAGGAGGGGACCATGGACCTGGAGCTTACGGGCAGGCGTGACGCAAAGGTGATCTCGGCAAGGTGCGTGGCACGGGTGAAGGGTGCGAAGCTGAACACAGGAAGCGATGAATCCGGCGGTGCCTTTGCCAAGGCCATCCGCTCGTCGCTGGCCAAGATCTCGGCCTTCACGCTCACGGCCGATATTACGGGCACGCCGGATAACTATCAGGTGAAGGTCTCATCGGACCTCGACAAGGTAATGAAGGAAGCGGCAGGTTCCCTGGTGCGCGAGCAGCGCGAGAAGCTCGAAAAGGATCTGAAGAAGGCCGTACAGGAGAGGACACAGGCAAAGATCGCCGGCCTGAAGGAGTCGATGGGTGGACTTGGCAGTCAGGGCGGCAAGCTCGATGGCCTGCAGGACCGGCTGAACTCGATGATCAAGGATGCAGGGGCCACGGGCGGGGGAAAGCTCAAGTTGCGGTAAGAACGGCCGTGTGGGTACGGTAAGACATCGAAGGACCGTTACGAGCCGGTCATGAAAAACAAGGCCGGGCCGCTGCATAACGCAGTGCCCGGCTTTTTTTGTCCGGTCAGTTTCCCCGAAGCTCCGGCGGATAGGGCGCATACTGGTTCTCATCCCATAATCGATTCCCCGTCACCTCTCTGCAGTTCAAGATACCTTTCCTGCACAGGACCTCCCGCCATTCGTACTTGACCAGCGTCTTCTGAACCGGCAGGTGCTCGGGTTCGAAGGCGATCCAGACGATGGGAGAATACTGCCTCTCGCCGAAGCCCGTGCCGGCCGTTTCGTCCCGGCTGGAGAGGGATTTGCTCCGTTCCGCGCTTCCCGCCGACGGCGCCGCAGGCGCACTTTCGTGCTTTCTCGTCTCGTTGCGCGGCTGCGGACGGTCCTTTTCCCGGTAGACGGCCACGGCGATCACGCCCATGGCCGACGCGTCATTGAATGTCCTGCTGCTGTAGGAGTCGCCCGGATCGGTGAAATAGAACTTATGGACCGTGTCCTTGTCGGTGCGCCACCCGTCATACCGGCCCAGGTCGTAGCCGTTCACGAGGTACATGTCCTCGGTGCTCCTGAGGTCGGACCGCTTGCCGGAAATGATGTTCCTGCCGTCTACGGACACGACCACGCCGATCCGCTCGGGCGTCATGTTCCGTATGACGATGCCGTAGTTCTCGCCTTTTTTCGCTTCCAGGAATTTCTTGATGATGCGGGTACCGCCACGCCAAAGGTCCTTATGCGGGACGGCGAGCAGGGTGGCTCCCCGGTCCGAGACGATCTCGACGGTGACCTCGCCCTGCAATCTATCCCCGGCGTGGGGGTATGCCGGTGCCGCCGCCATCATGACCACTGCCAGAACTGCCGAAAGTACGTAACGCATGGTGTTTCTCCTTTCCGAGGTATCGTTTACCGCGCGAGAGCTCACCGTCTCCGCCGGTTTGGTCAATTGGACAGGCGGTATCAGGGAAAAGTTCCCGTTTCCACAAAAAAGCGGGCCGAGGGGACGCCTGATCCGCTCCCGGTCGCCATGCCGGTTTGGCGATGCGTGGCGTCGTTTTTTTAATTGCACAGCGCATTCCTTCCTTATATACTGATTGGCAATTAAATCCGCACAGGGTGGACCGGTTGGCGCCATGATCAAGATAACGGTTTTCGGGGCGACAGGAAGGACGGGGAGGGCGGTCATCTCGCTTGCCCTGACACAGGGCATGGAGGTAACGGCCTATGCCCGCAAGTCTATCGCCCTCCAAGCCTTGGCAGGGAAGATCACGATCATCGAGGGAAATCTTGACGACGCGGACCGCATCGCCGGCGCGATCGGCCATGCCGATGCCGTCGTGATCGCATTCGGGCCGCGCAAGGGCGGTCCCCAGGTCTTCTGTGCCTTCGCGACGCAGCTCATCGTATCGGCAATGAAAGAGCAGGGGGTGAGGCGCCTGGTCTGCGTCACCGGCGCGCTGGTGGGCGAGCAGTATCCGAGCCGGGGGCTGTTCTACCGGGCCATGAGAAGGCTCCTGGTGCGAAAGGCCCCCCACCTGATGCTTGACCGGGACGGGCAGGAGACGATCGTCATGAATTCGGGACTCGATTGGACGGTATTCAAGCCGCCGCGGCTCATAAATGGGGCGGACCGGCCCGGGACCCAGTTGGGGCCTGATCTCGCGATCGGCCCCGCAGCGAGAACAACGGTGGGAAGCCTTGCCACGGCAATCCTCGGTGAACTGCTGGGATCGCAGCACGTCCGCAAGGCGGTCTTCATCAGGTCTTGACGGGGTTCGCCGTTCTTCCCGTCAAGGACCGCCTCCTGCCGGGCAGGTGATTTCAGGTCCCATGCGCACTTCCCTGCTGGATCGGGAGACCGGACACGGGCATACTGGACGCCGCTGAGAGCGTTCGCGAGTTCTCGGGAGAGAAGTGGGAATATGGCAGATATCGTATCACGACGTCCCGCGGTGGGGCTGGCTGCGGGCTGCATCATCGGCGCACTGGGATGGCTTCTGGCCGGGATGGACGCCGCGCCGGACGCGGGCAGGGGCATCGCAGGCCTGCTGTTCACGACAGCCGGCTGTTTCTTCCTGTTCGTTGCCGCAATGGCGTTTCTGAACGCTTTCGCGTCCTTGCGGAGAAAAAGGTCCTCTTCGGGACGTGACGGCAGCCCGCAAGGCTGAACCGGAGAGATGACGTTTCATGCGCCGGCGGACCTGAACATGCTACAATGACCGATCAGACCGCATGTCGGGAGCGCCGGAGGTACTTACGATGAATACAAAAACCTTTGTCATGATCGTGGACGACGATGTGTCCATCCTGGACATCCTGCGGCAGTCGCTCAGCCTGGAGGGCTACACCTGCGAGGCATTCACGCGCGGCCAGGACGCCCTGGATGCCCTCGAGCGGATGCCCGCCGAAGTGCTGCTCACGGACATCGTGATGCCGGGCATTCGGGGGCTTGAACTGGTAAGCAGGGCGAAGCGCATCCATCCGGCGCTAACCGCCATCGTCATGACCGGTTTCGTCGAGGAATTTTCCTACGACGAGGCCATACGCGCGGGTGCCGCGGATTTCATCAAAAAGCCGTTCACGGTCCAGGAACTGCTTGTTCGGATCAAGCACGCCAAGCTGCAGGACCACCTGCGCGAGCTCTCGATCACCGACGAACTTACCGGACTCTCGAACCGGCGGGGATTCTTCGCCTTTGCCCAGCAGCAGATGAAACAGGCGCGAAGGAATGGTGAGCGCATGGTGCTGTTCTTCGCCGACCTCGACGATCTCAAGACCATCAACGACACCTTCGGTCATGTCGCCGGCGACCGCGCCCTGTCGGACGCAGCCAGGATCTTCGTAGAGACCTTCCGCGACTCGGACATCATTGCCCGCATGGGCGGGGATGAGTTCGCGGTGATCCTGGGCAACACGCCGGACGCGGGCATCGATACCGTGCGGAACCGCCTTGAAAAGCGCCTGGTCGAGTACAACGCCCGGCGGGACGGATCATTCCGTCTCGCAGTGAGCGTGGGCCTCACGGTCTTCGATCCGGCCAGACCGGTCACCCTGGACGATCTGATCCGCCAGGCCGACGCGCGGATGTACGAAGAGAAGCTGCGCAGGAAGGCTGGAGGAGGCGCCGGGTGACGCCTGTCGGCAGGTTCCTCCCTGATATTGACAAGCGGGGCGGACTCATGTTACAGTATCTCCACCTTCAGCCGTTGAAGGCCATATTCAAAGAACTTTGCTCAGAGCAAACCTGGAGAAATCCGGGGACGCAGAGCTTCGAGGCTACCTAGAACGGCGCTAGCATCCGCAAGCCCGTTGTATACGCCGGTCGAGCCGCCAAAGTCAGTATCTTGCAATTCGTGGGATATACGCTTTGGCGGCTTTCTGTTTTTTCCACCCGTTATTCGACGATTCACAAATTGCTTCATCGAGGAGGACTTTGACCATGCGCACCACAAGGACCGTTTTGCTCATACTCTGCCTGTTCATGCTGCTCGCGTGCTCACCGAAGATCTACGGTACGCTCCAGCTCATGGACCCCAATATGCAGCCCATCGCTCCCGCGAAAGAAAGCCCGGAAGGCACGGTCATTAACATGATCAACACGACGTCCACCCTTGAGCAGGCCTCTCATGCCGTGACCGTGAATGCCGAGGGAAAGTATGAATCCGAAAAAGGAAAGCTCACGCCCGGGATGTACAAGGTCGAGGCGAGCAGGATCGGATATCAGACCGATACCCAGACCGTGGAGATCACCAAGTTCGGCGGGAAAAAGGTGGAGTTCAAACTGAAGAAGATCGCCGAGGGCAAACGGAAGTCCATCGAGGGGTCCCGGTCCGACGAGGACAAGATCGTGAATCCCGGCGAAGTGAACATTCAGCCGCCGACGATGTAATGCCGCGTTCCGCGGATATCAAACCTCAAAATGAAGAATCGCCCGTTGGAAATGCGGCGAAACGTTTACGGTCTGCAATTTGCACTAGTGTACTCAGAGGAGGCTTCCCATGGTAAAGCGCGCTTTCGTTCTCATCCTGGTCATGGCCGCATCATTCCTGTTCTCAGGCTGTGCCGGCGAGAAAATGAATCTGGCGGTCAAGGCGAAGATCGATGGCCTGCCCGCAGCACAGGCCAAGATCACGGTCGACGGCGTTGAGGAGGGGCTGACAGGGGCAGATGGCGCCTTCACGAAGACCCTCACCAAGAAACCCGGCGCCGAGGTGACGGTCATCGTCACCAAGGAGATGCCGGGGTACCGGATCAACCCCTGGAAGACCACCTTCCTGATGAAGCTTCCCAAGGACGGCGCCGTTGAATTGTACTCCTTTGACGCAGAGCTTCCCGCTGCGCGGTATGTCACGATCGCTGTCAAGGAAAAGACGGCTCCCGTCGCAGATGCCTTGGTCAAGGCCGGGGGCAAGGAGGTCGGCAAGACCGGCGCCGACGGCGAGTTCATCTATGAGTATCAGGCCCTTCCGAAGGAAGGCATCGAGCTTGCCGTGACGAAGTCCGGTTATGCGACCTGGAAGCGGAGCGGCGGGCTTGAGCCGGGACAGCGGCTCGAGGCGGAGCTCTCGAAGCGGGTGACCGTGACCGTAACGGCACTTACCGAGGAGTACGGTCAATCAGGAGGCATACCGGGCATTTCGGTCACGATCAACAAACAAACGGTCGGCAAGACCGATGCCAAAGGGATCGTTACCTGGAGCTATGACGGCGAACCGGGCAAGAAAGTCGCGCTCACCCTGTCGGCGCCGGGCTACATTCCCTCTGCCTGGAAGACCACGCTCTCCCTCGAAGGCGAGATGGCGGTCCAGCGCTATTTCTATCCCACGACAGCCAAGTCGATCCGCACCGGCATCTACCGCTTCGTGGGCAATACGCCCAACGTTGACCTGAAGGCTGTTCTCGCCCAGACCGAGGAGGCCTTGGTCGGCCAGTTGTTCAAGTACAGTTGCTTCAAAGAAGTGCCGTCCAAAACACTGCAGGCGGAGATGAAGAGGACGAGATTGGGCATTGACAAGATCACGACAAAGGGATGGCGCGAGACGCCGCTCAAAAAGACCGTGGACATGATCGTGCTGGGAAGTGTCGCGAAGGATGATCAGGGGTTCCTGATCGAGACCAAGTTCTATTCTTCTGCCGGGAAGCTCATCCACAGCCAGCTGGCCCGGGCCAGGAGCGAAGGAGGTATCTCCGGCGTGACGAAGGACATCGCCTCTGCCGTGCTGGCAAAGTTCCCCTTCGAAGGGACCGTCATTGACAGCGAGAACGACCGGCCCCGCATCAATCTCGGCAAGTCGGGATATAAGATCTCCAAGGGCATGGAGTTCGGGCTCATGACGCCGCGCGTGGACGAGACCGGTCGGGTCTCGGGCTATCGCGAGATCGGCAGGCTCAAGGTCAGGAAGTCCGAGGACAGCTCCTCGCTCACCGAAGTGGAGGACATGAAGAAGGGAGAGAAGGTCGCCCTTGGGGACCGGGTGGTCCGCCTCGTCATCCGCGACGACGAGGGGCAGGAAAAGAACTCGGTCATCGTCTTCGCCAAGGGAGGGCTGCCGCCCGAGGTGTCCCCTCTTGCCGGCGTGAACATCTACCTGAACGAAGAGTGGGTCAGCACCACCGGGTCCGACGGAAAGGCCGAGGTGTCTGTCAGGCTTGGAAAAAAATATGATCTGGTGCTCTACCGCCACGGCTATCAACAGGTGAGCGACAAGATGCGGGTCGAGAAGAACCGGGACGTGAAGGAATATTCCCTGACCGTCAACAATGCGATGTTCAGGGTCGACTCACAGCCTTCCGCGGCCGATGTCTCCGTGGACGGAGAGAAGATCGGCCGGACACCCATCACCGACGGCAAACCCGTGGCCCTCGGGTTCCACACGGTCAAGGTCTCCGTGGGAGGCGATTACCGCGATTGGGAAGAGGTGGTCGAGTTCGCTTCCAAGATCGAGGATCGCACCGGCGCCAGGAGCATTGTTCTCCACAAGGATTTTCTGAGAATCGGCGAGCGTGCCGAACAGCGGGGCGACATTGACGGAGCCATTACCGCGTATCGGAGCACGGAGAAAGACCACCGGGACTATTCCGAGACCCATCACCGGCTCGCACAGATCTACCTGGACGACAAGAACGACTACGACGCAGCCATCCTTGAGTTCGAGAACGTGCTTTCCCTTCCTGAGAACGAGCAGCTGGTCTACAAACAGTTCTCCGTGGCCTTCACCAACCTGGGCCATGCGTACTATGAAAAAGGGAACGCGCTCGTAGCAAAGGACAAGGAGGCAGCGGCCCAGAACTTCGCCAAGGCCATCCAGAACCTCCAGCGGGCCAGGCAGAACACGCGATTCTTCCCGACGATGCGCTATGACGAGGCGGTACACGATACGTACTACTACACGGCGCTCTCGTTCCACAAGCTCTATCTGATCACGCTGAAAGCCACGATGCAGAACGATGCGAACCAGGCATGGCGCGAATATTTCGATTTCTTCCCGCAGAAGCTCGAAGGGAATGCCGCCTATGAAGAGAGCCGCGAGGCAGGCCTGAAGTACTGGGACCAGATCAAGAGCAAGATGTAGGAGCTCATCGTGTTCTTTGCATTAACAGGGAGGAGCAGCAGCCGGGTCGCGGGGTGGTGTCTCACCGCGCTGATCGCGGGTTCGGGTATCGCTGGAGCCGAGGAAACGCCGCCGTCCCTTCCGACGACGCCGGCGGTTACTGCAGGGCAGGAGAAAAAGACCGAGACGGTCGAGCCGCTCTTCGTTCGTCCCTTTACGCCGGCCGGACTCGGCAGGAACGACGGCAACCCCCTGTGGTCCCGGTCGGGCATGTTCCTCTCCTTCGAGCGGAGCATCGGCGACAAGAAGGAGGTCCACATCGCCCTCGCGGACGGATTGATATTCCAGACGCTTTACCACCTGCGCGCCGCGGCCGGCGAGACAAAGTTTTTCTTCCCCGGCGTGGTCGAGGACATCAGCTACAATGCGGGCATCTCCTGGTCGCCCCGGGAGGACCGCTTCGTGTTCATGAGCAACGGCGGAGAAGGGAACTACGACCTCTATGCGGGAGATATGGGCGGCAAAGAGGTCGCGCGGCTCACGGAGCACAAGGAAAAAGATGGTCAGCCCGACTGGTCGCCATTGGGCAACGCCGTGGTGTTCGTATCGGGCCGTTCAGGCAAGGGCGACCTGTATCTCATCGACAGGGTCACCCGTGCCCTCACCCGGTTGACCCGGGGCGGAAAGGAATACCTGTACCCCCAATGGTCGCCCGAGGGGAAGCGGATCGCGTTCATGCACGGCAACAACGAGAACCATGACATCGCGGTCATCAGCGATGTCGCCAGACCGACGGAATCGATCAAGGCGCTGACCGCCTGGGAGCATGACGACATTCGACCGGTATGGTCGCCCGATGGCAAGAAAGTTGCCTTCTACTCGAACGCCAACCCGGCAGGTGATCCGCGGATCTGGTCGATCCTGGTAGTGGCGGCGGATGGCTCGGACCCGGTGGCGGGTGACGGTCTTGCGGCGAAGGCCGTTGCCGTCGATGTTGTGCCCGACGTGGAGCGCGGCCCCGCCTGGATGCCGGACAGCAGCCGCATCGTGTATGTGAAGAACGACCGGCAGGAGTACCATCCGATCTATGTGGTGAACATCGCCGACAAGACCGGAAGGCTTCTGAGAACCGAGACCAAGATGAACCACGACGTGGCCTGTGCCGCCGACGGAACCATTGCGTTCCGCGCGCAGGTCGACCAGTGGGACCAGATCTTCGTGGCACGGATGAAGGAGTGACTCTATTGCGGATTGTGGAATGTGAATTGCGGATTATCAACGTAGCCGTGCGAACGGCCCTGTACCTGCTAGGGTCCATGTGTCTCATCGCGACCCCGGTCCCTGCCGCCGATGATCCGGTCCAGAAGGCTATGAAGGCCTATGAGAAGCACCGGTATGAGGATGCCGGCCGCGACCTCCGTGCCGCGCTGCCGTCGCTTGGCCGGAGCAATCAGCCATCGGCTCAACTTACGCTCGGCATGATCTACCTCAGGAATGCCGAACTGCATCGCGAACTTGCCCGGATGTCAGCATCCGTGAATCCCGATTATCTCAGGCGGATTTCAGCGCAGCGCGGCGCGGGCAGGAGCCGCTTCAGTGACCTGTATCTGGGTCTTGCCCTTCTTGAGGGCGGGAAGATCGAAGCGGCAGCGTCGACGCTCGAGAGGTTCCTTGCCTCGGGAGACGATGCTAAATACAAGGCAATTGCGAAGATCGGGCTGGGCACGGCGGCGAACCTGGACGGAGACCAACAGAAGGCGCAGGAACTCTGGCGCGGCATCAACAGCAACGATCTCGATGTCAAAACCGAACTCGCCGCCGCGTACAGCCGGGCCGGACTTCGGGACAAGGACCCCGTTCGGCTGTGCGATGAAGCGCTGAGGGACACCAGAAAGAGCGGCAAGGCCTTTTCGCTTATGGCCGTCAAGAACTGCATCGGCGTGTATGGGCAAGCGGCAATTCCGGACAAAGGCTTCGACCTGCTTTCGCGGGCCGACCTGAAATCCTATTCCTACCGTGACGCCATCGGCAAGAGCAAGGTGCTTTCCTTCTACGATGTGCAGCTGCTTTCGAACCTTTCGGTGTTTTATCTCCAGGCAAGCCTTGCCGCTCTCGAAAAGGCGTCAGCGGACCAGCAGCTCAAGGGATTCGCCAGTTACTATCTCGGCGAGGCCCACCTCCTTGCGGGAAACGCGGACCAGGCCGCGAAGGCAACGGCCGCTTTCCTCGCCTCGGCACAGATGCCGCCGCAATACAGGAACAGGGCCATGGTGCGCCAGGGCGCCATCCAGCACAAGAAGGGAAAACCGTCCGAGGCCATCGGCGTGTGGGACGACCTGATCCGGAGACAGCCCGGCGACCCGGAGCTTCTGTCCGATATTCTGGTCACCTGCAGCAGGCTCAGGATCGATTGCCCCCGCGTCGCCCAGACGTCTGCCGCGGCGGTGGAGAGCGGCGACGGGAGGCGCTTCGCCATATTGAACGTCGGTCTGGGCAGATATTCTCTCGGAAGGAAGGACCTGGGCAAGGCCGTGACGTACCTTGAGGCCGGACGGGACAAGGGGAACAAGAACAAGATCGAGTCCAATGATCCGCTGATGCTGGTAGGCCTGTCCGAGGCCTACTACCGGACGAAGAAGTTTTCCGAGGCACTGGAGATATACTTTGAGATGAGCAAGCAATTTCCCCAGGTGCGTCAGATCCAGGAGGCGCTTCAGGGCATCTATTCCATGGAACACAAGAGCGCCGGGGACGTGAAGATCAACTAACAGCAGTGCGGAGTGCGAAGTGCGGAAGGACGGCATCAGCACTTTGGTTTTTACTTCGCACTCGACACTCCGAATTCCGCACTTCTTTGAGGAGGGAACATGAAACGTATATCGATGGTTCTGATGATTATCGCGATCGCGGCAGTGCTGGCGGCTCCCGCAGGGGCTGCGCCCAAGAAGGATGGCAAGCCCGACGGCGGTTCCCTGAGCTACGGGGAATACGGCCGGCCGGCCACGCTCGACCCCATCACGAGCAACGAGATGATCTCGCTTCGCATCACCGAGCTCATCTTCAACGGACTCGTGGGCATCAATGAGAAGCAGGAGCTTGTACCCGAGCTTGCCGAGAAGTGGGAGGCCTCCAGGGACGGCCGGACCTACACCTTCTTTCTCCGGAAGGACGTGACCTGGCATCCGCTGGAGGGAGAGGCCCCAAAGCCTTTTACCGCCGACGACGTGGTCTTCACTTACACGATCATGATGCACCCCAAGACCATCACTCCCCTCAAGGTCCGGTATGAGTTCATCGATAAGGTGGAGAAGGTGGACGACGCCACCGTGCGGTTCACGCTCAAACGGCCCGTCCTGAACGCCCTGGCCAAGTTCAGTTTCAAGATCATCCCGAAGCACGGTCCGGCGAACCAGCAGTACCTGACGCGGGACGACCGCTTCGTGCAGCACCCCATCGGGACCGGGCCGTATATGTTCAAGGCCGTGACGCCCGAGCGGGAGATCATTCTTGCCGCCAATGACAACTACTTCAAGGGAAGGCCTCACCTCAACCAGTTCGCGGCGAAGCCCTTCGCGGACCAGAACATCATGACCCAGGCGCTGATGTTCAACGCCATCGACATGATCGTGCTGGTGAATCCGCGGGACATCCCCGAGATCCAGGGTGACAAGCGGTTCGTGCTGAAGCCCTATAACGCGCTGTCGTACTCCTTCTTCGGCTACAACGTCCGGAATCCCCTCCTCGCCGACAAACGCGTGCGTAAAGCGTTTACCCTGGCGGTGAACCGGCAGGAAATGCTCGACTCGTTCTTCAACGGCCAGGGCACCATCATCTCCGGGCCCTTCGCGCCCGGCAGCTGGGCATACAACCTCGATGTCCAGCCGGCGGCCTTTGACGCACCGAAGGCGATCTCCCTCCTGCAGGAGGCGGGATTCACGAGAGGGGCCGACGGGTTCATGGAGAAGGACGGCAAGAAGCTCACGCTCTCGCTCAAGGTCCCCATCGAGAAGGAGAGCGAGGCCGTGAAGCGCGTGGTGCTGGCCTTCAAGAACTACCTCAAGAACATCGGCGCCGACATCAAGGTGGAGTTCAAGGAGTGGCAGGCCTGGAAGGAGGAAGTGTTTCTTGAGCACGACTTTGACATCATCTTCGCGTCGTGGGTCTTCGACGACTCGGCGGACATCTCGTCGCTCTTCCATTCCGGCGAGATCGGCCCGTGGAAGAACAATTTCGGCGGGTACGCCAACCCCGAGGTGGACGGCCTGATCAACGAGAGCAAGCTCACGCTGGACCACGAAAAACGGCGCACGATCAACCGGAAGCTGCACGCCATGCTGGCCGAGGAGAATCCCTACACGTTCCTCTGGACGCTCACGAACTACGCGGCCTACCGGGACAAGGTCCGGCGCGTCGCGATCCATCCCTACAAGTTCTTTTCCTTTGCTGATGAGTGGTTCATGGAGGCGAAGGACCAGAAATAGAGCCGACGCGGTGACGCGGGGACGGGGAGACACGGGGAAGACAAAACCACTTAGCCACAGAGATCACGAGGACTCACAGAAAGAATTGAGAAGGCCTTTACTCTGTGACCTCTGTGTTCTCTGTGGCAGATCTTTTTTTAATCTATGAAGCTCGCCTCCATTCGGCCTATAGCGCTGGTGCTTGCCCGGGAGCTGGCCATCACAGGCCTGCTGCTCCTCGGCGTGAGCTTTGTCGTGTTTATCATCCTGTATCTTTCTCCGGGCGACCCGTTCAGCGTCCTGCTCGAAGGCCAGATGCCGACCGAATCGGCTCGCGCGGGCATCCGCGAGGCCATGGGCGTCCAGAAGACCTGGTATGGGCAATACCTCTCGTGGCTCGGCAATATGCTCATGGGCGACTTCGGCACGTCCATCCGTACGGGCCTGCCGGTCCTCGGAGAGGTCCTGCGCGTGGGTCTCAACACGCTTGTCCTTACCCTGGGTTCTCTTATTATTACGCTTGTCATCGCAGTTCCCATCGCGCTCCATTCGGCCAGGCACGGCATGACCCGCCTCACCTGGCCCTTCACTATCGGTTCCTACATCATTTCGGCCCTGCCGGTCTTCTGGCTGGGATACATTGTCATCTATTTTTTCACCCATAAGCTCGGACTGTTTCCCATGGCTTTCGGCTTCGCGACGGGCGGGAAGAAATGGCTCTATGCTCTCCTCCCCATCATCGTGCTCGGCATCGGGAACGGGACCATCAGCGAGGTCATCCGGTCGCTCCGCGAGGAGATGGCCAGGGTGCTCGGCGAGGACTATATCCGCACGGCCCGCGCAAAGGGAGCATCGGTCATGGCCCATGCCTTCAAGGAAGGGCTGCTCATCCCGGTGACCGAGATCGTTGCTGCAAAGATCCCCTTCATCCTCGGCGGCGCGGTCATCGTCGAGCAGGTGTTCAACTGGCCGGGCATGGGCAGGATGGCATGGCAGGCGGCGCAGGACCGCGACTTCCCGGTCATCATGGGCATCGCCATCCTCGCCGCAGTCCTCGTGCGGCTGGGCAGCCTGTTCCAGAGCGTGGTGTACGTGGCGGTGAATCCGAGGGCATCTAAAGAATAGTGCAATAGTGCGGAGTGCGAAGTGCGGAATTATAAAAACATGCTTTGGAACCGCGAAGGCGCAAAGAGCGCGAGGAATTCAAAAGGGGACAAATAATTGATTAGGTCAGCCAAAACTGCTTTTACATTTTCAGTGTCAATGTTGATAGGTATCATTCTTTCGACGATGGGTTTTAATGCTGAAGCGAAGAGAGTGGCGCCAAAGGATGTTGAGCCGGTTATTTATAAAAATGTTAAATATATTGCCCCACATTTCAAAATCATTAATAAAGAAGTGCGCCGCGGTTACGTTGAGGCCTGGGATCGAAAAACAAACAAAAAGCTCTGGGAGATACAAGTTTATAAGATAGACTATGATCCACAACTTGAGCAGGATGTTCAGGATATTTTTATTACCTCTTTGGCGATAAAGAAAGATCGACTTGTTGTTGTGAATGAGCGTAAAGAAAGATATGAGATTGACCTTCAGACAAGAAAAATATTCATAATCAAATAGTAACAGACTTTCCTCGCGTCCTTCGCGCCTTCGCGGTGAAAGCAGTTAGGTTCAAACCGTGTTCATCCGTTGTTAATAGTGCTTTATGAAATCCTACACCCAAATATCCGGAGAGATCGGCGAGTTCTCGGACCTGCCGTTCTGGAAGAAGGCGGACGCGATCGATATCGTCTACGTCAGCTATGGCCTGCTGATCGTGACGCTTGTCGTGGTGTCCTATATTTTCGGCGCTTTCAACTTCCTGCCGTTCGATCCGGAGGACATCGACCTGGAACTGATGATGGCCGGACCGTTCACGGGCAAGCATCTGTTCGGAACTGACTTCATGGGCAGGGATATGCTGTCCCGTCTGATCGTGGGCATCCAGGCCTATTTCCTGCCGGGGCTTCTGGCCATTTTCATCGCGCTCTTTTTCGGCACGGTGCTCGGTGTATTGGCCGGCTACCGGGGTGGACGGTTCGATACGGGTATTACCTATTTCACTAATCTCGTCGATTCTTTCCCGCGGCTCGTGCTCATCCTGCTCGTGATCGCGGCATTCAAGCCGGACATCTATTACATCATGATCGTCGTGGGCATTACGAACGTGCCGGCTGTCGCATCGCATATCAAAGGAAAGATCCTGTTCCTTAAGCAAAAGAATTTCATCGAGGCGGACATCGCGCTCGGCTTGCCGACCAGGACCATCATCCTGAAGCACATCCTCTGGCACAACTGCCGGTCTATCCTCATCATCCAGGCGACGCTCGGCATGGGCGAAGCGATATTGATGGAGACGTCGCTCTCCTACCTCGGCTTCGGCGTGCAGGAACCCACGCCGTCGTGGGGGAACATGGTCCAGGCAGGATCGAACTATTTCATGAAGGGCCAGTTCTGGCCGTCTACCGCGCCGTCGCTTGCCATCCTGTTCACGATCCTCGGGTTCCATCTCCTCGGCGACGGACTGAACAATATATTGGAAGGGAAGAGGAACAAATGACCGCGCCGCTTCTCAAGATCGAGGACCTCAGGACCTACTTCTACTCAAAGAGCAAGCAGGCCTTTATCCGCTCCGTGGACAACGTGAACCTCGAGATCGGCAAGGGCGAGACGCTTGGCGTGGTGGGCGAGAGCGGCAGCGGCAAGAGCATCACGGCGCTGTCGGTCATGGGTCTTCTCTCCGCCGGCCCCGGCGTCATCACCGGCAGGATCGGGTTCAAGTCCGACCGGGTCCAGAAGAACCTTTTACAGGATATCGGCGATTTCGTGAAGCTTACGATGATGGACGGGAAGGTCATGGCCGTGCAGAAGGATGAGGACGGCTGGCAGGAGCTGTCCGAGCACCGCATGTCCAATCTTCGAGGTAAGGAGATATCCATGATCTTCCAGAACCCGAAGCAGTCCATGAATCCCTTCATGACCGTGGGGAGGCAGATCACCGAGGCCATCCAGCTCCATACAGAGCACAAAAGCGAGCAGGCGGCGAAGGAACGGGCGCTCGAATGGCTCGACCGGGTGAAGATCGACACCCCGCGTCTCCGCTTCGACAACCACCCCTACGGCCTCTCGGGCGGCATGTGCCAGCGTGCCATGATCGCCATGGCGCTCTCCTGCGAGCCGTCCCTCCTGATCGCCGACGAGCCGACGACGGGCCTCGATGCAACGATCCAGTCCAAGATCGTGGATCTGCTGGCGGAGCTCAAGGCTGAGCTCGGCATCACGACCATGCTGATCAGCCACGACATCAGCATCATATCGCGGCTGTCCGATACTGTCGCGGTCATGTACGGCGGCACGGTGGTGGAGACCGGCCCGGCCAAGGCCATCCTTGCGAAAAACGAGGACCTCAAGCACCCCTACACCGCGGCGCTGCTCATCTCCATTCCGAGCTCCGAGAACATCAAGGGCAAGGGCAACCTTCAGGCCATCGAGGGCGACGTCCTGGATACCATCAACATCCCGGCGGGGTGCAGGTTCTACGGCCGGTGCAACCGCGTGACGGACAAGATCAAAGAGAAATGCGAGCGCCAGGAGCCGGACCTGCGGGATATCAGCCCCGGGCATAAGGCGCGGTGCTGGCTGTACTTCGATTAAGTCAAAACATTCCTACCACGGAGGCACGGAGACACGGAGAAAGGCAAGAATGTTGGTGCAGGTATTATGGATCGCTTCTTCGAGAAATGAGTTCAAGATGTAATGGTGATCTTGTTCTTTTTCTTGAGAAGTTCTCCGTGACTCCGTGTCTCCGTGGTTGATTTGAGAGCTTATGTCCAAGACCATACTTGAAGTCATCGATCTCAAAAAGCACTTCGCCCACCGGAAGGGCCTGTTATCCTTCGGGGAGCCTCACCGCTCCATCCCGGCAGTGGACGGAGTGAGCTTCTATCTCAAGGAGAACGAGACAGTCGGCCTCGTCGGCGAGTCGGGGTGCGGCAAGACCACGATCGGCAGGACCATCCTTCGGCTTGAGAAACCCACGTCGGGCAGGATCATCTTCGACGGCACCGACATCACGGCCCTCGACACGGGTGAGCTCCGGAAGCTCCGGGGGAAGATGCAGATGATCTTCCAGGACCTTGACGCCGCGCTGAACCCCAAGATGCGCATCAGGGAGATCTTGAACGAAGCCATCACGGTCCATCATGAACTGACCGACGCCGATGTGGACAAGCGGATCGCCGAGCTGCTGGAGCAGGTCAATCTAAAAAGGAGCAAGCTTTCGAACTTCCCTCACGAGCTGTCGGGCGGGGAGAAGCGGCGGGTCGGTGTTGCGCGGGTGCTTTCCGTGGGAGCCCAGTTCCTCGTCGCCGACGAACCCACAAGCGCCCTTGATGTGTCGATTCAGGCGCAGGTCGTGAACCTGCTCCGGGACCTCCAGAAACAGCTCGGCCTTTCCTTCCTGTTCATTTCCCATGACCTTCGCGTCGTCGAGCTGGTGAGCCACAAGGTGGCGGTGATGTATCTGGGGAAGATCGTGGAGATGGGGCTGTCCGGCCGGATCGCGAACAAGGCCAGCCATCCCTATACCCATATCCTGTGGTCATCGCTGGTCGAGAAGCAGAGCAGGGAGGCGGGAAAAAAGGCGACAAGTGTGCAGGCGGGACGATGGGGCGTATTCGACTTCGAACGGCCGCTCGAAGGATGCCGGTTCGCGCCGCGCTGTCCTGTGTTCGAATCTAAAGGGCGCCCCGACATCTGCACCAGCGCCGCCTCGGAGCCCGTGCTCCGCGAGATCGCAGGCGGCCACCAGGTGGCATGCCATTTTCCCCTGTAGCGATCCCTCTCGCTCTGTCGCTCAGGATGTCTCAACCTTTTCTTCCAGACAATTTCCCATGGACCGATTACAGAATTGTGCTAAGATAATCTGAAGTCGACTTCCAGCCGGTCCTTATCATTGCTTACGGCATACGCATGGACATTCTCGATAAACTGAAGCGCATAAGCCCCTGGCACTATATCTGGATATCCGTCATCTTCTCGGAGCTGATCACGGCGGTCTTGAGCATCGTACAGGGAAAACTCTGGTGGGGCGGTGTTTCACGGGAGACCCTGATCATCGGCATGGTCGATGCCCTGGTGGTCCCGCTGATCGTCGCAACAATCGTCATCTATTTTATCAAGCAGGCCACCGAGCTGCAAAGGATCAATGAGCAGCTGCAGGAGGCGAACCGGAAGCTGCAGTCGATGGACAAGATGAAGTCGGACCTCGTTTCCGTTGTCTCCCATGAATTGCGCACTCCGCTTACGACCATCAAGGCCTTTGTCGAACTGCTGCTGATGAAGACCAGCATGCCCGACCAGCAGAAAGCAAAGCTCTTGGGCACCATTAATATCGAGGCTAACCGGCTTACCCGCCTGATAGCTGACCTGCTGGACCTTGCAAGGATAGAGGCGGGTTCGATGAGGTGGCGCACGGAACCGCTTCACATCGAGGAGATCATCCGGGCCTCCCTCGCGAGCATCGGACCGCTCTTCGAGAACAGCAGGATCCGACTGACCAAGGATATCGAGTTGCCGCTCCCCGCATTTTACGGTGACGCGGACCGATTGATCCAGGTCGTGACCAACATCCTCACCAACGCCATCAAATTCTCCCCGGCTGGAGGCTTGGTCCATATCACTGCGCGCCATGAGCCGGGCCCCGGGGGGCGGATCGTCGTGGCTATCTCGGACACCGGTTCTGGGATCGCTCCCGAGGATATCGATCAGATCTTCGAAAAGTTCCACCGTTCGGGAGACCAGCTTACCAGTTCGATCGACGGTACGGGGCTCGGGCTTGCCATTTCGCGACAGATCGTGGAATACCACGGCGGCAGGATCTGGGCAACGAGCGAACGTGGCAAGGGAAGCGTGTTCACCTTCACGCTGCCGCTCGCCGGGAAGGCAGGCGGTCCCGGTCCCGGGCGTTGATCCTGTCCCCGCGGTTCGCTCACGCATAAAAAAAGCCCCGGAGGATATGCCTCCGGGGCTTTCTGGTCGGCGCGGCGGTTGAGCTTACGGCTTTTCGAGCTTGAACTCGCCCTTGTCGTTGATGTCCACCTTGGCGTTCAGGAACTGGACGGTGTAGCCCTTCTCCTTCAGCTTGTGGTAGGCCATCTCGGCGCGGACTCCCGTTGAGCAGTGGGCCACGATCTTCTTGTCCTTCGGGATCTCGGCGAACCGGTCCAGGATCTCTTCGTCGGGCACCAGCTTCGCGCCTTTGATCATGCCGGCGTTGCCTTCGTCGCGGTTCCGCACATCGAGGATCAGCGTGTCCGGCGGCGTTGCCTTGGCGATCTTGGCGAACTCCTCGATGGCAATCTCACCGGGCCGCGGCTTGGGCACGTACACGATGTTCTCTGCGAGCATGCCTGTCTGGACCGGGAAGCCCGCTGCCTTCCACGCATCGAAACCGCCGGAGACGATGTCCACGGGAGCGTAGCCTGCGGCAATGAGCGCTTTTGCAGCCTTCACCGCGTCAGCACCGCCCTTCTGGTCGTAGATCATGATCGGCGCTTTCTTGTCCTTGGGCGGGAACCTGGCGATCGCCTTCTCGATCCCTGCAGCGGGGACCGTGACAGCGCCCTTGATGAATCCCTTTTCAGATTCTGCTGCCGGCCGCACATCCACCAGCACATGCGGGATATCCTTGTCGATCCATGCTTCCTTCAGGAACTGCGTTGACAGCACGAGGTGGTTGCGCTTCACCCACTCCGGTGTGCCGTCCACGTAAACCTTCACATTGGTGTATCCAAGCTTTTCCGCCCGCCGGGCGGAGTCAGGGCTCATCGCTCAGGTAACACCTGCGCAGTAGTAGACGATCAGCGATGCCTTATCGGCCGGAAGCTTGTCCTTCATCTTTTCGAAAGCAGGGAAGGGGATGTTGATGGCCGTGGGGATGGATCCCTCCTGGAATCGGGGGAGCGGCCGGGCGTCGATGAGCATATACTTGCCCTTCTTCGGTCCCTGGGCAACGAGCTTCTCCACGTCCTCGGTCTTGACCTGCTTCTCGGGCGCGACCTTGATGGTCGTCTTGGCCGATATAAGGGTGGCGAACTTCTTGCCGTCCTTCTCCGTGAACTCGATGCGGACCTCTTTGCCCTTCTTGAGGCCGTAGAGCGGCTGGTCCGGGTTGTCGGCCGGGGCCTGGACGTTCATGATCTTGAGATTGTCGTCGAACCGCAGTATCTCCGTTGCCTCATCGATCTTGACCTGGATCGATTTGGTCTTGTACGCTACGCTGTCGAAATTTCCCCGGAGATTACCGGGTTGGGGCTGGTGGCAGTTCCCGCAGACCTTGGCCACTGAGGGCTTGGTCGGCGGCTGTGCCGGCGCTGCGGCCTTTTCCTGCGCCGCGGCCTGACCGGCGAATGATCCGATCATCAGTGCCGCTGCGAATGAAAAGGTGCTGATGCATTTTCGCAACATAGAGCTTTCCTCCTTATGCTGTGCCTATTGAAGGCAGATTTTGTATCGTAAATCCAGGAGCGAGCGATTAGAATAAGTCAGTTCAACCCTGAGGAACGAAGCTCCATGGTGGGACTAGGAGCTTAAGTGACCAAAAATCAGCGGCTTTGGACGAACTAAAATTCGAGCTTTGGCAACCTCCTGTAAAATATGTTGCAATTATTAACACATATTATAATTGTAAGTTTAATATTAGTCAATATATTTTGCAACTAAATCACGAAACTGATGCCCGATCATCGTGCCAAAACGGCTCGCGCGCCGTGGGAAACTGTTCTTCCCGTCGAGATAATCCTTGACAATAATGGGCTTTTCTTCTATTATTCATATTCTTTGCCAAACGCAGGTTCCCATGTTTGATGCCTTAACAGGTAAATTAGAGAGCGTTTTCAAGAAGCTTCGCGGCAGGGGCGTCCTGAAGGAAGACGACGTCAAGGAAGCTTTGCGCGAAGTTCGCCTGGCGCTCCTCGAAGCGGACGTCAACTTCAAGGTCGTCAAGGAGTTCATCGGCAAGGTCCAGGAGCGTGCTGTCGGTCAGGATATCCTGACCAGTCTCACGCCGGGCCAGCAGGTGATCAAGGTCGTTCACGATGAACTGGTCGGGCTGCTGGGCGGCAAGCAGTCGAAGCTGCATCTGTCGCCGAATCCGCCCACGGTCATCATGATGGTGGGCCTGCAGGGCTCCGGCAAGACAACCACGGCGGGCAAGCTGGCGAAGAACTTCAAGAAGGACGGCAGAAAGGTCCTTCTCGTTCCCGCGGATACCCGGCGGCCGGCGGCCATCGAACAGTTGAAGACCCTCGCCCGGCAGGTGGGCGTCGACGCGTTCGCCTCGGAGTCGCGCGACCCTGTTGCCATCTGCAGGGACGCGAAGGCCTGGGCAGAGCGGTCGCTCTATGATGTGGTGATCCTTGACACGGCCGGGCGGCTCCAGATCGACGAGCTGCTCATGGAAGAGCTCCGGCAGATCAAGGCCGGGGTGAAGCCTCAGGAGGTCCTGTTCGTGGCAGACGCCATGACAGGCCAGGAGGCCGTGAACATCGCCGAGGCGTTCAATCGCGAGATCGGTTTCGACGGCGTTGTCCTTACCAAGCTTGACGGCGACGCTCGCGGCGGCGCTGCCCTGTCGGTAAAAGCTGTAACCGGCAAGCCGGTCAAGTTCACGGGCATGGGCGAGAAGTTGGACGCCCTGGAGCCGTTCTTCCCGGACCGCATGGCCTCGCGCATCCTCGGCATGGGCGACGTGATGTCGCTCATCGAAAAGGCGCAGGAAACGGTCAACGCGGAAGAGGCCGAAAAGCTCGCCAAGAAGCTGAAGAAGAACGAGTTCGACCTCGAGGACTTCCGGGGCCAGCTCAAGCAGGTGAAGAAGATGGGCGGCCTCGGGTCGATCATGGGCATGATCCCCGGGATGAGCAAGATGAAGCTTCCCGACGCCGACGTGAACGACAAGGAGCTGACAAAGGTGGACGCCATCATCAGTTCCATGACCTTCCGTGAGCGCAGGGATTATACGATCATCAGCGGCAGCCGCCGGGCACGCATCGCGAAAGGCAGCGGCACCCAGGTGCAGGACGTGAACAGGCTCCTGAAGCAGTTCGCCGAGATGCGCAAGATGATGAAGGCGATGAAGGGCGGAAAAATGAAGAACATGGGCCGGATGCTGGGCGGCCGCATGCCGTTCTAGCAAAGAACTGTATTCACCGCAGAGGTCGCAGCGAACAACTCAGCGATCTCGGCGGTCTCCGCGGTAAAAATGACGTAATTTTCAGAAAGAGGTGAGAACATGGCAGTGAAGATCAGACTTAAGAGGATGGGCACCCACAAGAAGCCGTTCTACCGGGTGGTGATCGCTGATTCCCGCTCTCCGCGCGATGGTCGTTTCATCGAGATGATCGGTACCTACGATCCGCTCAAGAAGGCCGCTCCGGTGATCGTGAACCAGGAAAAGACCCTCGACTGGCTGAAGAAGGGCGCTGTCCCGACCGATACGGTGAAGTCCCTGCTCTCCAAGGTGGGGATCATGAAGCAGTTCGCCGCGTCGAAGTAGGCTGTCCAACTGGCAGGACTTCGGCGAGTTCGGTCGAGCCGCCGACGTGTCTGCACGCTTTTGGCAAGATGCTCATCACCATCGGCAAGGCACGGAAGACCTTTGGCGTCAAGGGGGAGATCAAGATCGAACCTATGACGGACCATCCGGAGCGGTTCAAGGACCTGCGACGGGTCTACCTTACCTCTCCCCGCGGAGAGGAAAAGGCGTGCGCCGTAACATCGGTCAGATATATGAACGGCGAACCGGTGCTTCTGCTCAAGGGCTATGACACTCCCGAGAAGGCACGCGAGCTGAACGGCTGGCTGGTGCAGGTTCCCCGGGAAGAGGCGGTCCCGCTGCCCGAGGGGCAGTACTACTGGTTCGAACTCATCGGCATGGAGGTCGAATCGGAAGCCGGGGAAAAACTCGGCACGATCATCGACATCTTCGAAACGGGCAGCAATGATGTATACGTGCTGAAAGCGGGCAGGAAAGAGATCTATCTTCCTGCCACGCGCGAAGTTGTCCGCCAGATCGACCGCACCGCAAAGCGCATGGTCATTCATGTGACGGAAGGTCTGCTGGATTGAAATGGCAAAGCTAACGTTCGAAGTGCTCACCCTGTTTCCGGGGATCCTCGCCGGGCCGCTCGGTGAAAGCATACTGAAGCGCGCCCAGGAGAAGGGTCTCTTGGCCGTGCGGTTGTGGAACATCAGGGATTACACCGAGGATAAACACCGGACAGCCGACGACAGCCCTTACGGCGGCGAGGCCGGGATGGTGCTGAAACCCGAGCCCATCATGAAGGCCGTTGAAGCGGTGAAAGCCGCACATCCCGGCGAGAAAACACTGACCATCCTGCTTTCTCCGCAAGGCAGGTTGTTCGATCAGCGGTATGCGGAAAGGCTTTCCCGGGAATCACGACGGATCGTTCTGCTCTGCGGACACTATGAGGCCATAGACG
Organism: Nitrospirota bacterium; assembly: GCA_020052615.1. Classification (GTDB taxonomy): domain Bacteria; phylum Nitrospirota; class UBA9217; order UBA9217; family UBA9217; genus JAAXXJ01. The sequence goes on along the minus strand of JAGVOT010000017.1, from coordinate 106,092 downwards.
AACGCGTAAAAGACGCGGACGTTGACGAAGAGCTTTCCCTGGGCGATTATGTGCTGACCGGCGGTGAGCTCGCGGCGCTGGTAGTGATCGACGCCGCGGCGAGGCTGATTCCCGGCGTACTGGGAGACGAAGAGTCGGCCTACCGGGATTCCTTCGGCGACGGATTGCTGGACCATCCGCACTATACCCGTCCGGCCGAGTACCGGGGCATGAAGGTGCCCGAAGTTTTGCTCTCGGGGAACCACGACGCCATCGGAAAATGGCGCCGCCGCCAGTCCCTTCGGGCCACGCTCATCAAGAGGCCTGATCTATTAGAGACCGCGGACCTGACCGACGAGGACAGGAAGATCATCGAGGAGCTGAAAAAGGATTTGAATTTATAAATTTCAAATTGTAAATTGCATGCCTGAGACAGTATAGTTCTGATTTGCAATTTGCACTTTACACTTTACCATATGTTTTGCTGATCTTAAGGAGGTTTGCCATGAGCAATATCATTCTGAACGCTATCGAGAAGCCCCAGCTGAAGCAGGGGATACCGGCCTTCCGGGTGGGCGACACGATCAAGGTCCACGCGAAGGTCGTTGAAGGCGACAAGGAAAGGATCCAGATCTTCGAGGGCGTGGTGATCGGACGCCAGGGAGCGGGATCGCGCGAGGTCGTCCGGGTGCGGAAGCTTTCCTACGGCGTCGGCGTGGAGCGTCTTTTCCCGGTCCATTCGCCCATGATCGACAAGATCGAGATCGCGAAGGAAGGCAAGATCCGCAGGGCCAAGCTGTACTATCTCCGCGAACTGCGCGGTAAAGCGGCCAGGATCAAAGAGAAGGAACGCTCCCTGGCTTCCGTGGCTGGTCCCGATCAGTCTGCCGAACCTGCGAAGTAAGAAGATCGCATGCAAGGTTAAGGTTCAATGATCAGGGTGTCCTCCCGGAACATTCAACGTTGAACGTCTAATTGAATTCAGACCGAGGTCCTTATGCCCCGTCAAGGCTCCCTTCCGCGTGATGTCAAAGCAGCCGGCAGGGCGGGATTGCCTTCGGGTGCATGTGACCTCCTTTTTTTTGAGCGGAGCGCTTATCAGGACGGAGCTTGCCGGGTCGCGGGTCTGGATGAGGCAGGCAGAGGACCGCTGGCAGGGCCGGTCGTGGCTGCCGCGGTCGTTTTTCCTGAAGGACTCCTTATCCCCGGGGTCACGGATTCGAAGCAGGTGGCCGAGGGAAGGCGGGAGCGGCTGTACGATGAGATCATTGCCGCCTCCGCTGCCTACGGCATCGGCATCGTCGATGAACGCACGATCGACGAGGTCAATATCCTCGAGGCCTCCATCATTGCAATGGAGCGGGCGCTCGAATGCATCTCCCCGCTGCCGGACCACCTGCTGATCGACGGCAATTTCACCCTCCCGCGCGTATCCATTCCCCAACGGCCGATCGTCAAGGGCGACTGTCTCAGCCACTCCATCGCAGCCGCCTCGATCCTTGCCAAGGTAACGCGCGACCGGCTCATGCGGGAACTCCATGAACGGTATCCGCAGTATAATTTCCCAAAGCACAAGGGATACGGCACGAAGGAACATCTGGAACTGCTCCTGCGGCACGGTCCCTGCGATGTCCACCGAAAGAGTTTTCAACCTGTCGCGGGAATGCTGCAGGAACGGCCGCGGTGAGCCTGCTCCGGAAGATCCTCGGAAGGTCCGGTGAGGACCGCGCGGCGAAGTATCTTATCGAACAGGGCTACGTCGTCCTGGAGCGAAACTACACGGCTCCCTATGGCGAGATCGACGTGATCGCCCTGGACAACGGCACGGTGGTGTTCGTGGAGGTAAAGACCCGGACGACCGATGCCTATGGAGCGCCCGAACTGGCGGTGACCCCGCGGAAGCAGGAGCGCATGGTCAAGGCCGCGCTGGGCTACCTGAAGTTCAAAAAGCTCCACCAGATGCCCTGCCGGTTCGATGTGATTGCCATCAGCGGAGAAAAGGTGGAGCTTATCCGGAACGCGTTCGAGATGGACCGGACCCATCGATAAAGATCAGTTTTTCACAACCAAAAGTAGGCGCTTCTAAGCGAGGTCGCCGAGGAAGCACATCGCGCACATCGGCGAAGAGGCCCTGGCGGTCCTGAAGCCGGGGGACTGCTTCGGCGAGATGGCGCTCATCGACAACTTTCCCCGGTCGGCCCATGCAATCGCCAACAGCGATGCAGCGCTGCTTCCATCAATAAGACCGAGCTCGACAAGATCCTGATCATGGACCGTGAGCTGGGATACAAATTGCTCTGGGCCATTACCAGGACCCTGTCGAAACGGCTGCGGGAACCAATGAGAAGATGGATGGTTTTCTCGCGATGTCCGGAGGATTCTAGGGGATTTGCATTGTCCGCTGAGGCCCTCCGTGGTATAGTGTACCGTATTCGAGAGTGTCGTGGTTGCGGTGATCACAACTGCCAGATGATACCCTGCCTGCTCGCAGCACAACCACAGGTCCAAAGGCGTGAGAAAAAAACCGTATAAAATAGGCATGATCAGCCTGGGATGTCCCAAGAACCAGGTCGATGCGGAGCAGATGCTCGGGGTACTTTCCGATTCCGGCTTCGAGGTCACATCCGACCAGACCGAGGCCGATGTCATCGTGGTGAACACGTGCGGATTCATCGAGTCCGCGAAGGATGAATCCATCGAGGCGATCCTAGACGCCGCGAAGATGAAAAAGGGCGGGAAGTGCCGAGCCCTCGTCGTTGCCGGCTGCCTCGCGCAGCGCTACAGCGACGAATTGCGGAAGGAGCTTCCTGAGGCCGACGCCATCATCGGCACGGCGGAGATCTCCCGCATCGGCGAGATCTGTGACCGCGCCCTGGGCGGCGGAGCGCCGGTTATGCAGGTCTCCGCGCCGAAGCTGGTCTTCGGCCTCCCGCGGGTGAGCACGACGCCGCGCCACTACCGGTATCTCAAGATCGCCGAAGGCTGCAGCAACCGCTGCTCCTACTGCGCCATTCCGATCATCCGGGGGAACTTCGCCAGCAGGCCTTCTGCATCTATCATCGAGGAGGCCAGGAGCCTTGCGGACGACGGTGCGAAGGAGCTCGTTCTCCTTGCCCAGGACTCGACGGGATACCGCGACGGCAAGACCGACCTGCCCGTGCTCCTGAGAAGGCTGACACGGGTCCGCGGCATTGCCTGGGTCCGGCTGATGTACGCGTACCCCGGACGTATCAGCGACGGGCTCATGGCGGTCATGGCGGAGGAAGCAAAGGTCTGCAAGTATCTCGATATCCCGGTCCAGCATATCGACGATGCCGTTCTTGCGGCCATGAACCGCAGGGGGGCCTCGCGGGACATCAGGCGCACCATCGAGAAGCTTCGGAAGCGGGTGCCGGGGATCGCGCTCAGGACATCGTTGATCACAGGCTTTCCCGGCGAGACCGACGCGGCCTTCAAGCGGCTGTTGGCCTTCGTCCGTGAAGCTGAGTTCGAACACCTCGGGGTGTTCACCTATTCTCCCGAGGAAGGGACGCCTGCCGCGCTGCTGCTGAAACAGGTCCCGGCCGAGACAGCCCGGGAACGGCTCGACCTGATCATGAAGGCCCAGGCGAAGATATCGCTCAAGAAGAACAGGGCGCTCGTCGGCACGACCAGGACTGTGCTCGTGGATGGTATGGAAGATGATGTCCTGTTCGGCAGGACGCAGTCCCAGGCGCCTGAGATCGACGGCGTCGTATACCTGTCCGAGACCGAGGCGCTGCCCGGGGAGTTCGTGGAGGTTACGATCACCGATGCCATGGAGTATGATCTCGCGGGGACAGCCTCAAAAATCCTGACACGGGGACGCGGGGACAAGGTGACACGGTGAAAAGTTCAAAGGAGCAAGTAACCACAGATAAACACAGATGGACGCAGATGATGGATCTGTCAAGAACAGTCTCTTTTATTGATTTATCCGTGTGTATCCGTGTTCATCCGTGGTTGAATAATTGAAATTATATTGAAAGGGACATTATGGATACCAACGACCAGCCAGTAACTGCAGGGTCCGACGAAGAGAACTTTGCCGAGATGTTCGAGAAGAGCATCAGCAAAAAGCCGGGCCGTCTTGAGCCCGGCCAGATGATCGAGGCGATGATCGTGAAGATCACGGCCGAATGGATATTCCTCGACCTGGGCGGCAAGGGCGAGGGCTATCTGGACCGGAAGGAGCTTGCCGACGAGTCCGGGAACCTGACCGTCAAGGAGGGTGATACGGTCCGCGCTTATTTCCAGTCATCGGCGAACAACGAGATGCATTTCACCACGAAGATCGGCTCCGGCCCGGGGAAGCAGGCTCAGCTCGAGGATGCATGGAACAACCGCATTCCCGTGGAGGGCACGGTCGTAAAGGAAATGAAGGGCGGGTTCGAGATCAAGATCGGCGGCACCGTGCGCGCCTTCTGCCCCTTTTCCCAAATGGGGATCCGGCGGGAGGAGCAGCAGGCCGATTACATCGGCAGGTCCCTGTCCTTCACTATCATCGAGTACGGCGAGGACGGCCGGAACATCGTCCTCTCGCGGAAGGCGATCCTGGAGGATGAGCGGCAGAACAAGATGTCTGCCCTCAGGGAATCCCTGAAGGAGGGGATGAAGATAACGGGGAAAGTGACCTCCATCCAGAAATTCGGGGCCTTCGTTGACATCGGCGGCCTGGAAGGGCTCCTGCCGGTGTCGGAGATCGCCTGGAGCAGAACCGAGAAGGTCAGCGATGTCCTCTCGCCGGGCCAGACCGTCGAGGTCATCATCAAGAAGCTGGACTGGGAGCAGAACCGCTTCTCCTTCAGCCTGAAGGATGCTCTGCCCGATCCCTGGGATGCCGCCGCGGACAGCTTTCCCGTGGGTTCCTATCACACCGGCACCGTCTCCCGGCTGGCACCCTTCGGCGCGTTCGTAACGATGAAGGAGGGGCTGGACGGTCTGATTCATATTTCGAAGCTCGGCGCCGGCAGGAGGCTCAGCCATCCCCGCGAGGTATTGAAGGAAGGTCAGTCCGTCGAGGTGCAGATCGAGGCGGTCGACCGCAGCCAGAGAAAGATCTCGCTCGCCCTGGCCGAGATCAGGCGCGCCGAGGAAGAGGAAGCCGCGACGATCAAGGAATACAAGCAGCAGGCAACCGCGGCGCCGCAGAACCTCGGGTCCTTCGGGGAACTGCTGAAGGCGAAGATGAAGCAGAACGAGAACAAGTAGCTTTACGGTGTACGATCACAAGGCCGCTGTCAGCGATGACAGCGGCCTTTTGCTGCGTTTTTCGGGAAAACGCCTCTTCAGGGGAGTGTACGGATTGACGAGAAGGATATAAAGATCGTACAGGATAATTGATTTTAATAATGGATTCGGTTACTATGAGCCAAGTGATGAGCGATAAAGGAGGTGCCGTCGCATGAAGTTCACCATAACGATATCGCAGGATGAAGACGGGATGTATATTGCCGAGTGTCCAGCCATCCCCGGCTGTGTAAGCCAGGGGGCGACCGAGCAGGAGGCGGAGAAGAACATCCAGGATGCGATAAAAGAGTGTCTTGAAGTGCGGGCGGAAAAGGGGATGCCGTTGACCGTGACAACCCGCCAGATCGAGGTCCTCGTGTAATGCCGGCTATCCCGATCCTTCGGCCTCGAGAAGTTGTTAAAGCGTTCGAGAAACTCGGGTGGGAAGTGTCCCGCCAGCACGGCAGCCACATAATCCTCACGAAGCCGGGGCACATCGCAACGCTCTCCGTTCCAAATCATCCCACCGTAGCACGCGGCACCCTTCGCAGCCTCATAGCGCGAACCGGCATGACTATCGAGGCTTTCTTAGCGTCGCTTACCGATTAACGTTGTTTGATACGTGAGATCGTCGTTACGTGCGAATCTCCTCTCTTCATTTGTAATCACCTTCCATTTATGCAATAATCGCCGCATGTCGGCTAAGGACAGCCAGAACATTCAAAACATCCGCAAGCTCGTGGGCGCCGTCACGAAAGAACAGCTTCGGTACGTGGACTGTTTTGTGGCAGACAAGATCGCGCTGTTCATGCCTGTTGGCGGCGCCTGCTTCTACGCCCTCACACCCGAGCATACCCATCCCTCCTACATGTTCGTCCTGAACTTCGACGACCGGACCTCTGTCCGCATGGACAACAGGACCATTGTCGGGACGCATGGAACGGTCTCCGCGCTCTCTCCGGGCATTCCGCACCAGGAACTGCCTACGGACGCCCCACCCCGCTACATCTGCATCATGATCGAGCCGGGATTCTTCGAAGAGCAGTACCGGTCCTATTCCCGAGAGAAACCGCCTAAGTTCCAGTACGAGTTCTTTACCCCAAGTGCGGACCTTCTGCCGTCGCTCAAACGGTTCATGATAGAGGCGGATGGGACCAGGCCGGGCAGCGAGGCAGTGCGCAGTGCCCTGGGCGTCGAGATCTGCCACAGCCTGATCCGCTCGCTTTTGCGCACGCCCGTGCCGAAGGACCGGCTGGCGGATCGGGTGGAGGTGAACCGCGTGATCGAGCATCTCCACGGCCATCTTGGCGACAAGGTCACGGTGGAGACCCTCGCGGAGATCGCGCACCTGTCGCCGTCGCACTTTGCGAGAGTTTTCCGGAAAGAACTTGGAAGGTCGCCGATGGAGTATGTGCAGGGCATCCGCCTGGAGCGGGCAAAGAAGCTGCTCCTCGCAGGAGACGTTTCCATCTCCGACATCGCTTTGGAGTGCGGGTTCGGAAGCCCGTCCTATCTGTCCGCGTGCTTTCAGAAGCAGTACCGGATGACGCCGAGGGAATTCCGGAAGGGGATGACGAACAGTAGCAAGCGGGCAAGGGAGTAGGTTGCTGAAGGCTGCTGGCCTAAGTTATTCCATGATGTCGCTTGACTTGCGACTGTTATCCCGTTAAAGTCTACAAAAACGTACACAATAGTCGGCAGAGGACCCTATAGCGCACAAAACGAGTACGGTAAAATCAAAGGCACCAAATTGGAAAAGCATATATTATTACGAACCCATGTGAGCAAGTCAGGTTTGTAATATCATAAACCGCTTCCTTATAGTCAATATATTGTTATGTTCCTTAGACATGGAGAAGGATATTATGAAAATGAAAACCGTAGTGAACACTTTGATTATTAGTTCTATCCTTTTAACATTGTACCTTTTTATAGGGCATGGCTTTGTCGAATTCTATTTTGGTGGAAAAAAAGAGATGCTCCAAACCGCGGTCCTTATCAATAATCTATGCAATGCTAATGGTTCTTGTCCTTTGGTGCTTGAAAATTGGGAAGGTGAAAACGGAAGGTTAAGAAAGGGTCGAAAACTGTACATTACTACTCCAATTCCAGGAAATGAGAATAATGAAAAGAGCCTTAAACCTCAATCATTCAGACTGATATATGTGATGACTTTTCCTCCAGATGATTGGTTCGAGGTCCAAGGCGGCGTTGGCAAGAAAGTCACTTCAGGTTGGACGGGTCGCTAAGATGGTTTTGAAACCCGCTAAATCTAATGCTCCAGTACGATCTGCTTTCGTCGACAGCAAAATGGAGGAACACAGCATCATGAAACAATATGGAATGTTCCACGCGCCGTACATGTCATTCTTCTCGCAGGATTTCTACCGTGATGTGGACAGGCATTGGAAGGGCACCGGATTCGCCTACCTGCTTCTGCTTTTGACGATCTGCTGGATCCCCGGCATTGTTCAGCTCCATGTTTCCTTCGGCGATTATGCCGAGAATGACGCCCCGGCCCTCATCGAACAGCTCCCGACGATCACGATCGTCAAGGGCGAAGCGTCCGTCGATGTTGCGCAGCCCTACGAGATCACCGACCCCGACAGCGGTAAGATCATCGCGGTGATCGATACGACCGGCAAGACCGTTTCGCTTGAGGGGACCGCTGCCCGGGTGCTCCTGACTAAGACCGAGGTGATATACAAGAAGAATCAAATTGAGACCAGGAACTACAGCTTGCAGGACATAGAAGCCTTCGTTCTGGACCAGGAGACGGTGACCGGCTGGCTGGCAATATTGCGCACATACATAGCAATCGTCTCTTTCCCCTTTGCGGTCCTCGGGTCTTTTGCGTTCAGGGTCGTGCAGGTGCTGATCTATGCCGCGATAGGGATCCTCTTCGACCGCATGTACAAGACGGACAGGCCTTATGAGACGCTGCTTCGCCTTTCCGTCATGGCAATCACCCCGGTGATCATCGCAAGCACGGTCTTCGACATGATCGGCATCAAGATCCCATTCCATGGTCTGGTCTATTTCCTGGCAGCGATGGGCTACCTGTACTTTGCAGTATATTCCGCTTCCCGTCAGGATATCACTCCGGAAAAGCCAAGCACGAGCGTATATTAATAAAATAGGTCCAGACGGACAAAAAAGGAGAGTACACCATGCTGAGTAGAAAAACGTTCTTTATCCGTGAACATGTCGGGTTCCTGAAGCTGTCCGACACCTACGACATCCTCGATCCGGAGACGCAGAAACAGCTGGGGATCGCGAGGGAGAAGCCGGGCGCCCTTGTCCATGTGCTGCGATTTCTGGTGAACAAACGGCTTTTGCCCACGAAGGTCTTTGTCTATGAGGGAAACGATCACGAAGACGAGCGCAAGCTGCTCTTCTCGATCCAGCGGGGGGTCTCGCTGCTCCGGGCCCGCGTGAATATCTGCGACAGCCGCGGAACGGTCATCGGCAGGCTGCAGAGCAAGGTGCTCTCGATCGGCGGGGCATTCTACGTTTTCGACGCTTCCGACAACGAAGTGGCCTTCGTGAAGGGGGACTGGAAGGGCTGGAACTTCCGCCTGTTGAACAAAGCGGAGCGCGAGCTCGGGACCATCACGAAGAAATGGGCCGGCATCGGGAAGGAGCTCTTCACCTCTGCCGACAACTATGTCATCGCCCTGAACCATGACGCGACGCCGGCGCAGGCCACCTTGCTGCTCGCTGCGGGCCTGGCCGTGGACACGATATATAAAGAGGCGTGATCTGGCAAGCCGCGGCAGCCTATGCGCAAAATATCCCTTATGGTATTTACGATTCTCCTCCTGCTCTGCCTGGGGCACGCGGCCTATTATTACCCCCTTCTGCCTGACCGCGTTGCCTCTCACTTCGGGGCCTCGGGTCAGCCTGACGCATGGTCCAGCAAGGGATCTTTCGTGATGACCTGTCTCGTTGTGGTGGCTTTCATAGCGGTCCTGTTCCCGGGCATCGGACTCATTGTGAGAAAGATGCCCGCCGGCATGATCAATCTGCTGAACAAGGATTACTGGCTGTCGCCGGAGCGCAAGGAGGAGACCATCGATTTCCTGTCTCGGCAATTCCTGTGGTTCGGCTCGGCAACGCTCCTGCTGCTGCTCGAGATGACGCATCAAGCCTTCAGGGTCCATCTCGGCGAAGCCAGCGCCCTGGATCATCCCATAGCAAACATTATGATATACGCCGTTTTCTCACTGCTCTGGAGCATCGGTTTGATAGTTAAGTTTATGCGGAAACCAAGATAATCGTACCCCCTATTCCCCGTATCCGATCACGACTTTCGAGGACAAGTTTCACGGGGACGGCGTCTGGATCCCCGATAGGGGCATTCGGGGATGACGGTCAGCAGAAAGTAAAAACTATAGTGAGACCGCTAATAAGTGGTAGTATACGCTAATGGCTGGATCAGATATCGAGCAATGCAGGCAAAAGCTGTTGAGACTTCGAGCGGAGCTTCTGGATCTTGAGGAGTCTTCGAAAGACGCGATTCAGCCGGTGGAGCTTGAACAAGCCGGGATGGGCTGCCTTTCCCGCAGGGATGCCATGCATGCCCAGCAAATAGCCGAGGAAGGCCCCCGGCAGCGGAAGCGTAAACTCCAGAAGATCGACGGGGCTTTGCGCCGGGTAGAGGCCGGTGAGTACGGCAGGTGCTTTGTCTGCGAAGAAGAACTTGATGCTCGTACGCTTTCCGTTGATCCGACGACCACACGCTGCGGGAATTGTGTCGAGGAATAGTCTGCAGCCGTGCAGTCTGAACGTCAGAATACGTCGATCCCAACTCCGATTAAAAAAGAACTATGGGACTGTCCTTCTGTAGATTGCCGCTTCTGTAAGCTCTCCGTTCGATCTGCCGCGCTCTAAAAATATCCGGTCCTCCCCCAAACGGGCGATGTCAAGGCCGTCGATCTCTTCTATACTCTCACGCAGGATCAGGCACCGGCACGCCGGAATGGTCGGATCTCAAAAAACAATGAGTGTCCTTTGATAGACGCGCCTTCGGTCCCTGTTCTATGATACGGCGAAAAAGAGGGGACAGGAGGGGCGTATGTCTAAAGAGGATGTTTTGGCGTTCGTGCGGGAGAATCCCGCGTGCTTCATCGCGACGATGGACGGGGACCAGCCGCGGGTGCGGGGATTCCTGGCGATCCAGTTCGACGACGGGTGCATCTATTTCACCACCGGGACGATGAAGAGCGTCTATTCCCAGCTCAGGAAGAATCCGAAGGTCGAGCTCTGCCACTGCTCCCCGGACTTCCGGAAGACGCTCCGGATCGCCGGGACGGTCGAGATCGTCGACGACCTGGAGAAGAAGCAGCAGCTCGTGAACGAACGGGACTACCTCAAACCCTTCAAGGACAGGGCGGACGATCCGAGCTTTGTTCTCCTTCGCCTGTCCCACGGGAAGGCGCGCTTCTGGACGATCGAGCAGAACATGCGGGAGAGCGAGATCCCGGTGATCGAGTTCTGATCTAAAATACCTGACCCGGACAATTCGGAACCAAAAGCAGAAACAAAATGTAAAGGCATCTCTCGCAACCAAAAGTAGGCGCTTCTAAGCGAGCCGCAAAGACGCAAAGAAAGCCATATTCCTTGGTTGTAAAACCAGGCTTTTAAGATTTCCTTTGCGTCCTTTGCGGCTTTGCGAGAAAACTTATATTCTGCATCATGAAAGAGAAAGCCCTTGACAGGGGCGGTAACTTTGTCTATATTCCCTTCATGTTCACCTCCTCCACGGTCACTCTTCTGGCTATTCGCAAGGCAGCATGGCACGCATCCACCGTGGCTGGAGGGGGATTCTATTAGCTTTTTCATCGCATAAATAGAACAAAAGCACCCCAAGGCCACGGAAAACAGATTCCGTGGCCTTTTTTATTCTTCCGCGAGGAGAGTATATGCGACGACACAAGAAAGAGATCATCGAACAGAACGTCATAGACAACCTGCTCAGGAGCGCGACCGTGGGCCGCCTCGGGACCAAAGGTAAGGACGGGTATCCCCGGATCAAACCCCTGAACTTCGCGTGTGCCGACCACGCGCTCTATTTTCATTCAGCGAAGGAAGGCGAGAAGATCGACGACATCCTGCGGGACAGCAGGGTCTGTTTTGAAGTGGACCTCCCGATCGCATACGTGAAGGGAAGTCAGGAGGATCCCTGCAATGCATCGTATCTTTATCAAAGCGTCATTATCTACGGCAAGGCCGCTCTTGTTCATGACAAGGTCGAACGGAGAAAGGCGCTTTCGGAACTCATGAGAAAGTACCAGCCCGGGGGAGGATACGGCGAATTTCTCGACGCCAAGCTCGCGATAACGGCGGTGGTGCGGATCGATATCGAAACAATGACCGGCAAAGAGGACCTGGGCACAGGCGTACTGCGCGATAATGTGCTCGCAGGCCTTCAGGCCGGAAAGCCACTGCCGATGGAAATGCAGGGAGATGAAGGATGATCTCGAACAACGAAGAGGAGAGCGGCTGCGCTGTGCCGCAGGAGACGCGGGCATCAGGCGTGATCGCTGCGCTGGTCGCGGTCTACCTCTCCTGGAGCTCCACGTACCTGGCGATCAAGTTCGCCCTCGAAAGCCTGCCGCCCCTGTTCATGATGGGCATGCGATTCTTCCTCTTCGGGCTGATCGTTTACGCCTGGCTGCAATCGCGCGGAGCGGTACGGCCGAGCCTCCGGGAGTGGTTGTGGTCGGCGGTGATCGGCATGTTCCTGATGCTGGGCGGGAGCGCCGGCGTGGCCTATGCGCAGCAGCGGGTGTCTTCCGGTCTTGCCGCGCTCGTGATCGCGACCACGCCGCTTTGGACCGTGCTGTTCGCGGCCATCTGGAAGCACCGGCCCAATTGGATCGAGTGGCTCGGTCTTTCCATCGGGTTCAGCGGGATCGTGCTTTTGAACCTGGGCGGTGATCTGCGGGCAAATCCGCTCAGCGCATTCCTCCTGATGCTGGCCGCCCTGTCCTGGGCCTTCGGCTCCGCCTGGAGCCGGCAGGTGCCCCTTCCCAGGGGCATGATGGCCGGCGCGACCCAGATGATCGCCGGCGGAGCCATCGTGCTGATCGTGGGTTTCGCCATGGGCGAGCGGGTCACGGCCATGCCGTCGCTGCGGTCTCTTGCGGCGGTTGCCTATCTCGGTATCGTCGGCTCGCTTATCGGGTTCACCGCGTACATCTATCTCCTCGGCAGGGTGCGGCCCGCTCTGGCAACGAGCTATGCCTACGTGAACCCGGTCTTGGCGCTCCTGCTCGGGCTCTGGCTCGGCGGCGAGAGGATCGGCATGCTGGAGGTCTGGGCCATGGGGATCATCCTTGCGGGCGTGGTGCTGGTGGTTCTGGGACAAAGAGGCGGCCGCGGAGACGCGGGGTGAGGCGGACGCGGGGACGCGGGGACAAGGGGACAAGGGGTAATACTGACGCGGAGATACGGTGCCGGGGAGACAAGGGGACAAGGGGAAAATCAAGTGCGGAGTGCGGAATGGAAGGATAGAAAGGGGAGCAAGGCGGCGGTGAAAGGGCGCGATCTGAAGAGTCGGGTGTGAGATGAACTTCGAGGAGAAAGGAGAGCAATCATGTACGCCGAGAGAATGGGGACGATAAAAAACTCCGCGATCCGGGACATCCTGAAGCTGATGTCGCGGCCGGGGATGATCTCCTTTGCCGGCGGTCTGCCCGCGCCGGAGCTGTTTCCCGTAAAGGAGATCGCGGCATGCGCGGACGCCGTTCTGCGGAAGAACGGTCCCGCTGCGCTGCAGTACTCCGTGACCGAGGGGATAGCGCCGCTCCGGGAGAAGATCGCTGCCATGCTCGATCCTGGCAGGACCCGGCTGTCCGCGGAGAACGTCATCATCACCCAGGGATCGCAGCAGGCGCTGGACCTGCTGTCCAAGGTGTTTATCGACAAGGGTTCCCCGGTGTTCACCGAGAATCCCACCTATCTCGGCGCGCTTCAGTCGTTCCAGCTCTTTCAGGCGAAGGTGACGGCAATCGCGTCCGACAGCGGCGGAATCGATCTTGCATCGCTCAGGAAGCATCTCGCGCGTCAGAAACCGCGGTTCGTGTATGTGATGCCGAACTTCCAGAACCCGACAGGTCTTTCTTATCCCCTGGAACGGAGAAAGGAACTGGCAAAGCTGGTGCGCGACCACGATGTCGTTCTTGTCGAGGACGATCCGTACGGCGCGCTCAGGTTCGAGGGCGAGGGCCTGCCGTCGCTCTTTGAGCTGGCCGAAGGCAGGAATGTCGTGTACCTGAGCTCCTTCTCCAAGACGATCGCGCCCGGCTTCCGCGTGGCCTATGCGGCGGGTGACGCGGAACTGCTGAAAAAGCTCGTGATCGCAAAACAGGGCACGGACCTCCAGACCAACACCTTCGGCCAGTATATCGTGAACGAGTATCTGGAAAGCGGGCTGTATCAGAATCACATCGATCTGGTCATAAAAACGTACCGGGGACGAAGAGACGCCATGCTCAGGGCCCTTGAGCGGCATCTTCCGGGATCAGCTTCCTGGACCAAGCCCGGCGGCGGGATGTTTTTCTGGGTGCGGCTGCCCGACGATGCGGATACCGGCGCACTTCTGAAAGAATGCATTACGCGGAACGTGGCCTTCGTGCCGGGAACGGAGTTCTTCCCCGACGGGTCGGGAAAGAACACCCTGCGGCTCAATTTCACGAATGCGGCAGAACCGGACATCGAAGAAGGCATGCAGAGGATCGGCAAGTCCCTGAAGGTGTGCGGGCTCTGAGGCGGTCTCACGGGGAGTACGAACCGCGTAAACACAAGGAGGGGGAAATGGACCAGCAGCAGCTAAAGGCGGCATTAAAGCAGACGTTCGACACCGTATCCAACGGCTATGACGGCAGGGCGCTCAGGTTCTTTCCCGAGAGCGCGGGCAACATGGCTGCGCTGCTCGGCCTGAAGGGCGACGAGCATGTGCTCGACGTAGCCTGCGGGACCGGACACGCGTCCGTGGCTGTTGCGAGGGCGCTTCCCGGGGGCCGTGTGACAGCCGTGGACTTCTCGACCGGAATGCTCGACCAGGCGCGCCGGAAAGCGGGATCCCTCGGGATCAGGAACGTGGAGTTCCATGAAGGGGACATGCAGCACCTTCGCTTCCCCCCGGGGTCCTTCGATGCGGCTGTCTGCGCATTCGGCATCTTCTTCGTCATTGACATGGAAACACAGCTTGCGCACATCGCATCCATGGTCAAACCGGGCGGCAGGGTGATGATCTCAAACTTCCAGGAGGATTACTTTCATCCGCTCAAGGACCTGTTCATCGACAGGCTTGCGGTCCATGGTGTGCAAAATCCACCCCAGGCCTGGAAGCGGATATCAAATGAAGAAGGATGCCGGCAGCTCTTCGAAACAGCAGGATTGGGTGATGTCCGCGTCGAAAAGAGGAACGTGGGCTACCATCTTGCGAGTGCTGAGGAATGGTGGGACATCGTCTGGAACGCGGGATACCGAAGACTGGTGGCGCAGCTCCCGGAACAGGACCAGAAACGGTTCAAACGCGACCATCTCGAGGAGGTCGACGCGCTCAGGACCGGGAAAGGCATCTGGCTCGATGTCGGCGTGCTCTACACAATGGGGACTACGCCGACAGGGAGTTGATCGAAGATTCCCTCTGCCGCCGGGGCGGGACTGCAGGGAGCTTCAACCGCCTTGCAGCTATTTTTTGACCGTCAGGGGGCAACGACGCGCTGCCTGACGGCCTCGATGTCCACCTTCCGGATGTACTCCGGAATGTTCCGGTAGAGCGCGTGATACCCGTAACCGCCCTTCATCAGCTCCTCGATGGCCTCCTCCTTTGACCAGTTCTGGTGCAGGATGCGGTACATGGCGCTGATGAGGCCGGTGCGGTCGGCGCCGTGCCAGCAGTGGATCACGATGGGGCCTTTCGCCGTCCTGATGATCCGAAGGGACTCGACCACCTGCTCGTCGCTGATCCCGCCCGCCTCCATCTTCACGCGGTAGAGCGAAAGACCCAGGCCCTTCGCGTAGCGGTCATCTGCGTGATGGTCGCGGAAGCTCAGCACGTTCCTGATGCCGAGCCGCTTCAATTCCTCGAATCCCTTGCGGTTCGGCTGGGCGGAACGGTAGACCTTCTCGTCGAGCCGGAAGAAGTTCTTGAGTTCGGCCGAGGGGGCCGGCGTGGCCCACTCAGCAGGACGTCCAGGCTGGCCGGCCAGAGCGGGTGCTGCCGCCAAACCGAGAATGAAGAGCAGAAGCAGCCGCCGTCCCAATGATCTGATCATTTCCCTTTACCTCGATCGATTATTTCCGAAGGGAGATGCGTCTCACCGCAGTATCCCCCGGGATGGTCCTTTTCATAGTCCGTCAGCTTTGTGCGGACCGATTCCCGTTCCCCGGCGTTCAGCGGTCGATATCCCCGGCCGTAGGGCCAGCCATATCCCCAGCGATACCAGGCGGGGAATACCGGATGGCCTCCTGCGCGGACGCCGAGGTACATCGTTTCGGCAAGCGCCTTGTCGCCGGTGCGCTCGAGCACGCACGTCCGAAGCATCTCGTCGGCCTTTCTGCGCTCATCCTCGGTGCCCCCGCGCCAGTAGGCGATATCATGCCGCAGGCAGCATGAGCACCATTTTGCCCGGTCGCTGACGGTCCCATCGGGGAACAGGCTGCATCCGTCGCTCGTGAAGTCATTCAGACCAGCCGCCCATGCCGTAGTGCAGCAGGCGAGCATGGCCGTGATCCAAAGCGAGATGGTGACAGTGCTGCTGATCGTTCGATCCATTGTCTTCATGCAGCGTCAGTATAGACGAAATTCCCGCGGTCTGCAATCGCCGGACTTGCAGCTGTTATGCTGGACGGATGGCCGCCGGCTATGGTACACTATTCCCCGGTCGCCGCACAACGCTGTTCTTCTTCGGAGCGGCGTTTTTTGCACCGCAGGATGACCAGAGGCCCTTCGACGCCGTGATGACGAACTATTACAAGATCGCGTACGCTTACACGTTCGACGACGGTTCGGTCCTCCGATTCGACCTCCGCCTGGACAAGGGGACCCTTGCGCTCGATCCCGATGACCGTGCTGACCAGCCCGAATGGACATTGCTGCGGTATCATCAGTGCGCGAACTGCCCGCTCGATGAGGGCGCCCATCCCCGTTGCCCGATCGCCGCGAACTTTTCAAGGGTCGTCGAGAAGTTCAGCGATCTCATCTCCCATGACCGGGTGAGCGTGGTCGTGGTCACCGACGAACGCACGTACTCCAAGGACACGACGGTCCAGATGGGACTGAGCCCCCTCCTCGGGATCATCATGACAACGAGCGGCTGTCCCGTCATGGAACAGCTCAAGCCCATGGTGCGTTTTCATCTGCCCTTCGCCAGCCTGGAGGAGACGATCTTCCGCATGGTCTCCATGTATCTCGTGGCGCAGTACCTCCGGCAGCAGGCGGGCAAGACAGCGGAGTGGAACCTTGACGGCCTGACCAGGATCTACGCGCAGATCTCGCAGGTGAACAGGGACTTTGTCGACCGGCTGCTCGGCGGGGCAAAGACCGACGTCAACGTGAACGCCCTCGTGAACCTGGACGCCTTTGCCAAAATGGTCCCCCTGGCGGCGGACAGCATGCTTGAGAAGATCACGCCCTATTTTTCCGCCCTTCTGCGGTAGTATCATTTTGTCACCGAGAACAGATCGCTCTGCCTCCCAGTAAATCCAAGTGTCTAAACTGCCTGTTCCTTTTGGGTAAAACCCGGTGGCTCGCTGTGCTAAGCATGCAGAATGATTTTCATGTTCCTCTCTTCTTTGTCCCTTTCCCTGCAGCGCTTCTCCTGCGGACGCGCTGCTTTCGAGTCGGTTGTTGTGCTGCGCCTAGTCGGGCATGCATACGCACAGTCTTCGCACCAGGCCACCCGGCGCTGGGGTACGTCAAAGACTTTAAGCCTCGCTTCCAGACTCTAGTGACTTTGCAGTCCCGTGCGAAAATCTAGGCATGCGACCGAGGACGAGGGTTAAACATTTCGGACTGTCTGAGCCCGCAGGGCGAGTTTCCGAAATGTACCGAGGACGACCGAGCATGCCGTAAAGGATTTTCGCTGGGTGCCTTTCTTTCGGTTACCTTTCTTGGGCAAGCAAGAAAGGTGACAAAGAGTGGCAGAGAGAGACTTGCTGTGACGGCCTATGCGGACTTGTGAATCCAGAAGCAAGTACTCCTGCGCGACGCCTCGGTACGACGACCTTGAAATGTCCGGCCTTTCTGTGCTACAGTGCCGCTCATGATCACCGCGCTTGGTATCTTCCTCATCACCTATCTCTTCATCGGCCTCCGTCAGATCCCGCGCATCCACATCGACCGGCCCGCCGGCGCGCTGGTGGGCGGCGTGCTCATGATCGTCACGGGGGTGCTCACCCTCGACCAGGCCTTCGCCGCCATCGACCTGCACACCCTCCTGCTGCTCCTCGGGATGATGATCATAACGGTCTACCTCCGTATCGCAGGGTTCTTCGAGCTTATGGCAGACCGCATCCTGTCGCTGTCGAAAACGCCGTTCCAGCTGCTGGTCTTCGTCACGGTCTCGTCGGGCATCCTTTCGGCGCTGTTCGTGAACGATACCATCTGCCTGCTCTATACTCCCATCATCCTGGCGATGACGGCCCAGCTTGCGGTGAATCCCCTGCCCTATCTTCTGGCGCTTGCGACGGCTTCGAACATCGGCGGCGCCATGACGGTCACCGGCAATCCCCAGAACATGCTCATCGGCATCTACTCCCAGATACCCTATTTGTCGTTCCTCGGAGCGTTGTTCCCGGTGACGATCATCGGGCTGGCCGTCAGCGTCTTGGTCATCCGCTTCGCCTATCGGAGGGACATCGTGGATGTGCCCTTCGGCGGAAGACTTGCGATGCCGCACTATGAGATGAACAAGCCGCTGCTGATAAAGTCCCTGACGGTCTGCGCCGGCGTTTTGGCGGCCTTTTCGCTGGGGCATCCGTACTCCCTGACCGCGATAGCCGGTGCTGTGCTCCTGATGCTTGTCGGCGGAGTGCGCACGGAGCGGGTCCTTGAGGGGGTCGACTGGACGCTCCTCCTGTTCTTTTCGGGGCTTTTTATCGTCATGCACGGCGTCGAGGTGTCGGGACTTGCCGGGGCCGTGATCGGGAAGGCAGGCGATCTGTCCGCTTTGTCTCCCGCGGGCAGGATCGCGGGACTGTCGGTCGTCTCGGCCGTTCTTTCCAATGTGGTCAGCAATGTTCCGGCGGTCATGCTGCTGAAGCCCTTTGTCGAATCACTGGGCGGCGACCGGATAGCGTGGCTCGCGCTTGCCATGAGCAGCACCCTCGCCGGCAACTTCACGCTCATCGGCTCCGTAGCGAACCTGATCGTCGTGCAGCAGGCGAGGAAACAGGTCGAGATCGGGTTCCTGGAGTATTTTCGCGTGGGCGCCCTCATCACGATCATCACGATCGCCGCCGGGATACTGGTGCTGGTCGTCAACGTGAAGATCGCCCGGGGGGCTGAACCGGCTCCGGTGGCGCGATCGGTGAAGCCAATGACCATTACGGTCACTTCCGCCGATCCGCGCCGTGGTGCGCGCGTCTATCGGGTCGTGCTGCTCTGCGACAGTTATGAGAAACAACGCCAGGGCCTGCAGGGGTTCCGGAAGCTGGAAGCCGATGAAGCTGCGCTCTTTTCCTATGAGGACCCTCAGACGGTAACCTTCTGGATGGGAAGCGTGCCCTATCCCCTTGATATCATGTATGTCGCGTCCGACGGTATTGTGTCACGGATCTATCGGGACTGCCGGCCTTCGCGGGCCGATGTGTATCCTTCCGGGTCGCCGGTCCGCTGGGTGATAGAGACGGCTGCGGGGTCGGGGATCAACGAAGGCGACAGGATCAGCATCAGCCGGTGATGGATCTTATGGTAAGGAATGCAACGCAGATCATTCGATACGCTCATGATGGTAAGCCGCGTCGGACCATTTTCGCTGAAATCCCTATGAAGGTCTTTGGTCTTTGCAGCGCCAATCGTAGTTTCGCATCATTGCCTTTACAGCCATATTAAAGGGAACAGGCAGACAGAAGGTTGAAAGAAAGGAAGGGGTGGCAGTGAAGAAAAAATTCGTCCTGGTCGTGGACAACAACACCAGGGACTCGTTCCAGGCGGGGATGATCCTCCAGAACTTCGGCTATAGCGTTACGACCGTAAAGACCGCGGAAGAGGCCCTTGAGTTCATTTCGATCGCCGTGCCTTCCCTGATCATCATGGAGCTCGGGCTACCGGGGATGCATGGTTATGACCTGCTGGCTCGCATCAAGAAGGAACCCTCCCTTGGGAAGATGCCGGTGATCGTCCAGACCTCGCTCCCCGATATCAAAGTGCAGGACCGGTGCAACGAGGCGGGGTGCGTCCTCTACCTCAAGAAGCCCGTCAATGCCGAGAGCCTGTACCGGGCCGTCCAGGAAGCCATCGAGCCGACGCCGCGGAAAAATGTCCGGATCCCCACATACATCAAGGGCTCGATCGACGGCAGCGGCACCGGCGCCGAGTTCGTGACCGTTCTCTCCAGCAAGGGCATGTTCGTCAAAACACTTCACCCCCGGCCGACAGGGGCGAAACTTATGGTCAGCTTTGTTCTCAATAAAAAGATCATCAAGGTCGAGGCCCAGGTCCTCTACAGCTATGCATTCGGCGAAGGCCCCGCCAGGGACCCGGGCATGGGAATGAAGTTCGTCACCATATCCCCGGATGATCAGGCGCTGATCCAGACCTATATTCAGGAGAATATCGATATATCCGCGGCTTCGGCCAATCCCCGCTAACGGCGTCTCTGCATCCCTCCTCTTTTGCCTGCTCTCTCAAGATCCGCTTTGCCGCAAAAATGCTCGGAAAGAATTTGTTGTTCTTGCGCTTTTTGGGCCTTTTTGTGGCTATGGTCAGTTTGAGTTCGCGGCAATCGAAGAACGTCTGGACGGGATGATGGCAGGAGGGGTACAGGTGAGGGTCAGACAGGGAAGCTGTTCCCCGAAAGGATCCAGCTCTCAAGTGCCTCGGGGGGAAGTGGCTTGGAGAAGAGGAATCCCTGGCCAAAGCCGCACTCCAGCCCCTTGATCGCAGACAGCTGATGGTCCTGCTCCAGGCCCTCGGCGATCACCTCCAGCTTCAGGTTCTGGGCCAGCGCGATGATGGTCTTGATGATCTCCTGATTGTCGCTGTTCGCCGACATTTTGGCGATAAAGGACCTGTCGATCTTAAGCGCGTTGACGGGGAAGCTGTGCAAATAGCTGAGCGAGGAATAGCCGGTCCCGAAATCGTCGATGTGGATGTGGACCCCCATCTTCTGAAGCTTCGCCATGGTCTCCACCGCCCTGTCCGGGTGCTCCATGATCACACTTTCCGTGATCTCGATGGCGAGGCTGCCGGGATCCAGGGCCTGCTCGAGCAGCATTGTCTGGATGGATTCGGCAAATCCGGGCTGCAGGAGCAGCTTGCTTGAGATGTTCACGCTCATGCGGAGCTCCGGGTTCCCGGGATATTTTTTCTGCCACGCGCCGATCTGGATGCAGGACTCCCGGATGATCCAGTTGCTGAGCGGGAAGATCAGACCCGTCTCTTCAGCGAGAGAAATGAAATCGAGCGGATAGATCAGGCCCCGGGTGGCGTGCTTCCACCGGACGAGGGCCTCGAAACCGATAAGGCGCTGGCTTTTCAGGTCCATGATCGGCTGATAGTGCAGGAGGAAACCCGACTGATGTTCGACCGCGATCCTCAGGTCGGATTCGAGCTGGAGGCGGTCGATGATGCTTGCGTGCATTTTCGTATCGAAGAACTCATGGCGCGACCTCCCCTTGGACTTCGCCTCGTACATGGCGATGTCGGCGTCGCGCAGGATCTGCTCCGGCCATTCGTAACGGTCCGATCTCAGCGCGATGCCGATGCTCTGGGTCGTGATGATCTCGCTGCCCTGAATGGCATAGTGCGGAGCAAGGACCTGCTCGATGCGCTGGGTGATCTCTTCGGCGTCCGCCGCATCGTCGATGTCCTCCAGCAGGATCGCGAACTCGTCCCCGCCAAGACGCGCGACGGTATCGCCCGGGCGGAGGCAGGATTTGAGCCGCTGACCGACCTCAATGAGCAGCTTGTCGCCGGCGCCGTGCCCCAGGCTGTCGTTGATCACCTTGAAACGGTCGAGGTCCAGGAACAGGACCCCATAGAGATACCGGGGATGGCGCTTGGCGCTGGCAATGACGTGCTCGAGGCGGTCCATGAACAGGGCGCGATTGGGCAGGCCCGTGAGCGCGTCGTGGAAGGCGTCGTGGACAAGCTGTGCTTCGGCATTCTTCCTGCCGGTGATGTCGGTCTGGGAACCCGCCATGCGGTAGGCCTTTCCGTGTGCATCACGCACCGCCAGCCCGCGGTTGAGCATCCATCGGTAGGACCCGTCCTTATGCTGGATGCGGTGCTCACACTCGAACTGAGGGCTCTGGCTGTTGATGTGGGCGGAAAGCTTTGCCTCCACCTGCTCGCGATCGTCGGGGTGGACCCGCGACAGCCATTCTTCCAGGGTGCTGCCGATACCGGCATCGTCGAAGCCGAGCATGGATTTCCAGCGGAAGGAATAGTAGACCGTATTGTTCCGGATGTTCCAGTCCCAGAGGCCGTCGTTGGCGCCCTGCGCGGCCAGGGCATACCGTTCTTCACTTTCCCTGAGCGCTTCCTCCGTCTGCCTGCGTTCCGTTATTTCCCGGACGAGTTCCTCGTAATTCTCCTTCAGGGCGAGGCTCATTGCGTTGAAGTGGGAGGCAAACTCACCGAACTCGGTCTTGTCCGTTTGGTCGATCGTATGGCCGAGTTCCCCGCCGGCAATGGCGCGGGTCGCCAGCACGAGATTGTCGATCGGTCCCGTTATCGAACGGGTCAGCTTCACGGCGACGACGGCGCCGAGCGCGAGGGTGATGCCCATGGTTAAGAACAGGATGAGCCGCGCGTCTCTCACATGCTTCATGGCCTTCGTGGTTGTTGCCGTGAGTTTCCTGCTCGCTTCGCTGGTCATTGTTTCGGTCTTTTTAAGGATATCGTTCCCGATGGCCGCCGCATCGTGTTGGAGCTTTTCGATCCGCTTCCGGTTCGCCGAAGCGGTTATGTAGTAGCTGAGGGCGTCTTCATAAGCGTGAACGAGTTTCTGTATCTCGTCGATATTGTTGGCGATGGCCGGCTCATGGTGGCAGCCAACGCATCGTGCGGCCACATCATCAAGGGTGGACACATTGTCGACAATGGCGTCCACCCTGCGGCCGAGCATGGTATGGACGGTATAGAGGTCGGATTGGACGGTCTGGATGGAAATGATGAGATGCTGGCGCAGGTCTTCGATCTGGTGGAGCTTGACGATCCTGTTCAGCGTCCCGCTGGTGCTGGTGATGTAATATGCCGACAACACCGCTCCGGAAGCTGAAATAAAGAAGAGAACGAGCAGTGACAGGATGATCTTGCGCTTCATAAGGTCTTTCGCGCCTCCAGGGAGACCAGGCTGCTATTCATTTCGATAGTTGTAGCGCCGCATGTCGATGCCTGCCTCTTTCGCCATGTCGAACACGGGCCGGTAATCCTGAGCGGTCGTCTCGATGAACATGATCGCCCCGAATTGTTCAAGGACCCGCTTTCCCTCGGGCTCATTTTTCAGGCTCAGCAGGGCGTCTTTCAGCTTTTTCCTGACGTCTGCCCCCAGGTCCTTCCTGACGCAGAGGCCGTTCGAGGGGACGGGGGGGGATTTGGCGAGGATGACAAGTTCCCGGTCCACCCGCGGGTCTTCCTTGCGCGCGCGGTCATAGATGCTGTGCTTGGCTGCCCCGATGTCGGCCTTCTTGTTAAGCACTGCAAAGACAGCGGCGTCATGGCTTCCCGTAAAGAACTGTTCTCCGAAATAGGAACCAATATCGGTGATCCCGTTCTCCCGCAGATAGGCCAGGGGAAAGACATAGCCTGCCGTTGTGGCCTTTTCCACGAAGGCCATCTTCTTTCCTTTCATGTCGGCAGCGGACCTGATGCCGCTGTCCTTTCGCACGAACAGGTAGCCCTGGTAGGTCGATGTATAATCGAGGTTTACGGGCCGGGCAAGGGGGACCACCCCGAGCTTCCTGATCGCCAGTGCGCCGGTGAAGGACCCGAAGAACGCTCCGTCCATCTTTTCCGACGTGAAGCTCTCGAGGATGTTCCCATACCGGCTCAGGATCGTGAACTCCACCGGGATGCCGGTCTTCTTCGACAGGTAGTCGCCGAGCAGCTTGAATCGCTGCTTCTGCCTGAAGATGTTCATTTCCGGGATGAGGCCGATGAATATCTTCTGCTGCGAAGACCGGGGGATCGCCCCGGTCGGGACGAAAAGCATGGAGGCCAGGAAAAGGATGATAAGCCTTCGTAAACTCATAGGGTACCTCCTTGCCCCGTCGGGGAAATGAAGACAGGAAAGTACGTAATATTCACATTTTATAATGGTAAAGTCAATCTATTTTAGGAACCTACCGGGCGGTGCGAAACAGCGAATGGCCTCTTCACCGGCCAGGAAATAGACCTTGAAATTTATATCGTTTGAGGCGAAACGGAATGTATATTGACAAATGAATTAAAGCATAGTAATGTTTGCATATATTTTACAGGAGGCCATTCAACATGATCGCGACGAACGCAAGGTTAGAGCTCTTAAAAGTGATCGCTCATCCCGCCCGGATCAGGATCCTGGAAGAACTCGTGCAGGGGGTCAAGTGCGTGAGCGATTTCGAGGAGTCCCTCGACATCAGCCAGCCGAACGTGTCGCAGCATCTCAAACTGCTGCGCTCGCACAGCATCATCGATTTTTTCGTCGATGGCCGCCTCAAGTGCTATTTTCTCAAGGAGCCGCTCATTCCTGACCTGCTGGAGCTGTTGAAAAAAGAATATGAAGAGGACATTCCCGCGCCGGCATGCTGTCCGGTGACAAAGCGGGGCACCTATCCCGGCGAGAGGAGACGGTAAATGAACAAACACGTCATAACGTTGTATGTCAACGATCCCCTGGGGAAACGCTGAGCACTGAACAGGGAAGCCGCCGGTCGGGCGGAGAAAGAGTTCGGCGCGCAGATCGTCGTGATCAAGAAGACCTCGCCTCGGTACGCCGAAGAACATGACCCGCTGCCTTGTCCCTCCGTCCTGGTGAACAGCAAGCTCATTGTAAAAAACGATATCGTCACTTATGAAGCGCTTAAGGCTGCAATACTGAACGAAGGCACTCTGAAGGGGGCATGACATGGATCTAGCACTCCTGGGAACGCTCGTTGTGCTGGGCCTCGGCGGCGGATTCCTTTCGGGTCTTCTGGGCCTTGGCGGCGCCATCTTCATGATACCGCTGCTTCTCTACGTCCCGCCGCTGCTCGGCGTGGGGCAGTTCGACATGAAGCAGGTGGCCGCGGTCAGCATGGTCCAGGTACTGTCTGCGTCTCTCACGGGCGTCATCGTCCATCACAAGAACAGGTTCGTGAGCAGATCCCTTCTTCTCACCATGGGTCTGTGCAACGCCCTCGGTAATCTCGCAGGCTCCTTTTACTCGCAGTACACAAAAAGTTCCCTGCTGCTCGCCATTTTTGCCACGCTTGCGGTTATCGCCGCGGTGGCGATGTTTATCCCGAAGCGCGAACGGGGCCGGGACATCGCGCCCGATGATCTCATGTACAACAAGCCTCTCGCCGCGGCCGTCAGTATCGTCATCGGAATGTTTGGGGGCATGGTGGGAGCGCCGGGCGCGTTCATCTATATCCCCGTGATGATCTACCTCCTGAACATCCCGACGCGCATCGTCATCGGCAGCACCCTCGGGATCGTCTTCCTTGGAGCGGTCACCGGCACGATCGGAAAGACGGCCACCGGCCAGATCATTTGGCCGGCCGCGATCGCGCTCGTCGCTGGCACGGTCCCCGGCGCGCAGTTCGGCGGAATGATGAGCAAGAAGGTGAACACGAAATACCTTCGGATCGGCATAGCGGTCATCATTGCGATCACGGGCATCAGGATGTGGTATCAGATACTGACCGGCCGATAATCCTGAAATTCTGAACGGAAGCGCACTCGCGGCGCGGTCCGGCGGCGGAGCGGCTGATGGCAAAAAAAACGGCATGGTTGATCATTTCGGCGCTGATCGTCCTGTTCCTGCTCTGGCGGCTCTTGCGGCCCCTGAACATCTTTGTTATCGACGAGCGGTTTGAAAGACCGATGCAGGTCGAGACGCCTCGCGGCCTCGCGTCGCTCAGCGCAAAGGACTGCGGGACGTGCCATCGGGAGATCTACAGCGAGTGGGCCGGCAGCATGCACGCACGGGCGTGGACCGACCCGTACTTCCAGGTCGATTTCAAATACGACGGCTCCCTGCAGATCTGCCTCAATTGCCATACGCCGCTGGTGAACCAGCAGCAGGACCTCGTGCTGGGATTCAGGGACCGCGATAAATTCGACCCCATCCTTGCGCCGAATCCGGCGTTCGATGCCGCGCTCCGGGATGAAGGCGTGACCTGCGCGGTCTGCCATATTCGGAACGGCAGGATCGTCGGTCCCTTCCTGACAAACAGGGCCCCCCATCCGGTGGAGTATGATCCCGGAATGGCGAAAGGGATCAAACCCTGTCTGCGTTGCCATGTAGTAGCGGGAAAACGATGGGACACGTTCTACACGATCCCGCCCTGCGGCACCGTCGCGGAGATAGAAAAAGGTAAACAGACGATAGACTGCGTATCCTGCCATATGCCGCCAGTCATGCGGCCGGCAGCCGACGGGACGCCGGTGCGGCAAGGGGGACGGCATCTGTTCCATGGCGGCCATGAGCCGGGGCGCGTGAAGGAATCGCTGCGGGTCGACCATCGATTGGAGGATAACGGGCTAGTCATCACGCTGACGAATGTGGGGGCGGCCCACTATCTGCCGACCGGCACCCCGGACCGGCATCTGACCCTCGAGTTGAAACTCCTGGGGCCGGACGGGGAGGTGTTGAAGGAAAAGGTGTATGCGATGAAAAGGTACATCCTCTGGAGACCGTTCATCATTGATCTCCGGGACACGCGGTTGCCGTACTTGCAGCCGAGAGAGTTCAAGGTCCCCTTGAACAAGCGCGGTCCCGGCGCACCTGCCGCCATAGATGTGACCGTGCGATACCATCTTCTTGATGAAGCACGGCGGAAGAAGATAGGCTACGACAATGTCGAGCCGATCGCCTATCCGATATATCATGAACAAATTCCCCTTGGCCCGCAGCAATGAGGCCGGGGGCAGGGAGGAGGACCCTATGCCGAAAACCGTTACACTGTATCTGTCCACATCGCCGTATTCGTACGAGAACACGCTGACGAGTTCCCGCATCGCTGAATCAGCCCTGAGCAAAGGCCACACCGTCAACCTGATCGCATCAGCAGACGGCGTCTACTGCTTTCTGACCAAACAGAAGGCGAAAGGCATCCTGAACGCTGAAGAGGAGTTCGCCCGGCTGATACAAAAAGGGCTGAAGGTATATCTCTGAGGCGGTTGCCTCAACTTTCGCCGTGCAGCGAAAGACGATTATCTTGCAAATACGGAAGTCGGCTCCCTTAAAGGATTGTTCGCAACCATGGGCGAGACCGATGTCTGGCTCAATATCGGGGCGTGAGGGAATTGCGGATTTCGGATTGCGGAATGAATTATACAGGAGGTAAATATGGCTGCTGTTGCGATGATCTTGAAGAGATCTCCCTACGGTGATATCAATGCCGCCGAGGCGGTCCGTCACGCGCTCGGCGCGGCGTCGTTCGAGATGAGCGTTGATCTGATCCTCGTGGACGGAGGGGTGCTGCTTGCAAAAAAAGGACAGGACGACACGGGGACCGGGTTCACTAATCTTGAGGGCACTCTCAAGGACTGCCTGGAGATGGGCGTAGCGGTTTACGCCGACGTTGCTTCGCTCAAGGCGCAGCGAGTCGCGTCGAATGATCTTGTTGAAAACGTAAAGATAGTCGGCAGCATGGAGATTGCGGGGCTGGTGAAAGAAGCGACAACGACAATGATATTCTGAGGAGGACGCCATGCTGGTGATGATAAAAAGCGCACCCGATACTACAGATGGAGCGCTCGGCTTGACCCTCGCGAAGGAAAGCGGGGCCGATCTTGTTCTTCTGCAGAACGGCGTCTATTTTGCCCAGAAAGAGCGGCTGGGGACCGTGCCGGGCGCAGTGTATGTACTCGACGACGATAAGAGGCTTCGGGGTCTCAAGGATTCCGAGATGGATGACCGGGTAAAAACCATCGACTACGATAAATTGACAGACATGATAACCAGCGGAAAAAAAGTGACAGGGATGTTCTAGAATGGCGATTAGAAGTTAGAAACGCGGTGACGATTAAATCCTGGGGAGGATAATATGGCAAAGATCGTTGTTTTAGGAGGATCGTTCGGGGGATTGACGGCGGCCTTTGAAATTAAGCGGCTGCTCGGCAAGCAAGCGGATGTGACCGTGGTGAGCGATGACGACCGGTTCGTGTTTCTGCCGTCGCTTCCCTGGCTCATCATGGGTTGGCGCAAACCGGAGGACATTACGCTCAAGGTAATTGAAATTCTTAAGCCGAAGGGAATTGATTTCGTCCATGAGGCCGCGAAACAGGTAGATGCCGACTCATCGAAGGTCATCACGTCAAAAGGGAAAGAGCTCCCTTATGACTTTCTCGTCATATCAACCGGACCGCATCTTGCCTTTGATGAGATCCCCGGCCTCGGACCGGACAAGGGATATACGGCCTGCACCTTCACGCTCGACCACGCGGTAAAAACGGGAGCGACGTGGAAGAGCGTTCTTGAGAATCCCGGTCCCATCGTTCTTGGCTCTTCGCAGATGGTGAGCTGCTTCGGCCCGTCCTATGAGCTTGCTTTCGAAATAGATAGCGAGCTTCGCCGGCGGAAGATGCGCCACAAGATTCCGATTCTGTATCTTACCTCAGAACCCTACCTCGGCCATATGGGCGTCGGCGGACTTGGCGCCTCGAAGACGTTCATGGAACATGAGTTCGCCGAGCGGGACATCAAGCCGCTGGTGAGCCAGGCCATTCAGGAAGTTGCTCCCGGAGAGATACGGCTGAAGGATGGCAATAAGATACCATTCAAACTCGCCATGATCGCTCCGCCGTTCAAGGGGGTGCCTGCCGTTGCGCCGCTCGGGAATCCCCGGGGATTCATCCCGGTGGACAAGAACTACCGTCACCCCAAGCATAAGAATATCTTTGCGATCGGCGTGGCGATGGCCATTGCGCCACCCGAGGCGACGCCGGTGCCGACGGGCGTGCCCAAGACCGGGTTCATGACCGTGAAAATGGCGAAGATCGCCGCTGCAACCATTGCGTCGGACGTTACCGGGAAGACACCGCCTGTCGCTGATGATCTCGGCGTTGTCTGTCTTATGGACATGGGGAATACAGCCGCCCTGATGAAGGCCTATCCGGTCCTCCCGCCGAGACAGAGTTCCTATACCAAGAAAGCCGTATGGGCGAGATGGATGAAGGTCGGGTTTGAAAAATACTTCCTGTACAAAATGAAGCACGGATCCAGCAACTGGCCGTAGGGTTCTCCTTAAGCCGGGACAGGTCGTATCGTCGAATTTACAATTCCCCGCACCCTTGTTGTGCGCGTTCCTCCCCCTGGATGGGGCGAGGTTAGGTGTGGATGATGGGCATGAGCGGCCGATACTTCATCCTCTCCTTCGTTCCCTCCCATCGCAGGGAGGGGAAAGTAACATGAACCGGCTACCCCGTCAGCTTGCTGCAGCACGCTTCATTTCCCCCGGAAAAGGAGTGGTCGCCCTCGTGCTTTCTGCCGGGTCTGTACGACAACGGGAGAGCATTGCTTTCCGATGGCCTTACAGGCTGTGAACGAGATAGAGGACAAGGAAAGCGCCTATGGCGAGCAGCGACAGGGTGAGCAGCACGCTCAGGACCCTGGAGGGCACGTAGGTATCCTCGTCGATCTGGCGCTCGACGGTCTTGTACCGGAAGAACGAAAGGACGCCGATGGCCGCACCGAGGCCCACGAGGATCACGCCGAACACTGCGGAATATCCCGCTGGAGGGGGCGAGGCTTCCTTCCCCAGATAGTAGGCAAACTGCTTCACGAAGAGCGAAAACTTTTCCACCACGAAGCCGAAGGCCATGATCGAGATGCTCGTCCGGACCCACGCCAGGAACGTTCGCTCGTTCGCCATGTGGACCCGGCGGTTCCTGACCTTTGCGAGCGGTCTGCCCGTCCCTGTTTCCGCCATTGCCGCTCCCTATCCCTCGATGAGCTTGATCAGCCCGCTCCGGATCATCTTGACGGCAATGGCCGCGAGGAACAGCGCCATGACCTTGGCAAAGGCGCGCGAGCCGCCGATGCCGATGAACTTTATGATGCGGTCCGCCTGGGCGAAGATGAGCCAGGCGAGCAGGATGTTTACGATGAGCGAGAGGATGACCGGCGCGTAGCCGTAGCTTCCCACGAGCACCAGCGTGGTCGTGAGGGTGGCGGGGCCTGCAATGAGCGGCGTTCCGAAGGGAACGACGCCGAAGGTCGGTGAGATGACCGTTTTCTTTTCGCCCGCCCGTACGATGTCCAGAATGGCGATGATGAGCAGGAGCGTCCCGCCGGCGATCATGAAGTCCTCCACGAGGATGTCGAGCGCCCGAAAGACGGCACGGCCCAGGAAGACGAAACCGATGGTTACCAGGAATGCCGTTACGATGGACTGTCGTACGATGGCACGGCGCTCATGCTTTTTCATCCCTTCGGTCATGGCCATGAAGATCGGAAGGGTTGCCGGTGCATCGAGCGCGATCATGATGGGAATGAAGCTCAGCAGGAAATCATTCAGCAGGCTCATGATATTCATAGCGTTGAAGGTCCTCGCAGTATGTCCCGGGGAATGCGCTCGCTCCCGGGTCCAAGCTGTTAGTCTCAGTCTGATTCAGTATAGCGTAACCAACCGAATGTGTCCAGACAGGCAGGATCACGCGCAACGGGTCCTCTCCGATCGTTTCAGGGGAATGCCGTCCTGCGGGTGAAGATCGTCTCGTCACGATGTCACGAACCTCGCCGGGAAACAAAAGGGCTTGCCTGAAAACCAGGCAAGCCCTTTCTGTTCTTTCATTGGTCGTACGACGGCCGCTGGATCATTTCCCCGCAGTGATCACCTTCAGGATGGCCTGCTTGCTGATGTAGCAGACCTTGCCGTAGGCCCGCGTGCAGAGGAACCTGCCCGTGAGGTTCAGACAGTCGGACAGCCGTTTCCGCTGCTCGGGAACGTCGGCCAGGAGGTCGCCGCTCACCTGGGTGCCGTCGCGGAAGATGACCGTGACCAGCTCGACATGCATGATCTCGAAAGCGGCCTCATCCTCGGGATAGTGCACTTCGACCATACGGATGGCGCTCTTGCTGATGAATTCCGGCATGCTTCCGCTGGACAGGGGAAAAAAATCTGTCTGGTTCTCCAGGAACGCCATCATCTTCTGGTGAAGCGTCCGCGCGTCGGGATTGTACTCCAGGAAGATGTTCCCCTCAATCGTGTCGCCGCCGAGGAGATACACGGTGACCAGCTGCTTTTCCTTGGGTACGGCGAACTCGCTGCGTTCTGCCATGGCCGCTCCTTCCTTAATCGCCCAATCCCGTCAGGTTGATCGTGATGCCCTTCGACTTCAGCATGGTGACGAAGCCCTGCTTGTCGATGGCCTTGACGTAGGCCTCCTCGGGCGCGACCACCTTGTCGACGACGTACTTGAACAGGGCCTCGTTCAGAAGCACCATGCCCTGCTGCTTGGCGGTCTGCATGACGGAGGGGATCTGGTAGATCTTTCCCTCGCGGATGAGGTTCGAAACGGCGCTGTTCACGAAGAGGAATTCTATGGCGGCAACCCGGCCCCCGCCGTTCTTCTTGCAGAGCGTCTGGGAGATCACGCCCTTCAGAGAGCTTGCCAGCATGGTCCGGATCTGCGACTGCCGGTCCGCCGGGAACTGGTCGATGATGCGGTCGACGGTGGATGCGGCGGTGGTCGTGTGGAGGGTGCCGAACACGAGGTGTCCCGTCTCGGCCGTCTCGATGGCGATGGCGATCGTCTCGAGGTCCCGCATCTCGCCCACGAGGACGATGTCGGGGTCCTCCCGGAGCGCCGCACGGAGGGCGTTCGAGAACGACTTGGTGTGGACGTGCACTTCGCGCTGATTGATGAGGCAGTTCTTTTTCTGGTGCACGAACTCGATGGGGTCCTCGATGGTGATGATATGGTCCTTCCGGTGCCGGTTGATGTAGTCCACCAGGGCGCAGAGGGTGGTGGATTTGCCGGACCCCGTGGGGCCCGTGACGAGGACGAGACCCTTGGAGAGGAAGCAGAGGTCGAGGATCTCCTTGGAAAGCCCCAGCTTCTCGGCGGTCACGATCTCCATGGGGATCGTCCGGAAGACCGCCCCCATGCCGAAACGGTCCATGAAGGTGTTTACGCGGAAACGGGCAAGGTTCGCGATCTCGTGGGCGAAGTCCGTGTCGTGGGTATCCTCGTACTGGGCGGCGTTGTGCGGCGGCATGATGGCCCCCAGGAGCGTCTGCATGCGGTCCTGGGTGATGACCGGCTGGTCGGACAGCTCCTGCATATCGCCATGCAGCCGGATAAGCGGTTTGTGGTTGGACGTGATATGGAGGTCTGACGCACCCATCTGGAACATCTTCCGGAGCAGGACGTTGATCTCGGGCTCGGCGCCCGATGGGGCGCCGGTGGCGGCTCCGGGCTTTGGCGCGCCTGCAGGTGCCGGCGCGGCCGAATCTTCTTCGTAGCCGGGGATGGCGATCTTTGCCGATACCTGATCGCCGTCGGGGGCGTACAGGACCACGACGGTCTTTCCACCGAAAGTGTATTCGAACCGTGACTGTTTTCGCTGGGCAATGGCGGCTCTGTTGCCTGCCGGGGCGATCTCCTGGATGAGCGGGATCAGCTGTTGGGCCGATAACTGCTGGTTGAGCATCGGCTTCGTCCCGGCGTCGGTCTTCAGCATGGGCGTTTTGCCGGAGTCGAGGAGGATCTCCTGGTTCAGCTGAAGTTTGTCGATGAGCTTGTCGAGTTGTGCCATGGGGCCTTCCTGAGGATTTATTTGGGGATAGGTAGCAAAAATCTAGCACATTTGCTTCGTTATTTCCAGTACTATCGAGGAGCAGCATGACGGGACCAGCGGATGTTGCAGGAAGGCAGGCCGTGTGGAATTTGGATGATGGCTTATTTGCCGTGCATTTTCAGGATCCGGACAAACTCCTGTTTCAGGCTGTCGGCGAGGTCCGCTCCGTAAAAGAGGCGGGCCGCCTTTTCCAACTCGTCCAGGTGGGTCCAGCAGCCGTCTCCGTACTTGGCGTGAAGCTCATCGATCTTGCGGTTGATCGTGGGGGACTTGGCTCCGAGGATCTTGACGGCGGCGTCCTTGATGATGTCCCGGCAGTCCTGGGCAAGCTTTATATACCCTTCGTCCGTGAGTTTCTTGATGGCCTCTTCCAGGCCGTCGAGGCCGCGAAGGCTGGTCCGGACCTCATCGAGCGATCGTGTCCCGTCGATCTGCACGAGGACGCTCCTGCAGCGCGCCGTGAGGCCTGCCTGGGGATTTTTTACTGCTTCCCGGCCTTTATCGGTAAGAATCGGGGTACCCGTAGCCATCGCCTCAAATACTCCTTTGCGTTGTTCGGACGGTCATAGCAGGGCTGCTAGACAAAGAGATTGATGGTCGATCCCATGCCGTACTCGATGAACGTAGCGAGCCCTCCGAACTCAATGCCGTCAATGAGGTTCTTCTTCTTCACTCCGAGGACGTCCACGGTCATCTGGCAGCAGACGAGCTTCACGCCTGATTCCCGGGCCATGTCCATGAGCTCCCTGATGGGCGGCACGGACTGCTTCTTGAACATGCCCTTCATCATCATCGAGGCCATGGCGGTCATGCCGGGCATGGCGCCGATGAGGTTGGGCACCGGCATAGGCATGGCCGGGTTTGCCAGGGGCGCTACCTTCAGCCTGGCGTTCTTCTTGAGGATCTCCACTCCATAGAGGGTGAAAAAGATCGAAGATTCGATGCCCATGCTCCGGGCGGTCGTGGCCAGGAGAAGCGGGGGGTATGCCATATCGAGGGTCCCCTTGGAGGCGATGATGGCGACGCGGTTCTTGGCCGCCTTCTTATCCACCTGCTGGACCTTCTCGTCGACGGCCCTGATCTGCTTGGTCAGTGAGTCATAAAGCTGGCGCGACGCGCCGATGATGCGCTGGTCGATGTATTGGTTGATATACGCCTGTACTTTAGGATCCTTCAGATCGATCTCCATGAAAATCTCCTCTCCCGTGCGCCGTTCGCAGAACAGGACCGCTCCGCTTGTTTTAGGATGCAACAAAAGACGCGATCAGACACCAGATATAGCACAAAATTAGATAAATTACAATGGTGGCCGCAACTTTTGCTTTCCGGAATCGACCGCGAACGTGTTTGTAATGGGCTCATCACCGGCATCCGACGCGGAACGAAACCTTTCTCTGCTTGTCAAGACAGGGGTAATTGAGTACAATCACTGCATGCAGCGCTCAGGACAGCAGGGAAGGCCGTCGGAAAGCATGTCGGATCGCATCCGCGACTTGGGGCTCCGCAAGGAAGACATTATCGAGAAGTTCATCCGTTCCGCTGGAAAGGGCGGGCAGAACGTCAACAAGACATCCACCTGCGTTTATCTTAAGCACCTTCCCACGGGGATCGAGGTGAAATGTCAGCAGGAACGCTCCCAGGCTATGAACCGCATTGCCGCCCTCGGGCTTCTCGCACAGAAGATCGCGGAAGCTGCCCTCCAGGTGAAGCAGGAGCGGAAACAGGCGAGGGAAAAGGATCGCAGACGAAAGCGCCCCCGCCCGTTCCGGCTCAAGGAAAAGATCCTCGAGACCAAGAAGAAGACCGGCGAGAAGAAACGGCTTCGGGCGAAGAAGTTCGAAGAGTAGTGATCGAGGGTCATGGGTAATGGATTCAGGCTTTTTCTCCCTGTCCCCGTGTCACCGCGTCCCCGTGTCAGGTGTAAAGAAGAGGGGGTTTTGTGGATCGTCTTGAACGGTTCGGCAGTGCCGGCAGGGTCATCCGGATCGGCTTCTGGGTGAACGCAGGGCTTATGACCATGAAACTGCTTGCCGGCCATTTCGGAAGGTCCGAGGCGGTCTTTGCCGACGGCATGGAGAGCGCCGCGGATTTCATCGCCATCCTTGCGAGCATGATCGCCCTGCGCATCGGCAGCCGGCCCTACGACGAGGCGCACCCCTACGGCCACGGCAAAGCAGAGAGCCTCGCGGCGATCATTGTGGCCCTGGTCATCTTCGGGACCGGCGGATGGATCCTCTTCAGGGCCGTGCATAGCATCATCGACGGGGCCTATGAGGTGCCGGGGAACGTCGCGGTCGCGGCTGCCTTTCTTACGATCATCATCAAGGAGGCCCTCTACCGGTACTCCGTCGTCATCGGCAGGAAGCTCGGCAGCCCCGCCATCCTCGCCGCCGCCAAGGACCATCGCAAGGACGCCATCACCTCCGTCAGCACGCTGATCGGTGTGACCGGGGCGTTCTTCGGCCTGACGATCATGGACCCCATCGCCGCGGGGCTCACTTCCTTATTCATCTTCCACATCGGCTACGAGACCTTCATGGGCGCGGCCCATGAGCTGATGGACGGCAGGCTGGCCGATCCGTGCGTCGATGACATCGTGAAGATGGCAGAGAAAGTGGAGGGGGTGGAGCATGTCCACGAGATCCGCTGCCGCCGCTCCGGCCAGTATCTCATCGTGGACATGAAGCTCGACATGGACCCGGAGATGACCGTCCGGCGGTCGCACACCATAGCCACGGAGGTCAAGAAGCGCATCTTCGAGGGCTTCCCGAACATCGGGGACGTGATGATCCATATCAATCCTCACGAAGAAGAGCATGAGGACCTCATCAGACTGTGAATCTTGTCAGGGCTCTATGATTCTCGATGATAATCAGGTCTAACTATGAAAAATAAATTACTATTCATTGCTGTTTCTCTCTCGGTGCTAAACGGGTGTTTGCCCTTTTGGATGCACGATTATTATCAGCCCATTAGTGATGGTGGCAAGATTGAAAAAAATGCGTGCGGCGGTACGAGCGGGCCGCCGCAGATTATTAAATACGCTTACGATGGAGTCGAGATAAGAATAAGTGTCGGTAAGCCCATTCACTTTGTTGACGGTGCGGCTGTTACAAAATCCAATAAATTGGCTCTTTTTATGGAATTTGCCGTCCCCCAGGGGAAAACGGTTAGATTTGCGGATTACTCTTTTGCTCTCAATTTATGTGAGGGCGGGGCGGTATCTAACCTCAAAATTGCGTCATCAAAATGCTTCAAAGGCAAAACATCCCCGCCATGCGGCATTGACGATGAGATGGCAGGTGGCACAGAAAAAATGCCCCATAGAGAAAATTTTATCTCACCGCTTCTTTTGATTGACGCACCTTTAAATACAGCGTGAGCATCGAATTTGAAATGCCGTCAGAGTGCTTCAGTGTACAGTTACCGGGAATGAGAATTAGAATTAATGATAATGATACAATAGTGCCAGCCATTCAAGTCAAGAAGGATAAATACTTGGAGTTTTTCGTTCCAATAAATTGTTGACAGTCTTGAGGTTTGTGCCACATAAGGCCCACCGGACGCGCCAGGCAGTGAATATTACCGCGTCCGGCGGTCATTTTTTCTATTGACGGCCCTGGCCCCGGGAGTTAGCATGTACCCATTGCCCGGCGGTTTCCGGCCGGCAGATTTCATTCGTACTCATACTTTTCATACTGAAAGCGTGTCCTCATCATGTATTTTGTTCTTTTGATCCTTGGCCTTATCCTTGTGCCTTCGTTCTCCTTCGCTTGGGGTCCGTTGACCCATATGTACCTGGGTAACGAGATCTTCTCCTACGGCCCCCTGATCCCCGCAGGCATCTACGCCCTCATCAAGAAATACCGCCAGGATTTCCTCTATGGGAACCTCATGGCCGACAGCATCATCGGGAAGAAGTACCTCTCCGACGACAAGTGCTCGCACAGCTGGGACGTTGGGCTCCGGCTCTTGCATTCCGCGGAACTGGACGCCGAGAAAGCCTTCGCCTACGGCTACCTGAGCCATCTGGCCGCCGATACCGTGGCCCACGAGATCCTGACCGAGGACATGAAGAACATGGAGCATACCTGGGCGGAGCTGAAGGCGGACAGCATGATCAAGAAGACCTACTGGGTCCAGTCCGTCACCTTCAGCAGGGCGGTCCAGAAGCGGAACGACCAGTTCATGTCCAGTTCCCTCGATCGCTTCCTGTTCTCCTACAAGACGAACAAGCGCATCTACAAGAGCGTTGTCTTCCTCTCGCTCCTGAACAAGAAACGGAAGCACACCCTGGACCGGGACCATTTGCACAAGCTCCACTTCGAGTCCATCGCCCGGACCCTCGAGCTCTTCGAGAACGGCATCGAGGCGTCGGTCCTCCAGAAAAGTCCTCTGTAAAAAAGCCCTCAAGTCAGTTGTACCTCAAATTAATATTTGCCGCAAAAAACCCACGAGACGCAAATAAGAACGGCCTTCTCCGCGCGTTTTGTGCCTCTTTGCGGCAGATGAGGTTTCGGCGTTCCCTGTTGGACGGTATCCCCTGTTGCCGTTCGTCATGCTTTCCCTGCCCGGATACACGCGGCAAGACACGCGGCAAGACGGCGCTTGCCAATTTTCAGGAAAAGGGGTACAGTGTGCCGTGCCGGCGGGTTGGGCCTGTCTACCGGCATCAAATATACTATTATGAAGGAGCTCCAAGCATGAAAAGATCGGGAATTTCGATTATTGCGCTGATCATGATGATCGTCAACGGCATCGCGTACGCGTCGCCCGAGAAGTCGGCCCTGTCGCCGGCTGCGAAAACACCATCGATCAAGGCCGAGAAGGATGATCCCAATGCAGTGCCATCGGGCAAGGTCGTCGAGACCATGGATGCCGGCGGATATACCTATGTTTGCCTCGAAAAGAACGGAAAGAAGACCTGGGTTGCGGTGTCGCAGACGAAGATCGACGTTGGATCGCAGATGGCCTTTCAGCCCGGAAATGTCATGACGAATTTCACGAGCAAATCGCTGGGTCGGACCTTCGACAGCATCATTTTCTCCACCGGGGCAGTGAAGGCCGGCGCAGTGCCGGCAGGCCATCCTGCAACAAGCGGCCCGACGCAGGGCGCCACCGGCAGCAAGGCACAGGTCGCCGCGAAGGACAAGGCCGTCAAGGTGGGGAAAGCCGCCGGCCCCAATGCGTATACGGTCGCGGAGGTCTATGCGAAGCGATCGGCGCTCAACAAAAAGACGGTGGTCGTGAAAGGAAAGGTCGTGAAGGTATCCCAGGGGATCATGAAAAGGAATTGGGTCCATCTCCAGGACGGCAGCGGTGACCAGCAGAAGGGCACCCACAACATCGTCGCGACCTCGCAGGATATACCGGCCGTGGGCGATATCGTCACGATCACGGGCACCTTTGCCAAGGACAGGGACTTCGGCGCCGGCTATCTTTATAAAGCGATCATCGAGGAAGCCACGGTACAGAAATAGTCCTCATTACAGGTCAGGAAAGTGTCAGGGGGCGTGTTCCGACGGGGCATGCCCTCTTTTTTTGTCCCTCCTTGTTGACTTGGTACGGGCACTTGGATACAATGAACAAGAATTACTTATCGGTCAGTTAAGAATCAATATTTCTCAAAAATTTAACGCTGCGTACTCCGCGTGCTCCGCGAGAGACGCCGTTGGTCCCGGCTTGTCCGGTTCAGGAGGGAATCAGCATGGCAAAGGTCTACGACGCGATCGTCATCGGTTCGGGCCCGGCGGGCCTGACGGCCGCACTCTATCTGGGCAGGGCGGGGCAAAAGTGCGTCATCCTGGAAAAGGAATTTCCCGGCGGATACACCGCAAAGATCGCCGAGATCGAGAATTATCCCGGCTACGAGGAGATCAGCGGGTTCGACCTGACCGCCGTCATGCAGAAGCAGGCAGAGAAGTTCGGCGCCGAGATCGTGTATCCTGTCGAGGTCATGGAGATGGACCTGAAGGGCGAGACCAAGCGGGTAAAGACCCGGGACGAGGTCTATGAAGGGCATGTGGTGATCATCGCGGTGGGCGTGGCGCGCAAGAAACTGAAGGTGCCCGGCGCCCGCGAGTTCCTGGGCAAGGGCGTGTCCTACTGCGCCACGTGCGACGGGAACTTCTTCAAAGGCCGGACGGTCGCCGTGGTCGGAGCCGACAACGAGGCTGCCGACGAGGCGCTGCATCTCGCGGAGCTCGCCTCAAAGGTGACGCTCATCCCCCACAAAAAACCGGAGATCGTCGATTCCGTGATGGCCCGCCTCAAGGCGAAGGCGAACATCGAGATGCTGCCGGTCTCGGAGGTGAAGCAGGTCGTGGGCGACGAGCTCGTCACCGGCCTGAAGATCTCGACGGACGGGGCCGAGCAGGTCCTGCCGCTCGAGGGGGTGTTCATCGCCCTGGGTTCCACGCCCATCAACGACCTCATCGTCAATTCCGGCGGCCAGGCGGATGACCGCGGCTGCCTCCTGACTGACCGCAACCAGAAGATGAACCTCGACGGCGTGTTCGCCGCCGGGGACTGCACCTGCGGCGGCATGCAGATCGTTACCGCCGCGGGGGAAGGCGCCGTGGCCGGCATGCGTTCGGCGGCGGTGATCCGCAGGATCAAGTCGAAGGCAGCAGGGAAGTAGCGCGCAAAATCTAATCGACCACGGAGGCACGGAGACACGGAGGACGGCAACGAACATTTAGTAAGTTGCGAATCAAAATCTACTCAAAACGGCAATAATATTTCTCGCAAAGCACGCAAAGTTCGCAAAGAAAGTCCAAAGCTTTAGCCTTTTATTTCAAAACAATAACCTCGCCTGCTTTTCTTGGCGTTCTTTGCGAGCTTTGCGAGAGATGCCTTTAGATTTTGCTTTTAGTTCCGGCTTGTCCGGGTTAGGAATGAAGGTACAAAAAAGGCTAGAATCTTTTTACCGGTTTTTTCCTTCTGATCCCGACCTTGATGTTTTCTTGTCATTTCTCCGTGACTCCGTGTCTCCGTGGTGGATTCTCCGCTTTTTGAGGTTCTCATGACTGTCAAAGACATGCTCGGCCGGAGCGGGGTCGTTTCCCGCGAAGAAGCGCTCAAGGTCCTGGACGGCCATCTCGTCATTCCCTCCCTCCCCGCAGAAGACCTTTCCATCAGCGATTCCCTCGGCCGCGTCCTTGCGAAAACGATCGATTCACCCTCCGATCAGCCCGCCTTCGACCGGTCCACCATGGACGGATACGCGGTCCGAAGCGCCGATACGTTCGGCGCTGCCGAAACGCGGCCTGCCATGCTCACCGTGGCCGGCGACATTCCGATGGGCGTCATGCCGTTGCGCGGCATCAGCAAGGGTGAAGCGATGAAGATCGCGACGGGCGGCGCGCTGCCCGAAGGCGCCGACGCGGTGGTGATGTTCGAGCAGACCCAGCCCGTTGATGATAGCAGCATTGAGGTCGTGAAGGCGGTCGCGCCGCAGGAGAACGTCAGCAAGACCGGCGAAGACATGAGGAAGGGCGACGCCGTGTTCGCCAAAGGCCACGTGGTCCGGCCGCAGGACATGGCGGCGCTCGCCGGCATGGGGGTCACCGGCATATCGGTATTCGTCAAGCCGCGGGTGGCCATCATCTCAACGGGCAATGAGATCGTTCCGGCCGATACGGTCCCCGGACCGGGCCAGATACGGGACAGCAATTCCTACAATCTCGAAGGATTGATCTCGCAGGCAGGCGGGATCGCCGTGAAGAAAGGCATTATCCCGGACGACTACGACCGGCTTCGCAAGGTCCTGGAGGATGCTGTATCGGATTGCCATATCATCCTCTTTACCGGGGGAAGCTCAGTCGGCACGGCTGATTTCACGGCACGGGTCATCAATGACCTCGGCCCTCCGGGAGTGCTGGTCCACGGTGTTTCCCTCAAGCCCGGAAAGCCGCTCATTATCGGCGTGGTCGGAAGGAAAAGATCCGGAGCGCTCATCCCCGTCTTCGGCCTCCCCGGACACCAGGCGGCCGTGTCCGTCTGTTTCGAACAATTCGTAAGACCGGTCCTCAGCCGGTTCACCGG
Source organism: Nitrospirota bacterium (assembly GCA_020052615.1). Lineage (GTDB taxonomy): Bacteria > Nitrospirota > UBA9217 > UBA9217 > UBA9217 > JAAXXJ01. Next base: position 65,650 of record JAGVOT010000017.1, on the reverse strand, counting down.
CGCTGTACCCGACCCCGCGCTCGAAGGCGTCTCGCTGTACCGCACGGTCAGGGCTAAGCTCGCCAGGAGCATCGTCTCCTCGCCAGGACGGGAGGACCATGTGCGCGTTGTTCTTGAAAAGCGGGATGATGGGCTCTGGGCCCGGCCCGTTTTCGGCGCATCAGGGCTCATCAGTACGCTCGTGAAGGCAGTCGGGACCGTTGTCGTGCCGGTGAACACGATCGGCATCGAGGCGGGCGAGGACGTGGAAGTAAGGCTGTTCTGAGAATGGATGTTGTAGGGGCGGCCCTGCGTGGCCGCCCTGTTCAGGGCTAACTACAGAGGGTTGCCCCTGCAGGTAATGATTTCCTTCATGAGCTTCGTGGTAACGGAGGTACGTTGATGTCAGGTATTTTAGACAAATTGCTGGCCCGCGATGAGCATGTCTGCCCCTGGTGGCTTGCGTGGACATTTGACAATCCCCTGCGGCGTTTCCTGCATGATCCGCAGGCACTGCTTGGTCCATATGTTAAGGAAGGCATGACCGTGGCGGACATCGGGTGCGGCATGGGGTATTTCTCCGTGGCGATGGCGGCACTGGTGGGCCCGGCCGGCAAGGTCTTCTCCGCCGACCTGCAGGAAAAGATGCTCGGGTACCTGCGGCGGCGTGCTTCGCTGGCGGGAATGACGGATCGGATCACGACGGTCCTGGCGATGCCGGATGATATCAATATCCCCGAACAGGTGGACTTCATGATCGCCTTCTGGATGGTCCATGAGGTGAAGGACATTCCCCGGTTCTTCGGCCAGGCCGCGGTCGTCCTGAAGCCGGGCGGAAAGATGCTCTACGCCGAACCGCGGATGCATGTGACGCAGAAGCGGTTCGACGAGATCCTGGGCTATGCGAAGGCCGCCGGTTTCGCGGTGAACGATGGTCCCAAGGTAGGGATGAGCCGGTCGGCCGTGTTGGGGAAGGCTCAGCCATGAGCGATTCTGGTTTAGTTGTTCTCAGCAAACTCCGGGGATATTACTATTTTGATGAAAATAATTTGCCAGGGCTAACGAGTTGAGAGAGACAAGGTTTTGGTCAAGACTGGAATACAAACGATATGCCCTTCAAGCGGAAAAAATACCTCTCCAATACACCCCTCGCCGAAGCGCTTCATATTTATAATGAGGCTCTCAAGGCCGCGAACATCGGCACCCCTTTGGCCGGGGAGCGCATTGCGATCGCCGATGCCCTCGGCCGGGTAACGTCCGAAGCGGTCATCGCGAAGATATCGTCTCCCTTCTATCACTCAGCCGCCATGGACGGCTACACGGTGAAGTTCATCGATACCTTCGGTGCGGCGGAGACGAGGCCCAAGCGGCTCGAGGTCCCGTCGCAGGCGGTTGCCGTGGACACGGGCGATCCCCTGCCCGACGGCTTCGATGCCGTGATCATGATCGAGGACGTGGAGAAGGTCTCGGAGGGCGAGATCGAGATATTGAAGGCAGCCACGCCGTGGCAGCACGTGAGGCTCGTGGGCGAGGACATCGTTGCCACGGAGCTCATCATCTCCGAGAACCATGTCATCAGGCCCGTCGACATGGCGGCCATGCTGGCTAGCGGCCACAGCACGGTCATGGTGAGAAAACGACCGGGCATCGCCATCATTCCGACGGGCACCGAGCTGGTCGAGCCGGGGCGCGACCTCAGGCGGGGCGATATCATCGACTTCAACTCCACCATGCTTTCGGCCATGGCGACGGAATACGGCGCGGCGGCGGGCAGGAAAAAGATCGTGAAGGATGACGCGGCGCTCCTCAAGCGGACGATCCTCGATGCTGTAGTGGAAAACGACCTCGTGGTCATCAACGCGGGTTCTTCCGCGGGCAGGGAGGATTTCACCGCGCACGTTCTCGCTGAAGTGGGCAGAGTGTTCGTTCACGGCGTCAACATCAAGCCGGGCAAGCCGGTCATCCTCGCCGTCGTGCAGGGCAAGCCGGTCATCGGCATCCCCGGGTATCCCGTATCGGCAGCGCTTACTTTCAATCTTTTCGTGAAGCCTCTCTTGTTCGCATTCCAGGGGAGGTCCGTTCCGCCTGCCGATACGATCCCGGCGAAGCTCTCCCGGCAAGTGGCATCGAGCCTCGGGCAGGAAGAATTCGTTCGTGTAAAGCTCGGGAGCGTGTCGGGCAATCTCATCGCCACTCCCGTGACGCGCGGCGCGGGAGCGCTCATGTCGCTGGTCCGGGCCGACGGGATCATTCGCGTTCCGGCCGAGAGCGAAGGCATTGCGGGTGGACAGATCGTGCCGGTAGAATTGCTGCGGCAGTCCCAGGAGATAGCGCATACCGTTGTCTGCATCGGCTCCCACGACAATGCCCTCGATGTGCTCGGCAACTTCCTCAAGAAAAAACACCCCGAGCTTTCGCTCTCCTCGGCCCATGTGGGCAGCATGGGCGGCCTTTTGGCGCTCAAGCGCGGCGAAGCGCACCTGGCGGGGACCCACCTGCTCGATGAGGTCACCGGCGAGTACAATGTCAGTTATATCAAGAAACATCTGCCGGGAATAAAGGTCATCCTCGTGAACCTCGTGTATCGGACACAGGGCTTCATCGTACGGTCGGGCAACCCGAAGACCATAAGGGGCTTCGAGGACCTGCGGCGGCCCGACGTGGTGTTCGTGAACCGCCAGGCGGGGGCGGGCACGAGACTCCTGACGGACCTCTACCTGAAACGATTAGGAATTGACCCGAACAGCGTAAAAGGGTATCATCACGAAGAATTCACGCACATGGCCGTGGCCGCCGCGGTGGTCTCCGGCGCCGCGGACACGGGTCTTGCGGTGCTGTCCGCGGCCCGGGCACTGGGCCTCGATTTCGTGCCGGTGGCGCAGGAACGGTACGATCTGGCCATTGTGGCGGAATATTTCGATACGCCCATGCTCCAGGCGCTGCTCCATATCGTCCGGGAGGACCGCGAGTTCCGTGAGCAGATCGTGAAGATGGGCGGGTATGACGTTTCGGAGATGGGGTCCGTCATAGCGACGCTCTGAAACGATGGCCGTAAAGAATTCTTATCTTGCACGAAGACACGAAGCAGGTTTTTAGAAAGATGCCGTTGTTTTCTTTGCGGCTTCGTGGCTTTGCGTGAGACGGATTTTTCGATCCCATCATTTATCCATATCTGCATATTTGTCTGCATTGACCAGGAGGTTACCTAATGTTCGCACTGGCAGTAGCTGCTACACCCGGCATGGCGCCGGGGATCGTCGGGCTGTTCTGGGAAGCGGGATGGATGGGCAAGGTGGTCATGGGGATCCTCCTGTGCTTCTCCATTATTTCCTGGGCCATGATCTTGCTCAAGTTCCAGTACCTGCGAAAGGCGGAAAAGGAATCCCTCGCTTTCCTCCAGGTTTTTCGGAAGACCAAGAACGCCGAAGAATTGCTTGCCAGCGCGAAACAGATGAAATTCAGCCCCGTGGCGACGCTGTTCCTGGAAGGCCAGAAGGAGATCGGGGCCATCACCAAGTCCCTTTCCGACGGCAAAGTGGCCGAAGCGGACCGGGCCATGATCGTCGAAGAGATCGAGCGATCGCTCCAGATCACGATCCAGGACGAGGTCAGCTACATGGAGCGCTACCTCGCGTTTCTCGGCACCACGGGCACCGTCGGGCCGCTGCTCGGTCTGTTCGGAACGGTCTGGGGCATCATGGACGCCTTTTACGGAATCGGGCTCAAAGGTTCCGGCGATATCGGGGCGCTGGCGCCGGGCCTCGCCGAAGCGCTCATAAATACGACCGGGGGCCTCTTCGTCGCCATCCCGGCGGTGATCGCCTACAACTATTTCTCGGAGAAGATCAAGGACATGGCGACGCGCATGGATTCCTTTGCCATCGAGTTCATGAGCTTCGTGAGCCGCACCTACCTGAGGAAATGACCATGCGAACGCAACGGAGAACCAGCCATATCATGCGCGAGCTGAACCTGGTGCCGCTCATCGACGTGCTGCTCGTGGTGCTGTTCTTTTACATGATCATTTCTCCCATGATGAGCCGCGGGCTGGATGTGAACCTTCCCAAGTCCGACGCCAACACCATCAAGTCCGAGGACCGGATCGTGATCACCGTGACCCGGGGCCAGGAGGTGTTCGTCGAGAAGGAACGGATCGACATCACGAAGCTCGGCGGCGTGCTCGGCGCCATCCGGAAAGGCAAACCGCAGATCAACGTCTATCTGCGGGCAGACCGGAACGCCCCCTACGGAGCGGTGGTCCAGGTCATGGACGTGGTGAAACGCGCAGGCATCGACCGGCTCGGGATGGTCACCGAGGCGGTCGCGCCGGGAGGCGAGAGCGGCAAATGAAGCTGCTCACCGGCAAGAGGATCGGTCAGTCCGGAGGGGAGCTTGCCGCGGCCGTCCTTTTCTCCTTCTTCATCCATGTCATCATGTTCGTTGCCGCCATCTTCCTTGTCTTCCAGGGAGCGCCCCGCACCCTTGCCCCTCCCTCCTATCGGGTAAAGCTTGTCGACCTGCCCGCCGATATCGCGAACCTTCCTCCCACGATGTCCGAGGAGGCTGCGCAGCCGGCCGCCCCGGTCGTCAAACCGAAGGCAGCACTGGGAGCGAAAGCGCCGGTGAAGGCGGCCGCCAAGCCTGCCCCGCGCCTTCCGTCCGCCGTCGGCAGGGACGCACTGCCTGAGCTTGATGCGAAAAAACCCGAGACGAAGGCAGCGGAGGAAGCAGCGCCCGCCCGGCCGTCCGCGGCAGCGGGAAAGAAGCAGGAGTCCGTGGCGGTGCAGGCGCCGTCTGAATTTTCCACGGGGAGCGCCTTTGAATGGTATTCGCACAATGTTCGCAGAAAGATCGAAAGCAACTGGAAGCATCCCATCGTCCCCAAGGGCACGAAGACAAAAGTGGTGTTCACGATCCTCCGGTCCGGCATCGCAGAGCAGGTGAAGCTTGAGGAACCAAGCGGCATCTTTGCTTATGACCAGGCGTCGTACCGGGCGATTCAGCAGTCGAGTCCGTTCCCGCGATTGCCCGAGGATTTCATAAGGCCTTCTGTCGAGTTCAGAGTCACCCTTGAGCCGCAGGATTAGGCGAAAAACAATCGGATGTAAATGGAATGCCTGTGAGACGTATACGACCACTATTTTTTATCGCGGCCATGCTGCTCTTCGTTTCTTCCTCCGCAGCGCAGTACGACCTCGGCGTGATCAAAGGGGAGGCGAGGAAAATCCCCATTGTCGTGATCGATCTGTTCAACGATACCGGGGCGCCCGGTCTGCGGGCATTGGCGCTGGACGTGCTGCAGGCCGATCTCCGGCGTTCCCAGATTTTCGATGTCATGGACCCGAAAAAGCTCGATCTTGCCTATGGGGGGCAGGACGACCCGCCGGCGGATGTCATCAAACGGGGCGGGACCTTCGGTCTTTCCGGCGTGGCATGGGCGCGGTTGTCGCGCAAGGGGGGCGATATCACCCTTTCGGGCAGACTCTATGACGCCGTGAGCGGGATGCGCCTTACGAGCAAGGAGTACTACGGGAACGAGGAGATGGTCCGCCGCATGGTGCATGCCTTTGCCGATGAGATCGTTTCCCAGTATACGGGAGAGAAGGGGGTCGCGAAGACCCGCATCGCCTGCGTCTCGGACAAGACCGGCCACAAGGAACTGTATGTCATGGATTACGACGGCCAGAACCTCAGGAAGCTCACTGCCGACCGATCGATCAGCATGTCGCCGGCATGGAGCCCCGACGGCAGGGTCCTGGCGTATGTTTCGTACCGCGACAGGAATCCCGACCTCTACGGCCTCGACATGGAAAGCGGAAGGCGATGGAAGATATCGGGCGCAGCGGGGCTCAACATATCGCCGGCGTGGGCTCCCAACGGCAAGCGGCTTGCCGTCGCCCTGTCGAAGGACGGCGGCGCCGAGATCTATACGATGACGATGGACGGCAATGATCTCGAGCGGCTCACGTACGGGATCGCCGACAATGTCTCTCCGTCGTGGTCCCCGAACGGCCGGGAGATCGCCTTCACCTCGGGCCGGGGCGGTTCCCCGCAGCTCTACATCATGGGCGTGGACGGGACCGATGCGCGTCGGATCACCTTCGAAGGATCGTACAACGCCTCGCCCCACTGGTCTCCGCGGGGGGACCGCATCGTATTCGTTTCTCAGGTGAAGGGGCTTTTCAAGGTCGCCACCATCAACCCCGACGGGTCAGACTTCCGCGTTCTCACGAACGGGCCGGGCAACGACGAAAATCCCATGTGGTCGCCGTCGGGCAGGCAGATCGTGTTCAGTTCATCGCGGAAGGGGAAGACCGGCATCTACATCATGAACCCCGATGGCACCGAGCTTGAGCGCATCACGCCGAACGACGCCAACTACACCTCCCCCTCCTGGTCGCCCTGACAGCAGCCGGATCGGTGCGCTGATCATTTTCCTCTCCAGGCCACACTCTCCATGGTGCTATAATTATTACAGATCTCCATCCTGCGCGCTTTTTTGCCGCCTGGCCGGCGGCTGGTCGGACAGGACTGAAAGGGTATTGGTATGCCTCATTTCGGCTTGATGAATGAAGACGCACTCGGGCCCGTGCAGGGGCCGCTTCAGCGGGCGATGCTGCATATTCGCGGCGGCAAGCGGCGGTTCCGGCAAGGCAAGATCTCGGCGGGGATCGTGACGTACTACGATGCCCTGAGCAGCGCGATGCAGTGGTATCTTGCATTGCCGGCGCGCCGCTCGAAACTGGCCGTAAGGGGGGACGAGGATCTTCTGAGCGACCGGACGGCGTACGCGGTACTGGTCCGCTCCGGAGTTCTGGATGGACGGTTCGACTTCGCTGCCTTCGACAAGCTGACCGAGCATGCCCTGCTCAATGAGATGCCCGGTTACGATTACCGGACTGTCCTGGAGGGCGTCGAGGCCGTCATGGAACAGCTCGGCGTCATGCCCTTCGACGAGGCGGACCTGCCGCCCGAGGATCCGAAGACGTTCTAGAGCGACACATAGAACGGGGGACGCGGAGACACGGGGACAGGGAGAAAAGGAGAAACCAATTGCTCAGATCAGCGTGATCACAGAATCGCCGTGTCATGCATCTTCATAGCTGTTTCCAGTGGAAATCAGTGTCAATGAACCTTTTGCTTTTCTCTGTGGTGGAATTATTTATGAACCGTCTATCCAACGAAAAGTCTCCCTATCTCCGGCATGCCGCGCACCAGAAGATCGACTGGTACCCGTGGTCGGACGAGCCCTTCCTTCGCGCCGAGCGGGAAGGGAAGGCCCTGTTCCTTTCGTCGGGCGGCGTCTGGTGCCACTGGTGCCACGTGATGGCGAAGGAGTCCTTTGAGAACGACGAGGTGGCGGCGCTGCTGAACGAGCTGTTCATCAGCGTAAAGCTCGACCGCGATGAGCGGCCGGACATCGACCGGCGCTATCAGCAGGCCGTGGCGCTCATGGGAGGCGGAGGCGGCTGGCCCCTGTCGGTGTTCCTGACGCCGGACCGCCGGCCGTTCTTCGGCGGCACCTATTTCCCGCCCGACGACCGCTACGGCAGGCCGGGCTTCCTCAAAGTGCTCAGATCGGTGCACGAGTTCTACCAGTCACGAAAGGGAGAGGCCGTCGAGTATGGCGTCCGCATCATGGACGCCCTGAAGGCCGACGCCCTTGAGGCGGGGAACCTCACGAAGGATTCGCTGGAAAAAGCGAAGACCGCCATGCTCGGTCTCTTCGATGCGCAGCACGGAGGGTTCGGCGCGAGTCCGAAATTTCCCATGCCCGGCGTCATTGAATTCCTGCTCCATCAGGCGGCTACGCGGAAGGACCGGACCGCGGAGAACGCGGTGAGGACGACGCTCGATGCCATGGCGCGGGGTGGCTTCCACGACCATCTCGGCGGGGGATTCCACCGCTATTCGGTGGACGAGGCGTGGTTCGTGCCGCATTTCGAGAAGATGGCCGACGACAATGCCTGGCTCCTGCGGAACTATGTCGATGCCTACGCCCTCTTCGGCGAGGAGCGATACAGGGAGGTCGCGGCCGGGATCATCCGGTTCGTCCGGGAGGTGCTGTCCGACCCCGCGGGCGGGTTCTTTGCGAGCCAGGATGCTGACGTGACGCCCGACGACGAGGGCGGCTATTTTACCTGGACCGACGAGGACCTCAAGCGCGTCCTGACCATCGAAGAGCACGAGGTCCTGTCCCTGCGGTTCTTCCACGAACGCGGAGCGCTCCCCCATGACCAGGAAAAAAAGGTCCTGTGCGCCGCCAAAGAGGCCGGTGAGATCGCCAGAACGCTCGGCCTGTCCGAGGAGGCCGTCTTGACGATCATCGCCCGCGGAAGGGAGAAACTGCTGCTCGAGCGGAACGGGCGGGAAACGCCGTTCGTGGACCGGACGCTCTACACATCGCTGAACGGAATGTTCATTACCTCCTATCTGAAGGCCTACCGGGTCCTGGGAGACTCCGGCCTCCGGGACTTTGCGATCAAAAGCCTTGACCGGGTCCTGAAGGAGCGGTTCATCGGCGGAGCGCTCTATCATACCGAAGGCGTTCGCGCGGTGCTTGACGACCATGTATATCTCATCGAGGCGCTCGTGGCTGCTTATGAGGCAACAGGGGTTCCGGCCCGGCTTGACGCCGCGACGGCATTCATGGACCGGTGCCTGGAGAGGTTCGGGGACGGCGCGGGCGGGTTCTTCGATACGGATGAGGAGGTGCTCGGCTCCCGGCTCAAGCGCGTTGAGGACATTCCCCATCCTTCGGCCAATGCCACCGCCGCCCTGCTGCTCGTCAAACTGTTCCATCTTACCGGCCGGGAGACATACCGTGGCCAGGCCGAGAGGGCGTTCAGGATCTTCTCGGTCGCCGTGAACGAAATGAGCATCCATGGAGGGACGTATTACTGCGGCCTCGACGCATGGTTCGCCATGGTCAAACTGACCGTGGAGGCAGAGCCCTCCAGTGATCTCGCCGCCGTTGCCCGGCGTTTCACGGGACCTTATACCGTCGTCGTCTACGGCGAGGACAAGGGCAGGATCGTTCCCTGCATCGGCGAAACGTGCTATGCACCGGTCGCGAACAGCAAGGAGTTCGCGCTCCGTGCGCCGCAATGGAGAGCCGTTTGATCAAAAAGGCTATTGTATTTGACAATCATTGGGCAGTATGATATTCTCAGTTCGTATTGAAAACGTCCTGCATCAGTCTTCATCAGGTGCCATGCATTCTCAACAGCAACTCTGCTCCCACTGTTTCCGGGAACAAAAGCAAGATTAAGCCCACTAAGGAGGACAGTATGAAGAGAACGACTGTTGTTTTGTTGACGTTGATCCTCGTGTTGAGCGTTTTTGCGTTCTATGGCTGCCCCAAGAGCGCAGATGTGAGTTCCGCGCCTGAGTCCCAACCACAGGTTGACGACGCGGCGAAGGCCGCGGCAGAAAAGCAGGCGGCTGAGGACGCTGCGGCAAAGGCGGCGGCAGATGCTGCGGCAGCAAAGGCGGCAGAGGAAGAGGCGGCTGCCAAGGAAAGGGCGGCCAAAGAGGCGGCCGGTCTCAAAACCATCTATTTCGACTTTGACAAGTCCTTTGTCCGCGATGATGCCAAGGCAGTGATGAAGGCGAACGCGGCATGGCTCAAGGCCAACCCCAAGGCGAAGATCCGCATTGAGGGCAACTGTGACGAGCGCGGGACCATCGAGTATAACCAGGCCCTTGGACAGCGCCGCGCTGCGAGCGCAAAGAAATATCTTACGGACCTGGGTGTCTCCGGGAACCGCATCTCGCTCATCAGCTACGGCAAGGAAAAGCCGGTCTGCCAGGAGAGCACCGAGGACTGCTGGCAGCAGAACCGGCGCGCCGATCTCGTCGCTGCAGAGTAATCGATCACAGCGCGGGGAAAGGGAATGCATTCCCGGCACCCGCGCTTTTTCTCTTTACGGGCCATTTCTGAACGGGGCGCACGGACCCCGGTCACGGCCCGATCGGGTGCAGGTGCAGGATACACCATGGACATGCCGCGAAGAATATATTCCCTCATCATCGTCCTCCTGACGCTCTCTGCCGGCTGCGTACCGCAGGCGGAGCTGGTCAAGCTCCGGAACGAGATGAACGATCTCCGCGCGGACGTGAAGGACGTGAAGGGCCGTGTCCCGGACCTCTCGGGCATCGAGAAGCGCCAGGACCGGCTCGAGACGGACATCAAGGGCACCACCGATCTGCAGAGCGCAATTGCCGACCAGAACGCGAAGCACGACCAGCTCGTTACGGACCTCCAGATCATGCAGGGCAGGCTCGAAGAGAACAACTTCCGCATGAAGGAACTTGCGGAGAAGCTCGACGATAAGACCTATAAGCTGTCGGAGCTCGGTGCCCGGATCGAACAGCTCGAGAACAAGCTCAAGTCCCTGCCTTCGGTCACCGCTGCCCAGGAAACAAAGCCGGCGGCGAAGACCCTGGAGCCGTCCGAGGCATACCATCAGGCCAAGAGCGACTACGACAAGGGAACCTTTGAGCTGGCCATCGCCGGGTTCGAGAACTACCTGAAGCAGTTCCCCGGCGCAAGCCAGGCGGACAGCGCCCAGTACTGGATCGGAGAATGTTACTACAGCCGGAAGGAATATGACAAGGCCATCGAAGAGTTTGCGAAGGTCCTCAAGAAGCATCCCAAGAGCGAGAAGGCGCCCGGCGCGCGTCTCAAGATAGGGTATTCCTACCTGAACGAAAAGAACAATGCCAAGGCCAAGGAGAACCTGAACAAGGTCATAAAGGACTATCCCGGCTCCCGTGAAGCCGTACTGGCGAAGGAGCGGCTGAAGAAGATGGGGAAGTAGGGCATATCGTTACCAGCAAAAGGAGAAGCGGATATCCGCATCTCCTTTTTTTATTGCCCGTGAACATGCAGCGGTCCGACTCGCCAACAGAGGAACGGCAAACGCGACCCACCAATACTGTAGCAAATGCTACAGGCATTCGATGAGGCCCTTCACTATGATCCGAACTATTTTTCATCGCCATCATAAACCCATTGATTACATGCGATAAATTAGTTCCCTTGTTTTGGCGGGACTCTTGCTATATACCAGCATGGATTGATCAGGATCGCCTGATCCGACCATCTGAACAACAATTTTTCGAAGGAGGCAGGGAACATGAAGAAACTGGTATTGGTGGTAATGGCGGTACTGCTGAGCGTTGGCGTGGGGTATGCCAGGGACTATGAAGTGAAGAAGAAAGCGGGCGAATTCGATGTGGTCGTAACGATCGACAAGAACCCGCCGGTGACCGGCGACAACAACGTGACCGTCTCGGTCAAGGACGCGGGCGGCAAGGCCGTGAAGGACGCGAAGGTGATCGTTGATTATTCCATGCCTGCCATGCCGGGCATGCCGCCGATGAACTACAAGGCTGACGCATTGCTGAAAGGCGACGAGTACAAAGCGGTCATGAACCTTTCCATGGCCGGGCCCTGGAACGTCGTGGTCAAGATCAGCGCCGGCGGCAAGAGCGGCAACATAAAGTTCACGATCGACGCAAAATAGCTGCGGGAACTGACCACAGAGAACACAGCGTTCACGGAGAGGAGAAAGGAAGGTCGCTCTTTGCGTGATCTTTCCTCTGTGTCCTCGGTGCCTCTGTGGTAACTATATAATTACACGTGTCAGGGACTGCTTTGGGATTCGAAATGCGGAATAAGAACATTATCATAGGGGGCGCGGGATTGTCCATGGTGACGGCAGCGCTGCTCTTGTGCGCGGCGCCGGTCATTGCCGCTGATGGGGCGGTCGGAACGCTGGAACTGCAGCCGCTCATCAGCGAGGCCCTGCAGAACAACCACGACGTCTGGGTAGCCGAGTCCAGGTGGCAATCCTCGTCGTCCAAGGTCAAACTGGCCGGCAGTCTTCCCGATCCCATGGTCATGATCGGCTATCAGAACGAAGGGTGGAACCAGTATACCTACGGCAAGATGGAGGGCGCCCAGTGGATGTACTCCGTCTCCCAGATGTTCCCGTTCCCGGGCAAGCGCGCGCTGAAGGAGGAAATGGCCGAGCGGGACGCGGAGACGGCTGCGGCCATGCACCGTGCCGCGCGTCTCGGGGCGGTGGCGAAGGTGAAGGAACTCTATTACGACCTGTTCCTGACCTATAAGGACCTTGACCTGGTCCGGGAGCGGACCTCCCTTTTCAGCAGGGTCGAGGAGGCGGCGCTTGCACGGTACGCCACGGGCATGGGGCAGCAGCAGGAAGTGTTGATGGCCCAGACCGAGAAATATATGCTCCTCGAACGGGAGGTCATGCTGGACCAGAAGCGGAAAGCCCTCGAGGCCATGCTGACATCGGCCGTGGGGCGGGACCAGAGCGCGCCGCTCGGCAGGCCTGTTGAGCCGGATCCTGCGCCGGTTCCCGCGTCGGAGGAGGAACTGGTCCGGCAGGCCCTCGAGAATTCGCCCGAAGTTGCATCACGGGAAAGGATGCTCAGGGCCTCGGAGGCCGGGATCCACATGGCACAGAAGGAGTATTATCCCGATGTGACCCTGGCCGGGACCGTGTTCTCACGGAGCGGTCCCTTCGAGGATATGTGGAGCCTTACCGCCACGTTCAACATCCCGCTGTACTACAAGTCGCGCCAGGGCCAGGCACTGGCGTCGGCCCGCGCAATGTCATCGGCCGCTGTCCACGATCTCGCGGGGATCAAGACAATGCTCGCGTCGAGCGTTCGGGAAAATTATTCGATGGTCCGGTCAGCCGACCAGTTGATGGACCTCTATCGCACGGGCCTGATCCCCAAGACCCGGCAGGATTTCGAACTGTCGCTGTCGGGCTACCGCACCGGCAAGGTCGAGGGCATCATCGTGCTGAACAGGCTGAAGGCATTTCTTGACGTCGAGACATCCTATTGGACGCAGTTCGCGGCGCGGGAGAAGGCGATCGCCCGGCTCGAGGCGCTGACCGGGACCGGCGACCAGGCGGCGCCGCAGGGAGAAAAGCATGAGCAGCAGGAAACGAGATAACCCGGGCAGAGGGGTTCTGCCGGCCATCGCGTGGACCCTCGCCGCGGTCCTGATGGTCCTTCCCGCAGCCGCGGTGCAGGCGCAGCACGAGGGACATACTCCTCCCGCAGCGGGCCAGAAGGAAGAAGCGCAGCAGGCCGCGCCCGCGACTGCTGTCGAGGCTCCGACGGTGGAGATCCCGCTGGATAAACAGAAGATGATGGGCGTCAAGACCGTCACGGTCGCTCCGCGCCAGCTCGGCAGGACGATCAGGACTGTGGGACGGGTGGAGTATGACGAGCGGAAGCTCGCCACGGTCAACATGAAGTACGAGGCGTGGATCGAAAAGCTCCACGCCGATTACACGGGCAAGCAGGTCAAAAAGGGAGAGCCCCTGGCCGAAGTGTACAGCCCCGAGCTGCTGGCGACGCAGCAGGAGTTCCTGAGCACCCTTCGCTGGGCCAAGTCTTCCGGAGAAACAAAGGAAGGGGCCGTTGTAAGCATGCTGAACCGGGACGCCGAAGCGATCATCGCAGCTGCGCGCGAGCGGCTGCGGCTCTGGGACATTACCGATGAGCAGATCCGCAGCATTGAAGAGACCGGAAAGACGGTGCGAACGATGACGCTGGTGAGTCCCCTGGACGGCACGGTGGTCCAGAAGAGCGCGATCCAGGGCATGCGGGTGATGCCAGGCGAGAAGCTCTTCGACATCGCCGACCTGTCCACGGTCTGGATCACCGCGGACCTCTACGAACAGGACCTGGCGCTGATCAACCCGGGAGAGACCGCGCGGATCAGTCTGAGCGTTCTGCCGGGAAAGGAGCTCTCCGCGAAGATCGAGTTCGTCAATCCCACCCTGACCGGCGATGCCCGGACCGTGAAGGTCCGGATGACGGTCCCCAATCCCGGCGGCAGGCTCAAGCCGCAGATGTTCGCCAACGTGGACATCAAGGTCGGCATGGGCAGCCGTCTCGCCGTGCCCGACGACGCGGTGCTCGACACGGGAACCCGCCAGATCGTATATGTGGACAAGGGTGATGGGTATTTCGAACCGCGGGAAGTGAAGCTCGGTATGCGCGCAGACGGCTACCGCGAGGTCCTGTCGGGCATCAAGAAAGGCGAGAAGGTCGCCCGGGCCGCCACGTTCCTCATCGACTCGGAGGCACAGCTCAAAGGGGTCAGATAAGTGCGGAGTGCGAAGTGCGGAATGAAAAAACAACAGAACATCGAACCTGAAGTGTAGCGCATAATATAAAAACATGAAATCACCGCATAAGTATTTTAACCTCGCACTTCGCACTTCGCACTCCGCACTGGAGCTTTCATGATTTCCAGGATCATCGAATACAGCGGACGGAACCGGTTCTTCGTGTTCCTCGTGGTCCTCTTCCTGTCGCTCTGGGGCATTTGGTCGCTTCAGCACATCCCCCTGGACGCCATCCCGGACCTGTCGGACACCCAGGTGATCGTCTACACCGACTGGCCGGGCAGGAGCCCGAACCTCGTCGAGGACCAGGTGACCTATCCCATCTCTTCGACGCTTTTGGCTGCGCCCAAGGTCCAGGCGGTGCGGGGCTTCTCGTTCCTCGGCAGTTCCTTCATCTATGTCATCTTCGAGGAAGGTACGGACATCTACTGGGCCCGGAGCCGGGTTCTCGAATATCTTCAGTCGGTGCGGAGCAAGATCCCCGCGGACGTGAACCCGGTGCTGGGCCCCGATGCAACGAGCCTCGGCTGGGGATTTTCCTACGCCCTGGTGGACGAGACGGGCGAGCACGATCTCTCCCAGCTCCGGTCGCTCCAGGACTGGAACATCAAGCTTGCGCTCGAGAGCGTTCCCGGCGTGTCGCAGGTGGCGAGCGTCGGCGGCTTCGTGCGGCAGTACCAGATCACCGTGGAGCCCAACCGGCTCGCGTCCTACGGCATCTCGCTCATGAAGGTGATGGACGCCGTCAGGAACAGCAATATCGACGTGGAAGGCCGGATCATGGAGCTGTCCGGCACGGAGTACATGGTCCGCGGCCGGGGGTACATCACGGGTGTCAAGGACCTGCAGGAGATCGCCGTGGGAGGCGGGCCGGGCGGAACGCCCGTGTTCCTGCGCGACATTGCCAATATCGAGGTGGGGCCCGAGATCCGGCGCGGACTGGTCGACCTGGACGGCAAGGGCGAAGTGGCAGCCGGCATCGTGGTGGTCCGCTTCGGCGAGAACGTGCTGGACGTGATCGACCGGGTAAAGGAAAAGCTCGCGCGGGACATCATTCCGTCCCTGCCGGACGGCGTCAAGCTTGTGACGACCTATGACCGCAGCGACCTGATCCGGCGGTCCATCCATACGCTGACCGAGGAGATCGTGAAGCTTACGATCGCCGTCAGCGTGGTCTGCATCATCTTCCTGTTCCACCTGCCCAGCGCCCTGGTCGTCATCCTGACGCTCCCCATCGCCATCATCATCTCCTTCATCTGCATGTACTACCTCGGCGTGACCTCGAACATCATGAGCCTCGGCGGCATCGCCATCGCCATCGGCGCCATGGTGGACGCCTCGATCATCATGGTCGAGAACGCCCACAAAAAGCTCGAGGAATGGGAGCACGCGGGCAGGCCCGGGAACCGCGTCGACGTCATCATCCACGCGGCCCAGGAGGTCGGTCCGTCGCTCTTCTTCGCGCTGCTGGTCATCACGGTGGGTTTTCTGCCGGTCTTCACGCTCCAGTCGCAGGCAGGGCGGCTGTTCAAGCCCCTGGCCTATACCAAGACCTTCGGCATGCTCTTCGCCTCCTTCCTGGCGGTCACGCTTACGCCGGTCCTCATGACGCTCTTCCTGCGCGGCAAGATGAAGTCCGAGGACGAAAACCCGATCATCAAGGCGATCAACAGGGTATACAAGCCCCGCGTGGCCTTCTCGCTGCGATTCAGCCGGGGGGTCATCATCGCGGCGGTCGTCATTGTCGTCGTGACGGGGGTCATCTTCGTGCCTCCCCTGTTCGGGGTGAACATCATCCCGGGGATCAAGCTTGGTTCGGAGTTCATGCCGCCGCTGGACGAAGGAACGCTCTTTTACATGCCCGTCACCGTGCCGGCCCTCGGCATCTCCGAGGCGTCGCGGCTGCTCCAGATCCAGGACAAACTGCTGATGACCGTGCCGGAGGTGGCGCAGGTATTCGGCAAGGCGGGCCGCGCGGAGACGGCCACGGACCCGGCGCCGGTCGAGATGTTCGAGACCATCGTGACCCTCAAGCCTGAGTCGGAGTGGCGGGAAGGCATGGACACCGACAAGCTCAAGAACGAACTGAACGACGCCGTCCAGATCCCCGGCGTGTCGAACTCCTTCACCATGCCGATCAAGGCCAGGATTGACATGCTCGCAACGGGCATCCGCACTCCCGTGGGGGTCAAGGTGCTGGGACCGAAGCTCGAGGTGCTTGACACGGTCTCCCGCGAGGTGGAGGCAGCGGTCAAGTCGGTGCGCGGCACGCGCAGCGCCTATGCCGAGCGTCTCATGACGGGCTACTTCCTGGACATCCGGCCGAACCGCGGCGAGATCGCCCGGTACGGCCTTTCAATGGACGACGTCCAGGCCGTCGTTTCCAGCACCCTGGGCGGCATGACGCTCACCACGACCGTCGAGGGCAGGGAGCGCTATTCCGTGAACGTCAGATATCCGAGGGAGTATCGCAGCGACATCGGCCGGATCAAACGCATCCTGGTGCCGTTCGAAGGAGCGGCAGCGGCGTCTTCAGGCGGCATGGGGGCGTCCACGGCAGCGGGAGAAGGCGTCTCGTATGTTCAGTTGGGATCGCTTGCCGACATCTCCGTCGTCCAGGGCCCGACGCAGATCAAGAGCGAGGAAGGCCTGCTCGCCAATTACGTGTATGTAGACTTCACCGGCCGCGACGTGGGCAGTTACGTGCAGGAGCTGCAGAAGAAGGTCGCAGAGACCGTGAAGCTCCCGGCCGGCTACCGCCTCCAGTGGAGCGGCGAGTACGAATATCTTGTGAAGACCCATGAGCGGCTGAAGCTCGTCATCCCGCTCACGCTGCTTATCATCTTCGTGCTGCTCTATCTCAATACGCGGTCCACGGTCAAGACCGTCATCGTGCTGCTGGCCGTGCCGTTCTCGCTGGTCGGCTCCTTCTGGTTTCTCTGGATGCTGGGATACAACATGAGCATCGCGGTATGGGTTGGCCTCATCGCCCTGGCGGGCCTGGACGCCGAGACCGGCGTGGTGATGCTGCTCTACCTCGATCTGGCCCACGACAAGTGGAAGAAAGAGGGCAGGATGAACACGGAGCACGACCTTAAGGAGGCGATCATGGAGGGCGCGGTGAAGCGGATCCGGCCCAAGCTCATGACCGTGGCCGTCATCCTGGCTGGACTCATACCGATCATGTTCAGCCACGGCGCCGGCGCCGACGTGATGAAGCGCATCGCGGCGCCCATGATCGGCGGCGTCATCACCTCGGAGATCCTGGAGCTCACGATCTACCCGGCGATCTATCTGCTCTGGAAGAAGCGGGAGCTGAGAAAGACGGACATGGTGACACGGTGACGGGGAGCCAAAAGTAGGCGCTTCTAAGCGACACGGGGAAAGAAATTACGGCAAGAGGCACATCACGATACGAAACAAATTACGGCAAGCAACGACGATGGATATCAAAAAGGCAGCCCGATCGGCTGCCTTTTCATTTTTTCTTGTCCCTTCCGGCTCCTGACCCCTGACCACTATTTCTTCGGCGGGTTCATCGCCGCATCGAAGCGCTTCATGTAGTCGCTCACGATGCGGTCGGATTCGTAGCCGATTGTCCTGGCATAGAGCACGAGGAAGCCGCGGATGTAAGGCCGGGCGGGGAGCTTCTTGTAGTTCTCTTCCTCGATCCCTTCGATAAAGCGGGTGCTCAGCTTGGTGGTGTCCGCCACGCTCCTGATGCTGAGGCCGCGCTGCTCCCGCATCATCTTAAGGACCGACCCGGAGAACTCGGTGATGTCCGCGGGAGCGGGCTGGGCGGCCGCCGGCATGGGCGGCTGAGCAGGGACCTGCTGCTGCTGGGGTTCCTCGGCGCGAGGTTCCGCAGCGGGAACGGTCGGCTCTGCCATTCTGGGTGTCCGTTGCGGGGCCGCGAGGGGGCGCTGCTGGTACCGCAGTTCCGGCTGAGGCGTCTCCGGGAGAGGGGGAATGTCGCGCAGCGTCCGGTCATAGTCGCGCCGGTTCTCATCATAGATCAGGGTGCGGTAGGCGTCCTCGACGCGCTGCCGGATCTTCTCGGTTTCCTCGGGAGAGAACAGCGAGTAGAGGGCGATGGAGTTCGGGTCGTAGATCTTCCGGACGCGCTCGTAGGCCTTGTGGATCTCCTGCGGTGTCGCCCGGTAGCTCACTTCGAGGAGCTCGTAGTAGTTCATGTCGTCGATCTTCTTGAGCATCTTTTTAAACCCCGGGGAAATCCCAATCTCAAATAACAAATATCACGTAAGCTCCAAACCTTTAACTCCAGGGACCCGAACGCTTGAACTTTGGTGCCAGGAGCTTATTTGTGATTTGATGCTTGTCATTTGTTGCTTGATGTTAATATAGCATGCTCAGCGTCATCTGTTCCTTGCGGAGCAGGTTGTGGACGATCCGTTCGATGCATCGCGCCGGCCGCGAGTAGGGGTATTCGATGACGAGGGGACGCTTGCTGCGGATGGACTGCCAGACGCAGTCGTCGTATTCCACGTAGCCCAGGTACTCCAGGTTGATGCCGAAGTATTTTTGACAGGCGCTCTTCATGGAAAAGCCGATCTGCACGTCGTTCTTGGTCCGCACCTGGTTGACGACCAGCTTGGGCCGGAACTTGAGCACCTCGAGCTCCAGGATCTCACCCACTTCCCGCTCCATGCTCTTGACGCGTTCGATAAGATCGAAGGGCGTCCGGATGCCCATGGTGTTCTTCTGGTCCATGGCCGCGTCGATGAGGTCCTTGATGTTCTGGTTGGCTACAACCTTTTTGAAACGCCGGTAGAAGGCGCTCTTGATGAACCGGTATGCGTTCTCGATGGCCGTGGGCTCGGGAAGGACGACCAGGATCCCGTGGTCGGAGAAAAGGAAGAAATCCAGGATATTGAACGACGTTCCGGCGCCGAGGTCCAGGAGGATGTAGTCCGCGTCCAGCGTCTCAAGGTGCCGGAGGAGCCGCGTCTTCTGCGCGAAATTGGGGTTCGCGGCGTCAAGGAAGTCCTGGGCGCCGCTGATGAGGTTCAGGTTGGGGATGGACGTCTTGATGATGACGTCGTTGATGTTCTCGACGCGGCGGTTCAGGAAGTCCGACAACGTCATCTCCGGAACGCCGATGCCCAGGGTCGTGTGGAGGTTGGCGCCGCCCAGGTCCGCGTCCACGAGCAGGACCTTCTTCTTGAGGCGTGCGAGCGTTATGCCGATGTTGCCGGTGATCAGGCTTTTGCCGATCCCGCCCTTGCCGCCGCCGATGGCCCAGATCTCCTTTTTCCGCAAGGCATCCTGGAGTTCGATCATTCTTGCCTCGTTGCCTCCGACGTTGCCGTTTCGTCCGCCGCTTCTTCTCCTTCGTTCTGCCCGGCGTCCGCGGGATCCGGTTCCCCGGCGACGCTTTCGTCCCCGTTGTCTTCCCTCTGCTCCAGCAGCGCATCCTCCCCTGCTTCAAGCTCCTGGAACTCCTTCAGCGTGGGAAGGGAGGAGAGGTCCTTTAATCCGAAATACTGCAGGAATTCGACGGACGTTCCATAGAGCATCGGCCTTCCGGCGATGTCCTTCTTTCCCACGATCTTGACGAGCCGGCGTTCCATAAGGTTCCGTACGATGCCGCCGATGTTCACGCCGCGGATGGCCTCGATCTCCGGCCGGGTAACCGGCTGCTTGTAGGCGATGATGGCAAGGGTCTCGAGCGCCGGCCGCGAAAGCCGCGTCGTTACCTTGACGGTCTTGAACTTTCTCACCCAGGACGCCTGCTCGGGGCAGGTGGCCAGCTGCCAGCCGTTGGCCACTTCGGCCAGCATGACGCCGGCCCCGCGCGCTGTGTATTCCTCTTTGAGCGTCTGGAGCTGCGCCTCGATCTGCTCCTTCGAGGCGTCCTCGAAGATGCCTTTGAGCCGTTCCACGGACAGCGTGCCCCCGCCGATGAACAGGAGCGCCTCGATCGCTGATTTCAATTGCTGATCGTCCAATTCAAAACCTCACAATGCAAAAATAAGTAACCACGGATGTACACGGTATGATTTACTTCACAACCATGGAAGCACAGATCAACACAGATAAAGACTATAGATACAGAAGGAACGACGAAAAATCATTAACATGAATGACACGAATGGCACGGATGAAATACGAAGTACAAGAAGTCATTCGCATTGCAGCTGTTGACGTTTCCCCGCGTCCCCATGTCACCCCGTCTCCGCGTCAGGTTGTCACATTCCCGCCGGATCGCCCAGCCTGCCCAGCGCGACCTTGGCGTTCATCTTCACGTCGAGGTCGGTGCTGTCCAGGTGCTTCCGGATCAGCGGGAGGGCGTCCTTCACGGCAGCGGGATTCGAGCTGCCGATGTTCCCCAGGGCCGCGATGGCGTTCTTTACGGCGTTGGGATGGCCGCTGTCGAGGTACTTGATCAGCCGGGGCACCAGGTCCGCCACTTCCTTGGGGTAATGCAGGCCGATGGCTCCCAGGGCGAAGAGCACACCGCCGCAGGACGCCTCCTTCGAGAACTCCAGGACCTCGATCAGCTTGGGCAGGATGCCGCGAATCATCTGCGGCTCGATGATGCCGAGCTTGCCCAGGGCGTGGGCCGCCGCCTCCCGCTCGTCGTCGTCGCCCGACTCCAGCATGGTGATCAGCCGGGGCGTCTGGTCCTTGACCAGCTCGATGAAAGAGAAGCCGATGTTCCCCAGGGCGTAGGCTGCCTCCTGCCGCACCAGGCTTGCCTCGTGGTCAAGCAGGGTCCTGAGCTTCGGCACGGCCTTCGACGAAGCGTCCTCGTACCGGTAGGCGAGATTGCCAACGGCGTTCGCCGCGTCGATCTTCACGAAGGGATCGGCTTCGTCCATGAGGGCGATGAGCCGGTCAATGTAGGGCCGCGTGTCCTTGGGATAGTCGAACCCGACGCGGGACAGGACGTTCAGGACGCCGGTGCGCACGTCGCCGTCCTTCTCGGCCAGGAGCTCCACGAGCTGTCCGACGAGGGACCGGTCGGCGTAGACCGCGGTCTCCATTTCGCCGAACTTCTTTTCACGGGCAAGGGCTTTGATGTCCATAGGGCTCGAATTGATCAAGGATGAATACCACAGAATCGAAAATCATGACCACGTATGACACGAATGGACGAATTACACGAATAACTTCCTGTTCTTGTCTCCTCGGCAGGCTCTTATTCGTGACATTCGTATCATTCGTGTAATTCGTGGTAAAGACGTGCTGCCGTAGCTTACATGTCGATCTTGTACTGCTCCACCGGTGTGTCCTCGGTCACGGCCTTCATGAGCCGGATGGCGCCGAACTGCTCGATCTGGACCGCCCGCACGATACGGTTCTTCATGAGCTCCAGGAGCGCCATGAAGGTGGCGATGATGTGCGCCTTGGTGGTGCTCACGTCGAAGAGGTCCGCGAAGAGCAGACTGTCCACCGATTCGAGGCGGGCAAGGATGGTGGCGATCTTGTCGGTGATGGAAACGGCCTCGGCCGTGATCTCGATGCCGGCGTCGGGCGCGCGGTTCAGGACGTCCTTCAGCGCGGCGAGCAGATCGAAGAGATGGAAGTCGAACAGGAGCGGCTGGTCGTCGGGCGGGAGCTCGGGCGTCACCTCGGTCTCGCGGGTATAGACCTTGGCCCAGTCGTTCTCCCGCTGCTCCAGCGACGCAGCGGCGTCCTTGAACCGTTTGTACTCCAGCAGCCGCCTGATGAGCTCGGCACGGGGATCCACTCCCTCGTCGTCGTCGTCGGGATTCTCGGGCGGCGGCAGAAGCATTTTGGACTTGATGTGGGTGAGCGTGGAGGCCATGACGAGGAAATCACCGGCGATCTCCATATCGAGGCTTTTCATGAGCTCCAGATATTCGAGGTATTGCCGCGTGATGGGTGCGATGGGGATGTCGTAGATGTCAAGTTCGTGCTTCTTGATGAGGTGGAGGAGAAGGTCCATGGGACCTTCGAAGATCTCGAGTTTTACATGATACGACATGAGTTCCTTCCCCCGCGGCGCATCCGGGGCGTTCAGACGATAGAATAACGAAAATTAGCGTTATTTCCCTGAAAAGTCAAGAGAAAACGTGTCAAGTGAGGAGTGCGGAATGCGGAGTGATGAACGAAAGTCCTGCTATTCCGTCCCCTCTGCGGTCATTGCGAGGAGCGGAGCGACGCGGCGATCTCGTTTATCCGCTCAGTTACAGGCTGCGAGATTGCTTCGCTGCGCTCGCAAAGACAGCTAAAAAGATTTTGTTTGCCGGCCGGATAGATAAAGAGTCACGAGGAAACGTTTTCAAAAGCATCACTCCCACTCGCCACTCCGAACCGGGGAACTGGTATAATCATAATGTGATGGCCTCGGGAAACATGGATTTCACCGAAAAGGACCTCCGCGGCATGGTGCGGAAATGGGTGTCCCCGGACCGCGTCCCGAAGAGGGTCCAGGTGAAGGACACCTCGGACTTCTTCCGCGTGGACTACGACGACGTGGTCATCCTGGGAGGCGTGCCGTACTTTGTCCGGAACAATGAGCGGGAGGGCAGGTTCGGGCTCGAAGATGAGCAGAAATTCTGGGTCAAGCGCGCGATCGACCTCCTGACCGGCGAAATGAAGGTCCTGAAATGGGTCTTCAGGGAGCGCTTCGAGGCACGGATCGGGAACCTCGTGTTCGATTGCGTGCGGAGCCCCCAGAAAGAGGCCCGGATCCTGGAACTGGTCCGCGGCAGGGCGGACTTCATGCAGGGGACGACAGAACAGGACTCCGCCGGCCACCCGCTTCGCATTCTCGACTACATCCACGGCAGGACGCTCTCCCAGATCACCCCCCTGCTCGGCTCGGACCATGAGGACTTCTTCTATAACCACTTCCCCCTCGTGCTCGATGAGTATGTCGGCATCGTCGAGGCGATCCGCTTCCTCCACCAGAGCGGCGAGAAGCACGGCGACATCCGGCGCGACCACCTCATCAAGGACGAGACGACCGGACGGTACCGGTGGATCGATTACGATTTCAACTATCGCCACGGTGAGAGCCGGTTCGCCTACGACCTCTTCGGCCTGGGGAACATCCTTGTGTTCATCACCGGCCGGGGCGACGTGACCACGAACCGCCTGCTCACCCAGGCGCCCGGCATCCTGGACCGGCTGAGCTCGGACGATGTGAACATCGTGTTCCACAACCGCGTCGCCAATCTGAAAAAGGTCTACCCCTACATTCCTACGTTGCTGAACCGGGTGCTCATGCATTTTTCCGCAGGGGCGCAGGTGTATTACGAGACGACAGAGGAACTGCTCGAGGACCTCGGCGAGGCCCGGGAGGAACTGGAGAGGCGGTAAGAAAATTGCGGATCGCGGATTTCGGATTGCGGATTAACAACGGAGACAAGGGGACAAGGAGACAAGGGGACAAGGGGAAACATCAGACGCGGAGTCATGTCGACAGCTGAAAAGGAGCGTATCATGGAAACCAAGAACAGCAGCCAGCCGAAAGACAAACATTTTCTCATCGCCGTGGACGAGTCGGAGAGTTCGAAGCGGGCGGTGCTGTACGTGGCGGACATCGTGGGCGGGTTCCCGGGCTTCGCCGTGACGCTCCTTTCCATCATCCCGGAGCCCGAAGAGGACTTCTTCGATTCCGGGGAGGAGCAGATCGCCTGGACAAAGGAGAAACTTGAGGCGGCGAACCGCATGCTCGAGAACTACCGCCAGATCATGATCCACGCGGGGTTCCCGCCGGAGAAGGTGCGCATCCGCTCCTGTGTGGGCGAGGAGAAGTCCTTCTCCGAGGCGATCCTTGATACGCGGTGCGATCTTTCGTGCTGCACCGTTGTCGTGGGCCGCCACCATAAATCCAGGACCGAAGAGTTCCTTTTCGGCAGCACCTCGACCAGGCTCATCCGTGAGGCCAAGAACTGCGCGGTGTGGGTGATTGAGTAGAAAAGGAACAGGGAAAAGCTAAAATTACAGCTTTGCGTTCTCGCAAGTTTAACTCTTCGATTGACACCGGATCGCCCCCCGTTTATCATCACGCATGATCGATCCTGCAACTACCGTTTCCCTACTTCGATCGCTGAACAGATGTTCAGAGATCTTTCAGGGGAGGGCATGATGAGGTATCGTTCGATGACTGCAGACAGGTCCTGCGATCGCGTCGTCGTGGCATCGCTGATCGTTCCCGCCGTGCTTGTTCCCTCCCAGGCCTTTGCCGCCCAGGTGGGATGCTTCGTCACGGCAATGCTCCTGGGCATGATGTTCCTGGTCGGCCTCGGCATCACGGCGATCGTAAAACACCTCCTCGCGAAATACGTCTGGAAGGTCCCGAAAACCCCGTGGCTCAGGTTCTTCAGCATCACCTGGCTGGAATTTCTTCTCGGCATCGCGGTCTTCGCTCTCGTAAGGACGAACTTCTGGCTCACGGTCGCGATCTACCTTCCTTTCGCAATGGTGGTGAACCGCGCGCTTCTCGCCACGGTCCATCAGCCGGCCGCGGGGACCGTCCCGCTCCTGCAGCGGTATGGCATTTTCCTGCTCCTTCCCGCCGCGCTTCCTCTGTCCATCCAGGTGGCCGGTGTGCTCTGGAACGCCATCACGAACTTCATCACCTTCTCCGACCTGCAGATGTAGCGCCTGAACGAGCACCGCCAGGGGAGGACGCTCCAGGACCGCAGCTCCAAATCTCCACTTGACAGGCATGGGGACTTCGGCTATTCTATGCGGGACCGATCAGGTCCTGTATTAAGCGGGACGGTCGGGAAAGGAGACCACCGTCCATGAAGCTTCAGTTCACCCCCGACCTTTCGACGACCGTCAAGGAGATCGATGATCAGCATAAGGAATTGTTCAAGCGCGTCGATAGTCTAAATGCTTCGCTGGCACAGGGTTCGGCAAGGGCGGAACTCGTCAGAACCGTCGAGTACCTGACCGAGTACGTGGTCTTCCATTTCGGCGTCGAAGAAAAATACATGACCAGGTACGGGTACCTGAATGCGGTGCAGCACACGGCGCAGCACGATCAGTTCGTGAAGACCTTCATGCGGCTCAGGGACCGCCTGTTCCTTGAGGGTATCACCCCCCGGATCACCGAGGATACGCAGCAGCTGGTCGTCGACTGGCTGATCAACCACATCAAGTATTCCGACAAGGCGTTGGGGCTGTTCCTGAAGAGGAGGCTGCCGGCCTGAACATTGTCCTTCCGATAAAAACTGAATCGCAATAATAATGGTTCAAAACAACTAATTATTGACAACCCTCGGTTCCCGCTGTATAGTGTCCGTATTCATTTCCATTACAACCTTGTTGCCGCCTATGAGTCCTCTTACCGACAAGAAGATCGCGTCGCCCGACAATCGCCTTGAAGCGCGGCTTGCGCCCACCAACGGATCGGTTTGGGACCTGTCCCATGCCTCGCTCGCATTGCGCGAGCTGTCCTTCGAAGCGCGCATCTTCGGATGGAACGGCGTCTGGTCGTCCTGTTCCCGCTATTTTGCCATCAACGAATGGCTCCGCATCGATACCGCCCACTGCCCGGACATGCAGCTTGTCATCATCGACGTGCAGGACGGCAGGGAGTGCGTCGTGGAGCGCGTGTCGTGCGGTTTTGTCGAGCCCATGTACTTCAAGGATGATCTGGTCAAGTACAACAAGATCGAGAAAGGCATGGACGAGCGGGCGGTGATACAATGCAGGGTCGGCGAACTTGCCGGGTGGCGGACGGTGCCGGCCCGTCCGACCGGCCGGGGTGCAAAGGGGTAACGCAGCGTCGGCAGGCTTCTCCGCATTTCCAGAGTTCACGCAAGATGTCAGCGAGCCACGGCCCGAGCGGTAAACCCCTCGGGCCGCTGTTTTTTATGAAAAGAGAAGGGACCGTAACGCTCCAAATCAATCGCGACCGCACAGGTTGCGGGGTTTATGAGTTCTGTTTTTATTAAACTTTTTTCAGCCTTGTCTGACGCCCGTACGGTGAGGCTTGAAGCAAGAAACCCGCATGAAAATTGACTAAATGTGGTATTAGTTTAGTCTTGACTCCACAATATGTTGTGGTATACTTTCCTTCGTTATTTCCGAATTTTATACGATTCATCTGCAGGTTCAAGAGCGTTTTCCCTACTTCTACTTCAAGCCAGGTGAGATGCAGCGTATGATCGACGGTAAGCCGACGCTTCACGCGAAAATCGCTCAAATCGTGTTCTATCGCATCGTCCAGTAAACCAGCCGGGGCGGTCACCAATGACCGTCCCGCATTTATTTTGAATTTATTTTTTAGGGAGGCTTTATTTATGAAAAGCGCGGTGTCCGCGGGGAAGGCAACTGGTGCGGGGCTTCAGCTGTCCGAGAACAGCCTGAAGGTGCTGGAGAAACGCTACCTCAAGCGCAACGAGGACGGCACCGTCGTGGAGACGGCCGTGGACATGTTCCAGCGGGTCGCCCGGACCATAGCCGCAGCAGACGCCACCTACGGCAAGAAGCCCGAGGAGGTCGAGCGTATCGGCCGGGAGTTCTACCGGCTCATGACCTCCCTCGAGTTCCTGCCGAACAGCCCGACCCTGATGAACGCCGGGCGCGAACTGGGCCAGCTGTCCGCCTGCTTCGTCCTGCCCGTGGGGGATTCCATGGACGAGATCTTCGAATCCGTGAAGCACGCGGCCCTCATTCACAAATCCGGCGGCGGCACCGGCTTCTCCTTTTCCCGTATCCGCCCCAAGAACGACGTGGTGAAGTCCACCAAGGGCGTATCGTCGGGCCCCATCTCCTTCATGACCGTCTTCGACGCGGCCACGGAGACGGTTAAGCAGGGCGGCACGCGTCGCGGCGCCAATATGGGCATCCTCTCGGTGGACCACCCGGACATCCTGGACTTCGTCACCTGCAAGCAGCAGAGCGACCGGCTGAACAACTTCAACATCTCCGTGGCCTTCACCGATCCCTTCATGCAGGCCGTGGAGAAGGACGAGGAGTACGACCTGGTCTCGCCGCGGAGCAGGACCACGGTCAAGCGGCTCAAGGCCAGGAAGGTCTTCGATACCATCGTGAACATGGCATGGAAGAACGGCGATCCCGGCATCGTCTTCCTGGACCGCATCAACCAGTACAATCCCACGCCCCAGGTGGGCAGGATGGAGTCCACGAACCCCTGCGGCGAACAGCCGCTCCTCCCGTACGAATCCTGCAACCTGGGCTCCGTCAATCTGGCCAGGATGGTGACGACGAAGGACGGAAAGTCCGTGGTGGACTACGACAAGCTCCGCCACACCGTGCGCGAGGGCGTGCATTTCCTCGACAACGTCATCGACGTGAACAAGTACCCCCTCGAGAAGATCTCCGAGAACACCCGCGCCAACCGCAAGATCGGCCTGGGCGTCATGGGCTTTTCGGACATGCTGCTCGAGTTGGGCGTCCCTTACAACTCCGATGAGGCGGTCCGTATCGGAGGCTCGGTCATGCAGTTCCTGACCGAAGAAGGCCGGAAGATGAGCGAGGAATTGGCCGCCGAGCGCGGCACGTTCCCGAACTTCAAGGGGAGCATCTACGACCGGCCCGGCCGGAAGCCGGTGCGGAACGCCACGGTCTCTACCATCGCCCCTACCGGCACGCTTTCCATCATCGCGGGCTGCTCCAGCGGCGTCGAGCCGCTCTTCGGCCTCACGTTCCTGCGGAGGGTCATGGACGGCGCCGAACTGATCGAGGTAAACCCGGTGTTCGAGAAAACGGCGAAGGAGCGGGGGATCTATTCCGAGGGCCTCATGAAGGAGATCGCCGAGCATGGCGGGTGCACGGGCATCGAATCGGTCCCTGCGGACATTCAGCGGGTCTTCGTCACGGCCCACGACATCAGCCCCGAATGGCATATCCGCATGCAGGCCGCCTTCCAGCAGTACACGGACAACGCGGTGTCCAAGACCGTGAACTTCCCCCACAGCGCCACCCAGAAGGACGTGGAAAAGGTGTATATGCTCGCCTACCAGCTCGGGTGCAAGGGCGTGACCATTTACCGCGATGGGTCCCGCGACGAGCAGGTGCTGTCCACCGGAGCGACCGACAAGGCCCGGAAGGCGGCCCAGCTGGCGGCCCTGGCCGCGGCCTCGCCGGAGCTCGCCGAGGAAAAGAAGCCGAGAAAGCGCCCGACCATGACCCATGGAGTCACCCAGAAGATCCCCACGGGCTGCGGCAACCTCTACATTACCATCAATGAGGATGAGGAAGGCATCTGCGAGGTCTTCTCGACCATGGGCAAGTCCGGCGGCTGCGCCTCCAGCCAGTCCGAGGCCGTATCCCGCATGGTGTCCCTGGCGCTCCGGTCCGGCGTGTCGATCGATTCCATCATCCGGCAGGTGAAGGGCATCCGCTGCCCGTCCCCGGGCTGGGGCGAGATGGGGCGCCAGATCTTGTCGTGCCCCGATGCCATCGGCCTGGCCCTGGAGCGTTACAACAAGGATAATATGGGTCCCCGGCACGGAAAGCAGAAAGAGAAATCGGCTACCGCCGAGGCGACGCCGACGGTATCCTATGTTTCCTCCGATTGTTCCACCGGGGAAAATACGAACCATCTCGGCCTCTGCCCCGAATGTCCTGATTGCGGGGGGCTCCTGGAGTTCGGTGAGGGGTGCGCGGTCTGCCGGGGCTGCGGATTCTCGAAGTGCGGGTAGAGCGTGATCCCGGGCAGGATGAGAAAGGCAGGGTTGCCGTGATCTTGAACATCATTACGCGGAAACGTGAGAGTAAGCCGTGACCAACATGCCGGGAGTTCTGCTCCCGGCTTTTTTTGGGGGGACCGTGCAGAGCAGAACCCAGTGCAGATATTTCTCAAGACATTGATTTTACAGGGAACCAAGGAGGGCCAATGACGTTTGACGATGTTATCCTGGAGCTGTACCGGCTGGCGGAGTCCAAGGAATGGGACGGGAAAAAATCCGATGAGGCCCTGACCATTGCGATCGAGGGTATGGAGCAGATATGGAGCCTCCGGCAGGCCGGCATGCGGAAGAACGCCAGGGCGCAGGCCCTGAAAAAACAGCCGCGCATATGGTCCTAGGGCGTATTTTTCCCCTGTCAAGCTTTGAAAATCCTTGACATTTGATGGCTCTGATTCTACAGTATCAATTACGATGGTCCTCCCTGGATGCCAGAGGACCTGCCTGGGCCTTGGAGAATGCAAGGGTAACGAATCCCGCGGGAGCGGGTTATCCGGTAAAGGAGGGTATGGGGATGGCTATCGAGAAGATCGTGCAGTATGAGTGCAAGGTTTGCGGCAGACGGCTTGATGTAACGAGGACTGGCGATGTCTATGAAGAGCCTATTCTCTGCTGCGGGGTAGAGGCAATGTCCGTTGGCGCGCCGGCAGAGACGCCGGTGATGCCCGCCGTGAAGAAGCCGGCGAAGAAGAAGGCAAAGAAAAAGGCCGCAAAGAAGCCGGCAAAGAAGGCGGCTAAAAAAGCAAAGAAGAAACCGGCCAAGAAAAAAGCCGTAAAAAGACCGGCCAAAAAGAAGGCCGCCAAGAAGAAGACCGCAAAGAAAAAGACAGCGAAGAAGAAAAAACGGTAAACTCCTGATCGTCAGAAAGGCCCCCGGATATGCATGCTCCGGGGGCTTTTTTTTCCCTGTTGTGGACTGTGCAGCAGGATCTTTGACACGGAAGAGGCGGATTGGTAAGACGATAGAGGCGAGGTTAGGGTGCACCATGCAGGACCAGACATCACGAGAACATCATATCCGGCGCCTTACAGGACAGGCGATCGGCAAGTTCGGACTGATCGTTGAAGGCGACAGGATCCTTGTGGCCCTCTCGGGCGGCAAGGACAGCTGGACGCTTCTGACGGTGCTTGAGAACCTCCGGCGCAGGGCGCCGGTCAGCTTTTCCCTGACCGCCGTCACCGTGAATCCGGGTTTCCCGGGGTTCCGCACCGAGGGCATCGAATCCTATCTTCGTGAACAGGGCTATGAATATCGCATCGTCAGCGCCCCGGTCCATGATCTGGTGCTTGAAAAGCTTGCGCCCGACGACATCCCCTGCCCCCTCTGCGCCAGGATCAAGCGCGGCGTTCTCTACACCCAGGCCAGGTCGCTCGGGTGCACCAAGATCGCCCTCGGCCACCATCGCGACGACTTCATCGAGACCCTTCTGTTGAACCAGTTCTTCAATGGCAGGATCAAGGCCATGGCCCCGCTCCTGCGCGCTGACGACGGCAGGAACGTGGTGATCCGCCCGCTCGTTTACGTTCCCGAGGATGACATCATCGCCTACGCGTCGGAAGCGGACTTTCCTGTCACCTGCTGCGCCTGCCCCGCATGCGGTGATCCGGACCATAAGCGGGTGAAGATAAAAAAGCTCCTGGCCGACCTGGAAAAGGGGCATCCCGGCATCAAGGCAAGCCTCCTTGCCGCCCTCGAGGACGTGGACCTTCGCCACCTCCTGGTCCGGTAGCGGGAGCAGGAGAATATCAAGCGAAATGCGACGAACTCGGACGGATGAAGCCAGGAGCGAGCCATTCCCCGCAGCTTATTGCGGGGTCAGCGAGCGATTAGAACAATCAGCTCAACCTTGAGGATCGAAGCTCCATGCAGTTTGCTGTAGGGAGCTTCACCTGGTGCGGTCACGGCGATGCCCCTGCCGGAAGGCACTAAACTGTTTGACAGGGACCGACAGACTGGAATATAATCACCTATCTGCGTCGGCAGGAGCATCAGGGGCAAAGGGGACGGCATGGCGGAGCGAAAAAAACTGGGTGACCTGTTGAAGGACGCCGGGCTGATCGATGATTTCCAGCTCGAGGCGGCGCTTTCACATCAGCGGAACTGGGGAGGGAAGCTCGGGTCCATCATCGTGGAGCTGGAATTCGCCCGTGAAGAGGACATTGCCCGAGTGATCTCCGAAAAGATGGGCGTTCCCTACATAAACCTCTTCGAGCCGGAGCTGTCGCCGGACATTTTCAAGGTCCTGAAGGCCGAAATGGCGAAAAAGTTCGGCGTGGTCCCGGTGCGGAAGGAGGCCAACTCGCTGGTCCTCGCAATGTCGGACCCCATGGACATCGAAACGATGGACAACATCCGCTTCATCACGGGCCTGTCCATCAAGCCGGTCCTCTCCATGGCATCTGAGATCAAGGACGCCATACGGAAGTACTATGACGGAGAGCCTGTTACGCGGCAGACCAAGGCTTCGTTCCGGGAGTCAGCGTCAAAGGCCTCGCGGATGGAGCTTGTGCGCGAAATGCCGGATATCTCCACGACGGAGTGGAACCAGCAGTTCCAGCCTCAGCACGACGTCCAGGCGATCCGCCAGGACCTTGCCACGCAGAAGATCGTCCTCGAGGCCCTCACGACGCTCCTGATCGAGAAGGAGTTCTTTACCCGCGACGAATTGGTCAAGCTCATCGAACAAAAGAAACTGGGGCTTTAGAAGTGTGGAGTGCGTATTTCGGAGTGAGGATTAGAGCAGCCCTCTTCGACGTCTCATCTTGCGGATTTTTTCAGGGAGAAAAAGCGCCGTGAATATGAAAAAAACAGGTATCTTAATGATGGCTATAGCCGCACTGGCCATTGCATCCGCCGGATTTGCCGGAGACCGGCAAGGGCCGCGGATCTACGTGAAGGAATCAAATTTCGATTTCGGGACGGTCAGCCCGGGATCACAGCCGGAGCATATCTTCGAGATCAAGAACGTCGGCGATGAGGTCCTGGATATCCAGCGGGTACAGCCTACCTGAGGGTGCACCGCTGGGCTGGTCAGTTCGAACCGGCTGGAACCAGGGGCAGCGACCCAACTCAAGATCTCGGTGGATACGACGGGACGGACCGGCTATCTGGCGAAGCATGTGGCGA
Source organism: Nitrospirota bacterium (assembly GCA_020052615.1). GTDB lineage: Bacteria > Nitrospirota > UBA9217 > UBA9217 > UBA9217 > JAAXXJ01. The sequence goes on along the minus strand of JAGVOT010000017.1, from coordinate 33,695 downwards.
TCTATTCCAGCGACCGAGTGACACCGATCACAACGGTCACCGTGCGGCTGTCGATCGCGGCGGGTACGGCGGCACCGCGCTAGTCAGCAGACCGAAACGACCGCTTCGGGGATGGATGACCAGCAACGGCAAGGCCGGCAGAATATCTACTGCCGGCCTTTGGCATTTTCGCCGATGGCTGCGATCGATGCCCTGAAACGGTCAGGGCATCTCTGAACTTGTCTGACTGTCCACTTCAGCATAGACCAAACGGGTGATGTCCCGGATGACCCGTGCGAGGTCCCGGAAGTCTTCGCCCCGCGCGGTGATCCCCAGGAGGAACGGACGCTCGGGGTGATAGATGATCCCGAACTCGTGGAGTTGCAGGACCTCTGCAGGCCCGCCTTCGCCGCCACCGGTCTTGATGACCCGCTCGCCGGCCTTGCTCGCGATGTTGATGTCCGGGGGGATGCCTGAGGCCATACCCTCTCGGAACACGGACCGGCTGAGGTACCGGAGAGCCTTTTCCGACATTTCCTCGCTCAGATACGATGCGTTGAACAGGACCCGGAAGTATGAGGCATAGGCGCTCAAGGTCAGGGAGTCGCCGGTCACTTCGGGATCGTAGTTCACGTAGAGGTCCTTGGCGATCTTACGCAGATAGGCGGGCGGCAGATTGGCAAGGAGCAGGGTATATGCGTCGTTGTCCCCATAGGCGGTCATCCGGAAGAGCAGGTCATTTACCGCATATTCACTGCCAGTTTCCAGCGGTTTCGGCGACTTAAGATATCGCGGAGCGAGCGGAATATCAATGCCCCGGAAGGGTATCTTTTTCCTGAGGACCAGCGGATTGTTCTCTGACCACTTGGAATAGGCGATGAGGATCGGGAGCTTGAGCTGGATCTCGGGCGAAAACTTTTCGTCCTCCCGGATCCCGAACCAGTTCCCGTTGTTCAGGTCCCGGAAGTAGACCGACACGGACGACGCAAGTTCGTCGTCGATCTTTTCCTGGATGAGGGCGTCGACCTTGTAGCGGAAAGGCTTCAGCTCGCGGATCTTCCGCGTGTCGGCATTTCCCTCCGTGATGGAGAGCCTGATATAGGTGAAATCCTCGACGGAATCGCTTCCGGTCCTGTCAGCCAGCCCTGCGCTGAAGAGCCAGGCGCCTCTGCCGACAAAAACCCCCAGCGCAAAGGCCCCCGCAATAAGGACCCAAAGGATCGACCGGGTTATCGTTATGTTCGCTCCTTTTTTTGCTTCGCTCACGAATGTCCCCTTACGCTTGTTATTGTAATGCAAAGCCGTTTTGTAAGCAAGCGCCCGGAATATTACCGCAGGTAACGCACCCCCCCCCCATCAGTATTGGGCATGCGATCGCTCCGGCGTTGACACCGGCGTTTTATTTACTTGACAATTTTCCGCCCCCCATGTTAGAGTCCTATGCCTTAAGTGGTTCAAATGGCGAGGAGAAAGGCTGAAATACCCGTGCAACAGCTCAGACATCCAACCTATCCCAGCGACATGCCTACCCCGGGCATAGGTCCCGACACGGGACTATAACTTCTTCTTTATCAATACAGAATCCTTGCGCATCAACCACGTTTCTATCGTAAGTCGTTTCATTCATCGACCAACTTAACTGGAGGATATACCCATGCAAAAAAAATATCTTTTGGCCCCCGGCCCCACGCCTGTACCGCCCGAGGCGCTCCTGGCCATGGCCATGCCGATGATCCATCACCGCGCTCCGGATTTCCTTCCGGTGCTCGAATCGGCCAAGAAGGGCCTGCAGTGGCTTTACCAGACCAAGAACGACGTGCTCATCCTGTGCTCCACCGGCACCGGCGGCATGGTGGGCTCGGTGAACAATTTCCTGAATCCCGGCGACGAAGTGATCACCGTGAACGGCGGAAAGTTCGGCGAGCGCTGGACCAAGATCTGCCAGTCCTACGGCATGAAGGTGACCGAGATCGTGGTGGAGTGGGGCCACGCGGTGAAGCCGGAGCAGGTGGAAGAGGCCCTCAAGAAGAACCCCAAGACCAAGGCGGTCTTCATCCAGTTCACCGAGACCTCGACCGGCGTGAACCATGACATCAAGACGCTTGCCGGCGTCGTGAAGAAGACCGACGCGCTCTTCGTCGTCGACGCCATCAGCGCCCTCGTGGCCCATGACATCCGGACCGACGAGTGGGGCATCGACGTGCTGGTCGGCGGCTCGCAGAAGGGCCTGATGCTCCCGCCCGGGCTGGCCTTCGTGTCCGTCAGCGACAAGGCCTGGAAGATGGCCGATGCCGCGAAGACGCCGAAGTTCTACTTCAACTTCAAGAAAGAGCGCGAGAACCTGTCCAAGAACCAGACGACCTGGACGTCTCCCGTGTCGCTTATCATCGGCCTGAACGCCGCGGTCAAGATGCTCCAGGACGAGGGCCTCGAGAACGTGTTCAAGCGCCACGAGCGGCTGGCCAGGGCCACCCGCGCGGGTGCGGCGGCCCTGAACCTCCCGCTCTATCCCAAGGAGAACCCGAGCCTCTCGCTTACAGCCATCGAGGCGCCTGCGGGCGTCGACGGCCAGGCCATCTACAAGGACCTCCGCGTGAAGTACGGCATCACCGGCGCGGGCGGCCAGGACAAGCTCAAGGGCAAGATCTTCCGCATCGCCCACCTCGGCTACGCGGACACTTTCGACGTCATCACGGCAATTGCCGGCATCGAGATGGTGCTCAAAGGCCTGGGCCACCCGGTGAAGCTCGGCACGGGCGTGGGAGCAGCGCAAGAAATATTGATGAAGTAGTTACGGTCAACAACCGTTTTTGACGGGATTACAGGATAACATTCGGATCTTAACAACAGAACCGATACTTCATCCGGACCATCCTGTCAATCCTGTTATCCTGTCTAAAATATTTTGGAGGCTTCATGAAGGTCCTGATCAGCGACAACCTTTCCACCCGCGGGGTGGATATTCTGAAAAAGGCCGGGCTCGAGGTCGAGTTCCGGAGCAAGACCAGCGTCGAAGAGATCGAGAAGATGATCGGCGACTACGATGCGCTTATCATCCGCTCTGCCACGAAGGTCACGGCGGGCCTGCTCGAGAAGGCCGCGAAGCTCAAGGTCATCGGCCGCGCCGGCAGCGGCCTGGACAATGTGGACATCCCGGCGGCGACCAAGAAGGGCGTGGTGGTGATGAACACCCCGGGCGGCAACACCGTCACCACGGCGGAGCACACCATCGGCATGATCTTCGCCTGCGCCCGCATGATCCCCCAGGCTTACGCGTCGCTCAAGGCCGGCAAGTGGGAGAAGAAGAAATTCGAGGGCGTCGAGCTCTTCGACAAGACGCTGGGCATCGTCGGCCTCGGCGCCATCGGCGGCGTGGTGGCGAACCGCTGCACGGCCATGGGCATGAAGATACTGGCCTTCGATCCGTTCATCTCGACGGAGAAGGCGAAGCAGCTCGGCATCGAGCTCGCGGACCTGGAGACGATCTACAAGCGGTCCGACTTCATCACGCTCCATACGCCCAAGACCAAGGAAACGGCGGGCCTCATCAACAAGGACACCATCGCGAAGATGAAGGACGGCGTGCGCATCATCAACTGCGCCCGCGGCGGCATCGTGAACGAAGCGGACCTCTTCGAGGCGCTCAAGAGCGGCAAGGTGGCGGCAGCCGCGTTCGACGTGTTCGAGAAGGAGCCGCCGGAGAACCACCCGCTCCTGACCCTGGACAACTTCATCGCCACGCCGCATCTCGGTGCGTCCACGCTTGAGGCGCAGGAGAACGTGGCCACGGCCGTGGCCGAGCAGATCGTCGATTATCTCATCGCCGGGACCGTGCGGAACGCGGTGAACGTGCCGTCCGTGCCAGCGGACCAGCTGCCGAGCCTGAGCCCCTACATCAACCTGGCGGAGCGCATGGGCCTCTTCACCTCGCAGATCGTCGAGGGCGGCCTGACCCAGGTCACGGTGGAGTACAGCGGCGACGTTTCGAACCTGAAGCTCGAGCCGGTCACCCTGGCGGCGCTCAAGGGCCTGCTCACGCCGATGATCCAGGAGAACGTGAACTACGTCAACGCCCCGCTCATCGCCAAGGACCGCGGCATCGAGGTGAAGGTTTCGAGATCGAGCGATACGAGGGAATACACCAGCCTGATCGCGATCAGGGCCAGGGCGGGCGCCAAAGAGGTGTCCGTTTCCGGAACGCTGAACAGCAAGAAGGAGCCACGCATCATCCAGGTGGACGACTTCCCCATGGAGACCGTGCCCGAAGGCGACATGCTGGTGCTCATGAACAACGACAAGCCGGGCGTCATCGGCGGCATCGGGACGCTCATGGGACAGAACGGCGTCAACATCGCCCGGATGCAGTTCGGCAGGGAGAAGCAGGGCGGGCTCGCCATGTCCATCGTGAGCGTTGACAGCCCGATCTCCGACGAGCTCATGGAGAAGGTCAGAAAGCTCCCGAACGTGCTTTCGGCGAAGCAGGTCAGGATCTAGATGCCGTAAGGCGTCAGGCGCAGGACGCGTGGAATACATCGTCAGACGTGAAGCGTCAGATGTGAGAAATGCAGAGGGGCGGCCCTGAGCCGCCCCTTAACGCTGTAAAGGAGCTGCCATGCCAGTACTCGTAGTCGTGGGGGCCCAGTGGGGCGATGAGGGCAAGGGGAAGATCATAGACCTGCTCACCGAACGAGCGGACGTCGTTGCCCGGTATCAAGGCGGGCACAACGCGGGCCACACGGTGGTCGTGGGGATGGACGAGTTCATCCTGCACCTCATACCGTCGGGCATCCTGCACAAAGGCAAGAAGTGCATCATTGGGAACGGCGTGGTCGTGGACCCGGCCGCTCTTATCGAGGAAATGGACGGTCTTATCAAACGGGGCATCAAGTTCGATGCCGGCCTCCTGATCAGCGGGAACGCCCACCTCATCATGCCGTATCACAAGGCCATTGACGTGGCCAGCGAGCGGCTCAAGGGAAACAAGAAGATCGGTACGACCGGCAGGGGCATCGGACCGGCCTATGCCGACAAGATCAACCGCAAGGGCATCCGCATGGCGGACCTGCTGTCGCCCGAGCGTTTCCGCGAGAAGCTGACGATCAATGTCGGCGAGGCGAACTTCCTCCTGGAGCGGTTCTATAACGCGCCGCTCATCCATCAGGACGAGGTGTATGACGAGTATCTCCGGTACGCCCAGCGGCTGAAGAAATATATCACCGACACCACGCTCTATATCAACGAGGCCGTGGCGAAGAAAAAGAAGGTCCTCGCCGAAGGGGCGCAGGGAACGCACCTCGACGTGGACCACGGGACCTATCCCTTCGTGACCTCGTCGAACCCCACGGCGGGCGGCGCATGCACGGGCCTCGGCATCGCGCCGAACACCATCGGCGAGATCGTCGGCATCGTGAAGGCCTACACCACCCGCGTGGGCAGCGGACCGTTCCCCACGGAGCTGGAGAACGCCATGGGCGAGCATCTGCGGGAGCGGGGCAGGGAGTACGGGGCGACCACGGGCCGGGCGCGGCGGTGCGGCTGGATGGACACCCTGATCGTCCGGCACGCGGCGCGCGTCAACGGGTTCACGAGCATCGCGCTCACCAAGCTCGATGTGCTCGATACGCTCGACGAGATCAATATCTGCGTGGGATACAGGTACAAGGGCAAGCTGTACAGGGAGATGCCGTCGGACCTGGAGGTCCTGGAGCAGTGCACGCCCCAGTACATCACCATGCCCGGATGGAAGCAGACCACCATCGGCATCAAGAAGTACGCGCAATTGCCGAAGAAGGCGCGCAACTACGTGGAGAAGGTCTGCAGGCTCTGCGGCGTAAAACCGTCCATCATCTCGACGGGCGCCCGGCGGGACGAGACCATCATTCTCGAGAAGCCGTTCCAGAAGGCGGCGAAACGCTAGCTTTTGAGCATTGCAGGGGTTTTAATATCTATTGACGCACAGCCGTTTCTTTGCTAATATGCGTTTCTTTGAAGACCGCGTGAGCGGGCCGGTAGCTCAGTTGGTAGAGCACCGCCCTTTTAAGGCGGGTGTCCTGGGTTCGAATCCCAGCCGGCTCACCAGTTATAAATGCAGGTATGAGTTGCACGTTGCGGGTTCTGGTTGCGGATCTCGCAATCCGAAATTCGAAATTAAAGAAGTCCCCATCGTCTAGTCTGGCCCAGGACACCGCCCTTTCACGGCGATAACGGGGGTTCAAATCCCCCTGGGGACACCATCAAGTCAAAGGAGCTGCGATTCGCAGCTCCTTTTTTTGTAATATGGTGTATTCCCCTTGTCTCCCTGTCTCCGCGTCTGTCATTTATCCCCGGCCCGTTCCGGGCCATCGCCTCGTCACGGCGAACAAAGAAGGCTTGCATTCATGTAGCTTATATGCTACATTGTCTCCTGTGGAAGCCTTTCCCTACACGATATCCTATTATCTGACCGAGGCGGGTGGTAAGCCGTTCAAAGAATGGCTCGATGGCCTCACGGATATCGTGGCGCGGCAGAAGGTCCGCATCCGGCTTGACCGGGTCCGTCTCGGAAATCTGGGCAGGAATCGTTCAGTTGGTGACGGCGTTTACGAACTGAAGATCGATCACGGTCCGGGGTACCGAGTGTATTACGGATTGGACAAAAAGACCGTGGTTCTGCTTCTGCTGGGGGGCGACAAATCGTCACAGAAAAAGGATGTCACCCTGGCCCGAACGTATTGGGAAAACCACAAAAGGAGAAAGAGCAATGGCTAAGAGAACGTCAACCTATCAGGAAGACCTCGTCGAGGCTCTGAAGGACCCCCGCGAAGCTGCCGCCTATCTCAACGCAGCGATGGAAGATGGCGACCGGACACTGTTCCTGCTCGCCCTGAGGAATGTGGCGGAAGCGCATGGAGGCATGGCAGCTGTGTCCGCGAAAGCCAAACTGAACCGGGAGAGCCTGTACCGGATGCTTTCTGAAAAGGGCAATCCCGAGATCAAGAGCATCTTCACTCTGCTGCACTCCATGGGGCTGAAGCTGTCTATCGAACCAAAGACGCGATCGACCAGATCGTCAAAGGTACGAAAAGCTGCATAAGGCGAACTGAAAATTCCAAGCCCGGATGATTAGGATAAGACCAGAGAATGACCATTTTGGGGCATGAAAATGACGGTTTAATGCTGCAAAATCTCTATTTTTGGAACGATACCATTTGAATATCAGCAGCTTAGATCGGTCCGACCCGTATAGTGGACAGACCGGATCAGGGATGAAAAGGTTAATGTGCTGACCGTGGTAGCGAATGAGAGCTATCAGAAATATTGCGAGGGCCTTCAATCTGAAATCGAACTGGAATATGGAAAAGAAGGCCTGCCGCCGAAACCCGCAAATGCGCGTGACCGCGTGACGGTGAAACTCCGCAAGGAATTCACGCTCAAGCCGGAATTCAAGGAGCTATGGGCGCGGATTAAGCACAAAACCCGGTATGCAGTCAAGATCGATACTGAAAAACTCTTATCCGATGTCATGCCGGAACTGGACAAGTCCGAGATCAGGCCCCCACGTGTGACCGTGACCAAGGCTCAATTATCGGTCAATACCGAGGACACGTTCGACGCTATACAGGTGAGCGCTGACAGACCTGTACTGTACCTGGACAAGAGACACCCGCTCCCGAATCTTCTTGAGATCATGGCGAATCTGATGGAGCACACGACCCCGCCGGTTCGGCTCACGCGGGGGACGTTGCTTGAAGTCTACAAGCGGTTCAGCAACAAGAAAGCAGCCGTCGAAAACCCGCACGAGTTTGCAAGTGTGGCCGTGCGGATCATCAAAGAAAAGATCCTTGACCAGCTTGTAAATGGCATCCAATACGAGAAGGTCAATGAATGGTTCGAGATGACGCAGTTTGAAGATATTCCGAGCTGGGCGGATTATCTTGTACCTACCGAGCACTCAGTCTATGACCACGTTATCTATGACTCCGACGTTGAGCGCGATTTCGTGAACGACCTTGAACATCGCGACGATGTGAAACTATACCTCAAGCTGCCCAGCTGGTTCACGGTCCCGACTCCGGTAGGAGAGTACAATCCCGATTGGGCGATAGTCATGGAACCCCGAGACTCGCACGGCGACCCGACCGGCGAAGAGATGCTTTATCTTGTCCGGGAAACGAAGAGCACGACGGATATGAGCAAACTTCATCTCGATGAAGCCCGGAAGATCAAATGCGGAGAGAGGCATTTCGTCGGAGCGCTTGGAGTGCCGTATAAGGTGGTAACGAAAGCCAACGAAATATTTTAGAGCTCAGGCCAGGAATACATAAGCATACAAGCCTATTACCAGCGATTCGCAAAATACCTAGGAAGAAGTACGCATAGTATATACGAATGGCCAGATGGTCCGATCCGCGCTGGGCCTCCACTGTCATACTCTGGCCCCGCTGCTCGGAGTAAGAGGGCTTCACGATCCTTCTGTCGGACGAGGATTGAAACGCGCTGCGGCGTTGCATCCCCGGAGCCTTCCGGGGCTTTTTTAGTGAAAAACCTCTCCTTGACAATCCCATCTGTAAAGATTAATGTGCTCTCGTAAGTGAGAGGCGTACAAATGGGTTGGCATAAACGTTTTACAGCATATCTCATCCTTCTCGTTCTGGTCTCCACGGTCGTTGCGGTGGTTCATTACCATAACAACACCGCCGACGACCACAACTGCCTCATCTGCCTTGTAAGTCATCATCAGCAGGCAACCAGCCAGTCTATGGTTGCCTTTGATGCTAATCCGTTTATCACCGAAACAACCGTCGCTTCCCCAGCACCAGACCTCATTGAGCAAATAGTCGTTTCTCTCCTCAAGAATCGCGCTCCCCCGGCATAAGCAATCCCGTCATACCCCACGTCACAAAACGCAAGAACCACGCCGATCATGAATGCGGTCATCGCTCCGCTGTTCATGACGCGCGTGTTCGGTCTATTTTCGACATCAAATTTTCCATCAGCGGAGGAGACATGAAATCGATCATTTCTTTATCCGGCATGTTCATACTCGTTCTCATGCTATCCTCGGCGACGTCCTTTGCCGCCGATGTGGATGACCGGCTGAACAGGCTTGATGACTCTGTCAAGAAGCAGGAGCAGACAATAGAGCAGCAGCAGGCAACCATCAACGATCTCAAGGCCGATTTGGAGCGGCAAAAGGGCCAGGGCTCTACTCAATTGCCTGCGCCCGGTCCTCAGACGACGAAAGCGAGCGGTCTGTTCGGCGGCAGCGCACTCACGAATCCCAACATTTCCGTAGTCCTCGATATGTTCGAATACGGCTCGAATCTAAAAAATGACGAACTTGCGAACCAGGGCATCGCGGGTTTCACTACCGAGGGGCTTGAGCAGCAGAAAGGGTTTAACCTCCGGGCAGCCGAAGTTTTCATTTTTGCCCCGGTGGATCCCTATTTCAACTTCTATACCAATATCCCATTCACCGAGGAAGGTGCGGAACTGGAAGAGGCCTATGTCGTGACCACGGCTCTTCCGGAAGGGTTCCAGGGCAAGGGCGGCAAGTTCAAGAGCAATTTCAGCAGGCTTAACGCACAGCACCCCCATGCCTGGGATTTCTGGGACATCGCTCTTCCCCACCGTGCATTCCTCGGCGGAGAGGGCATGGGAGGCGAGAAAGGCGTTCAACTCACCTGGCTTCCCGCGATGTCATTCTATACCCAGATCGGCGCGGAAGTGCTGCAGGGCGAGAACCCCCTCCTGTTCGGACCGGATGCCAAGGAGGGGCCGCACGCATACACGCTTTTTGTGAAAAGTTCAGTCGATACGAGCGACTACTCCACGTTCTATTTCGGGCCGTCAGCGGTGTTCGGAAAGACCAAGACGCAGAGCGTCATTCCGGACGCTGAGGTTGTGGGCAAGAGCGCCCTCTACGGCCTGGAAGCGGTCTGGAAATGGAAACCGGCGAGCAGGGAAGCACTGACGATCCAGAGTGAATACCTGGTCCTCGTACAGCGGGGTGATTCGACCGATCTCGCGACCGCTGCGGCTGATTCCCTGCTGCGCAAACAGGATGGGTTCTATGTACAGGCGATATACCGGAAGAACCGCTGGGGCATCGGGGTCAGGTACGATGTGCTTGCCCTCCTGTACGACACCTTTGAGCAGGGTGGTGTTCAGCAGGGAACCGGCGGAAAACCTCATCGCGAGACCGTAAGCCTGGAGTACAACCCGAGCGAATTTTCCCAAATGAGGCTCCAATACAACCATGACCGCACAGATATGACGACACGACGAACGAACAACGAGGTGATCCTGCAGTTCGAATTCAGCATCGGCGCCCATGCGGCCCATGCATTTTAGGAGGCTGCCATGCGAAGACTATTCGTATTGATCTCACTATTGATGCTGTACGCGGCTCCGGCCTTTGCGGGAATAAACATTGTCGCCACGCTGCCCTGGATCGGGAGCGCGGCTAAAGAGATCGGAAAGGACAAGATCAATGTAACCGTGCTGATAAAGCCGGGCCAGGACGCGCACGCGATCGAAGCAAAACCAAGCATGATCCTGGCCGCGCGGAAGGCCGACATCATCATGTATGACGGCCTTGACCTGGAGATCGGCTATCTGCCGCTTATCATAGAATCCTCGAAGAATCCGAAGCTCATACCCGGCCGGCCGGGCAATTTCGACTGTTCGCAGTTCATTGCCGCGCTGGACAAGCCAACGACAGTGGATAGAAGCATGGGTGACGTGCACCCGCTCGGTAATCCTCATTACCACTTCTCGACCTCAAGAGTTCTGCGCGTCGCGGAGGGAATAACCAGGCTCCTTGCTGACGCGGACAGGGGCAATGCCGGTTATTACGAGGCTAATTACAAGGCCTTTGCCGAACGGCTGCATGAGAAGGAAAAGCAGTGGCGCGCGGTACCGCTCCAGGGGAAGAAGTTCATTGCCTATCACAAGTATTTTGAATATCTGTCCGCAGAATACGGATTCAGGATCATCGGCTACATCGAGCCGAAACCCGGCATACCGCCGTCAGCGGGGCATATCGAAGGCCTGATAGAGACCATGAAGAAGGAAAAGCCGGACGCCATTCTTGTGACGCCCGCTTACGGAATGAAAGAGGCGGAGTCTCTTTCAGCAAAGACCGGCGTGAAGATAATTGCGCTTCCTCATGACGTCGGGTCGATGTCCGGGACTGACGACTTGATTTCTTTTTGGAACAAGGTCATTACGTCGTTGAAGTAAGATAACAGCTTGCCCCGTTAGAGAACGGCAAAGAATAGCGCGCTGCATCTCGAACATCGTATTGCAAATGCAAACTGATTTCATCTTCTCTAACGGGGTTTGCCCGTTCCGGCAAAACGGGGCAGTTTAACTTGTGACAACGGAGAAACCATGGAAGCCCTTAACTTTCTCGTCTACCCTTTTTTGGCATGCCTGCTTTTAATCGTGATCCATGCCTATTTCGGCATACACATTCTGCAGCGAGGCATCATATTCGTCGATCTCGCGCTGGCCCAGTTCATCGGCGTCGGCATTGCATTGGCGTTTCTCCTGGGAGAAGAGCACGGTACGATCCTTGCGCTCGCATTTGCATTGCTGGGGGCTTTTATCCTGTCGTTGTCAAAGAAGGTAGCGCGGATCGTCAATATCGAGGCGTTTATCGGTGTTCTGTACATATTCTCCGTATCCGCCGCGATCTTGATCCTCGACCGTTCGCCTCACGGGTTGGAGGAATTCAAGACGATCCTGAACGGCAACATCATCTGGGTCACACCACACGAGGTATTCTCAACATTTCTCGTATATGGCGCTGTCGGGTTGCTGCATTTCATTCTGCGGTGGCAGTTTCTCGCCCTTTCCTACGAGGGAAAGGGGACCGCGTTTCTTGAATTTCTGTTCTTCGCCAGCTTTGCCGTAGTTCTGGTTAAATCGGTCAAACTTGCCGGGATTCTCCAGGTCTTTTCGTTTCTGGTCATCCCCGCGCTCATCGGTCGCCTTTATTCCATGAAGCCTTTCATGATCCTGATCATTGGTTGGAGCGTAGGAGTCCTGAGCACCATTGCGGGAATCGCACTTTCCTACAAGTTGGACGCTCCGACCGCGCCGGTCATTGTGGCCGGTCTGGCGCTCACTTTCTTCATACTTTTGGCGATTAAGGCTGTTCCCGGGAAGGAGAACCAAAGATGAAGGACATTATGAGATTGCGGCAGGGATCATTCCAGGCATAACGCTTATAGCTTGTGGCGCTTCTGTCAACGTGACTATGAAGATGAGCCAGAGCGAAAAGTCGGATGTCTTTCGAAAAGACGCAGGACGGCTGAGATGTCGAAGGACTTCCCGGAGGGTAGCAGGCGGAACCTGCAAAAGTACGGAGAGGGAGCGTCAAACGTTTGCGGCGGCAGAGGAGAACGCCAATCCGCAGGTCGCACTGCTCAGACTTGATTAGCCTATCATGAACCGCCGTATACGGAACCGTACGTACGGTGGTGTGGGAGGACGGCGGGGGCGACCCCGCTTCCTACCTGATTTCCATCGTGACAGGAACGCCGCTTCGTACTTTTTTCTCGGATATCTTGCTCTCTACAGGCTGCGATGATCTATTGCGCGAAGATGCATATTAATATGAAGGGAACTGGGCGCGGAGTGGCATAGTCGGCTGCAGGAGGGAAGCAGGTCGCGGACCCTACTGCAGTCGTCCGTCGAACGGCAGGGCATTCTGTGTCTGTTGCGCGTGCGGCCGAGCCATCACTTGCCGGGCTCCATCCCGAGGAACGTGCAGTATCTATTGGCAATTTCGCAATAGAACGATGCTGCGACGTATTCCACCCACCCGCAGGTGCATTTCGCGCATTCCTGGGGGTCGCTCTTTTCCGCATAGTTGCCGCACTGGGGACAGCGCTTGAACCACATACGACCTCCTTTCCTCAAACTCACTCCACCGTGACGCTCTTCGCGAGATTCCTCGGCTGGTCCACATCGCAGCCCTTCATCACCGCTACGTGGTACGCAAGGAGCTGGAGCGGGATGACGGTCGCAAAGGGCACCAGGGCCGGATGGGTCGACGGCACGACAATGAGCTCATCCGCCCGGTCCCTGAACGCCGCAGGGGCGTCGGTGACCGCGATAACGCGTCCGCCCCGCGCCTTGACCTCCTCGATGTTCGACAGCACCTTGGTATGCAGGCCGTCCACCGTGGCAAGGAACACGACGGGGACGCCTTCCTCGATAAGGGCGATGGGGCCGTGCTTCATCTCTCCCGCCGGATATCCCTCGGCATGGATGTACGACAGCTCCTTCATCTTCAGCGCCCCCTCGAGGGCCACGGGATAATTGATGCCCCTGCCGAGGTAGAGGATGGTCTTTGCGTCCACCAGCGTGGCCGCCACCGCGCGTACGGCGCTGTCGGTCTGAAGCGCCTGCTCCATGATCCTGGGCAGCTCAAGCAGGAACAGCTTGAGCGTGAGGAACTCGATCTCGCTGAGCTTTCCCTTTTTTACGCCGAGGGCGATCCCGAGCAGCGACAGGGCGGCGAGCTGGGCGGTGAAGGCCTTCGTGGAGGCCACGCCGATCTCCGGGCCTGCGCGGGTATAGAGGACCGAATCGGCCTCGCGGGACGACGTGCTCCCGACAACATTGCAGACCGTGAACGTTGCCGCCCCCCGCGCCTTTGCCTCGCGCTGCGCGGCAAGGGTGTCGGCCGTCTCCCCGGATTGGGTGATGGTGATGAACGCGGTGCCCTTGGGCAGGACGGGGCTCATGTACCGGAACTCCGACGCGATGTCCACGGCGACGGGAATGCGGACGAACTTCTCGATGAGATAGCGGCCCACCAGGCCGGCATGATACGATGTCCCGCAGGCCGCAATGTGCAGCCGCCGAAGGTCCCGGACACGGGCCGCGATCCCGAGATCCTCCACCAGACGGTCGGTATCGTCGATCCATTCACGGAGGGTGTTGGCCACTCCCTGGGGCTGCTCGTGGATCTCCTTGAGCATGAAGTGATCGTAGCCCTGTTTCTCGGCCAGGGAGGGAGACCAGTCGACGGACACGACCCGCCCGCTGAGCGGCAGGTCCGCGAGAGGTTCCAGGGACTTCAGTTCGATGCCGTCCCCGTGGAGGACCGCCAGATGTCCGTCATCGAGGAACACGACCTTCCGGGTGTGCGGCAGGAGGGCGGGGACATCGGAAGCGATATAATGACCGCGGTCGCCGATGCCGAGCACGAGCGGGCTGCCGTTCCGTACGGCAAAGATCCTGTCCGGCGTTCCTTCGTGGAGAATGGCGAGGGCATAGGAGCCGCGCAGCTCTGCGACGGCCCTCTGGATCGCCTCGACGATGGGCAGACCCTGCCGGAGGTAGCGGGTTATGAGGTGCGGGATGACCTCCGTGTCGGTTTGGGAAGAGAACGAGGCCCCGTTCTCTGCGAGCGTCTCCCGCAGGGCATGATGGTTCTCGATGATGCCGTTGTGCACCACCGTCACGGCACCGGCCCTATGGGGATGGGCGTTGACCGTTGACGGCGCCCCGTGCGTGGCCCAGCGGGTGTGGCCGATCCCTATCGTTATGGAAGGGGCGGGAGCGGGCAGGATCTTCTGCAGGTCGTTGATCTTGCCCGGCGTCTTATAGACCTCCAGGCCATGACCGTTCTGGAACGCGACGCCTGCCGAGTCGTATCCCCGATATGCCAGACGCGCAAGACCGTCGACCAGCAGCTGCAGCGATTCAGGCCGTCCTACATACCCGACAATGCCGCACATAAAGCACAACCTTCCTTGCCCGACCGCAGGGGCTTGAACATGCAGATGACGGCAGCGGCCGCGCACGATGGCCGGGTCTTACGCACCCGAAGGTGAAATGCCCGGCGGCGCTCAGGGGCCGCTCCGCGTCAAAGCCAGGTCCTAGGGGCGCGCAGTGACGGAGCCGGCCGCGCTGAGATAATTGGCGGTAAAGATGAAATCATCGGTGTCGTCCAGCTTGCCGTCCCGGTTCAGGTCTTTTCCCCGTTCTCTGAGATAGCGGTCAAAATCGGCCAGCGTCACGGTCCCTCCGTAGCCGGGCCCGATATCGACCTTCGGCGCGATCGTGATGGGATAGATCATCTTCAGTTCGCCCATCGGAACCGCCACGCTTGCCTGGTATGCTCCTTTGTCAGGCAGCAGATCGACGATCCAGGTATTGGTATTATCGGGGTCCCTTTTCAGGGAAAGCAGCCTGGCGCCCATGACCGCGATGTCCGAAGACGTTTTGGCGCCGGGGGAGGACACGAAGACGACCCGCACCGTCGATCTTCCGTCGGAGAGCACAATAGGCGGTTCCTGGCGGCACCCGATCATGCTCTCATTGTCAAAGAGACCGACGAGGGCTGCGGGGTTCCGTTCTCCCCGGTATGTCCGGAAGCGCTCCAGGATGCCGGTCTGCCGGTAGACGGACTTTTCGGCTGTCGTCGCTGCGTCCCGTCCTTTGAGCGGCGCATCAGTACTCCGCGCCATTGCCAGTTGATCCCGCTCAGCAGGAACGTCCTCAGCCGGGACCGACGCAGGGGCATCCTGTTCAGCGGAGCGGGACGTCGCCGGCCTCTCCGGAACGATCGATGAAGGGTCCCCCTGGACAACAGGAACAGGCGACGGAACGACCATCGCGGTCACCGGAGCTCCCGTGGGCGCTGTTGAAGGCGTCGTCATCAGGCCTGACGGAGAATCTGTTCCCGGCGAGGAATCCGCGGTTACCGGTGCTGCGGCGGGCGGAGCAGCAATGCCGGCCATCGAGGGGATCGGCGACCCCTTGAGATCGGCAAGGCGGACGGCCAGGGAGGTTATGCTGCCGGGAGACGCGCCTTTGCGGTCAAAGGTCATCGTGGCGATAACGCCGGCGCCGCTTACCGGGGTGAGACGAATGATGACCATGCGCACGGTCCCGGGTACGTTCGGGTTGATCGCCGTCATGGCGCCCGCGATGAGCGGCCCTGCCGCGACCCGGGGGTTGGCGAGAGCGGCCGTATCGTAGGTCACCATGATCTCGAGCGCCGCCGCATTCTCGATCCCCGTTCCCTGGACCAGAAAGACCCCATCGCCGGCAGATGATGCTGTTACCGTCGATACGGCAAAGGCAGGCGCGGCCAGGCACAGCGCCAGGATCGAAACGACGGCGGCAAGGATGCCTGTTGAAATGAGCGACTTGAATATCATGCTGCGGCCTCTCAGCGGACAACGGCGGTTGCTGTCAGGGACAGCTGACCGGTCAGGATGACGGTGTTTGGAACAGAATCTATACCGGTGGCATCATTGAGCGTAGGTACCGCGAAACTCGATGCTGTGGGATAATGACCTGCGGTGATATCGGCGTTCACGGTGCAAAAATCGCCTGCAGCCATGCCGCCCGGACTGATCACACTGACCTCCACCGTGCCGGGAAACGTGCCCGTTGCCGCGGTGTAAACACCTATGATCATGGCTCCCGTCGCGCTGCCTGACGCGGTCACTACACCGGGGTCTGTTTCAAACGAGGCCGGTATGGTCTTGACCGTCACCCCGGCCGGGAGCGGTATCGTGACGGAATAACCGTTGATGGTGGTACCGGCAGGAATGGAGCCGGTAACCGCGGTCGAGAGCGTCAGGACCGCCGTTGTGGGCTGGAATTGCGGTTGCGGCGTGCTGCTGCTCCCTCCGCCGCAGGCCGGCAGGATGGCGAGGCCAACGGCAACCGTCAGCAAGATGGATAGGGGTGTCTTTTTCATGTCTGGTCCTCCTGGAGTATTTATTCGCGTCATGTCGTTGCCTCAACCAAGCAGGTCAAGCGACTTCCTGGCCGGGTCAGCAGGCCGGTCCCTCTAAGCAGACCTTCCTGCGGCCCTGTCAGGACTCACCGCATTACCAGCTGGGCAATCCCACATACTTTCTCAAGATCGCGATCACATCAGCGATGTTGATCTTTCCATCGGGCTGACGGGCGCCGTTCAACAGCGGGGCCACGTCGCCATGGGCAAGATCCGATGCCGTAGGCGTATCAAGTCCGGCAGCGATGCGAAGGGCCTTGAGGGCATCGGTCATATCCACCAAACCACCGCCATCAAGATCGCCGGAAGCGTTGTCCACGGAGAAGGTCGCGCTCGGCCCGGTACCGGCAGAAAGATTGCCTGCCAGGTCGCTTGCCGTATCAGCCGCGATCGTGATGCCGAGCGTTCCGTCAAATCCGGTGATGTTGGAGATCGTCACGGTCCTCGGGGCGGTGCCCGCTCCCGACACCGTAACGGTGCCGTTCGCTGTGCCGGTCGCGTTCAAGGTGATATTGGCATTGGCCAGGGTCACCGAGTCAGCCCCGGTGTAGGTCACGGTGTACGTTACCGCAACGCTGTTATTTGCCACGGACAACGAGGGCGGGCCGATCGCCACGGCCGGCGCCGCAGTGTCATAGGTCCAGGAGGCCTGCAGAGCGGCACTGTTGACGTTGCCTGCCGCGTCCTGGGCCACGCTGCCCGCTACGTCTATCGTGACAGGGCCATTGGCAGACGGCGTGACGTTGAAGCCATAGGACGTGGGGCCGCTGACGGTAAAGCCCGAGATAGACCCGTTGGTGACACCGACATCGCTGGAAATAAAGCCTGTGACCGCTTCGCTGAAGGTCACGGTCACCGGTATTGGTGAGGTATTTGTTGTATTTGGGGCTGTTGAGGTGATCGTCACGGTCGGCTGCCCGCTGTCATAGGTCCTGGAAAACTGCACAGCGGCGCTGTTCCCGTTCCCCGCAGCATCCTGCCCCGCAGCGGCCGCAACGTCCACGGTCACCGTACCATCAGCAGCGGGCGTAACCGAGAAGGTATACGTCGTCCCGCTGACAGCGGTAAATAACCCGATGGCGCCGTTGCCGATCGCCACGTCTCCGCTCGTGAAGCCCGTGACTGCTTCGTTGAAGGTCACGGTGAACGGGATCGGCAATGCGTTCGTCGGGCTCGAGACGCCGGAGCTTATCACCGCGGCCGGCGCTGCGGTATCGTAGGTCCTGGTGAGCGGCACTGCCGCCAGGTTCCCATTCTCCGCCGCATCCTGCGCAACGTCGGCCGCAATGTTCACCGTTACTGCGCCTTGTGCCGACGGCGTGACGCTGAGGGTATAGGTGGTCCCGCTGCCGCTAAGCGAGCCGGCGTTGCCGTTGCCGACAGTCACGTCGCCGATCGCAAAGCCCGTGACAGGCTTGCTGAAGGTCACGATCACCGGTATGGGCGATGCATTCGTCGAGTTCGGGGCTGTTGAGGTGATCGTCACGGTCGGATTCTGGCTGTCAAAGGTCCTGCTGAGTTGAAGGGCAGCGGTGTTCCCGTTCCCTGCCGCGTCCTGCGACACGCCGGCCGCTACGTCGACCGTTACCGCGCCATTCTGAGAGGGCGTGACAGAGAACGTATAGGTGGTGCCGCCGCCGTTAAATGCTCCGACGGCGCCATTGACGACGACCACATCGGTGCTTAGAAAGCCCGTCACCGCTTCACTGAAGATCACGGTTACCGGGATCAGCGCATTCGTCGGATCCGGGGCCGTCGTGCTGAGCGTCATCGCCGGCGCCACGGTGTCATAGGTCCTGCTGAGCTGAGCAGCGGCAAGGTTCCCGTTCGCCCCCGGATCAAGCGCAACGCCGGCTGCTACGTCGACCGTCACCGCGCCCTGGCCCGACGGCGTGACGCTGAAGGTGTAGTTAGTGCCGCTGACGGCGGTAAACAGCGAGATGCTGCCGTTGCCGATCGCCACGTCTCCGCTCGTGAAGCCCGTCACTGCTTCGCTGAAGGTCACGGTCACGGGTATCGGCGAGGTATTTGTCGAATTCGGGGCCGTTGAACTGATCGTCACGGTCGGCGCCACGCTGTCATAGGTCCTGCTGAGCCGGGCAGCGGCGGCATTGCCGTTGCCTGCCGCGTCCTGCGCCACGCCGGCCGCTACGTCAACCGTCACTCCGCCTTGGGCCGACGGCGTGACAGAGAACGTATAGGTGGTTCCGCTGACGGCGGTAAACAGCGAGATGCTGCCGTTGCCGATCGCCACGTCGCCGCTCGTAAAGCCCGTCGCCGCTTCGCTGAAGGTCACGGTCACCGGGATGGGCGAGGTACTCGTCGGATCCGGGGCCGTCGTGCTGATCGTCACGGTCGGCGCCACGCTGTCATAGGTCCTGCTGAGCTGGGCAGCGGCGGTGTTGCCGTTGCCTGCCGCGTCCTGCGCAATTCCGGCTGCCACGTTAACCGTCACCGCGCCTTGGGCCGACGGCGTGACAGAGAACGTATAGGTGGTCCCGCTGACGGCGGTAAACAGCGAGATGCTGCCGTTGCCGATCGCCACGTCGCCGCTCGTGAAGCCCGTCGCCGCTTCGCTGAAGGTCACGGTCACCGGGATGGGCGAGGTATTCGTCGGATCCGGGGCCGTCGTGCTGATCGTCACGGCCGGCGCCACGCTGTCATAGGTCCTGCTGAGCTGGGCAGCGGCGGTGTTGCCGTTGCCTGCCGCGTCCTGCGCAATTCCGGCTGCCACGTCAACCGTCACCGCGCCTTGGGCCGACGGCGTGACAGAGAACGTATAGGTGGTCCCGCTGACAGCGGTAAACAGCGAGATACTGCCGTTGACGATGGTCACGTCGCCGCTCGCAAAGCCCGTCACCGCTTCGCTGAAGGTCACGGTAACCGGGATCGGCGAGGTCTTGGTGGGATTCGAGGCCGTTGTGCTGATCGTCGCTGTCGGTGCTGTGCTGTCATAGGTCCTGGAGAGCTGAACAGCGGCGGTGTTCCCGTTCGCTGCCGCATCAAACGCCATCCCGGCAGATATGTTCACTGTCACCGTCCCGTTCGCCGTGGGCGTAACATTGAAGGTATAGGTGGTCCCGTTGACAGCAGTAAATGATCCGATGCTGCCGTTTCCGATGGTCACGTCGCCGCTCGCGAAGCCTGTCACCGCTTCGCTGAAGGTCACGGTCACCGGGATCACCGCATTGGTCGGATCCGGGGCCGTTGAGCTGATCGTTGCCGTCGGCGCAACGGTGTCATAGGTCCTGCTGAGCTGAACTGCAACGGTGTTGCCGTTTCCCGCCGCATCAAGAGCAACTCCAGCCAGTACGTCAACCGTCACCGCGCCCTGGGCTGACGGCGTGACGTTGAAGGTATAGGTGGTCCCGTTGACAGCAGTAAATGATCCGATGGCGCCGTTGCCGATGGTCACGTCGCCGCTCGCAAAGCCCGTCACCGCTTCGCTGAAGGTCACGGTCACCGGTATCGGCGAGGTCCTGGTGGGATTCGAGGCCGTTGTGCTGATCGTCGCTGTCGGCCCCCCGTTGTCATAGGTCCTGCTGAGCTGGGCAGCGGCGGTGTTTCCGTTCGCAGCCGCGTCAAACGCCACGCCGGCAGCTACGTCAACCGTCACCGCGCCCTGGGCTGACGGCGTGACGTTGAAGGTATAGGTGGTCCCGTTGACAGCAGCAAATGATCCGATGGCGCCGTTTCCGATGGTCACGTCGCCGCTCGTGAACCCCGTAACCGCTTCGCTGAAGACCACGGTCACCGGTATCGGCGAGGTCCTGGTGGGATTCGAGGCTATGGAGCTGATGGTCGCCGTCGGCGAAACGCTGTCAAAGGTCCTGCTGAGCTGAGCAGCAACAATATTTCCGTTGCCAGCCGTATCAAGCGCCACGCCGGCAGCAATGTCAACCGTCACAGCGCCCTGGGCTGACGGCGTGATGCTGAAAGTGTAAGTGGTCCCGTTGACAGCAGTAAATGATCCGATGGCGCCGTTGCCGACGGTCACATCGCCGCTCGTGAAGCCCGTCACCGTTTCGCTGAAGGTCACGATCACCGGTATCGGCGAGGTCCTGGTGGGATTCGAGGCAGTTGAGCTGATCATTGCTGTCGGCGTTGTCCGGTCAAAGGTCACGCTGCTTCCATCTGTCGTTATGCTCACGGGTATTCCCGCAATACCCGAAAGATCACTGTAGGCGATGGAGAAGGAGAGCATTCCCTCCGTATCCGTGCCGGTCATTACTGTGCTCGCCGACCAGATTGCGCCGCCGCCGGTCGCTGTCGCCGCACGTCCTGCGATCGTGACCGTCGGGGCAGCAATGGGTTCTGCCGCCGTGATCGTGAGGGTGACGGTGTCCCCGGTCTTGGCGCGGGTCGTATTGGTGCTGTTGTTCGAGGCGATATGGACGCCCGCAAGCGTCGGCGCCGTCGATTCCGAGATCTTTCGCACGCGCCAGTTGTTCACATCAGCGAAATAGACGTTGCCGGCCGGGTCAACGGCGACGCTGTAGGGATTGAGCAGGATCGACTCGCCCGACGGGCCCGACGGTTCGCCGTCGCCGGCAAAACCGAGAAACACGCGGGTAGTCATATCCGGTGACACATCGATAATGCCGTTGCCTGCCACGGTACTGATCGTGCCCGATTCGATCTTGCGGATTTTGCTGTTGTAGAAATCGGCGATATAGAGGATGCCGGCAGCGTCAACGGCAACGCCGTAGGGAGTTGCGAGGTTTGCCGCCGTTGCCGGTCCGCCGTCGCCGGAATATCCGTACGTCCCTGTTCCTGCGATCGTCGTGATCGTCCCCGAGGTAATCTTCCGGATCCGGTTGTTTCCCGAGTCAGCGATATAGATATTCCCGTCCGAGTCCACTGCAACGCCGGTCGGCGTGTTCAGGCCGGCAGATGCCGCTGGTCCGTCGCTGAATGTGGCGGTCCCGGTTCCCGCGATCGTGCTGATCGTCCCCAACGGATCGATCATCCGGATGCGATGGTTGTCTGTGTCTGCTACATAAAGGTTCCCGTCCTGGTCAAAGGCAAGACCGCGGGGGCCGTTCAGGCCGACGGCCGTGGCTACGCCATCGCCGGTCCAAAGGGGATTTCCATTTCCCGCGATCGTGGTGATCGTGCCTGACGAATACAATACCTTCCGGATGCGATGGTTATACGTATCGGAGATATAGATGTTGCCTGCGCTGTCCGTCGTGACGCCGTAGGGATTGTTCAGGCTTGCCGCAGCGGCCGCGCCGTTGTCTCCGGCATAACCCGCGGTCCCGTTCCCAGCCACGGCCGTGATCGCTCCTGTTGCGGCCGAGACCCTCCGGATGCGGTTGTTCTTGGTGTCCGCGATATACACGTTCCCGGAGACGTCCGTGCCGACGCCGTGGGCGTAGTTGAGGCTTGCTTCCGTGGCAGGACCGCTGTCGCCGTAAAAGGCATTCACCGGACTGCCCGCGATGGTGCTGATATTCCCTCCGACACCTCCCGTGATCTTCCGGATGCAATCATTGAACTGGTCCGAGATATAAAGGTCCCCGCCGGCCAGAACGACATCCATGGGATATCGCAGGAGCGCATTGGTCGCCGGCCCGCCGTCACCGTCGTATCCATAGAGGCTTCCCGCGATGGTGCTGATGTTCCCCGCGGTGTTTACCATCCGGATGCGATTGTTGTAGGTGTCGGCTATATAGATATTCCCCGCAGCATCGATTTCAACACCATAGGGATGGTCGAGGCTGGCGTCTGCGGCCGGTCCGCCGTCGCCGGCATAGGCTGCTGCGCCGTTTCCAGCCACGGTGCTGATTGAATAGTTCGCAATGGTCACCTTCCGGATGCGATTATTGTTCGTGTCGGCGATGTAGATGTTGCCGACGGCATCCACAGCAACATCGGTGGGGTAATTCAGGCTCGCCATCCAGGTCGAAAAATCCCCTCCGCCGGCGTCGTCAAACGTGGGGGTCCCGCTCCCGGCTATGGTGCTGATCGTGCCGTCGGTCTGCACGACCCGGACGCGATGGCCGTTGGCGTCAGGGATGTAAAGCCTTCCAAGGGAGTCCGTTGCCACGCTATAAGGATAATTGAGCAGAGCGTCGGTGGCTAACAGGGGACAATACTCGCCTTCAGGGCAGACGGGAATGTTATACCCGCCGTAGCCGACGCCTCCCGTGCCCGCGACGGTGCTTATCAGGCCGTCGCTCGCATTGACCTTCCTGATGCGCTGGTTGAAACTGTCGGCGATAAAGATGTTTCCGTCCTCATCAACGGCAACGCCGTTGGCCTCATTGATGCTCGCCGCGGTGGCAGGACCGCCGTCTCCGGCAAAGGCGCTGATCCCGTTCCCCGCGACTGTGCTGATCGTACCGTCGGCGGCCACCTTGCGGATGCGCTGGTTATAGGTGTCCACGATATAGACATTTCCTGCGGCATCCACGGCAAGGTGCGCGGGATTGTTGATGCGCGCAGAGGTTGCGGGGCCATTGTCGCCGATGTATCCGCCGGCGATGGTGCTGACATCGCCAGGTCCTGCGTAGGCCGGTGTGATCGGTGCGATCAGTCCGGGCAATGCTGCTGCAATACCCCACAGAATCCATACCCTGCACGCGTACAAGAACCGTGTGTCCATGGCAACCTCCAGAACCGCTATCAATAGGATATAAAAGCGCCGGGACCGAAACACCACGGAGAGGACCGAGGCGTCAGGTTCCGTCAAGTTCCGCACAAGAGTAGGAAATGGTGGATGGTGCATATTCTGATCGGGAATGAACAATAATGTCCATTGAAGCGATCCTGCACGACCTGTCTATCAGCAAGAAGCATGCCTTGTCGCAGAGAGATCCAAAATGATGCATTCGACAGCGAGTGCTTAGAGAGTTCAGGGAAATTCTGCCGTCATGGTTACTCTGGCGTCTCCATGATTGAACGCGTAAATAAGGATTCAGAGGGCGATCTGCCCCTGTGCGAGGGCACCGGGGACACAAGTGTACCCCAGGGGGACACCGTATCTACGGGCAGGCAGCGGGATAGTATTGATATTGAACGTCTCTGCCCGACAGGGCCGGATGGAGGGACTTAAATGACCGGGACGGGAGAGCGACCTGTATCCGGGAGACACAGTCGCGATGGCCGGTCACTCCCGCGCGGCGAAGAGCTCTCGTCATTACAGGCACTTTGACATGCGCATTGAAATTGCATAGAAACGTGATTGTGAGCGACCGAATTTCCAAAAGAGTGCTGATCTACGACGAAGCGGGCTTCTCCCGGGTTTGCTCGGCCATCCTGGCAAGCGCAGGATGCCGAACGAATGTCATTGACGAACAGCATGCCATGCCGGAGCTGCTGAACAGGCAGGAAACGGGTGTTTTCGTCACGAGCTATCCCTACGGGGCCTTCATGCTCGATGAGGTCAGAAAACTGAGCCTGCCTGCCATCGTTCTCTACGATAACCTTGACGAACAGTTCGTCGACATGGTGCTCACGAACGAAAATATTTACTGCATGATCAAGCCGCTGGACTACTCGAAGTTTAAAAGCCTGGTAAAGTCCCTGTTGAACAATGAGCAGGTCCCGCGGGAGGAATACGGGATCCTCTGACGACGACAGGCCGCGGCCGGCTTTCGGCCCTGTCAAGATTCCTGATCAGCGGACGAAGAAGGGGCGCGCGGTTCGGGCAGGTGATCATATGGAAACACCCTCTATCAACGGACCGGAGAACAGACGCCGCGGCACAGTCGGTGCCGCAGCGCTGCTGTTCGTGCTGGGTCTGTCGCTCAGCGCTCTTGCCGGCGATTACGTCATCGGCGAGGGCGATCTGCTGCAGATCTCCGTGTGGGGAGAGAAGGAGCTCAGCCAGACCGTCCGGGTCCGGCCGGACGGCAAGATAACGCTCCCCGCGCTGGGAGAGATCACGGCGGCGAGGCTGAGCCCCAATGACGTGCAAAACGAACTGACGCGGAAACTGCGCGGGATCGTGAAGAACCCCGTCGTGACCGTCATCGTGGCGGAGGTGACCAACAACAAGGTCTACGTCTTCGGCGGCGGCGTCAATTCCGGCGTGCACAGCCTGACGCAGCGGACCACGCTGCTGCAGCTGCTGTGCCAGATCGGGGGGCAGCCGAAGCAGGTCCTCGGGACAACGCCCACCCCGGCGGGCACCCAGGCGAGGACCCAGGTGGAGGCGCAGATAGCGGACCTGCGGAACGCCTATGTCATCAGAAAAAACAGGACGATCAAGAAGGACTTCTACGATCTCTTCGTCAACGGCAAAATGTCCGAAGACATCGAGATCGAGCCGAATGACGCCATCTTCATCCCCGCCTTCCGGGACAGGAACGTCTATGTCATGGGGGCCGTCACGACGCCGAAGTCCATACCTTTCCGCGACGGACTGACCGTGGTGGAAGCCCTCCTGGAGGCCGGCGGGTTCACCAAGTTCGCGAAGCAGAACAACACGGTCATCTACCGGAGGGACGAGAAGAAGGAGATCGTGATCCCGGTCAGGGTGAAGGACCTTACCGCTGACGGGGATCTGGGCCAGAACACCCGGCTGCTACCGGGAGACTACGTCGTCGTGCACGAAAGCCTGTTCTAAAGGACGGACCATGGAAAACCAGCAGCAGGACATGGACATCAGGCGATACCTGCAGATCATCTACAAGAGGCGTCGATCGGCCATCGCCGTCGCGGCAGGCCTCATCACGCTTATTATTGCAGCGAGCTATGTCCTGCCGCGGAGCTATGAGGCGTCCGCGACCGTGTCCGTCGAGAAGAACTACCTGAACGTGCTGATGCAGGACATCGCCGTCGCATCGTCGATCGAGGACGAGGTGCAGGCGTTGAACGTCGTGATCGTGAGCAGAGGAATGCTTCTCAGGGTGCTGGCCGAGCTGGAGGTCGACCTGAAGTCGAAGAGCGAGGCGGAAATAGAGAAGCTCGTCAAGCGATTTCAAAAGAAAACGGTGATCAAGATCGAAATGAACCGGTCCAGCAATCGCACCATGGAGATGTTCACCGTGTCGTTCCGCGACCGAAATCCCCGATTTGCCCGGGATTACGTCAACACGCTCATCAACCGGTACATCGTCGACAGCCTCTCCTCGAAGCGGCAGGACGCCGTCGGCGCCAACCGGTTCGTGGTGGACCAGATGGAGCATTACAAGGCGAAGATCGACAGGATCGAGGCGGAACTTGCCCTGCGGCCGAAGGAGCAGGGCCTCCAGCAGCTGCCCGCTCGCCTGACGGCGCTTCAGAAGCGATATGACGAACTGCTGGTCCAGTATACGGAGCACCATCCCGAGGTCTCCCGGGTGAAGGCGGAGATCGAGTCGACGCGCGCGCAGATGCGGGCGCAGCAGGGGCAGGAAGGCGTCGGCGACGAAGCAGCGGGAAACAGCGGCGCGGCGCAGGAAGCAAAGCGAAGAAGCATTGCCGACCTCGAGCGGGACCGGGAGGCATACCGGAAGATATATGATTCGCTCGTCGCATCGATCGGGCGGTCCGAGGTATCGGCGCAGGTCGAAGTGCAGGCGAAGGCGGATACCTTCCGCATCCTGGACCCGGCGGTGCTGCCGATCGAGCCGACCGGCGCGCCGCGCTGGAAGATCATCCTGCTGGGCATCGTCACGGGGATCGCCGGAGGCGCCTGCTATGCCGTCGTTCTGGACATGCTGGACAGGTCGATCAAGAACATTGACACGCTTAAGGACCTCGGCCTTCCGGTGATCGGCATCATCCCGCAGATCCAGAACGTCGAGACGATCGCCGCGACGCGGAGGAAGGACTACCTGGTCTATGGCGCGGCGGGCCTGTATCTTACCGCGGCCATGGCGCTCGCCGTTTTAGAACTCCTCAGGTAAAGGAAACGATATGAGCAGGATCGAGAACGCGCTGGAAAAAGCAGTCCGACTCCATGAATTGGAGCAGAGCGCGCCGCCGTCGAGCGCATCGCCCGCCGGAGCCGCCAAACCCGGACGGTCGCGCTTCGTCCCGAAGAACCCGCTGATCGTCACGCTGACGGACCCGGAATCGCCGGCAGCAGAGGAGTATCGCAAGCTCAAGGCCATGATCATCAAGCTGACGCAGCAGGGTCCGAGGCGGACCTCCATCATGATCACCAGCGCCAACAGCGGTGAAGGCAAGAGCCTGACGGCGATCAACCTTGCCATAAGCCTGGCGCAGGAAGTCAGTCATCGAGCGCTGCTGATCGATGCCGATCTGCGGCGGCCGAGCCTTGCCGCGTACTTCGGCATCAATGCCAGGACCGGTCTCACCGAATGCCTCCGCGGCAGCGCGAACGCATCGACGGCCATCGTCGACACCGGGGTTCCCAAGCTCGACATCCTGCCGGCGGGCGGAAGCGTCGCCAACCCGGTGGAGCTTCTGTCATCGCCCAGGATGAAGGCGGTCCTCGTCGAGCTCAAACGGCACAGTCCGGAACGCTATATCATCATCGATACGCCGCCGATCCTGCCCTTTGCGGAAACCCAGATCATCAGCATGCTGGCGGACGGCGTCCTGCTCGTGGTCAAGGAAGGCGAGACGACGGTTGAGGACCTGCACGACACCCTCGATATCCTGAAGGGAACGAAGGTCCTGGGCATCACGTTCAACAACGTGGACGTGCGCGCCCAGGGCATGAACAACCGGTACCGCCATTACTATCAATACTACGCCGCCCGTCAGCGGCAACAGGCGTGACATCATGTATGAAGCCTATTTCAAACTGAAGGAAAAACCGTTCGACATCGTGCCGAATCCCGCCTACCTGTACCTGAGCAGGACGCACAAGCAGGCGATGACCTACATCAACTACGGGCTGCAGGAGCGGCTCGGGTTCGTCCTCATGACAGGCGAAGTGGGGTCGGGCAAGACGACACTGGTCCGGGAGATGATCAGAACGATGGGCCCGGAGATCACGCTCGCCCGGGTCTTCAATACCCGCGTGCGCTCACAAGAGCTCATTGAGATGATCAACGAGGACTTCGGCCTGGATACCGCCGGAAAGGGCAAAGTGCTCATGCTGAAGGAGCTCTACGCGTACCTGATCAATGAATATGAACAGGGGCGGCGGCCGGTGCTGATCATCGATGAGGCGCAGAACCTCTCCCTTGACCTGCTGGAGGAGGTCAGGATGCTGTCAAACCTCGAAACGGACAGCGCGACGCTTCTGCAGATCATGCTGGTCGGCCAGCCTGAGCTGGGCCGCGTCATCTCCCTGGCCGAGATGCGGCAGTTCCGCCAGAGGATAAGCATTGAGTGCCACATCCTCCCCCTGACGCGGCAGGAGACCGAGGAATATATCCTCCACCGTCTGTCCGTCGCGGGCAATCGCGGCGCGCTCTCGTTCGGCGGCGGCGCGTTCGACGCCATTCATGAGATCAGCGAAGGCATCCCGCGGCAGATCAACATGCTGTGCAATTATCTCCTCTTAACGGCGTTCACCGAAGGCCGAAGAGACGTTCCGGCGGAGCTGGTCCGGGACGTGGCCTCAGGCCTCAGTCTGGGAAGGAACGCCGAACGGGAGGGCGCCCCCCGGCGCACGGTGACGATGCAGGGCATGATCGACCACCGCAACAGCCTGCAAAAACGCGCGCTGCTCCAGGCGCTGGGCATCACGTCCGGGGACGGCCGGGCCGAGGACGGCCCGGTGCATGGAGCGAACGGCGCCGGCGACGCGAACGAGTATCCGGAATCGGCCAGGAGCATCGGTCTTCGCCTGCTTGCCCTGGAAAAGGAGATGGCGCCTGCCGAGAAGAGGGAATACGCCGGCCTCAAACAGCGGATCGAGGCCCTCGAAAGGAAGGCTCCCGCGGATCCGGCCGGACAGCGGCCGGCCCAGCAAAAGATGCCGGCGGCCTACCCGGGGCAGCGCTACTGCGATCTGCCGGAGGGCAAGCGGCCGCGAATGGCGGCCCAGGGGCAGCATCCGGCGCCGGGAACAACGGGGGCGGAAGGAAGCCCGGCCGGACCGCTGCACAAAGGAGAATAGCAATGCTAGGAATGTCGGAGCACTGGTATGCGTTGTCCGTCCGCTCACGGCACGAATTCGTGGCCTCCCAGCAGCTGACGAAAAAGGGGATCGAGGTGCTGCTCCCGACGGTCACCAGGATGAAGCGGTGGAGCGATCGCGGCAAGGCCGTTACGTTCCCGCTCTTTCCGGGCTACCTCTTCGTTCACGTCCGGCCGAGCGCGGAGACATTCCTCAAGGTGATCAAGACCTACGGCACGGTGTCGCTCGTCGGCCACGAACCGGGAATTCCGGCGCCGATCGATCCGCAGGAGATCCAGGCCCTGAAGCTCATGCTGGCCCACAGCAATGACATCGATATCTATCCCCACCTCTGGGAGGGGGCGCGTGTCGTGATAAAAAGCGGGCCGCTCAAGGGGGTCATGGGCATATTGGCGACTAAGCAGGACAGGCACCTGTTCGTGGTGAACGTCGATATCCTCGGCAGAAGCGTCGGGATGTCGATCGATGCTGAAGAACTGGAACCGGTATGAACCTGTCCGGCGGGAAGCTTCTGTCCCATCGCCGGAACCGCCGGACCTTTGGCCCTGAGGCTGAAAGGGGCGATCATTCTGCTCCGGTCCCGGCGTGATCGAGCGACGCAATGATAGCGCGTTGCAGCACGCCGGACGGCGTCACACCTTATCGGTCGGAATATGTGACTGAGAGGGCGGAGCAGTGCCCGGCATACCGGCAGGATGGTCATCTGAGCAACGCCCTAGTAAGTCCGGAATGAATACGCCGTCCCGACCGTTACCTCACCGTGCGCCGCCGAACCTACCTCATAGTAGCCGTCCTGACCGCTGTCGGAACAGCGGCGGCAGCATGGGCGTCGGACGTCAAGGTCGAACCGGCGATAACGGTGAGCGAGGAGTATAACGACAATGTGCTGCTCCATCCCCAGAACAAGCTCTTCGACTACATCACCAGGATCGTCCCTTCGGTGCGCGCCACGTATTTTGCGCCGCTCTGGGACTGGGACGTGTTCTATTCCTATGACTACCGCTACTATGCCCGGGAGACCACGCGCGAGGACCCGACGCAGACCTTGAACCTGCTGTCCAGGACGCGCATCATCAAAGACTTCTTTTTTCTCGATGTCAGGGACGACTACAGCACGGTATCGCTGTTCTCCACGCGGGATTACGCCGTGGTCGGTCCGTATGCCTCCCAGTATCTGACAAAGCAGAACATCTTCATCGTGAATCCCTACCTGGTGTTCCGACCGACCTCCCGGACGGAGTTCACCACGGGATACCAGTACCGGAACGTATGGTATGGGGACCCCCTTGCCATCGATAAGCACGAGCATTCCGGGTACGGCGACCTTGCGCACCAGCTCACGGGGCGAGTCACCCTGCTGGTCTCCGCAAGGCATGACATGACGTACAGCGATGTGGTCGACTTCACGCACAGCACGTTCCTGATAGGCCCCCGCGTGGAATATCAGGACCTGTCGTACGCCTGGTGCAGGATCGGGGCGAGCAAGTTCAGCGGATACGATGCTGACAGGGCCACGCGGCCGATATGGGACGCCGGCCTTCTCTACAGTGCGCAGAGCGTCTCGATGAGATATGAGACCGGAAGGACGTGGATCGACGACGCGCTGAGGATCATACGGAGGGAAGACCGGTATATCCTCGCCGTCAGCAGGGATGTTCAGAGAACGTCCCTGGGGGCATCCTTCTCATACCGGGAATACGGGATCGGAGAGTACAGCGACGAACGGAAATACTCCGTGATGCTGTCATTCAGCCACTATCTGACCGAACGGGTGCAGGGGCTGTATTCCATCACGAACGACAAATATCAGCGGTATCCCGTCGGGGAGCCCAATACCACGACGATCGTCTACCTGACGGACGTGCGGTTCAACTATAACGCGAACGAGACCCTGACCTATTCGATCATTTACCGTTATGCCGACAGCTATTCGCACGACGTCTTTATCGACAACTATCACAACAACCGGATCATCGCAGAGGTAAAAAAGGTCTTCTGACGCGCTCCGCGCCCCGCGCGGGCCCCACGCCCAGACTGGAGCATACCTATGAGACGAACGATTCCCTGGCTACTTGCCCTCCTGTTCGCGGCCGTTCTCCTGACCGTTTGCGGCAGGACATCGCCGCCGCCGAAAGAAGATACGACGCCGCCCACGGTCATCGCCGAGTATCCGGGCAACAACTCCATTAACGTCAGCATTACCACCTCGATCAGCATCGGCTTCAGCGAGGAGATGGATATCGCGTCCATCGGTCCGAGCACGTTCCTGGTGAGCGACACCGACTCCAATCCGGTTGCGGGCGATATCAGCTGTGACGGCGTGACCGCGATTTTCACGCCGACGACGGCATTGGACTATTCCACAAGCTATGTCGTGACGGTCACGGCGGGCATGCGCGATGCAGCGGGGAACAATCTTGCCTATCCGGTCATGTATGTCTTCACCACCGGCATCTATGTCGACACGATCCCGCCCCAGGTCTTCAGCACGGCTCCCACAGGCACCAGCGTAGGACTGAACGCCGTGGTTGTCGTGACGTTCAATGAGAATATGTATCCCTGGTCGTTCACACCTCAATCGATCACCGTGACCACCGGGACGACAAGCATCCCCGGCGAACTGCAGATCTACAATCGCATGGTGATCTTTCAACCCTATGATCCACTGGATAAATTGACGACCTATACCGTCGTCGTAGCGGGAAGCGTCGAGGACATGTCGGGAAATCCGATGGGCGAGCCGTACACCTGGCAATTCACAACGCCGGAAACGGATGATGACGACCCCTGGGTGTATAATACGACGCCCACCGGATCAAACGTGCTGGTGACCGAGCGGATCGTGGTAACGTTCAATGAGGCAATGCTTGAGAGCAGTATAACGTCTTCAACCATGCTGTTGTACGATACGAAGCTGTCGAGCAACGTCACGGGCAGTGTCTACGCAAGCGGCGCGACCGCCAGGATGACGCCGGCGAAAGCGCTGCAATACGATACCGACTACATCGTAACCCTGATCCCGGGTTACTCAAGCTCGCCGGGCATTACCGACCTCGCGGGCAACCCGCTCGTGGCAAACTCACCGGTGGGATATTCGTGGACCTTCAGGACAGAACCGTTCCCGAACCTTAGCATCGCTGCCACAGCCGGACCGGGCGGAACGATCAGTCCCCAGGGGGTCGTCCCGGTGACCTATGGCAATGCGCAGACCTTCACGATCACCCCCTCTGCGGGCTACCATATTGCATCCGTTGAGGTGGATAACGCCCAGCTGCCTGCTCCGCTTCCCCAAAGCTACACGTTCACCAACGTGGTAGCCAACCATGCGATCGCCGCGAGCTTTGCGGTCAACACCTACACGGTGACGCCCTCGGCGGGAGCGAACGGCGCCATCAGTCCGCCGACGCCGCAGACGGTCAACCACGGCGCGACACAGCAGTTCACCGTAACGCCCTATGCGGGCTATACCGCCGTGATGGGCGGGACCTGCGGCGGGTCGCTCGCCGGTACCACCTACACGACGAACGCCATCACCGCCAGCTGCACGGTGGCAGCGAGTTTCTCGCTCAACACCGTGACCATCACGGCGACAGCGGGAGCGAACGGGACCATCAGCCCCTCGGGGGCCGTGGCGGTGGATTACGGGTCGAATCCGGGATTCACGATCACCCCCAATCCGGGATATCACGTCGCGAATGTCATGGTCGACGGTCTTTCCGCAGGCGCGGTGACCTCCTACATGTTTTCGAACGTGACCGCGCCTCACACGATCAGCGCAAGTTTCGAGATCGACACCTTTACGGTGACGGCGACGGCCGGCGCGAACGGCACCATCAGCCCCGCCTCCCGGCTGGCGAGCTACGGCAGCACGACGACCTTCACGGTAACGCCGAACGCGGGCTATACCGCCGTCATGGGCGGGACCTGCGGCGGGTCGCTCGCCGGGGCCACCTACACGACGAACGCCATCACCGCCGACTGCACGGTGGCAGCGACGTTCTCGCTCAACACCGTGACCATCACGGCGACGGCGGGACCGAACGGCGCCATCAGCCCTGCGGGCTCCGTGGCCGCTGATTACGGTTCGAACCCGCCATTCACGATCACCCCCGCCACAGGCTACCACGTGTCTGATGTGCTGGTGGACGGCGTGTCGGTCGGATCGGTCACCTCCTACCAATTCACCAATGTGACCGCAAATCATACGATCAGCGCGACCTTCGCGGTCGACACCTTTATTATTTCAGCATCCACCGGGACCAACGGTACGATCAGTCCGTCAGGAGCCGTATCGGTCAACTACGGTGCAAGCCAGATCTTCACATTCACGCCCGATACGGGATACCGGGTTGCGGCCATAACGGTAGATGGTGCGCCCGTGGGCCCGTCCAACTCCTACACGTTCACCAATGTAACGGCCGCCCACGCGATCGCCGTGAGCTTCGCGATCAACACCTACACGATCACTCCCGCTGCGGGACCGGGCGGGACGATCATACCCTCTACCGCCGTTCTGGTGAACTATGGCGGCAGCCGGCAATTCACGATCGTACCGGACACCGGCTACCATATTACCGATGTCCTGGTGGACGGCATTTCGGTGGGCGCGGTCGCGACCTACACGTTCACCAACGTGACCGTGTCGCATACGATCAGCGCGAGCTTCGCGATCGACACCTTTACGGTGGCGGCGACGGCCGGGGCAGGCGGAACGATCAGCCCCGCCTCGCGGCTGGTGAGCTACAACAGCACGACGACCTTCACGGTCACGCCGAACACGGGCTATACCGCCGTGATGGGCGGGACCTGCGGCGGGTCGCTCGCCGGGACCGTCTACACGACGAACGCGATCACCGGCAACTGCACGGTGACCGCGACGTTCTCGCTCAACACCGTGACCATCACGGCGACGGCGGGCGCGAACGGGACCATCAGCCCCTCGGGCTCCGTGGCCGCTGACTACGGTTCGAG
>JAGVOT010000031.1 GCA_020052615.1 Nitrospirota bacterium | reverse complement strand
TATTGTTTCCATTGTGACACTCCTCTCATGAACCTAACTTCGGAGTGTCACCCTATTTTCTTAAAAACCCGGTATCATAAACTGGTCGCTAGGACAAGGGTATGAACCGGAATGCCTGCTCCTTTGGCCGTCTGGAGGATGCGGACCGCGCCCACGGCCGGCTGTCCGCCGAGCAGATCGTCGAACACACGCGAAGCAAGGCCCGAAGCATCAAGGGAAGATGCAAGGCGGTATCGTTTTTCCAGGGCAAGGTCG
Source organism: Nitrospirota bacterium (assembly GCA_020052615.1). Taxonomy (GTDB): domain Bacteria; phylum Nitrospirota; class UBA9217; order UBA9217; family UBA9217; genus JAAXXJ01. The sequence goes on along the minus strand of JAGVOT010000031.1, from coordinate 89,452 downwards.
CCTGAACGGGAGGCGGCGGCAACACTATCCCGTGCCATATCGAGGCTGATCCCCTGCCCGCTTGAGGCATGGGGCAGACCGAAGACGAGGGTTGTCACTAGCTTGGACGAGGCCAGCAGGATCGACGGCTGCATCATTGCTCGGACGTTGAAGGACCGCTCCAGAAGACCACGTTTCACACCAAGTTCAGCCGAATACACAAGACCCGCGGCCTGAAGCATATTGGCAACGATGTCTTCCTTAGTATATATCGTGATTCCCGACTGGAGTTTCAATCTGGTGTCTTCGATCGAAGCCTGGAGGCTGCTCAGGCGTCCCGAGGTAGTGGTCCCGTTCTCGATCATGATGACCAAATAGTCGCCCGCGCTAATAGACCGGGAAGTGCCGTCGCCGCCCTGGCCCGGCATTGTCAACGTAACATCCAGGGTCATTGCCTTGCCGAGCCCGATGGACCCGCCCGTGGCAACGGTTATGCCGCCTATCCGGAGTTCCGGCTTGACGTTGATCAGATATGCCGGGAGTGCCTGAGGCAGGCTCGCCATGTCAATTGACCCGGAGCCCTGCGGCAGGTATTGAAGAATTACGTCCTGATCGGCCTGCGTTGCCGGTATAAAACCGAGGGCTATCTGCTTCCCCTCTATCTCCGGCAGGCTTCTGGTCACATCGAGGCTTGCAGTTCCAACATCGAGTATCCTGATATTGACGATGTTCCGAAGGCTATCGGGCATCTCCGAGGCCTTTACGCCTGCCGTGTAGACGCGATACGGAAGCGTGCCGAGGAGGTAGGGAAATTCCTGCTTCTTGACCGCACTTCCGCCCAGCACATCACCTACCGAGGAGTTTGGGTGCTGCTGGGAGAGGTAGTTGCCGGCAAGGATACGATAATTCTCCATCAACTGGCCCGAGGCAGCGCAGGTCCCGCCGAGGACGGACCCAGTAGTCTCATCTGCTGTCGTTCCGGCTCCGAGGGCCAGCAGGAACGCCTGATTGTCCAGGGATACCGAAGCGGCGATGTCCACCCCGGCCTTGGACGTATGCTGCTTGTAGCTGGCATCAAGGGGTATCCAGGTGTCGCCCATAACGTGCCTGGCGCCGCGAGAGGGATTGTAGTCGATCCAGGCCTCGACCCATGGATGCTCGAGCTGGACCTTGGAGATGACACCGCCGGAAACAACAGGAGCAACCGGAATGCCCGACGAGGAGACGAAGCGAATGGCGGATTGAATGTCGGAGAACCCTCCTGCCCAATCCATAAAACGGTCCGCGGAAACTTCGATGGTGCCATAGACATAGCGGGAAGAGATGTTCGAGACGCGCAGGAGCGCGATCAGAAGCGACGCTGTGTCGTAGGCATTGCAGGTCCTGGATTCAAGGCATCCATCCGCTCCCTGGATGGAGCCGTAGGTGGGAACGAATTCGATATTATTCCTGACCCATTCGTAGATATTGACGGGATTGTGGCCCAGTTCCTGCGCCTTGGAAATTATCGCTGTTGTGAAATGAATTTCCTGGGTCTCGGCGAGATCGGCGGCTGTTGGAAGGTCACCCGTAGCTTGAGCGAAAATCAATCGCGAAATTAGATCACCCCTCACCTCAGTCCTCTCCCCCAAGGGGAGAGGAAGTTCCAGCGGTATATCACTGGCAATGGTTGAATCGTAGGCAAGCAGAATTCGTTTTTTATGAATCTTTTCAGGCAGGCTAAAGTCCCCGATCAGGTCGAGGACAGGCTCTGCGGCTACCACATTCCGCACTCCGAATTCCGCACTCCGCAATCCGGCTGGCTTTTGTTGCCGGGGAATATCTTTCTCGAATTCTTCCCTATTCAGCCGAGGCGACCGCTCCTTTGTCTTTATTGTCCGATGCGGCAGTTTGCTCAAATCGAGGGGAACGTGCTTCGAGGGCGATTTGGTCTTTTCGAGCTGGGCCTTCGCCTTTGCGATCATTGCCCGTTTATCTGACGCAGTCGTCGCCTTTTCTACGGCATCAAGGTTGCCTTTCAACTCCTGGAGATTATCCTCATACTTTTTCACAAACTTAGCATGCCGGTTCACAATCTCCTGCGGCAGTTTAGCGTCCTTCAGCTTCTTCTCGGTTGCGGCGAATTCCTTCCTGAAATCGCTATCCGCTGATTCGATCTGGGCTCTTTTGGTTTTGATGATTTGCCGCTCTTTGGCGTCGTCCTCACCCTTTTCCGCCTTGTCCCCTGCTCTTCCGACATTCTCCCGGATCGCATCAAGCGCCTTCTCGAACCGTTCGCCGGTGGCAGCACCCACCCCCCCGCTTCCCCCCCTTGCCAAAGGGGGACTGAGAGGGGTCATTGCCCTTTCCCCCTGTCCAAGCCTGCCCTCGAATGACACTATCGGGGGTGTCACCGCGTCCCCGTGTCGCTGGTAGCTCCGCCGCCCATGCCGCGATCTGGAAGAGCGGCAGATAGCTCCAGCTGAAAAAGAACAGGGTCACCGCAGAGAGAATTCTTAAAGCCCGATAGAAAGCCCGCATACGAGTTCTCCGTTTTCTATTGAAGTCACCCCGCAGCTGAGCTACGGGGTCTTCCACGTGTCAGGAAGTAGTTTATTTTCACTATGTCCGCTTGTCCCGCTTCATAGAAGCAGGGATTGCGCGGTCATAGCACGTTCATTTATTAAATGCTGTAAAGCCGGGATAAGACAGGTCGTGGTGCGAGGTTCACCCTTGTAGCATGTTTTGCTAGATTCTGTCAATCAACTTGGCGGGGTATTATCAGGGTACCCTGTTCTGCATCCTCCTGCATTGGTGACAAATAATATTTGCCGGGTCGAGGAGACACTCATCCACATCATCGAACTATGCTTCAGACAATCAATTTTACGAATTTCACCTTGACTTGTCATGGTTCTTGCATTATATATGAACACATGCGAATCACTCAGGAAGCGAAAACCTCTCTGAAGCGGGAATATACGCTCTACGCGAACGCCATCGCCTTCTACAAGAAGGCACTCCGCGGACTTGAGCAAAAGCACCATCTCAGCACGAGCGTGTTTCTGAAGCGGTTTGAGTCCGGCAAACTCGCCGATGACGCGGATTACTTCGACTGGTACGCTTTTGCGAAGCTCCTGTCAGAGTGGCAACAGGCTCAATCGGCCATCCGGGATGCTGCACGCTGATGCGAAAATTCGTTGAACGGTTCGAGAAGGCCGTCAACTCCAGCCCCATTGTTCTCTCCTCTCACATCGAAAAGCACTTCGGCCCTACAGGGTTGTCGTTATACCTCAAAGGGAACCTTCGTTTTATCGATTCCACCGTTCTTGAAATCGCGCTCTTCGGAAACAACGCTGCCCGTGGGGTTATCGTTGATAAATACCGGTTCCAGTATATGACCACAGATGGTCAAATGATCTTCCGTTACGACAACGCTCCTCACTACCCGGACATTTCCACATTTCCACACCACAAGCACACCTCCGGCAAAATAATTCCTGCCTCCATGCCCGCAATAACCGACCTCCTTAATGAGATAAGCGCCATGATCCTCCGGAAGCAGTCCTGACCTCCCTCTGTCCCGTATTGCGGCTCGCCAGCTCCTATAATGAAAGGTGTTTCGTAATTTTAGTAAATTTTGGTACCCAATGGGAGAAAAGGCTTTGGCCCCCAATGTGGGCGGCGGTGAGTTGTCCGGGAGGATAGGTGGGGCTGGCGGGCCTTATCAGGAAATGGAACGCACAGGCGCGGGAAGGATATCATCAGGGATCGGTGGTGACGCGGTTCTTGCCTGCGGTCTTGCTCTGGTACATGAACCGGTCCGCGCGTTCCAGCACTGCCGCCTCGGTGTCATCGCTGCGGGCGAGGGTCGCGCCGACGGAGATCGTGACCTGCGGCACGGGGGCGGAAACGCGGCTGGACTGTTCCACGAGCGTACGGAACCGGTTGGCGGCGGCGATCAACTGTTCCTTTTCGACGTTCGCGATCACGGCGATGAACTCGTCGCCTCCCCATCTCGCGACCACGTCGAAGGAACGGGCGCTGTTCATCAGCGTTTTCGCCACCATCTTCAGGACCTCGTCGCCGGCGGCGTGCCCGCATTCGTCGTTGATGGCCTTGAAGCGGTCGATGTCGATGAAGACCACGCCGAACGGCCAGCCGTAGCGCTGGAACTCCTCATTGCGCGCGTGGAGGGTGATCTCGGCGTACCTCCGGTTGGCGGTGCCGGTCAGGGGATCGAGATAGGCAAGCTTTTCGAACGCCTCCATCCGGGCGATGGCGGAAAGCTTCTGGGAGTTGTCGGTGAACACTTCGACCCCTCCCGTGATCTCGCCGCGGTCGTTCCGGAGCGGGGTGATGCGGATGTTGACGGACACGCGGTGGCCGTCCTTGTGCCGGAGATACACATCGGCGGTCCGCTCGACGCCGTCCAGCATCGTCGCGGCAAGGGGGCACCGGTCCCTGCACAGCAGGGCGCCCTGGCCGTCGACATGCATCAGGATGTTGTCCGAGCAGCGGCTCCCGACGACCTCGGCGGCGAGGTGCCCCGTGATCCGCTCGGCCCCCCTGTTCCAGTAGGTGATCTTCCGGTCACGGTCGACGAAATAGACGCCGTCGTACAGGTTGTCCAGGATCGCGTGATAGAGTTTGTCGCTTTCCGCCATATCATTACCACCAAATGGAAAGACTAATAAAACCGAACTGTACTGTGACAGGATAACAGGATTGCAGGACAAAGACGATTCAAGAATTGAAGTTCCCTGCAGCAAGCAGCAGGGAATCTTCGATCCTCAAGGTAGTACTATTTATTCTAATCGCTCGCTAACCCCGCAGCAAGCTACGGGGAATGCGCTCGCTCCTGGATTCAACGCAGATTTTCGCTGAAATTATTATGAAATACCATGTAAGTTCTTTGATCTTTACAGCGCCAATCATAGTTCTTTTCATGCCTTGTCAGCGTTGAAGGACTCTTTTGACTTTATCCGATTTTATCCTGTGATCCTGTCAGAATTACTCTTTTACTCCGGCTTGTCCGGGCTCGGAGCCCTGCGGGTCCTCTTCCTTCTTCTTTGGCTCGATCGCATCCAGGACGCGGAGAAGCCGCTTCAGCCTGTCCCGCACCTGTTCCTTCCTGGCCCGAAGGGTCTCCGCCTCCCGGGCGCCCTCGCTCGCCCGGCCCAGTTCTTCTTCGAGGGCATGGACCTTTTCGCGAAGCCCGTGGTTCTCCTCGGCCAGCGAACGCACTCTCTTTTCCACTTCGGCGAAACGCGCCACCATATCTTTCACGTTCCCTCCACCGGCCATCCCGTCATGGACAGCGCCCCGGGGATCCGCACAGGCGAATCTCGCCGGGCCTCATACCCCCGTCCTGGCCGGCCGGGCCGGACAGGGACTGCGGCGCCGCCAGGTCCGCCCTGCCGTAGATCCGCCGGTACTCGGCGTAGTTCCTGAGCACCTTCTTCACATACCCCCGGGTCTCCCGGTAGGGAATGGTCTCCACGAACATATCACGGTCCGCGGCCCCCCTTGCCGCGCCGGCCCAGGCCGCCACGACCTCCGGTCCGGCGTTGTATGCGGCGCTCACGAGATACAGGTCGTTCTTGAACCGCTTCATCAGGTAGCTCAGGTACCAGGCCCCGATGGTGATGTTCGTGTCCGCGTCATAAAGCTTCGCCCGGTCGAAATCGCTTATCCCGGCCATCCTGGCGATCCACGCTCCCGTGGCGGGCATGACCTGCATCACGCCCCGGGCGCCCGCCGGCGAGAGGGCCTCGGCACGGAACTGGCTCTCTTCGCGGATGATGGCGGCGACGAAGTACGGATCGAGGCCGTTGCGCCTCGCCGCGGAAACGATGCTTTGCCAGTATCCCTGCGGATAGGCGAGGAGCCACAGGTCCCCGGGCATCCGGGAGGATGGCCGCTCCAGGAGGCGGTCGAAGCTCCGCAGCACGATGATCAGCGAACTGTGGTAGTCTCCCAGCTCGAAGAAGGCCTTGGAGAGACCGATGAGCGCGCCATGCCTTCCGGGCAGCAGTTCCTGGAGCGACCAGAGCTCGCCGGCCGCCTCCTTCTTCATGCCGAGATACATGAGCTCCAGGGTCTTCCGGTAGGCAGGATAGGCGGACAGTGCGACAACGGCCTCATCGGTCCAGTCCGGCGGGCCGTCGGGATCGGACAGGTCCTCCAGCCCCTCCTGCGGCAGATCGCTGTCCCCGGGGAGCGACTCGTCCATGATCGGTTCCTCGGCGACGGCAATGACCGGAAGCTCTTTGCCGGCAAGCCTCTCGGCGGCAAGATACCCATAGTAGGTATAGGGCCCCCGGTTAACGGCCCGCGAATAATAGCGCCCCGCCTTGTCCCGGTCGCCGGAACCCTCTGCTGCCCTCCCCTGCCAGTACAGCGCCTGGTTCACGAGGAACGACCGCGGGTACCTGCTGACCAGTTCCTGAAGGGTCTGCATGGCCTTCCGAAGGTCGCCGGTGAGGTAATAGCCCCATCCCTGCCACCAGATACCGCTGTCCGCCAGGGAGCTCTCGGGATACTCCGTTGCCAGTTGACGGTAGTACTTGAGCGCCTTCTTCAGGTCGTTGGCCTCACGGTAGACGTTGCCGGTGAGGTAGAGCGCGTCGTCAGACCAGTCGCTCCCGGGATACATGCGTACGAGCTTCAGATAGGTCTCGACGGCCTCGTCGCGCAAGCCGAGCCTGCTGTACGACTTTCCCAGCCAGTTCAGCGCCTCGGCGCACCGGCAGTCGGGAAGACCGGCCTTGACCAGGCGTTCCAGTGTCGACGCGGCCTCGGGGCGCCTGCCGAGGTTGAACAGCGCGATCCCGCTGCGGAGGAGGATGTCCGCCCGCTGGGGATGGGAGGGGTCCGCTTCAAGGGCGGCGCGGAAGGACTCAAAGGCCTTGTCGTACTGCATGGCCCTGAACAGGTTCTTGCCCCGTTCGTACTGCTCGTCAGCAGTGAGCTTCGGGACCTGCGCGCCCCGTGCAGCAAGGGCTGCCAGGGCCTTCTCCACCGCTGCGTCGTTCCCGTTCCCGGGATATCTGACCTGCACGTCGAGGTAGGCCCTCACCGAACCGGGCAGATCGCCCGCGTCGGCGAGCGCCCTGCCGAGGCCCAATCCGGTCTCAGGCGCCTGTTCGAAGCGGGGGAACTCCTGGAGCGTCCGTTCGTAGGCTGTTGCCGCGTCCCTGAACAAGCCGGCATCGTGGAGCGCCTGCGCCTTCCTGAGGGAAGCCCGGCCGACGAGTGAACTGGACTGGTAGTTGCTGATCAGCCGCCGGTACAGGCCGACCGCATCGGTATATCGTTTTTCTGCTTGATAAAGCTCGGCGAGCTGGAACAATGCGTAATCGGCAAGGTCGGGATACTCGGTCGGGATGCGAAGCATGACCTTCTCCGCATCGGCTGTCATGTTCCGGGCGATGAAGGTCCCGCCCTGCAGGAACAGGGCGCGCTTCTGCCAGGGGGTGTCGGGATACCGTTCCATCACGCTTTCCGCGTAGAGGCCGGCGGTCTCCATCTCCCCGGCCTTGCAGGCCTCAAGGGCGATACTGAGACCCTCCTCGGGCGATGCAATGAGGGGAAGCGGCTTCTTCGGTTGAGGAGGAACAGCGACAGCGGGAGCGGACAGCAGCGCAGCGGCCGGCGGTTGCGGCGCTGCGCAGCCGGCAAGAGCGAGCAGGACGACCGCGATGAGCGCCGGTGCCGTCGCACGGGTCAGGAGCTTACTCGTTCTGCGGGGTCCCATCATGTTTCTATATTATAGTCGCACGAACTGCATGTCAATAGAAGTTCTTGAAGAATGACCTGACAAGATATTGATAAAGGCGGGATTTCTGCGGGAGATGACTTGTCACGGACAGGGCGCGGACCAACCAGGACACGCAAGGGCCAAAAGCTAATTTGACAGGATAACAGGATAAAAGCGGATAAATGCTACCGCCATGCGATATGATCAACTGAAATAGCTAATTCGTCATCCCCGTGAAAACGGGGATCCAGTGCCGATTTGAAAACTCTGGATTCCCGCCTGCGTGGGAATGACGGAAGGGGAATGGAGTCGTTATACATTGGCCTTGGCCTTTTGTAAATCCTGTCGATCCTGTTATCCTGTCTAAATATCTAGTTCTTTAACGGTTTCCCAGGAATTCAGGCAGCTTCTTGCGGGCCGTCGCCAGGCGGAGCAGGAACCGCTCCTCGGGAGATCCCGGAGCTGCGGACAGATCGGAGGACGGCGGCGTATCGGGACTGTACACCAGCAGGTGAAAGGCCACGGAGGTGACCGGCTTATCGGGAAAGTGCAGCTCCTCCATGTCCGTGACGAATTCGATCCAGGCGTCGGCCATGCGGATCTGCGTTTCCGTATCCTGTTCACGGAGATAGTCGGCGAGGGTCCGGCTGGGCGCGGGGACAAGTCCCGTGCACCTATTGCGGTCCGGAAGGACGATGTACGATCGTCCGCTCTCGAACACCCTGCCGAGCGGGAAGAGCCTGCAGGCCAGTGGCCGGGCATCGTAGATGCGGCACCCCCGTTCCGTCCAGAAGTGGCACGACGGGTCCCGGGGCAGCATGACCAGCGGGTAGCCGTTCACCCGGTCCGTCTCGACGATATCGAGCAGGTCCTCGTAGGACATGCCGCTCGCCTTGCACATGCAATCGATCTCGTAAGGGTTCAGGATGATGTGCGGGCCGTTCCTGCAGCAGGTGGAACTGCATCCGGCTGTTCCGCAGGTGAGCTGAACCGGGTCGGAGCCGGACAGGGGGACAGCATCGCATCCGGCGATCCTGATGGTCATTTTTGTGTTTATGTTCTTCATGCCCGTCAAACAAGAATCCCCTCCCTGGACGGGAGGGGATGTCAAAGTTCAAGTTTTCCTGTGAGGTGAAACCAGCATTACTTCTTCCTGATCAGGCTCCCGCCGGACCTCACATGCCACACAACCAGGAGGGGGCTCGCGACGAACACCGAAGAGTAGGTCCCGATGATCACACCTATGAGCAGCGCCAGCGAGAAGTCGTGCAGCACCTCGCCGCCGAACATCACGAGGGGGACCAGCACGAGGACGACCGTAAGTGAAGTGATGATGGTCCGGGACAGCACCTCGTTGATGCTGTTGTTCACCAGCGTCCCGAGCGGCTCGCGCTTGGCACGTTTGAGGTTCTCGCGGATCCTGTCGAAAACAACCACGGTGTCGGTCAGGGAATATCCGGCCAGGGTCAGCAGCGCCGTGACGATCAGGAGGTTGATCTCCTTGTTCAGCACGTAGAAGATGGCGAGCACGGCGCAGACGTCATGCACCGTCGCAACGGCAGCCGCCACGCCGAACTTGAACTCAAAGCGGATGGCGATGTAGATGATGATCGCGATGATCGAGAATATGACCGCCAGCAAGGCGTCCTTCTGGAGGTCCTTCCCGATGGTCGGCCCGATCTCCGTGGTAGCGTCCACTTCGAATGCACGGTTGGGAAAGGTCTGCTTGAACAGCGCCACGACCTTCTCCGCGACCCCTTCATGTTCCCGAAGACGGATCAACACCTTGTTCCCTTCGGCGAACTCCTGGAGCGTCGCGCCTTGGAATCCCGCATTTTCGAGGGCCTTGCGGGCCTCGTCGAGCGGAAGTTTTTCCTTGAAGCTGAGCTGGACCGTGGTGCCGCCCACGAAATCGATGCCCAGGTTCGCCTTGCCCCGGCCCACCTGCACCACGGCGAAGAGGCCCAGGGTGATCATGACGGCAGCGACGGCGAACGAGACTTTCTTCCACCCCATGAAATCGATGCTGGTCTTATGCAGTATTTGCAGCATTGAAACCTCCAAAAATCTGTCGTCATCCAGATGAATGTAGGGGCAACCCTGTGTGGTTGCCCATTTCAGGGCGGCCACGCAGGGCCGCCCCTACCGCCTTACGGTTTCCTAAATGCTCAGCTTCTCCAGCTTCCACTTGGAGTTGATGAGGTCGAAGATGACCTTGGTGCCCACCAGGGCGGAATACAGGTTGATGAGGATGCCGAGACTGAGCGAGACCGCGAAGCCCTTGATGGGGCCGGTGCCGAACATGAACAGCATGGCGGCCGTGATCAGCGTCGTCACGTGCGAGTCAAGGATCGTGAGGAACGCCTTGTCATATCCGGAGTCGATCGCCGGCCGGGGCGGTTTGCCCGACCTGATCTCCTCGCGGATGCGCTCGAACATCAGTACGTTGGAGTCCACGCCCATACCGATGGTCAGGATGATGCCCGCGATGCCCGGCAGGGTGAGCGTGGCGTTCAGGAACGCCATGGCGCCCAGGAGCAGGACCATGTTCAGGATAATGGCATAGTCCGCGATGAGGCCCGAGAGGCGGTAGTAGACCATCATGAACACGACGACGATGAGCCCGCCTATGAGGGCGGCCTGCACGCCTTTATTGATGGAGTCCTGGCCCAGGGACGGCCCCACGGTCACGTTCTGGACGACCTTCATCGGCGCGGGAAGAGACTCCCGGAGCACGATGGCGAGCTTCGCCGCCTCGTCGTGCGTGAAGCTGCCGGTGATCTGGGCGCTGCCGCCGGAGATCCGCTCCCTCAGGTTCGGCGCGGAGTGCACGACGCCGTCGAGCACGATGGCCAGCTGACGGCCCACATTCTCTGCGGTGATGCGCTCGAATACCCGCGCCCCGTCGGCGTCAAAGGTGATGCTGATGGCGGGCTTGCCGAATTCGTCGATGCTGACCTTGGACTCCGTGAGGCGGTCGCCGGTCAGCAGTGTCTGCTTGTACACAACGTAGGGCTGGCGGGAAACCTTGCCGGACTGGTCAACGTTTTCCTCATACAGGATCTCGCGGCCCTCGGGGACCTGACCGGCGAGCGCTTTCGTCATATCGGATGAACTGTCCACGAGCTTGAACTCCAGACGGCCTGCGGTCTTGATGAACGATATGGCCTCCTGCGGGTTCTTGATGCCCGGAAGCTGGATCACGATCTGGTCCATGCCCTGCTTGTAGACGTTCGGCTCGGCGACGCCGAACTTGTTGATCCTTCGCTCGGTCCGCTCCTTCGCCTGCCGGACGGCGTCTTCCTTCATCTCGTTGACCCGGACCGTCTGGAGTGAATACACCAGCTCTCCCTTGGCCCGGTCCTTCGGTTCGAGAATGGCGTAGGTCTTCTTGACGAAGGTATCAACCTTGTCCTCCAGCGCCTCGGCGAACTTCGCGGTGATGTCCCGGCCGTTCCGGCTGAACTGGACGGATACTCCCTGGGACGCTGCCGTTGTCTGCAGGTCCGCAATGATGTTGTCGACGGCGGCCTCGACCGCCTTGTCCGTCTCCACCTGCATCACGAGGTGGCTTCCGCCCCTGAGATCGAGCCCGAGGGCGATCTTCGAGACGTTCGAGCGCCACCATTCCGGCAGGTTCGCTCCCAGCGGCGTGGACGGCAGGAACAGGAACAGGGCGATCATGATCGACAGAACAATGAGCCCGAGCCTCCATTGGATACTTTTATTCATGGAACATCCTCCTGGAATCTAATTGAAGCTCCTGCAGCAAGCTGCGGGGAATCTTCGATCGTCAAGGTAATACTATTTATTCTAATCGCTCGCTAACCCCGCAGCAAGCTACGGGGAATGCGCTCGCTCCTCGATTCAAAATGGAACACTCACCAGTCAACACCTGCAGCTGCCCTGCTCGGTTCGCTATCTTGAATGTTGAACCTTGAACATCGAATCGTCCTGCTATTCCTTGTTCGCTTCTTCTTCGGTCAGCACCGTGGCCACGGAGCTGCGCGCGATCTTCACCTTGGTCCCTTCGGCGATCTTGACCGTAAGGGTGTTGGGACCGGCATTTTCCACCATGCCGTAGATGCCGCCCTGCGTGACGATCTTGTCGCCCTTCTTGAGCTCCTCGACCATCTTCTTATGCTCCTTCATCTTCTTTTGCTGCGGCCGGATGAGGATGAAGTAGAAGATGCCGAAGATGATCACCATCATGAAGAGACCGCTGAACCCGCTGCCAGCCGGTTGACCTGCCGCGCCGCCCGGGGCGCCCATCGCGTATGCTATCGATTCGAACATGGTAGAACCTCCTAAGGAATATTAGTAAAGCTTACAGTTACCACGGAGACACTGAGTCACGGAGGAGATCCTTAAGGGACCTGCAAATCAGGATCAAGCTTTTCTCCGTGCGACCTGACTCCGTGGTTAACTTTCCGTTGTTTCTCTTTTCTCCAGGAAATCCTTCTTAAATGCTTTAAACCGTCCCTGTTCGATGCTCGCCCGGACACCCCGCATCAGGTTCAGATAGAAAGACAGATTATGGATCGTCCCGAGCCGCAGGGCCAGCACCTCGCCGGCATTGAACAGGTGCCGGAGGTACGCCCGCGTGAAGTTCCGACAGGTGTAGCACCTGCAGGCCGGATCGATGGGCTCCCGGTCCCGCTCGTACCGGGCGTTCCGGATCACCAGTTTCCCGAAGGAGGTGAAGAACGTCCCGTTCCGGGCGTTCCGCGTGGGCATCACGCAATCGAACATGTCGACGCCCCGGTCCACCCCTTCCACCAGGTCCTCCGGTGTACCGACCCCCATCAGGTAGCGGGGCTGGTCTACGGGCAGGGACGGCGCCGTTGCTTCGAGCATCTCGTACATCAGCGGCTTGGTCTCGCCCACGGACAGGCCGCCGATGGCGTAGCCTTCAAAACCGATGTCCACCAGCGTCTCTGCCGACCGTTTCCTGAGGTCGGCATACATCCCGCCCTGGACGATCCCGAAGAGGGCCTGGCCGGTTTCCTTCTTCGCTTCCCGGCAGCGCTTCGCCCAGCGATGCGTCCGCTCCAGCGATTCCATGGCGTAATCGCGCGTCGCCGGGTAGGGAATGCACTCGTCGAAGGCCATGATGATGTCCGCGCCCAGCGCCTCCTGGATCTCGACGGCGTACTCGGGCGTGATGAAGTGCTTTGCCCCGCCGTCGATGTGCGACTGGAACGTCACACCTTCGTCGGTCACTTTCCGGAGCTCGGCCAGGCTGAAGACCTGGAACCCGCCGCTGTCCGTCAGGACGGGCCGTTTCCAGTTCATGAACTCATGAAGACCGCCGAACTCGCGGATCAGCTCGTGCCCCGGCCGGAGGAACAGGTGATAGGTGTTCGACAGGATGATCTCGGCGCCGATCTCGTTCAGGTCCTCAGGCGACAGCGTCTTGACCGAGGCCTGCGTGCCGACCGGCATGAACACCGGCGTGCTGATCTCGCCGTGAGAGGTCGTTATCTTCCCCAGACGGCCTTCGGTTCCTACACCCTTTTTTATCAAAGAAAAATTGAACACGATTCAAGTGTGAAGTGTGAAGTGCGAATTGCGAAGTCTTTTATTAATCCGCACTCCGCACTCATCACTCCGCATTTGAGTTACATTCTCTCCGGCGCCGCTACGCCAAGTATCTTGAGCGCGCTCTGGATGACCGTCTTCACCTGCTTCATCAGGAAGAGCCGGGCGCCGGTGCGCGCCATGTCTTCGGCGATGATCCGGTGCTTGAAATAGTAATTATGGAGCAGCCCGGCCAGATCCTGCAGGTAGAACGTGATCCGGTGCGGTTCGTAGGCCAGCGCCGCCTCCTCGATCATCTCGGGATACTTCGCCAGCGCCTTGATGATGCTCTGTTCCTCCTCGACGTCCAGGAGGTCGATCTTCACCGCGTCCCGGCCCGGGACCGGGATCGCCCTTGTTTCCACTTCGCGGAACACGCTCGCGATCCGCGCGTGGGCGTACTGCACGTAGTAGACGGGATTCTCCCGGGACTGTTCCTTGGCGATGTCGAGGTCGAAATCCAGATGACTGTCGGTCTTCCGCGTCAGGAAGATGTACCGCGCCGCGTCGGCGCCGACGTCCTGGACCACGTCGCGCAGCGTCACGAAGTTCCCCGCCCGCTTGGACATGGGCACGGGCTGGCCGTGGCGCAATATCGAAACGAGCTGCACGAGCAGCACGTGGAGCGAATCTTGTGGATGGCCGAAGGCCTGGATCACGGCCTGCACCCGGGGGATGTAGCCGTGGTGGTCAGCGCCCCAGATGTTCACGAGCTGGGTAAAGCCCCGTGCGAGCTTGTTCCGGTGATAGGCGATGTCCGTGGCAAGATAGGTGTACTCGCCGTCCTTCTTGATGATGACCCGGTCTTTATCGTCGCCGAAAGCCGTTGACCTGAGCCAAAGCGCTCCGTCCTGCTCATATGCAAAGCCGCGCTCTTTCAGTTCTTCGATCGACTTCTTTACGGACCCGTCGGCGAGCAAGGTCTTCTCGCTGAACCAGACATCGAACCGCACGCCGAAGGCTTCCAGATCGGTCCGGATATCGGCGAGCATGGCGTCCTTGCCGAAATCGGCAAAGACCGCCGCGCACTCGTCAAGGGACTTGTTCAGGAACTTGCTGCCGTGGACCTTGATGAATTCCTGCGCCGCCTCGGCGATGTACTCGCCGTGGTAGCCGTCCTCGGGGAACGCGACGTTATTGCCTAAGGCCTGCTGGTAGCGCGCGTACAGGGACTGGGCGAGCAGCCTGACCTGCCGTCCCGCGTCGTTGATATAGAATTCCCGCTGAACGTCGTACCCGACAGCCGCAAGCAGGTTCGCCAGCGCGTCGCCTACCGCGGCGCCCCTGCCGTGGCCCACATAGAGCGGCCCCGTGGGATTGGCGCTCACGAACTCCACCTGGACCCGCTCCCCCTTGCCGATGTCCTTGAGGCCGTACTCATGGGCCTCGGCATCGATGTCAAAGAGCGTCTTGCGCCAGCGGTCCTGCTTCAGGAAGAAATTGATGAATCCCGGCCCCGCGATCTCGGTCTTCGCGATGATGCCCTCTTCGTCCTGGAGGTTCGCCAGGACGATCTCGGCGATCGTGCGCGGCGGCTTGCCCTCGATCTTCGCCATCGCGAGGGCGAAGGTCGACGACATATCGCCGTGGTTCTTGTCCTTCGGGGTTTCCAGCGTGATCGCCGGCTGGGTGTCGAGCTTCAGTTCGCCCTTGCTCTTTGCCCGGGCAAGGGCTTCGAGGAGGATCTCCGTTACTGTCTGTTTCATTGAATCCAGGAGCAAGCGCATGCCCGGCGGATTTCCTGCGGGGACAGCGAGCGATTAGAATAAACGTCTTACCTTGAGGATCGAAGCTGCCTGCATCAAGCAGCCGGCAGCTTCAATTCCTTAGATTCTCTAAGGATTACAGGCTCGTAAGTATATCGTATAGGAGAAAAAAGTCAATAAAATAATCCCCCATTTCCCTGTTTCGAGGCCATTCCCACTATGTTATACTCCTGTCCATGGAACGAACCACTCCCCGCGCTCCGATCACGAGCAAAGAGAACAAGGCCGTCAGATATCTCGCTTCCCTGTCCGATCCCAAGGTCCGGAAGAAGGAGAAGGCCTTTCTGGTCGAGGGGATCAAGATGGCGGAGGAGGCGCTTCGGGACAAGCTCGGCGTGAAGCAGGTGATCGCGGCCCCGTCCCTTACGCAGCACCACGGCAAGGGCGTCATCAAGCTCGCCGAAAGGAGCGGCGTCGAGATCCTCTGGTTATCGGAGCGGCTGCTGGGATCCCTATCGGACAGCAAGACGCCCCAGCCGGTCATGGCGGTCGTGGAGATGCGGGAGCATTCCGAGGATGCGCTGCTCACCAATGACTCCGGGCTCATTGTTATCGCTCATCACCTCCAGGACCCGGGCAACCTCGGCACGATCATCAGAACGGCCGAAGCGGTCGGCGCGTCAGGCGTCGCCGTCACGCCGCACACCGTCGACGCGTACAACGGAAAGGCCATACGCGGCTCGATGGGAAGCATCATGCGGGTCCCGCTAGTGAGGGTGCAGAACGGACGGGATTTCGTCGCGAGGTGCAAGGAGCGGGGATTCCAGACCGTGGCGCTGGAATTGAACGGCAGGAAGACGCCCTTCGAACTGGACCTCACCCTGCCGACGGTCATCATGCTGGGACAGGAAAGCTCGGGTTTGACGGCCGAGGAACTCGTTGATTTCGACCACCGCGTCCGCATCCCCATGGCCGAAACGATCGATTCGCTGAATGTGGCGACCTCGGCGGCGGTGTTCCTCTATGAAGCAATGAGGCAGCGGCGGATGAAGAGACCGGGCTGAATTGACGTGTTCAATCCTGACCGGTTCGTTTGCAGCAGTGATCTATTACTGATTACTGCCGTAGCGGGATCAGGGGACCGGGCAGGGAAGAATGTTCTCGTTTCGCATTATCAATTATCGTCTCACTTGCCATTTTCCCATTCCTGATGGTTAACCAGAGCTCCCGCTCATAGACCGCTCCATAGCCTCTCCGCTCATAGCGCAGTCGTTCGCCTTGAGGAATGCGCAGTACACCGCTGAACCAGACCGCTTTCACGGGAGCCGCCTGACCCGGGAATACATTTTCAAAAGGGATCTCTTTAGCATCGGGCCTGCACGTTCCCTCGACGAGTTTTGTGATATAGAGATAGTTCTCTTTAAGCTCCCACGTTGCCACATATCCGCGCCAGCATGCGGTACAAACGGAGAAAAACAGCCTTTCTGTCCGCGGCGTATTTTCGCTGAGATACCGTTCCAAGGGCTCAGTGAACAGAGGGTACGCTTCACCTTGATAGAGTATGCGATCAGGTATTTGCGCGGTGGCAAACGCGTTGATCGGAACGAACAGCAAGATCATCGCTATCGTGATGTTCTTCATCGTCACACTTCCTCCTTTCGATCCTGCCATCGCCGGCCGTCAGGTCCGTTCAAAACGAGAACCGGTTGCGCAGCGTCCGGACAAATGCCTGGTCGGCCCGCGACGAGACCGTCTCGAGCGGTGAATATCCGCGCTTCCCCGCCCGGTAGAACGTCACCGCGAGCAGCAGCCCGGTTATCACGAAGTTCTGCCATCCGTTGAGCGGCCACTGGCCGCTCCAGACATATTCATGGTTCGCAAGAGGCCAGAAGTATGGCACGGCCCAGAAGTCGTCTCCAAATCCCCGGGCGCCCACGATGTCACCAACCAGATGGAGATGGAAGCTCACCAGCATGAGAGCGGCGACAAGCCACTTTCGGACCCCGAGCAAAAGACCGCATGCAGCGACCAGAAGTCCGAAGAACAGATTATGGCCGAAGACATGATGGTACCGCTGGTAGAATTCGAAATTGCCGCTCCGCGAGACGAGGTCCCAGATCACGCCCATGCCGTCGATGTCGGGGACAATGCCGGCCAGCGTGATCGCCGCCCGCTCCCGGGGCGTAAGGGAAGCGGATGTTCCGGCAACAGTCCATCCCAACAGAAAATGCGTTACGGGGCTCATGGGCGTTCTTTCTTTTCTGCGAGCGGCTCGTATCGAGCTTTAGCAGTTTGCTGAAAAAGTCCCGATTTGTCATTGCGAGGAGCGATTTTTGCGACGCGGCAATCTCGAAGTGCCTGACAATCTTAACTACGAGTTTGCTTCGCTCGCTTGCAAAGACAGCAAAAAGACTTTTTCAGCGGCCTGCTAACGTCCCGCAGCTATTCTGAGCGGGAATCCAGTATCTGTTTCCTCTATTTCTGGATCCCCGATAGGAACAGCGAGGGATGACGGCCATTATCACAGTTCTGCCGGTATGAGTTCACCTTTGGAGGTAATGACGGCGACCGGCTGCTTCAGTTTCCATGAATTCGGTCCGGTCATCCGTATGCTGCCGGAAGTTGCCGTCAGGTCCGAGGAACAGGTGATGTCCTTGTGCTGCACAAAGCCGGCTTTTACCAGGTCCTCGCACGTGACCACTTTGGCCTTCGGATTATCGAGCAGATATATTTCCGCAGCGGCCTTGGCGTTCTTTGCCTCCGCACTCAACTGCGCGACGCGGCCCCTTCCTTTATAGTCACTGATGCCGGTCACCTCATCGATGTTTGCCATCGAGTAACCGAAAACGATCACGGTCAGGAGGATAAGCATGATCCCCGCGAGTTTCAGCCTTTTCGGGTGCGCGCCTTCAAGGTGCGCAGGCCATGCACCCTCTTTTTCGGTGGCACGAGCCCATTGCAGCATCTTGACGCCCCGGCCGATCGCATAGAGCGAAAAGCCCAGAACGCCGAAGATCGTCGACATTATGCCGGCAAAGAACAGCACGACGCCTGCGATGAACTCCAGGGCGTTCATGATCGTGCGGTTTACCTTCGACGGATACCTGGCATCATGAAGCCGCTTTAGCACGCTATAACCGCCGCCCGCGAATGTCATGGCCACGATTAAAATGACCAGGGAGAAGAGCGATACGACAGCAAGCGGTCCGGGGGCATTGTTCGCAAAGACGTTCGAGGCCGTCGCAAGGACAATGCAGAGCGCCGACACAAGCGATCTCATGACCCTCGATGCGTTACCTTCTTTTTTCATCTTCCCTCCTCCAGGTAAATTGCCAGTCCTTGTCGGGCATGAAGCCTGTTTTGCGGAACCCCGGCGTCCTGCCGGGAAGATCGAGCTGATAATTTGACGATACGATGACCGTGCCATGAGGATATAAGGTGTAGACGCCGCTTTCCAGTGGACTGCCCCATGGTTGTGTTGTTTTCAGGATATAGGTGGCGGTCATCCCCCCCGCCTTCTGGCGATAGGTCACCGCTATCTCCGCCTCCTCGTAAGAGGAGAAGGACACGTCAAAGCCCGTGTTCCCGAAGAAGTGCCTCAGCCTGATCTCTTCCTTTACCGGCGTCAGGCGCTCGACATGGACGTCCATCGGCTCGGGGTGGCGCATGTCGATGGGAAAAGGGACGGTAAAGCCCTGCTGTACCGGAAAGGGAAAGGGGTTCTTATAGAAATAATATCCCTTCACCCATATCTCGTCGGGATATACGCGGATATCTATCCGCTCGGATGTGAAACGGACCGTCGGGATGACGCCCGAGGCGAACGGCAGGACCGCCGCGATGAGGAACAGCGAGATGACAGGGAAAGAAAAAAGGACAGATCTCGTTGGTCTCATCGGCACCTTTTTGAACCGTCCTATCCGGAGATGGCGCTGTAGATCCATTTGATCAACGCCAGCAACAACAGAAGACCGACGATCACCATGGCGATGTCCAACTGGATGCCGAGAAAACGCGTGCCCCGCTGTTTCTCCTTGCGGTCAAGCCAGAAGTAGATCCCGAACACGGCCAGCACCGGAACGATCACGATCATCCATATCATTACCATGCCCCAATCGATATTCATGAAAGCCCTCTTGATCAAGATATCATCAGACCGCATCGATCATCGATGTCATCTCTTAACGCTCGCACTTTGCATGCGGAAGTAAGGCTATGAGGCCATCCCTGGAGGGACATGCTTTTAAGCAAAATTCGAGGGGGATGCGGAGACATAACGCAAGCGCGGAGGGACCAGGCTACTGCCTCCCGAACCGCTTTCGCAGCTTTTCCACGACGCCTTTCGGGACAAGGCTGGAGATATCGCCTCCGTAGCTCGCGGCTTCCTTCACGATGGTGGAGGTGATGAAGGAATATTCTTCACTCGGCATCAGGAAGACCGTCTCGATGTCCTCGTCAAGACGCCGGTTCATCAGGGCCATCTGCATCTCGAACTCGAAATCCGACACGGCGCGCAGGCCGCGGATGGTCGCTATTGCCTTTTTTTCCCTGACGTAATCGACAAGAAGCCCGTCAAATCCCTCGATCACCAGGTTCCGGTACCCCTTTGTCGCCTTTTTGAACATGGCGATGCGTTCGCTGAGTTCGAACAACGGCTGCTTCTTGGGATTGGCCGCCACCGCAACGATGACCTTGTCGAACATGCGAAGGCTCCGCTCCGCCAGATCGACATGGCCGTTGGTGACAGGATCGAACGTGCCGGGGTAGACTGCGATACGCTTCATCGTTCCTCCTCCTGACTGCTTACTTCCGACTCCTGGCCTCGAACCCCTTCACGATAGAACGCCAGCACCGTGTCGCCGTATCGCGCCTCACGGTCCAGCGTCAGTTCCCCTGCCGCCGCGGGTGACGGCTGTTTTCTGAAATGCTCGGCGATGACAATGGCATCGGGCTTGAGCATGCCGGAAGCGGCGACCAGCTGCAGCAGCGGCAGCATCTCCAGGGAGTAAGGCGGATCGAGGAACACGATGTCGTAGGGTCCCGAACGCTTCTTGAGGAAGGTCTCCGCTTTTGCCAGGACCGCCTCCGCGCGTTCGGCGAACCCGGCCTGCTCGATGTTGTGCTTGACCGCGTCCAGTGATCCCCGGTCGCCGTCCACGAAGACCACGCGTTCAGCGCCGCGGCTCAGGGCCTCGATGCCAACCCCCCCTGCCCCGGCAAAGAGATCGAGAAAGGAAGATCCCGGGACCCGGTCGCCCAGGATGTTGAAGAGGGCCTGCTTCACCTTGTCCGACGTGGGCCTGACCTTCTCCCCCGCCGGTACCTTGAGCCTTCTTCCCCTGCCTGTGCCTCCGGTGATCCGCATGGTCTCTGTTTGCCGATGCTACAGAAAAAGCAACGTCAAGTCAAGGGCTTCTTGACAGCGGAGTTCAATGCGGATATACTTTTTTCATCACGCCCGCGCATCCTCTTCATCTCATCAATTACAGGAGAACCCGGCACTCATGCGTAAGACCCTGGCTTGGATAACGATCGCTCTCTCCTTTCTCCTGATCCTCTCGGGACTGACGGGACTTGCCCTGTCCGCAGACAAACCGAAAGCGGTGAAGACGCTTCCTTCCGCCACCGCGCCGGCCCCTGCCGGCCCCTCGGTGATGCTGATCACGATCGACGCGCCCATCACGCCGGTCGTTGCCGAATACATCATCAAGTCCATCGATACGGCCGCGAAGGACAATGCCGAGGCGATCATCATCCAGCTCAATACGCCCGGCGGGCTCGTGGACTCCACCAATGAGATCATCCTGAAGATGATGGCCTCGGCGGTCCCGACCGTGGTCTACGTTGCCCCCAGCGGCGGCCGGGCGGCCTCTGCCGGCGTGTTCATCACCCTGGCGGCGAACATCGCGGCCATGGCGCCGACGACGCACATCGGCGCCGCCTCGCCGGTCCAGATGCAGGGACAGATGGACAAGACCATGGCCAAGAAAGTGACCAACGACCTTGCCGCCATGATCCGGGGCATCGCCGAGAAGCGCGGCAGGAACGCCAAATGGGCGGAGGAGGCGGTCCGCAAGAGCGTGTCCATCACCGAGACCGAGGCCCTCAAGCTGGGGGTCATTGACTTGATCGCCCCGGACATCGACACCCTCGTCAAGCGGATCGACGGCAGGACCGTGGACGTGGTCCTCGGCAAAAGGACGATCAAGACCGCCGGCGCAACAGTCAAGGAACACCCCATGGGCTTCCGGTACAAGCTCCTGGGCATCATCAGCAATCCGAACATCGCCTACATCCTCATGATCCTGGGCTTCTACGGTCTCTACTTCGAGCTGTCGAATCCCGGCGCCATCTTCCCCGGCGTGGCGGGCGCCATCTGCCTCATCCTCGCCTTCTACGCCCTCCAGACCCTGCCCATCAACTACGCGGGGCTCATGCTCATCATCCTCGCCATCATACTCTTCATCGCCGAGGCCTTCATCACCAGCCACGGGGTCCTGGGTATCGGGGGCGTCGTCGCCATGCTGTTCGGCTCGCTCATGCTGATCGACACGCCCGAGCCGTCTCTCCGGATATCCTGGGCCGTGATCCTCCCCGTCGTGGCCACGTCTGCCCTCCTGTTCATCGTCACCGTGACCGTGGCAATACGCGCTCACAGGAGCAAGGTCGACACCGGGAAGGAAGGCCTCATCGGCATGCAGGCCGAGGCACGGACCGACATCGGCGCCGACGGCCAGGTCCATCTGCGGGGAGAATACTGGAACGCCCGGAGCGATGAACCCATTGCGAAAGGCGAAAAGGTCACGGTCGTTGCCGTTGACGGGTTGAGACTTACCGTGAAGAAGACAGGGTAATAGCAGTTTGCGAACCGGGGTTTCCCCTTTGTCACCGGCATACTTTGTGACAAACTATTATAAGGAGGCGGCACATGGGCTATCAGGCATACGGACTCGGTTTCATGGTTTTCATCTTCATCGTGGCATGGTTCCTGTTCAACACGCTGAAGATCCTCAAACAGTACGAACGGGGCGTCATCTTCACCCTCGGGAGGGTCCCCGATGAGGGCGGCGTGAAAGGCCCGGGGTTGATTATCCTTCTGCCGGGCATCCAGAAGATGGTCCGCGTGGGCCTCAGGACCGTCACCATGGACGTTCCCAGCCAGGACGTGATCACCAAGGACAACGTCACGGTGAAAGTGAACGCTGTGATCTACTTCCGGGTCATCGACCCGCGCAAAGCGATCATCGAGGTCGAGGACTTTTACTATGCGACATCCCAGATCTCGCAGACGACCCTGCGGAGCATCCTCGGCCAGAACGCCCTTGATGATCTCTTGTCGAACCGGGAGGCGATCAACTCAGAGCTGCAAAAGGTCATCGATCTCCAAACCGAGCCCTGGGGCGTAAAAGTCACTGCCGTGGAAGTCAAGAATGTTGACCTCCCTGCGGAGATGCAGCGGGCCATCGCCATCCAGGCACAGGCCGAGCGGGAACGGCGCGCCAAGATCATCCACGCCGAAGGAGAGCTCCAGGCGGCCACAAAGCTGGGCGAGGCAGCAGCGATCATCAGCAAGGACCCCACGGCCCTCCAGCTCCGCTACCTCCAGACCCTCACCGAGATCGGGACCGAGAAGAACACCACCATCGTCTTCCCCCTCCCCATCGACCTCATGGCGGCGTTCAGGAAGATCGCCGAGAGGGCCTGATACCAGTCGCTTCCGCTGAACTGTTCACAACGAAAAAGGGCCCGGTCAAATGACCGGGCCCTTTTCATTGTGCTGATGCCGTGATGCTGATTACATCTCGGTGACGGTGATCGCGTTCTGCGGGCAGTTCTCCACGCAGGTCTGGCAATTGATGCACTCGGCCATGTTCACTGCTTCCGCCTTGCCGCCGTTGACCTTGAAGACCTGCTGCGGGCAGAGGTTCGCGCAGGTGCCGTCGCCGTCGCACTTGCCGAGATCGATGTTCACCATGATCATGTAGATATTCCTCCTTAAAAAATGGGTTGAAGCTCAAATCAGGGCCCATAATACCGAGCGATGAAAAGAAAAGCAACAGGAATTTGCACCATGACACAGGACCAACAACGGGGGTCAATGAGAATACGTCTTATTTATCAAGCCGTTCGCTCGTCCCTGAGGTAGACCGTGCGCGCAGGATAAGGGAACTCGATGCCCTCCTGCCTGAACCGTTTGAGTATCCGCTTGTTCAGTTCATCCATGACGGGATTCTGGTCGGTGATCTCGCGGATATGGCACAAAAGACTGAAGGCAAGGGAGGATTCTCCGAAACCGGGGAGGAGCCTGACCAATGGAGCGGGATCGGCCAGCATGCCGGGTACCTCGTCCAGGGCCTTCTTTGCCTCTTCCAGCAATACGCGCTCGACATGGTCCGGGTCCGAGGCATAACTGACGTTCACCGGGACCTGCAGGACCATCTTCTGTTCGGGAAGGTAGTAGTTCGTAATAATGCTCTGCGATAGTTTATTGTTCGGAACGACCACCATATTGTTGGGAAGCATCCGGATCCGCGTCGTCCGCCAGCTGATGTCCTGGACGTAGCCTTCCTGGCCGCCCTCGAGCCGGACAAAGTCCCCCACCCGTATGGCCTGTTCCGCCATGATATGGATGCCGGCGAAGAGATTGGACAGCGTATCCTGCAGCGCAAGTGCCATGGCCAGGCCGCCGACGCCGAGAGCGGTTATGAGCGGCGCAATGGAAACACCCAGGTAATTCAGGATGATCAGAACGCCGATGACATAGATCACGGCCTTGACCACGGCAAGGAGGAGGCTCGTCGCGGAAATGGGAAGCTCGACCTGTTTCAAAAAATAGGCAAGCAGCTCGCCGCTCACATTGGCAAGACCCATGGTAATGGCGAAGATGATCGAAAGATGCATCCCCTTTGTGGCGTATGCGAACCAGGCCTCCGGCAGGCTTGCCATCGTGATGCCGATATACATCGACAGGACCACGACGAGGAACAGCGAAGGGATCCGGAGGCCGGCAACAAGGAGGTCGTCGAACCGGGTCTCGGTCTTCCGGGTTATCCGGTGCAGCATCCCGAACAGGAGCTTCCGGAGCAGGAAGAGACCCGTCATGCTTCCCAGGACAATAAGCATGGACACTACCCAGGATCGCTCAGCGCTCATGATCGGTCATGGCCTCCCTGTATCGGAAATTTCCCTGAGAACGTGAAGACCCGGCAAACACTGCCGGTCCTGAAAACCCGAAAGGCGACCACGGGTCCCGGCTTTGTCGGAACACACGGATAAATACGGTTTTTGATCCGGAATTTTCGTTAGCGAGTATGTAACCGTGCGCGGCGAAGCCGCCTGTGGTTGATACGCTGTCGTTGTGTCGTGAGGGAAGAAGCCAGGATTGTCCGGGGTTTCCTGCTTGAATGCACGCTACTTCTTCCGGACGAATGCGTGATACTCGTCCGTCCCCTCGACCTTGAGCAGACCGAGATATTCATTGCCCGTCCGCTTGCACCAGGCAGGCATGTCCATCTCTATTCCGTCATCGTCGGACTGCACTTCCAGCACCTGGCCCGGCTGCATCTCCTTGATCTTGTTCGCGGTCTTGAAGATGGGGATGGGACAGGCGACGCCCACGCAGTCCAGGACATCGTCCGGTTGTATGTCCTTCACGTCCATGGTATCATTTCTTGTTCACTCCGCAATCCGCATTCCGATCCGCAATGTCATCACTCCATCTCGTGTTCGTGACCGGACTCGGCAGGCATCGTCACGGGAGAAGCAAGGCCCTTCTTCTTGTAATAATCGTCAAGGGCGGACTTGAGCGCTTCCTCCGCCAGCACCGAGCAGTGCATCTTCACTTTCGGCAGACCGCCGAGGGCCTCGGCGACCGCCGCGTTGGAGATCTTGAGCGCCTCGTCGATGGTCTTTCCCTTTACCAGGTCCGTGACCATGCTGCTGGTCGCGATGGCCGCACCGCATCCGAAGGTCTTGAACTTGGCGTCGGTGATCACGTTGTTCTCCACCTTGATGTAGAGCCTCATCACGTCTCCGCAGACGGGGTTGCCCACCGTGCCGACACCGTCGGCGTTCTCGATCTCGCCCACATTATGGGGCTGGGCGAAATGCTCCATCACTTTCGAACTATACTGTTCCATAGATCCCTCCTCAGGTCGTTTTCCTGTTTTTGATCATATCCTCATAGAGTGGAGACATTTCCCGCAGGCGCTGCACGATAGGCGGAAGCTTTTCGATCACGTAGTCCACATCCTCCGCGCTGGTCCCCATGCCGAGCGTCATCAGCAGGGTGCCGTTGGCCGCCGCCGCGTCGGTCCCGATGCAGGAGAGGACGTGCGATGATTTGAGCGACCGCGAGGTGCAGGCCGACCCGCTGGACACGTAGATGCCCGCCATGTTCAGGAACAGGAGCATGGACTCCCCTTCCACGAACAGGAACGATACGTTCACGTTGTGCGGAAGCCGCCGGGTCGGATGACCGTTCACGATCAGGTCGGAGATCTTTTCCTGAAGCCCCTGCAAGAGCTTGTCGCGAAGCGGGAGCAGGTAACTCCCGCGCCTTGGCATCTCCGCCGCCGCGATCTCGGCGGCCTTGCCCAGACCCACGATCCCCGGGACATCCTCGGTACCGCCCCGCCTGCCGTCCTCCTGAACACCACCTTCGATCTGCGGCTTGATCCGGACCCCTTTGCGGACGAACAGCGCGGCAGCCCCCTTGGGGCCGTAGAACTGGTGCCCCGAGAGGGAAAGCGCGTCCACGCCGAGGGCCTGCACGTCCACGGGGACCCATCCCACGGAGGCCACGGCATCGGTGTGGAACAGCACGCCTTTTGCCTTGGTTATCGCTCCGATCTCAGCGATGGGCTGCAGGGTCCCGATCTCGTTGTTCGAATGCATGATCGAGACAAGGACGGTCTCCTTGGTGATGGCCTTTGCGACGGCCTCGGGATCTATG
Organism: Nitrospirota bacterium; assembly: GCA_020052615.1. Classification (GTDB taxonomy): domain Bacteria; phylum Nitrospirota; class UBA9217; order UBA9217; family UBA9217; genus JAAXXJ01. Next base: position 63,492 of record JAGVOT010000031.1, on the reverse strand, counting down.
ATCCCCTGCTTGTCCGGCGCTATCTGCGTGACCTTGAACCCGGCCTTTTCCAGGGACTTCACCGGATGGAGGACGGAGAAATGCTCCACCTGGGACACGATGATATGATTGCCCTTCTGGCTGTTGGCATGGGCAAGCCCTTTGACGGCAAAATTGTTGGACTCCGTCCCGCTGGAGGTGAAGAATATCTCCTCCGGTCTGGCGCCGATCAGCGCCGCGGTCTTTCCCCGGGCGTCCTCTACGGCGTTCTTGGCTTCCCTGCCCATGTCGTGAAGATTGGAGGGATTGCCGAACTTCGCGGTGAAATAGGGCAGCATGGCTTCCACGACCTCGGGGTGCACCGGCGTGGTCGCCGCATGGTCGAGATATACTTTTCGCATGATCAACAGGCCCCCTTTCCCGCCGCGACAAGCTTCTTGCGGTGCGCGGGATGTTCGCGGTCCTTCCCGTGATACTGCCGAAGCAGCTGTTCGAAGGTGATGCTGTCCAGCGCCTCTTCGATCTTTTCTCCTACCTTGCTCCAGACCATCCGGGCAACGCAGTCCTCGGCCTGATAACAGCCGTCCGTCGTCGCGCCGGGTTCCAGACAGTGGGACAGGGCGATCGGGCCTTCGAGCGCCCGGACCACGTCGCCGATCGTCAGCTCGACCGGTTTTCGGGCCAGTTCGTAGCCCCCGTGAGGTCCGCGCACGCTCTCGATGATGCCCGCCTTCCCGAGACGATGGAGGATCTGCTCAAGATAGGAGAGCGATATCTGCTGGCGTTCAGCGATCTCTTTGATGGCCAGAGGACCCTTGCCGTAGTTGCGCGCGATCTCGAACAGGGCGCGTACACCGTATTTTCCTTTTGTCGACAGTTTCATGGCACACATTATGCGAGACCGTTAGTGTCTCGCATGCACTTACGATAACAAACCTGACTAAATCTGTCAAGTATTTTTAAACCAGCATGCTTCGATGACCGACGTGCTGCCGTTGTTGTATAATTCAGGTAGGGAAGCAGCAGTTTGTTATCTCATGAACAGCCTGCAATGTTTCACTGAGTTTCTGCAATAACGGGGTTTACTGCGGCGGAATACTGTGGTATGGTAGTTTTAAGGCGGAAATGGCCATGTGGATACAGATGAGCGTAAATACCGTGCTGTTCGACAGCAAGAACAGCAGCTACATCGTCGTCCTGAAGGATGAGACCGGGAAGAAGCTCCTGCCCATCTGGATCGGAGCGGCGGAAGGCAATTCCATAGCACTGGCCATGAGCAACGTAAAGGCCGGCCGCCCCCTCACCCATGACCTGATGATCAGCATCTTCGACCGGCTGGAGATCGAGATCGCCCGGGTGGTCGTCAGCGACCTCATTGACAATACCTTCTACGCCTCCCTGTACCTTCTCCACAACAGCAAGGAGTTCCATATCGATTCCCGCCCCAGTGACGCCATCGCCATCGCGATCCGGGTCGGCGCGCCCATCTTCGTCCAGGAAGAGGTCCTTGCGAAGCAGGACCAATCGACGCTTGATAACTGGATGAAGAACCTCGGGGAAGGCGGCGGCACGGAGTACAACGCATAAGCGGAAGAAGCTGCCGGCCGGCAGACCTTCTTCATGGTTTACGCTCTTGATGCGTCATTCCCGCGTAGGCGGGAACCCGGACTTTTAGACTGTTCATGGATCCCCGATTTCACGGGGATGACGAACGAGGCTTAACGAGGCTCCTTTTTAAACAGCTTGTTGATCCGCAATTTACATTCCGCAATCCGCAATTGACTTACAATCCCCACCTCGGCGACAGATCGTTCTCCACCCCCAGCGCGTCGAGCACCCTGCCCGCGACAAAGTCGATCATGTCCTGCAGCTTTTTCGGATGGTGATAGAATGCCGGCATGGCAGGGATGATGTGGCATCCCATCTCGGACAGGGAGAGCATGTTCCGCAGATGGATCGAGGAAAGCGGCATCTCCCGCGGCACGATGATCAGCTTCCTTTTTTCCTTGATGGTCACATCGGCAGCGCGTTCAACGAGGTTCGACGCGAATCCGTTCGCTATTGCCGACAGCGCCTTCATGGAGCACGGGACCACGACCATGCCGTCCACCTTGGCCGAACCGCTGGCAATGGGTGAATACATGTTGTCCTCGTCGAAATACCGGAGCTGACCTTCCTTTGCCTCCAGGTGCTTCTCCAGAGCATTCTGGATGTCCGTCTCCGAACCCTTCAGGGTCGCTCCCGTCTCGTCGTTCAGGATCGCCAGCCCGTCGCCGGTAATGGTCAGGTACACATTGTGCCCGCCCTTGATCAGGGTCTGGAGCACGCGCATGCCGTAGGGGGCGCCGCTGGCGCCGGTTATTGCGATAGTATAGATTGCCATGATCGTTCCTTTCTGACGTTCCTTCGCTCGTGATCAATCAGCATTTCGTGGTTTCTGCTCCCGCAGCAGGGCAAGCATCACGCTCGAAAGGAGCGCAAGACCTGCGCCCATGCCGAATGCTGCGGCGGCACCGAACCGCTCCCACACCAGGCCGAAGAGAAGCGACGCCGGGAACGCGCCGATGCCGACGGTCAGATGATAGAGTCCGAAAGCGGAGCCCCGGAGATGGGCAGGCGCGAGATCGGCGACAAGCGCCTTCTCAACGCCCTCGGTCAGGCCGAAGTAGATCCCGTACGCTGCAAAAAGGGCCCAGACATGCCACTGCAGGCTCGCGAAGGCGAATCCCCCGTACACCAGGGCGTACACTACCCAGCCGGCGACAATGATCCGCTTTCTTCCCAGACGGTCGGAAAGCATCCCACCCGGCACGGAGAACGCCATCTTGACGACGTGGAGGGCCACCCATATCGTCGGAAGAAGAGCGATCGGGACCCCCAGCGACTGCGCGCGCACCAGGAGGAACGCATCGGTGGAGTTGCCGAGCGTGAAGATGAGGATGATCATCAGATATTTCCGGAAGCCGCCCGGCATCGCCATCCAGGCCGACCGGAAGCTGAACGGCCTGCTTCCCGTGCCGGGGGTGGCCTCCTTCTCCCGCAATCCCACGAGCAGCAGGACAACGGCCAGCGTCCCGGGGATGAACGAAAGCAGGAAGACCGTGGAGAGGCTGTCCTGATAGAGCAGGAGCAGGCCTGTGGCAAGGAGCGGGCCCACGATTGCACCGCCGTGGTCCATGGCCCGGTGGAAGCCATACGCCATGCCGCGGAACTCCGGCGGCGTGGAATCGGCGATCATGGCATCCCGCGGTGATGTCCTGAGCCCCTTGCCGACACGGTCGGAAAAACGAAGCGCCAGCACCTGGACCCAGGAACCGGCGAATGCAATGAGCGGACGAATGACGTTCGAGAGGGAATAACCGGCGACCACCCAGCCCTTGCGGCGCTTTACCCGGTCAGAGAGATAGCCCGAATAGAGCTTCAACAGCGAAGCCGTTGACTCAGCGACGCCCTCGATCATACCGAGGGCAGCCGGTCCCGCACCGAGCACGGAGGTGAGGAACACCGGGAGCAGCGGATAGATCATCTCGGAGGCCGCGTCGTTCAGCAGGCTGACAAAACCCAGGATGACGACATTGCGGGTAAGGCCCTGACGCCATCGTGCCGGGCCGGACGGATCACGTTCAGACATAGGGGGAATGTAACCGATTCATGCCTTTTTTGCAAGGGAGGGAATGTTCAGCGGGTTCGTTGCCGCGAGGACGACCGTTGAAGCTCCTGACAGCGCTTACTTTGACAGATACCGCTCGATGGACTGCTTCGCCATGATCTCCAGCCGCGCCTCGCTCTCCCGGAGAGACTCCTGGGCGCGCTTCGCCTCATCATAGAGCCGGGCGTTCTCGATGGCCACGGCCGCATGTCCCGCCAGCGCTTCGAGCAGGTCAATATCGCTCTGTACATAGGGTTCACCATTCCCCTTGCTGCCGGTCGTCAGGACGCCGGCGAGCTTTCCCTTGTACCGCAGCGGAATGATCAATTCGGCGCAGGCTTCCCTGAGGGTGCGGTTGAGGCCGCCGAAGTCCTTCTCCGTCAGGACCCGCTCCAGTTCCTCGCGGACCACGGCACTGCCTGCCTGCTGGACCAGATCGATCATTGCCGGGTCCAGGGAACGGCCCTGCGGCGCCTGGGCGATGCGCCCGACGCCATGGCGGAGAGCGAAGCGGCCATCGGCCTCCTTGAGGTACAGGGAGACACATTCTGCCCGCAGGCCCTTCTGTATCGTATCGGCGATATAATCGAGCAGTTCGCCGAAATCCAGGATCGTGACGATAGCATTGATGGATTCCCGCAGTATCTCCTGGTAGCGATACTTGTCCTGCACGACCGACCGCTGGACAAGCTCCCGCACTGTCCTGCTGAACGGCGTGGCGAAGAACAGCAGAACGATGACCGAAAGCGACAGGGGGATGGCGAAAACGCTCCCGGCAAAGGGCTCCAGCAGCCGGGACAGGACCACATGGGCCCATGCGAACAGCGAGAACAGCAGCAGGGCGCTCATGGCGTTCGAGATGACGATCCGCACGTCAAAAAGACGATAGCGCGTGATGGCATAGAAGATCATCAGGACCCAGGGAAGGCTGAAGTATGCGCTCAGCGACGGCTCAAGCCCGGTGCCCGTGAACAGCTGCAGAAAACCGCCGACAACGGCGCCGCCGGTCCCGAAGATGATCGTGCCGGAGAGATACCAGCCGAGCTGTGACCGGCGATACCCCGTCAGGAGGCCTCTGAGCCGGATGATCTCGTAGGCCAGCCAGAAGACCAGCAGGCCGCCGATGAGACGCATCGGCGCTTCGAGCGGGCCGGGGCTGTTGTGATAGGGGAACGGAACATATCCGTTCGTTACGATCAGGTCCGTGAACAGACAGAGTGCCAGCACCGCCGCCCAGAGGGGATACAGGACCATCCCGGCGACATGGGCCCGGCGGCTCCGCTCGTCCTTCAGGAAAAGCACGGACTGGAGTGCCGTGGGGACCGTGAACCAGCCGATCCAGCTGAGCCGGGCGAAGAAGATATGGTCCAACCCCATGGCCGACCGGATATACATCAATGCCGCGCTGAACGACCACAAGGCTGCTGCAAAGGCACAGGCAGCGGTGGCCTTGTTCACGGGACTGTTGCGCGGATTCTGCCGGAGAAGAAGGATGCCGAGCAGGAATTCCAGACCAGCGACAACGAGCAGCGGATATCCAAGGATCTGCGGTACGTTCACAACGCTTCCCCCATGGAGGTACTATAGCATATTGCATTCCCAAGGCACAAGGTTCATCATACCTGGAGATCGTTTCCCGATGGACCTGCACTGCCAAAAATTAATTGACTTTGACATAGCGCTATGTTAAAAACGGAGAAATTTCAATTCATTCCGGACTGAGAAAGGATTTTGTTACCATGACTATCGGCATTGCACAACGGGCCAAGGCGATCAAACCGTCGCCCACGCTTGCCATGGCGGCGAAAGCCAAGGCCATGAAAGCACAGGGCATCGATGTGGTGGATTTCGGCGTCGGCGAACCTGATTTCGACACACCGGATAACGTCAAACAGGCGGGGATCAGGGCGATCCAGTCGGGCTTTACGAAGTACACCCCGGCCGGCGGCACCGACGAGCTCAAGGACGCGGTCGTTGACAAGCTCAAGAAGGACAACGGGCTCACCTATGAACGGTCGCAGATACTGATCTCCTGCGGGGCGAAACACAGCCTTTACAATATCGCCGAAGCGCTCTTCGACCCCGGCGACGAGGTGATCATCCCCTCGCCGTACTGGGTCTCCTATCCCGATCAGGTTATCCTGAACGATGCCACCCCGGTCATCGTCGAGACGACGGAGCAGGAAGGGTTCCGCCTCTCCGCGGCCAAGCTTGAGAAGGCGATCACCAAAAAGACCAAGGCGATGGTCCTGAACAGCCCCTCCAACCCCACCGGTCTGGCGTACGACCGTAAGACCCTCGAGGAGATCGCGGCCGTTGCGGTCAAGCACCGGATCTATGTCATCTCCGATGAGATCTACGAAAAGCTCGTCTACGACGGGTTCACCCATACCAGCATCGCTTCCCTCAATCCGGAGATCAAGGAGCTGACCATCGTGGTGAACGGCGTTTCCAAGTCCCACGCCATGACCGGCTGGCGCATCGGCTTCGCTGCCGGCCCCAAGGATGTGATAACGGCAATGGCCAACATCCAGAGCCAGAGCACCTCGAATCCCACGTCCATTTCCCAGAAGGCCGCTCTCGAAGCGCTGCGTGGTCGCCAGGACTTTCTCCCGGTGATGAACGCCGAGTTCGACAAGCGCAGAAAATACATGGTGGAGCGCCTGAACAAGATGCAGGGCGTGTCCTGCATGCTGCCTGTCGGCGCCTTCTATGCCTTCCCTAACGTATCGAAGCTCTATGGAAAATCGGCGGGCGGGAAGACCGTCAGGAACTCGGGAGACCTCGCCGCGTATTTGCTCGAGGCGGCAAAAGTGGCGCTGGTATCAGGCGACTCCTTCGGCGCCGACGACTATATCCGGCTTTCCTATGCCACCTCCATGGAGATTATTAAAAAAGGCATGGACCGCATCGAAGAAGCGGTGAATGTGTTAAAATAGGACAGCAGATTTTAGGCGGGCAGAAGACCAGAGACGGGAACAGAGGCGTTGGCCTGTCGTCGGTAGTCTTCTGTCTGATCTTTAACATCTGCTTATTCAAGGAGGCACCATGAAGATCGTTGCATCTATTCTGATCGTGCTGCTCGTCGCGGCCCTCGGCGGCGGCGCCTATTTCTATCTGTACGAATACAAACCTGTTGCTGCCGAGTATGAGAAATTGAAGCAGGGACAGCCTGAGTTCGAAAGGACCCGGAAAGAGCTCAACCAGCTCAAAGCAAAGGAAAAACAGGAAACAGGCTGGTTAGACGCCGCGGGGCAGACGCTCAGGAAAGGCCTGGAAAGCGAGATCGCCGCCGAAAAGGCCGAGGTCGTCACTGCGGGGAACCGGATCATCGTCAATATCGCCGAGGACGTCCTTTATACGCCCCTGTCCATCACTTTCGCACGGACCAGCCAGCAGAACCTCTTGAACCTTGCCACCCTTCTGAAGGAGATGAATGACAGGGAGATCGTCGTCGGGAACACGACAAAGTCCGCTCCGGCCCAGGGCAAGGGCCGGAAAAGGGTCCCCGCCAGGGACGGCCGGACCCTGGCCTCAGGACGGTCGCTGGAACTGGTGAAATATCTTGCGAAGAATGGCGTAAACGCCGAGGCCCTTATCGCCGCATCCTACCCGGAGAAAGCTCCCGAGCGCGGGTTCAAGGTCAAAGACCAGAAGACCATCATCGTTATCACCGCACCGGCGTCAGCGGAAGCCGCCGCTCCGAAGCAGGAGGCAAAGACCGCGCCGGCGGCAGCGGCCGCAGCACCTGCGCCGCAGCCGAAGTCGATCCCCATATCAACGGTGCCGCCGAAAAAGACCCAATGATCAAACCGTCCATGCGGTCAAACTGCAGATGAGCCCCTCCCTGCTGTGGCTGTGCAGCGGCGCACTATACCTTCTTGTTCTTTTTCGTCCGCCTTGCCGAAGTCCTGTGCTGCAGGTGACGCCAACCTTGCGGGGTCTCCATGTCTGATGAATTGAAAGCACGCATCGAACGGCTTGAACAGGAGCTGGAACAGGAACGGGCCCAGATCGACGGTCTGGGAAACCTGCTCGAAAAGTCGAACAATCAGGTCTTCACCTTCTACAACATCTCCAAGACCATTGCCGCGACCAATGATTTTCATGAAATGATCCGCCTGATCATGGGCACGCTCAGAAAATCGATCCCCTTTGACCGCGTTTCTCTCTACCTTGCCGACGACCGTCGGAAAAAACTGCTGCTCACCTATTCCAGCGGATTCGAGATAACCGAGAAGACCTCCATCGGGATCGGCGAAGGGCTGCCGGGCAGGATCGTCGAGATCGGCGAGCATGCGCATATCCACGATCTTTCGCTGTTCTACGAGACCTTCAACGATTTTATCCATGTCCCCGGCGAGGAGCAGCGGGACGGAGCGTATATCGGCGTCGCGCTCAAGTCGCGGAACATGACCGTCGGGGTGATCGGCATCGACTGCAGGGAGAAGCAGGGACTGAGCGTCGACGATATGGACTTCATGGCGCTGACCTCCCACCAGATCGCCATCGGCATCGAAAAGGCCAGCCTCTTCATGAAGACCGAGCAGCTCTCCCAGCTCGACGGCCTGACCGGCCTTTATAATCACCGCGTATTCGAGGAAAGGCTCGAGCAGGAAGTGAACAAGCGGAACAGGACCGGCAAGCCCCTGTCGCTGATCATGCTGGACATCGATCACTTCAAGCTGTTCAATGATAATTTCGGACACCAGGAGGGCGATGCCATCCTGAAGGAGCTGGCAATCGTCATCAAAGGCCAATGCAGGCACACGACCATGGACGCCTGTTTCCGGTACGGCGGGGAGGAGTTCTCCGTGATCCTTCCGGAGCTGGATATGGGCATTGCCCTGAAGGTCGCCGACAGGATGCGCGCAATCGTGGAAAAACATCCTTTCCGGATCAAGGAAAGACACCCGGGGACGAACCTGACCATCAGCATCGGTGTTGCGGGATTGAACGGCAGCGATGACGTACGACCGGAAGAACTGCTCAGGAAGGCCGATGAAGCGCTGTATGTCTCGAAAAGGAACGGCAGGAACCGGGTGACCGCAGCCCCGACCCCGTCCGTGTGATCTGACTATCCCCTGTTTTCGGGAGCTGCCGCGGACGTCCCGGATACCTTTTTCCCCTGCCTGCTGAACAATACGGAATTTACCAGACCCCCTTTCTGCAGAACATATTTCATGGTCGTTCCCAGCACGCCGAAACCATACTTCACGCTGCGGCTGAAATTGATGGACGATGCTTCCTCGAAATACTTCGCCGGACAGCTGATCTCGCCGATCGTGAAGCCGAAATAGACGGCTTGGGCAAGCATCTCGTTGTCGAACACGAAATCATCGGAGTTCTCCTCCAGGGGCAGCGTCTCAATGACCTCCCGGGTAAAGGCCCGGAATCCGGTATGATACTCCGACAGTTTCACGCCGAGGAAGAGGTTCTCGAAGAACGTCAGGAACCGGTTGGCGATGTATTTGTAGAGCGGCATCCCGCCCTTCAAGGCCCCTCCGCCCAGGATGCGCGATCCCAGTACGACATCATAGTGTCCCGATACGATCATGGAGGCCATCGCCGTGACAAGACTCGGCGAGTACTGGTAGTCCGGATGCACCATCACCACGATATCCGCACCATGGCGGAGCGCTTCCCGGTAGCAGGTCTTCTGGTTGGCGCCGTATCCTTTATTCTCTGCATGGACGATCGTCCGTATGCCGAGTTCGGCCGCCAGGCGCGCTGTCCCGTCGGCAGACGCATCATCGACCAGGATCACTTCGTCGACAAGATCGTGGGGCAGTTCGAGGTAGGTCTGCCGCAAGGTGCTTGCGGCGTTGTATGCGGGCATCACAACAATGATTTTTTTTGCGAGAAGCATCTGGACCCCTGCCCGTCGCCCTGGCACGGACGCGCCTGAACCAACTATTTTATGATGGATTACCCGATACCAGAGGATAGGAATTACTTCACAGCCTGGCATCCGGTCAGCGCCTTCTCCAGACAGATCAGGAGCATTATACTGAATTTGAATATGCTACGCAATTTCTTTGCGCCGATGGAGATCGAAGACTCTCACGAACAGCACAAAGGTCCTGCCCGCATCGTACCATCGACAGCCTGAAATAGCATCGGGATCTGACAGAAGTCTCAGGTTGCGACCGAGGGGAGCCGTCGACGCAGACCGGGTGAAGCGCGTTGTGAATCGCTGGGGAAAGGCAAAAACCACACGAAGGCCCATCGGGAAAGAGGGCTGCAGAAGCTCTAGAAAGGCCTGGTGATCAGTGCAACAAAGTATTGTTGAGTGACGGTCGTCCCGTTTTCAGGTACATCCTGCTTCCAGCGATATTCAAGATTCAGCAAGATCATTCTTATCCGATAGTCAATGTACACGTTCGCGGAATGGGTCCGCGTATTGGACTTTGTGACCAAATTGTCGGTCTTTCTGAACTCCTCCTGCGCGTTTGCCCTGAACGATACGTTGCGCGTAAAATTATAGTTGAACTGCGCCCCGGCAAATACCGTTGTCTCGTCGAAGTAAACGGAACTCTGAGGAGTGCTCAGCGATGCGAGCGTATATACCGTGTTGGACGTGGTTAGCCCCCGTGTGGCTCCGGCGTTGAGCGTCAAGGACTGCGTGGTCGCGTGAGATGCGTTAATATTGTATCGTACGCTCCTTCGCTGCTGGTTTGACTCGTTCGTGGCTATGCTTTGGATGGAAAATGCGCTGGTGCTCTCATGCACCGCGTAATATGCGCTGGCCGCAATCGTGGTCTTCGGCAGGCGCCTGGTGTTCACGTTTAAGTTGAAATTTTGACTCATATAATCATTATTCGCCGGTGAATGGTCCCGCTTGCTCGTAACACCATATCCAAGAGAAAAGGTGTCTTTGTCCCAGCCCCGGCTCGTGAAGCCCAGACCTCCGGAATTCACGTAAAAGCGTCCTCTCCCCTGATCGATGCTGGGATCTGTTGACGATATCTCAGAAAATCCATAATCAAAGGCATAGGACGTATCGAACACAAACGGCCCGAGGAAATCCGGCGTATAAGTCTTATTGTAAGATGCGCCGGCCTGCAATGCCCCGCTCTTCTGCTGCGTCGTCTGAGCGGATGTGACTGCCGTTGCCGGCGACCTGTTCTCTGCAAGCCCATACACAAGGGCGCCGTGCACCTGCAGCTCCGGAGTCATCATGTAAAACACTTCGGCTCGCGCGCGGTCCGCCGTTACTTCCATGCTGTCTGATTTCTGTGCGCTCTGATCGAATTGGTATTTGTGGGACAAGCGTGCGTTTTCGACCGTGTCCAGCGTCATGCCGTAGCTATAAGTGATCAGTTCAGGATCACCGCCGAGCGAATTGATGCTCATGGTCCGATCTGTGTAGCGACCATACATCGAGAGAGCGGACCGCGGAGAAAGAGCGGCGTTCGCCCTCATTCCCGCTGTTGCCGAATCATAGAAATAGCCGGTTAATTCGTTTTTGTATTGTTCCAGTTCGCCGTCGAGGCTCATGTCGAACCGCGTGCTCGGACGATAAGTGAGGAGGACCTTTGAGTCGTCCCGTGATTCCCGGATCGGGAATGATGCATTCTGCGACTCGCTATCCGTATGGATGTGGGAGAGCACAATATCCGGCAACACCGCCCTCCTTCCCCAATTGCCGTTGAAGCCGTTATTGTTATTATTGTTGTTGTTGTTCCGGTTGCCATTTTTGTTCAGCGTGTTCAGCGACAGCATCATGGTAGCGCCATAAGCGGTCGATGTCACATTGTACCCGGCGAGATTCGATCGGCTCTCGATCTTGTTGATCGCCTTGTTGCCGAAGAGATCCATGCTGATGCTTCTTCCGGGGAAGAACGTGGTACTGAGCCCATAGGTCAAAGTCTGGGTATCCGCCCCTGCATCGTTCAATTTTGTCCGATCCGTGTAACCGACGCCCGCGGAAAAGGTCATGAAGCGGCGGTCCCAGATATAGTTGCTCAGTGACAGTGCGTATATCTGAGAAAAAGTTTGAGACGATTGTTTCTGGCTTCCTATCTTGGTTGAGTAGTCCTCATAGCTGAACGAGACGACGCCGGATACTCCGTACTGAGCATGAACATCGGAAGACAGTCCGAATGCCATGATCAGAAAAAGGACAAGAGCGAGCACCCGGGGTCCTGTGCCGGTCCCGGGAAAACGCTTTAGCACTAAATTATTATTTCGCTTAGTCACGGATATAATTGAAAAATATAGGCTTGAAGACATAAATATAGTGCAAATAATTATGCAATATTTATACCCGGTGCGACTCGGCAACTTGCATAAATATATCAATGATATCAATGGTATATATTGTCAATAAAATTAATTATTCGTGAATTGAGTGTTTACACTCAGAGGTGAGTAATAATACACAACGCGGGAGAGAACATGGAAGAGAACAACGATAGAAAATCTTAAATTTTAGGAACATACGGCCACGGTCAAGGACAGCGATCATCGACCTTGGCTGCACTGGTGAAGCTTATTCCTGTTTCATGCCTGCTGCAGGGAATACCTCAACAGTCGCCTTGGAACGCAACGCAGCGATCCAGACCTCAGAGAGTTCCTGCGCCCTCTTGGATTCAAGCTCCTTTTTCAGTGCGTCCTTCGCGCTTTCAAACAGGATGCGCTTCTCAGGCTGCCTTTCACGGACCAGCAGGATGTACCATGATCCTTCCGCCTTGATCGGTCCGCGGATCTCTCCTACCTTCATGGCAAATGCTTCTTTCTCAAGCTCAGGATATATCCTGCCCCGGTGAATGAGGCCGAGGTCGCCGCCCTTGATGCGGTACATGTCCTCCGACATCCTTGCGGCGACACTCCCGAAGTCCTGCCCCTCAGCGATCAAGGCACGGGCATTCTTCGCCTTTTGTTCGTCCTTCGATGAGATAATGCTCAGTCTGACGACTTCGGGCTTCTTGAACCGTTCCGGATTGTTCGCATAGTACTCCTTGAGCGCTTCATCGCTCACCAGCGCCAAATCCGTTACGTTCTTCCGGATTGCCTGGGCCGCGAGATTGGTTTTTTCCACGACCGCCAGGAGATCGTCCTCGTTCATTCCCGATCGTTCCAGCCACTTCCGGTATTCCTTCTTCGATTTGAACTGCGCCCTGATGCTCTCGACCTGCTTCCTGACCCATTCCTTGTCAGGCTTCAGGCCCAGCTCACGGGCATGCTGATACTGCAATTCCCGGTCAATAAGCTCCTGGAGCGCCTTGTTCTGATATTCATCGCGTTGTTCATCAGAAGGGTTTCCGTGAAAGGTAACGCGGGATATCAGTTGATCCGTTGCGCTCTCCAGCTCGCGCAGGGTTATGGCCGTCCCGTTCACTTTGGCCACGATCGCCTCATCCGCGCCGACCGGATGGGCGGCGAAAAACAGTACTACCATGAGCAATACCTGGAACATGCGTTCTCCTGACTCGCAGCGATTCCGATCGGTCGAACAGGCGCCCTTGCCCTCCGCCGAACTGTCGCGTGGCGATCCTATTTCTCTGTTCCGACAACGTATTTCTTGAATTCCTCCGGATGCTCCTTGATCCACTTTTCGCTCAAGAACTGGAACCTCTGGACCCTCAGGTTGAGAGAGTCGACCACGAAGATGCGGTCCTGCTCATCGATGAAGAGCCCCGCGGGCATGTTAAATCGGCCGGCCTCCCGGCCCATACCGCCGAGCGGCAGGACCAGCTTTGCCTTTTCATTGAATATCTGGACGTTGTCAAAAGCGGCATCGGCCACGTAAATATTCCCTTCGCTGTCTACACCGATCCCTTTGGGCCGGATAAAATCGCCTGGAGAATCTCCCACCTGCCCGAACTGGCTGATGAATTTCCCATCCTTGCTGAACAGCTGTATCCTGAAGTTCTGCGAATCGACGACATAGACATTGTCATTTCGACGATCGATCGCAATGGCCGCAGGATAATTGAACTCGCCCTCGCCTGTTCCCCGGGTCCCGAACCCGAACAATCTCTCCCCTTTGAGGGAATAGGCATACACCACATGTCCATAGCTGTCGGCAACATAGAGACGCTGGAGCCTGTTGTTTATTGCCATACCTGCCGGATTCTCGAAATCGCCTTTTTTGCCGAATGTGGTGACAAACCGCAGCGCTCTATCGTAGACGACGATCTTGCGCAGCTTGATATCGGAAATATAAAGATTTTCCGAGGCATCAAGAGCAACATCAAGCGGCGCCTTCAGACTGCCGTTGACCTTATCTATCTCCGTGATATAGTCGACCTTCTTTCGGGCAGTATCAATGACGAACACCATGGCCTTGATCGTATCCGCAACGAACACTCTCTCCGTGCCCGCTGCAACCCCGAAGGGTCGCACAAGATTATTATGTGCAGATACCCCAAAGAGCCTGTCGAGAAACGACGGCGTGGCAAAATCCGCTTCTCCCTCATAGGTTTCCAGATAAACGATCTTGGGATCGTCCGGGGGGGGAGGATATACTATCGGCCCCTGCTTGGCAATCGGCGAGGAGCATCCGGAGAACGCAACCAAGAGGAGGAACAGGAGTCGGCATAACGTTGTTCTTATCATCATGTCATTGCTCCATTTTTTCCGTAACGAAAGGGATTCACATAAAACAAGGCGTAGAAATATAACATGTATTCTCTTCTCTGTCAATGCTGCAACCAATATTGCACGCCAATTATACGGATCAATCTGTGGTTAAAGAAGGGAGGCTATTCGTTGCTCATATTCCAAGCGCCCTCGTCGAATACGTATCGGAGCTGTAATTTATCAGTTATGGCTCCCGCTTGGCAACCAGGGAGAAAAAACTTTCACAATTCCAGTGGAAAATATAACGACATATCATGCCCTGAAAAAGATGCAGTGCTCTAACAAGATACTCTAGCAAGATAGACACGATGCTCAATGCGGCCCTCTTTTATAGCCTTTGTCAGGGATTAGATCAGGCAATACTGGCAGTGGTCGGCACTCGAAGACCGGCGTCGAAGTCATTGTCTCCTGTCAGAAGGATGCAGGCTGTAGGTCCCTAAAATAAAAAATGAGGAGGGATGATGCCATCCCTCCTCATTTCGTTCACTAATCAGAGATACCTGTTTGAATTACTTGATATGACAGACCAGGCACAGACCGCTTCCCGTGTTGGACCGTCTCAGGAAGGGGGCGTTCGTGTTATCGTGCACATTGTGGCAGCTTCCGCACTCAACAGTATAATTTGCGCCGGAAGGATAGATCGGGAGCGTTCCACCAACAAGACCGGCGGCATTGACTGTCAGGCCTGTATCGAGGGTAGAATCATAGACAATGCCGATGGGATGGTCGTTTGAAAGATCTGCGCTGAACAGAGCAAGGCCGGTCATGAATGCGCCGGCGGCATAGGTTCCCGCTGCTCTTAAGCCGGTATAACGACCAGAGCCGATCTGGCCTACCGCGACCGTGCCGTCATGACAGCTCAAGCAGGCCTTTGAAACCGATCCGGGCTGACCAATTGCCCCTTGCAATGTGCCAAAATCATTGGTGTAGGTTTGATAGGTCGCAACGGTCGTAGACGTATGCGACCACAGAGGAGCGAGCGGAGTGGCATCTGCGTTATGCGGCGTATGGCAGAATACGCAGATTTCCTGGTTGGTGTTCGGCAGGGCCGTTCCCGCACCAGCAGTGCTCAGGTCATGTTTCGTGCCTACGATGGTAGCGGCGAATGCAGCAGATGCAACGAGAACCATACACACAACTAACAATAGTATTTTCTTCATCGACTTTTCTCCTTTTCTGATTTTATCTGAAGCAGTTGCTTCAGCATACCCCCGATAATTACTACTTTCATTTTTCGTACGATTTAGGAATATTAATTTGCTGTTCTTCTGAGATACACCTCCTTTTCATCATGGATGCTTATTTCGGTGATCCTATAAAATGAAGATAAATTATGACAACGGACAATATATTTGCAACTCGTGTGCCACGACATAACATATTATTTTATAAGACTATTTTCATAAGACAACCGGTCTCAGGTGATCGACAAAATGAGCGATTTTGCGCTGATTGTTGGTTTTTACGCATTCAAAGATGCCCCGTGTTACTTCTTTCCACCGCCCATCCTGTCATTCAAGCTATCCACCAATAGCATTGCTGATTGCCGATACCTCGGATCCCCTTCCATTGCAAGGAACTGGTTGGCGAACCGAAGGGATTTTTCATACTCCCCCGCCCGCTCATATGCCAGGGCGGCATTCCAGTACCCCCGCGCATCCTCAGGCCGCAATTGCAGAAAAGCCATAAAGTACTGCGCAGCCTTTTTATAGTCGCCCTTCGCCATATAGATCTCACCGAGGGTGTTCGCCGGCTCCGGCATATAGGGATTGGCCCGTGATGCCATTTCCGCATGGGATAAGGCTTCGTCGAACCGTCGCTGTTTCATCAGGGCGATTGAGATATTGTTGAGAAGACCGGGGTCCATATAGGCATACTCGAGCCCCTTTTTCCAGGCGCCTATCGATTCTTCGATAAGGCCGAGCCGGAAGTAAACCACGCCGATCTCGCGGTGGACGTCGCGCAGGGGGACGCTTCCGTCGTCGGGCAGCGCAAGGACGGTCTTGAACTGCTGTAACGCTTCCTGCAGACGCCCGGCTGTCGAGAGCGCCTGGCCGTAGTTCTCATGGGTTCTTCGCTTGTTCGGAGCGCTCTCCACCGCGCTTTTCCAGAGCGTCACAGGATTGAGATAGATACTGTTCCTCTTGTGTGCCGATACGGTCATGTAACCGACATATACCATAAGGAGCGACATCCCTATCAGCGCGGCTGTTGAGAGAGGCTGTGAAACAGCCTCTCTCGCAAAAGGCCGGACGCCGGCCGGTGACTTGACTTTTGCTTGACCCTGCTTTTTCCCCATTGAGGTCCCCATCCTTTATCCATTCCGAGAATAGTGTGACTATAGCATAAAAACTGCTGACGAATCAAATCTGCTCAAAACGGCAGGAATTTTCAGCCGGAGGAGGCGCGTATAAGCGAGGCGCGGGGACTTCGGCGGAACTCGGTGAATCGCTCAGTTGAATCGAGGAGCGAGCGCATTCCCCGTAGCTTGCTGCGGGGAGCTTCGATGCTCGCGGGGGGAAACCGCATCATAAATGGAGATTTAAAACCGAGACGTAACGTTTTCCCGGTTTATTCCGCCTGTTTCGTCCGTTCTGAACGAGATGTTCATTCACTTTCTGTGAGCCCGGGCAGGACAATGATCAGAGACCCTGTTTGCGAAGGACAGCGGTCCCCGGATAATAATGGGAAATGATCGCCTTATAATCAGCTCCGTTCCGGGCCATATCCTTTGCGCCCCATTGGCAAAGGCCGATGCCGTGGCCGAGGCCCCTGCCCGAGAACACCACCTCCTGGTCGATAAGCTCAGGTTCAAAAAATATGCTGGGGATATTTGAATATCCCAGGGCCGCCCTGATCGTTTCGGCCGGCACGGACGTGGAACCTCCCCCGTTACGAAAAATGACATTTTTGACCCGGCCGGCCGGCGTCACATCGCCCATTTCCACGCTGCCGATATGGGCAAGCCGGAAGCCTTCCCTGCGCAGCGCGCGAATGACGCCCGCCGTGGTGAATCGCTTTTCCCATATCCCGTACTTGGATATGTTCTGGCAATCGCAGTCAACGCCCTTGAGAAAGGGCTCATCAATGCCCCAGAGCTCGAGGGCGTTCTCCGTGTGTCCGCCGCAGCTGGAATGGTAGAAGGCGGGGATCACATCGCCCCGGTACGTGATGACAAGGCCCCGCGTCTCCTCAACCGCTTCGGTTGCGCGCACCCGTTCTCCCCGCTTGCCAAGGTACATCTGGCTGTCCACGGTCGCGAGAATATGGTAGGACCGTCTGCCTGCGTTCTGCTTCTGGTAGAGCGCGTACGTCCTCGATGCCACTGCCTGCGCCTTGAGCGCCTCCCGTTCCCAGTCCGACGGGATCTCCGCCGCGACCACCCCGAGGAGATAGTCTTCTATGTCCAGTTCGTTGACAACCCGGAGAACATTTCCCTTTTTCTTCCTCAGCTCGACCACGCCACGATACTGTTTCCCGTTTACGTGGAGAGCCTCGCCTCGGGGCCTGAAACGAGCCGGCTGATTCCCCAGCGAGGAAGCGGCAACGGTCAGGCGCTTGCCCGTCTGTCGTTGAGCAAGGCCAACGACAGACATGCCTCCCGGCGAAGACACGGTCACCGACCGCTGGTTGTCGGCAATGACAACGCGTATCTGCTCGCCGGCGAAAGCGGAAAAAGGCAACAGGCATGCGACAAGTACGGGAAGGGAGCCAAGGTTCGTTCTTTTTGTTCTTATCTGCACGTGAGATCCATCATTCCTCGGCATAGGAGACGCACTCAATGTACCGGCATATTTCGTTATTGGCTCAAGAATCTTGTGCAAGCGCCGGCTTCTCCCAGCGCACACGCTGATCGAAAATCCTGATCGGCGGCCGAGCTGTTGCCTCTCTTTTCGTAACTAAGTCCTCGATAGAGATAGACCGTCGACTGGCGCGGCGAAAGAAGCAGCGACTTGCTGAAATCCTGGATCGCGCTCTCATACGATCCTTGTTGATGATACGCATGACCTCGACTGGCATAGGTCATCGCATCGTTCTGGTCGATCATGAGCAGCTGTGAAAAGATCTGCACGGCCTTTTCATACTCACCAATGCTCACATAAATGCTGCCGATATTGCCATAGGCATCAAGCGATGACGCGGGGCTTACCCTGATCGCCTGATAGTAACTTTCAAGGGCTTTCGCTATCTGTCCTTTCTTATGATAGGCCTCTCCGAGATTGTTGTAGATCCTTCCTGTCCGGGGGCTCTTCCGCGCAGCGTCTTCCCATAACGAGACGGGATCCTGCCATATGCTGTTTCGTTCGAACGCGCTCCCCGCAAACACTGCAACGACCAGCAGAGAGCAGAAGAGATGCAGATGCCGCGGTGTCCATTCTTTTTGATTGCCCGCACAGGTCATTTTTCTTTCACCGCTCCTGTCCTGCAATATCGCTCCCGCTCGCTGTAGATGCACCCGCAGTACTGCTGGCGGTAGAGGCCCATGGCCTTCGACTCCATGATCCCCTCGCGCCAGCCGGACCGGAAGTCCTCATAGTAGAACTCTATCCCCTGTTCCCAGGCCATTTCCTTTGCAACGCCCCTGATGAGATCGTGCTTCTGATGTTTGCTGTAGAGCAGCGATGTGGTGAACAGGCCGACCCCCTTCTTCCTGGCCTCCACGGCAGCGGCATCGAGCCGCATCCGGTAGCACTGCTCGCAACGGCCCGTTCCCTTGCCGGCAACACGGACAAGGAAATCGTCGAGATCGTATCCTTCATCGCAGGATATCGGCAGTCCCACGCGGCCAGAGAAGTCCCGCAGCGTCTGCAGGCGTTTCTGATATTCAAGGTAGGGATGGATGTTCGGATTGTAGAAGTACCCCTGAACGGTGAACCCTTCTTCCTGCAATCGGGAAAGCGGGTAGATGGCGCAGGGAGCACAGCAGATGTGGAGTAAGATGTTCATCGTTATAGCCCGGGCACGCGACAGCTCCTCTTATATGAGGACATCCATATCAACGCCTTCAAGGATCATCCTCCTGACCCACTCCTTGAGCCATACGTCGTAGAAATCTATGGGATTGTGATCATCGGTCAGTATCATCGCCGGCGTGCCCGCCGGAAGCCTGTAGGGCCTCCCGAGGAAGCGGTCCACGCCGTTCCGGGCCTGGGGGTGAACGTACAGGCCGTCAACCGACCTCCGGTCAAAGGGCTTGAACGCGGCGTCGTAGGCCAGCACGGTGATGTTCCCGCCCCCTTCGCTCGTTTCCACGGCGTAATTGGGATAGATGTCCACGTTCCGGAAGACCCTTTCAAGGGTCCTGATGATGGAGGCCGTCATGAAATTCTCGTGCTTCAGGCTGCCGATCAGGTTGATCCCCAGAATGCCTTTTTCGGAGAGACGCGCCTTGACGAGCTCCAGCGCTTCAAGGCTCAGGATATGTCCCGGCGTCGTATCTCCGTTGAACACATCAAGGATGATATAGTCATACTGCTTGGACGAGGTATTGAGATAATAGCGCGCGTCGGCGATGATGACGTCCCCGGACACCTGGAAGCCGAAGTAATCCTTCGCGATGGTCACCACGTCGGGATCAATATCCACGATGTCGGTCCTGACGCCCCGCGCTTCGTACCAGACCGGGACGAGGCCTGCACCCAGCCCGATGACGAGACAGTTCTTCCCCGCCGGGTTGATGCCGTAGGGAAGAAACTCGAGATAATAGGCATACTCATAGATGGACTGGCGGTCGTTCACATCCATCCCGCCCTGGATCAGTCCGTCGATCATCAGTTCCCGGTGACGTTTTTCGCCGAGAGCATAATCGACGACCTTGAGGTTGCCGTAGTGCGTGTCCCTGCTGAACACCTTCGTGACCCGTGTGCCGTTCGCCAGGACCTTTGAGACCGGCCCCACGGGGAGATACAGGAAAAAGGGGAGCAGCAGGACAGGCAGGACGAACCCGTTCCGGCGGAAGAAGAGGAAATATCCGGCAGCAAGCGCTATCAGCAGGGTCCCGATGACCGTAAAGATCGCGTTGACCCCGAAATAGGCGATGAGCACGAACCCCGTAACCACCGTGCCCGCGAAACTTCCCACGGTCGAAATGGCATAGAACACGCCGACCGTCCTCCCGATGTTCCGCATCTCCCGTGCAGCGATCCTGACCAGATAGGGAGATACGCAGCCGAGGAGGAACAGGGCGGGGCCGAAGAGCGCGAGAGAGCTGGCAAACGCGCCGGTCCGGAGTCCCCAGGACACGGTGGCCTTGAGCACCGCGCCTTTCAACACCGGCACCAGCAGGGTAAGCACGCCCGAGAGAAGGATGATGCCGTACAGATAGGCCGGTGAGGGTTTTCGGTCGGAGAGGACGCCGCCCGCCGCATATCCCGCGGCAAGGGCCACGAGGGTCACGGTGATCAACGAGGTCCAGACGAAAAGGCTCGCGCCGAAGAAAGGCCCGATGACGCGGGAGCCCAGGATCTCGATGACCATGACCAGGCCGCCGCAGATCATTGCCGTCGCGACCAGGTAATAGAGGAATGGCCGTGAGCCCTCTGCCGCCGGATGAACTTGGTCGTCACCGGACGTTTCTGCTCTTTTTCGCGCTTTTTTCAATTCAGCTCCCCCGAAAATAATAAATGCTTTTTGACGGCATAACAGGATAACGGCAGATATGTCGTTGCCTTGCCCCTATGGCCTTTGACGTTATCGGATTTGATCCTGAGATCCTGTCAAAGATCTTGATCGGTCACAGCAGCCGGTCCTGCCCCGGCGCTGTTCTCTTCTTCCCGAAATACTCGTAGGCAAGCTTGGTGGCCTGCCTGCCGCGCGGGGTGCGGTCCAGGAACCCTTCCTGGATCAGGTACGGTTCATACACATCCTCAAGGGTGTCCTTCTCCTCGCCCAGGGCCGCGGCGAGGGTCTCGAGCCCCACCGGTCCCCCCTCGAACTTGTCGATGATCGAGAGCATCAGACGCCGGTCCATCTCATCGAATCCCTTTTCGTCCACCTCCAGCCGCTTCATGGCGCTGACGACCGCTTCGGCCGTGATCCCGTCGTTTCCCGCGACCTGCGCGAAATCCCTGACGCGCCGGAGCAGACGGTTCACGATGCGCGGTGTTCCCCGGGAACGGCGCGCGATCTCCGCGGCGGCATCCTGATTGATGGCGATGCGGAGCAGGCCGGCCGAGCGCTTGACGATCGTTTGCAGTTCCCCGGGAGCGTAGAAATTGAGCCGGTCGATGATGCCGAAGCGGTCCCGGAGGGGCGAGGTGAGCAGCCCGGTGCGGGTCGTGGCGCCGACGAGGGTGAACCGCGGGAGGTCGAGCTTGATGGAGCGGGCGCTGGGACCCTGGCCGATGATGATGTCGAGCTGGAAGTCCTCCATGGCGGGATAGAGGACCTCCTCCACCACGCGGTTCAGGCGGTGGATCTCGTCGATGAACAGCACGTCGCCGGGCTGCAGGTTCGTCAGGATCGCTGCAAGGTCGCCTGCCCGCTCGAGCACGGGGCCCGATGTAGATTTCAGGGAGACGCCGAGCTCGTGGGCAATGATGTTCGCCAGCGTCGTCTTGCCCAGGCCCGGCGGGCCGCAGAAGAGCACATGGTCCAGCGCCTCGCCCCGTACCTTCGCCGCATTGATGAACACGGACAGGTTGTCCTTGATCCGGTCCTGGCCCACGAAGTCGTCGAACCGGGTCGGCCGGAGGCTGCGGTCGAGCTGGATGTCGTCTTCGCCCTGCTCAGGTGTTATGATCCGTTTAGGCATATGGCTGTCGTCTCTTGTCTGCTGAGTGGAGCCTTCTGATGATCTGTCCCCGGCCTCATCGCTTCCTCAATATGCTTAATGCTTCCCGGACCAGCTCTTCGATAGGGATCTCCGGGCGTCCCTGCTGCGCCTTGTTCACCGCATCCTCGGCAACCTGCCGCTTGTAGCCCAGGTTGACCAGCGCCGATACCGCGTCATCCCAGATGCCCGGGGATGCTCCCGCGGGCCGGGGCGCGGTCGGAGATTCAGCCGGCAGGACCTGCAGGACCTTGTCCTTGAGCTCAAGGCACATTCTCGCTGCAGTCTTCTTCCCGATCCCGGGTATGCTGCAGAGCTTGGGATCATCGGACGAGCGGATAGCCGCGACGAGTTCCTGCACGGAAAGGCCCGACAGGACCGCCAGGGCAAGCTTCGGACCGATGCCGGAAATGCCTATGAGAAGGAGGAAAACGTCCTTCTCCAGTTCCGTGCCGAAACCGTAGAGGCTGAGGGAATCCTCGCGAACGTGGGTATGAATATGGAGCGTTACGTCTTCGCCGGGCCCGGCAATGGCGTTGAGGGTAGATACGGGAACCGCCACCTGGTAGCCCACGCCGCCGACATTGATGATGACGGAGTCCGCCGCCTTGTTCTGCAGTTTTCCCGTAAGCCAGGCGATCATCGCGTTCTGCCGGCCCCCCGGAAGGGCGAGGGGCTCTTCAGCATCTCGCGCATCCGTGATGAATGGATGTGGCAGATGGCCGCGGCAAGGGCGTCCGCCGCGTCGGCAGGGTGCGGCACCTTCGGGAGGTCCAGCAGGGCCTTGACCATCAACTGGACCTGTTTCTTTTCGGCCTTGCCGGTGCCCACCACGGCCTGCTTCACCTCGGTCGGCGCGTACTCGAACACGGGAAGGCCCGCGTTCACTGCGGCAAGGATCGCAACGCCCCGCGCGTGGCCCAGCTTGAGCGCCGCCTTGATGTTGTTCGATACGAACAGGTCCTCGACCACGACGACATGGGGCTTGTACTTTGCAATGATCTTTTCCAGTTCCTCGTAGATCTTCTTGAGCCGCTTCGGAAAGGGCTGCTTCGCCGAAGGGCTGATCCCGCCCGACACCACATGGAACAGCTTATGGTCTTCCTCGGAGACGATCCCGTACCCGCTCGTGAGCGTCCCCGGATCAATGCCCATAACCCTCATAGTCCCCCCGTTAACAGCTCAAAATGCAAAGACCAAATGAAAAAATGTCGTCGTTTGCCGTTCGTTAGAATTGTTCGCTATACATACGCTTTGAATACGACATGGTTCTCGGTCCTACGCCCCCACCGCGTTCATCACTTCGTCGGGGATGTCAAAGTTCGCGTACACGTTCTGCACATCGTCGTTGTCCTCGAGGGCCTCCATGAGGCGAAGCATCTGGCCCGCTTCTTTTTCCTTTTCGAGCTTCACGTAGGTCTGGGGGAGCATCGTCACCTCAGCGACCTCGAGGGGAACGCCGGCGTCCTCCAATGCCTTCTTGACCTTCTCGAATTCGTTCGGCGGCGTGGTGATGACGAAATTATCATCCTCGGTCTGCAGGTCCTCGGCCCCTGCGTCGAGCGCCAGGCCCATGAGCTTCTCTTCATCGGCCTTGGCGCGCGCCACGACGATATAGCCCTTCTTATGGAACATCCACGAGACGCAGCCGCTCTCGCCCATTCCCTTGCCGAGCTTTTCCATGGTGTGCCGGATCTCGGAGACCGTGCGGTTCCGGTTGTCCGTCATGACCTCGATGATGATCGCCACGCCGTTCGGGCCGTATCCCTCGTAGGTGATCTCCTCGTACGCCACGCCCGGCAGTTCGCCCGTTCCCTTCTGTATCGCCCGCTTGATGTTGTCCGACGGCATGCTGACGCTCTTGGCATTGGCAACGGCAGTGCGAAGACGGGGGTTCCCGTCGGGATCGCCGCCTCCCAGCCGTGCCGCCACGGTGATCTCCTTCCCGATCTTGGTGAATATCTTGCCGCGCTTGGCGTCGATCGCGGCCTTCTTATGTTTTGTTGTTGCCCACTTTGAATGCCCTGACATGAAACCTCCGTTTTTTAAAACCAGAATTCGGGGACAGAAGCCAGCGGTTCAGAAGAACGGCAGGAAAGGACAGCGCCTTCCTTACTGGCTCCTGAATTCCGACTCCTGACTTCTTGAGTGTGATTTACCGCTCCGCGTGCTGCAACTCGTGCTCCATATCCTCCTTGAGCTTGGTGAAGATCATCCTGCCCGCCGCGGTCTGGAGCACGCTGGTGACCGAGACCTCCACGTTCTTGTTGATGAACCTTCTGCCGTTCTCCACGACGATCATGGTCCCGTCGTCAAGATAAGCGACTCCCTGGCCGGCCTCCTTGCCTTCTTTCAGCACGAACACCCGCATGGTCTCGCCGGGCAGGGCCACGGGCTTCACGGCATTCGACAGGTCGTTGATGTTCAGTACCGTCACACCCTGGAGCTCCGCCACCTTGTTCAGGTTGAAATCGTTGGTGATGACCTTTGCCCCCATGCGCTTAGCAAGGGCGATGAGCTTGCTGTCCACCTCCCGGATCTTGGGAAAATCGTCGTCGGTGATCCGGACCTCCATATGGCCCATCTTCTGGATCCGGTGGAGGATGTCGAGGCCGCGACGGCCCCGGGCGCGTTTCATCGAGTCTGACGAGTCGGCGATGTGCTGCAGCTCCTGCAGGATGAACTGGGGGACGATGAGAATGCCGTCGAGAAACTCTGTTTCGCACACATCGGCGATCCTTCCGTCGATGATCACGCTGGTATCAAGGAGCTTGATGTTTTCGTCGGCCCCTCCCTTGAAGAGCTTCTTGACGTTCGACGGGTTGAACCGCTCGCCTTCCCGTATGCCGATGGTAACGCCCATGTAGCCGAAGAACGCGTTCATGAGCAGGACCAGGAAATTCACGATGCTCCGCTCCAGAGGCACCAGTTTCAAGGGGGCGGCAATGATATTGGCCGAGGTAAGACCGATGATGAATCCCAGGATGCCGCCGATGATGACCTTGAGTGCCACACGCCGGAACAAGAGCTCCGTCAGGATGATGCTGATGGCAACGGCAAAACCGATGACCATCCCCTCCGTCCTGCCGACCTGCTCGTCGAGCTGCATCGAAACATAGTATCCCAGCAGTGTCCCGATAAAAACAAATATGATGCGGATAAGAATAAGTCCCATATATGCATTCACCTCCTTTCGCTGCGAAAAGAATCAAAATCCTCTTATTCTGAAATGAAAAACTGACGAGGGACAAGACCTTGACAGGACAACAGGATTGACAGACAAATGCGACTCAAGGATTGAAGCTCCCTGCGGTCCCGCCCGGGCGTGACAGGGGCCTTCGATCCTCAAGGAGTCACCTCATGCTAATCGCTCGCTCCTGGATTGAAGCTCCCCGCGGATAGTATTCGATGTTATCCTGCAATCCTGTCAACATTACGTTCTTGTTCCGGATTGTCCGGGTCAGGTCGCTGCGCGTACATCCCGGCCGGGAAATCTACTCGGGCCGGATCGTCAGGAACAGGTCTTCTCCCTTCCGGCGGATGAGCAGCAGGATCCTCTCCTTGGACTTCAACTTCAGGACGGCATTCTTGTAGTCTTCGATCGACGCGACGTCCTTCTGGTTGATCTGCATGACGATGTCTCCCGGCCGGATGCCTGCCTCGAAGGCCTTGCTGCCCGGGTCGATCTTGGAAACGATCACGCCGGCGGTTCCCTCCTTGATGCCAAAGCGCTTGGCCAGTTCGGGCGTAAGTTCGCGTACCGTTACGCCCGAAAGGGCGTTGCTCTCCTCCTGGTCCTCGCCGGGACCTTCCTCCATGGCGGCTTCGCCCAGTTTCTTGGGCAGTTCGGCGATCGTGACCTCGACCTCCATCTCTTTCTTCTTCCGGAACAGCTTCACCTTGACCTTCGATCCGATGGGGGACTGGGACACCATGTTGCGGAGATGGCCGGTGTCCTCCACGTCCTTGCCGTTGAACTGGAGGAGAACGTCTCCCTGCTTGATCCCGGCCTTCTCGGCAGGGCTCTCCTTCATCACGCCGCTCACGATCGCGCCCTTCAGGTCCGTTACGCCGAACTCCTCGGCAAGGTCCGAAGTGACCTCCTGAATGCTCACGCCGAGCCAGCCGCGGACCACCTTCTTGTACTTGATCAGGCTGTCCATCACCTGTTTCGCCATGCTGCTCGGAACGGCAAAGCCGATCCCCTGGTATCCGCCGGTCCGCGAAACGATGGCGGTATTGATCCCGACGAGCTCGCCCCTCGCATTGATCAACGCTCCTCCCGAATTGCCGGGATTGATGGCGGCATCGGTCTGAATGAAGTCCTCGTAGTCCGCTATGCCCACGTTGGCGCGTCCCACGGCGCCGATGACCCCCATGGTCACGGTCTGGTTCAGGCCGAAGGGGTTCCCGATGGCGAACACGATCTCGCCGGCGCGGAGCTTGTTCGAATCGCCCCAGGGCAGCGCCGTCAGGCCCTTTGCCTCGATCTTGATGACCGCAAGGTCGGTCTTGGGGTCGGCGCCGATGAGCTTGGCCTTGTAATCCCGTTTGTTCGACAGCAGGACCTTGATCTCCTGGGATTTCTCGATGACATGGTTGTTCGTGACGATGTAGCCGTCCTCGGACACGATCACACCGGAACCAAGGCTCTGCTCCTTGTGTTCTTTCGGAATATTCGGATGGGGGGCCTGATCGCCGAAGAACCGGCGAAAGAAAGGATCATCAAAAAAATCGAACGCCTGCTCGCTCTGTTTGATCAACCGCGTCGTTGAAATATTCACCACCGACGGCGTGGCCACCCCGGCAACCTCGGAGAGCGCCTCGGACAGCTGGGACAACGTCTCGACGGACCGTGACGACACCTGGTTCTTGGCCGCGAGCGGCGAGGTGAGGTCGAGACGCGACGAGAGAGCAAGGCCGACGAACACGCCGACCATGAGAATGAATGCGGTGGATAAATAGAAGCGTTTTTTGTTCAACATGAAATATTTCCTCCCGTTGTTTGTTCGGTGCTGGCGCAGATTGGTATTGTACCAAAAAGAACTGAATATTTTCAAGCCCTTTTTCTGATTGACACCTTGATGGGATGAAATATAATAGCAACTGACCATTCGGAGACCAAGGGAGCAGGATATGGCGAAGAAAAAAACGACCCCGAAACGATCATCAGCCTCCACCGAGACCAGGCTCCATCAGCTCGACAAGAAGTACCTCTGGCATCCGTTCACCCAGATGCGGGACTGGCAGCAGGAACCGCAGATCATCATCGAACGCGGCGCGGGAAGCACCCTGGTCGACACGCGGGGGAAACGGTACCTCGACGGGGTCTCCTCGCTCTGGGTCACGGTGCACGGACACCGGAAAAAAGAGATCGACCAGGCGGTGTCACGACAGCTCAGGAAGATCGCCCATTCGACCTTGCTCGGTCTTTCGAACGTCCCGGCGGTCCTGCTCGCCGAGAAGCTCGTCACTATAGCACCGAAAGGGCTATCGCGGGTGTTTTATTCCGATAGCGGCTCGACGGCCGTAGAGATCGCCCTGAAGATGGCCTTTCAATATTGGCAGCAGAAAGGCCCTCAATATCAGCGCAAGACCGGATTCCTCTCGCTCACCCAGGCGTATCACGGAGATACCCTCGGGGCCGTGAGCGTGGGCGGCATCGACCTCTTTCATTCGATCTACCGGCCGCTCCTGTTCCAGACCCGGAAGATCGAATCACCCTACTGCTATCGCTGCAAGTACGGACTGACCTATCCGATGTGCCAGATGACCTGCCTCATGCACGCTGAGCGGAACATCCAGAAGTTCGCCTCTGTTTCGGCCGCCCTCGTCATTGAACCCCTCGTGCAGGGAGCTGCCGGGATGCTCCTGCAGCCGCCGGGATTCCTGAGGCGCATCCGTGAGATCTGCACCCGGAACAACATCCTGATGATCGCCGATGAGGTCGCGACGGGCTTCGGCAGGACCGGAACGATGTTCGCCTGCGACCAGGAAAAAGTGTCCCCCGACCTCATGGCCGTGGCAAAGGGCATTACCGGCGGCTACCTGCCGCTCGCCGCAACGCTCACGACCGAGGATATCTACCTTGGCTTTCTGGGAGAGCACAAGGAGCTGAGAACGTTCTTCCACGGCCACACCTACACCGGCAATCCCCTCGCCTGCGCCGCGGCCATAGCGAACATCGACCTGTTCAAAAAGGAAAAAACGCTCCAGCGGCTCAAACCGAAGATCACCTTCCTGGCAAAGCGGTTGGCCGAAGTTAAGGCGCTCGCTCATGTGGGCGAGGTTCGGCAGAAAGGTTTCATGGTGGGTATCGAACTGGCGAAGAACAGGCTTACCAGGGAGCCCTTCTCGCTCGAAGAGAAGGCGGGATTCCGGGTCGTCCAGGAGTGCCGCAAGCACGGCCTCATCATCCGGCCCCTGGGGAACGTCATCGTGCTCATGCCGCCGCTCTCCATGTCGCTGCAGGAGCTGGGAAGAATGCTCGATATCGTCACT
The DNA here is from genome assembly GCA_020052615.1 of Nitrospirota bacterium. Lineage (GTDB taxonomy): Bacteria > Nitrospirota > UBA9217 > UBA9217 > UBA9217 > JAAXXJ01. Next base: position 35,005 of record JAGVOT010000031.1, on the reverse strand, counting down.
GCAGCGATCAGAACGGTGACAGAAAAAGGATAGTTCTACTTTCCCTGCTCCGCATCGTCGAACTTTTTCTCGATCTCTTTTACCCGCGCTGCTTCGTCGTGCGCCCGCTGGTCCAGGGCCCTTTCCATGGACTTGTAGGCGCCCGCGGCCTTCTTCCCCCGCTGCGCCGACTTTTCCTGAAGGTCCGCCACCGGATTTGCTACCGTCTCCCCGACCGTTCCGAAGAGACCGATGACATCACGCGCGTGGGTGACGGAAAGAAATACCAAAAGGAGCACGACCAGCCCTGTCCGGATGCGGGACAGGACCTGCGCCTGCTCCCTCAATGCGTCGATGTGATAGGCCACGAACAGGAGGGCGACGAACAAGCCGACGGCGACCCCGGACCGTATCAGCCGTCTGGTGATCGGCTCCTCTGCCTTGGCCGGAGCGGCAGCCTGCTGTTCCAGCCGGGTCAGGGCCTCGGCCGCAAGCCGCGCCTGCTCCTGTTCGGCCGTTTCATCGGTGACCACGCCGCTCACGATGACCGCCTGGGCGCGAAACTGCTCGGGGATCTTCTGCATGTCGTCGGAGAAGGTCGGCACGCCCTTCTCGTCCGCGTACTTGTAGATGACCGCTTGACTCTCGCGTCCGGTGAACAAGAAGAGAGCTGCAAGGAGACCTATGACTACGATCCGGAATACGCCCATGGAAGATCCTCCACACATTCGGACATGTATTGCAGAATGAGTAAATATCACAGGAGGGAGGCAAAAGTCAACCTGTTCGGAAGGGTATTTTCCGGGGATGGCCTCGCTCGTGTAACATAGCCTGTCCCAACGAGCAGAATGGACAGATGTCAATCCGTCGGTCAAGTTCCTGCCGGTCCCGATTCGATCTCCGTGATATCTCCTTCGGTCAAGCGTAGTTCCGCCGCCTTCATGATACCGTCCGCCTGCGCCGCAGTACGCGCGCCGACGATCGCGCCGGTCACGGTGGGATTCCGGAGGGTCCACGCGATCGCGACCTCTCCTGCTGATCTGCCGAGGCGCTTGCCTACGCTGCGGAGCCGCTCGACCAGCGCGAGGTTCCGCGTAAGGTTCGGCTCATTGAATTCCGGACTGCGGCGTCGCCAGTCGTCGGGAGGGAGCGATCCTGCCCGTTCGCGCGTCATTGCGCCGGACAGGAGGCCGGAAGCCATGGGTGCATAAACGATGACGCCGATCCCCTCCCGCTTGCAGTAGGGCAGGATCTCTTCCCGGACGCCGGGCCGCACCAGCGAAAAAGGCGGCTGGAGCGATGTGACCGGAGCGATCGCCTGCGCCCGCACCATCTGTGCAACGTTGAAGTTCGAAACGCCGATCCAGCGCACTTTCCCCTCGCCTTTGAGCAACGCCAGCTCTGCCCATCCCTCCTCCAGTTCAGCGTCGTTCTCCGGCGGCCAGTGGACCTGGTAGAGATCGATCGTCTCGACGCGAAGCCTGGTCAGGCTGGCCTCGCATTCCTGCCGGATCGTTGCGGCTGCCAGTTTCCGGGACAGCCGCCCCTGCCGGTCCCAGACCAGCCCGCACTTGGTGAAAACATACGGCCTCGATCCCGTCCAGTCCGCAAGGGCCCGGGATACGACCTCCTCGGAATGGCCGAGCCCGTAGACCGCGGCCGTGTCGATCCAGTTGACGCCCAGTTCAAGGGACCGGTGAATTGCCGCGATGGAATCATCGTCCTTCTGCGGTCCCCAGGCATACTCCCAGCCCGTGCCGCCGATGGCCCATGCCCCGTAGCCCAGGCGGGTGATGGCAAGATCGGAATTCCCGAGCATTCTCGTTTGCATGTTTCCCTCCCGTTGATCACTCCCTATGATGCCAGCGTAACAGCAGAAACTGAACCGGCAAGACTAAAGAATGCTAACGGTCATCCGTGTATCGGGGTCCTCGATACAATGCCGCTCAAACTCCGCTTGACAGTAAAATAGGGAATGCGTAAGATAAAATTTATACGGCTATGCAACAGAGAATAGCGTGGATAGATATTCTTAAGGGGATCGGTATCCTCTTGGTGGTGTTCGGGCATATAACTCCCGATGGCACGGTCAAGACGTTTATCTACTCTTTCCATATGCCGCTCTTCTTTTTTGTCTCGGGATATGTATTCGATCCCTATCGCCATCCTCAGTACCGCGACTTTTTTAAAAAACGCTTTAAATCGATTATCCTGCCCTTTGTTCTGTTCTATTTACTTTCACATATTGCCAGTCTGATTATATCATCAGTGCTCGGTTCTCAACCGTTGGCCGCTGCAAATTATTACCGGCCACTATTGGGTTTGCTTATCGCAAACAGCGAATGGACGCAAGTTGTCAATAATGTGCCTTTGTGGTTTCTACCATGCCTGTTCATAACGGTGAATATATTGCATTTATTACGTGTCTCTTTCCAATTCAGCATGACAAAACTGGCAGTGTCCCTGCTGATCATCTCTATACTTGCTTTCCTGGAAAGCAAGTATATGACAGCAAGCCTTCCCTGGATGCTGGATACGGCCCTTACAGCGGTCGTATTCAGCGGGTGCGGCCTCATCGCAAAGACGATTCAGCACGCCGGCCTCAAGATTGTGCCGCACTCGAGAGCCTCTGCCGTTGCCCTTTTTCTTGCTTTTTTGGGAGTGACTATTTATTGCAGCTTTGCGAATGGAAGGGTCGACATGAATACGAGGCACTATGGCAATTATTTCCTGTTTTACGGCGCTGCCATTTCCGGGATCCTTTCGTGCGCCCTGTTGGCAAGGGTCATGCCGCCAATCCCTATCATTTCCTACGTGGGAATGCACTCCATTACTATCCTGGTCCTGCATTTACCGTTAAGCCAACTGTCAGTAGCATGCTTTGACGGTCTGTTTTTATGGTATACAGATATCCCGGTTAATTATATTTTGAACGGGAATATGTGGGCCGTGATCATATCGGGGATAACCATTGCGCAGCTCATCCTCATTCTCCGTCTTTTTGACAAATATTATGCTCCAGCCCTTTCTCGGAAATGAAGCTCTCTGACCAGGTGAATGTCGGACAAGTAAAAAGATGGATCAGCGTATTTAAGACGGCTTCGGCGCCATGATTCATGCCCATTTCACTGCCGGCCGTTGCCATTTTTCGAAACAGCGTGCGCCTTCCACGTACCCCTTGCAATCCCTCTCCGTTTATCCCATAATGCCGCCATGAACAAGAAGCAGGTCCTGTCCTGGTGCCTTTTCGACTTCGCGAACTCCAGCTACTCCGCGGTCATCGCGGCCGTGGTCTTCCAGGTGTATTATATCAACCGCATCGTTGGCAACGGCGGGAGCAAAGGCGATCTCTGGTGGGGTGCTGCTATCTCGGCCAGCATGCTCTTTGTCTCCCTGTCGTCCCCCTTCCTCGGCGGCATCGCCGACTACGCCGGGCTCCGGAAGCGTCTCCTTGCCTTCTATACATATGTCTGCGTCCTGGCGGTCGCCGGGTTCTCCCTCCTCACGCCGGGCGAGGCCCTCTTCGGTTTCATTCTCATCGTCATCGCGAACATCGGCATGGAGGGCGGGCTGGTGTTTTACAATTCCTTTCTCCCCCGGATCGCCCCCGCAGAGTACCAGGGCCGTGTCTCGGGCTGGGGATTCGGCGTGGGATACGCGGGATCCATCCTGTCGCTCCTGATCGCGCTCCCGCTGGCAAACGCCGGCCGGTTCGAAGGCATCTGGTTCATGGTCGCGGGATTCTTCGCCCTCTTCTCCCTCCCCGCCTTCCTGGTCCTTCCGCGGGACACGCGGACGGGGGTGACGTCTTCGCAGGCGGGGATCATGGGCTTCAGGAACGCCGTGACGACCCTGCGGGAAATATGGTCCCGCAAGGAGCCCCGGAAATTTCTCCTCTCCTACCTTATATATGAAGACGGCGTGAATACGGTGATCGTGTTCTCGAGCAGCCTGGCCGCGACGACCTTCGCCTTCGGCCAGAGCGAGCTCATCGGGCTGTACCTCGTGGTGCAGATCACTGCGCTCACCGGCGCCTTTCTTCTCTCCAAACCGACGGACCTGTGGGGCCCCAAGAGGATCGTGACCATCTCGCTGCTGCTCTGGTCGCTCGTTGCCGTGTCGGCGTTCTTCGTCCAGAGCAAGACCCAGTTCTGGGCGGTCGCCTGCACCGCCGGCCTCGGGCTCGGTTCGGTACAGGCCGGTACGCGCGCTTTCTTCACCCAGTTCATCCCCGAGGGCAAGGAGGCCGAGTATTTCGGGGTCTATTCCCTCGTCGGCAAATCATCGGCGGTCATCGGCCCCCTTGTCTTCGGCCAGGTGTCCGCGGCCTACGGGAGCCAGCGGCCTGCCATCCTCTCCATCGCCGCCTTCTTTATTATAGGGCTCATCCTGCTCAGGCGCGTGAACGGCGGGGGACCGAATGTCGGACGTGATACGTAAAACGCAAGACGGAAGACAGGAAACAGGAAATTGTCACGGCGCATGGGGAATCCCCCTTTTCGCCTCCCGTCTCACGCCCTATGAACAACAGGTCTTTTCCCTTGACAAAACGAGGGCTTCCTTATATAATTCGTGACTCTTGGCCTCGGAGGTATTTAAATGGCCTTTAAGATCAACGATATACCTCCAGAAGGTTTGACGGTCAAGCTGGCGGACAAGCTCGACCTGTTCGAAGAAGGGACCGCCACCACACCGTTCACGGCAACAGTGACGTTCAAGGCAGAAGGCGCAGGGATATTCCATGTTCACGGAACCGTCGAAGCGACGACCGAACTGGAATGCAGCCGGTGCCTGAAACGGTTCTCCTTTCCCATCAAAGAAGCAGCCATGGACTTCGAGCTTATCCCCGAGGGATCCCTGGGACAAGCGGCCGAGCACGAATTGGGAAAGGGCGAACTGGATACCGAGTTCTACCGCGGCGATGAGATCGAGCCCAAGGAGTTCATCCGGGAGCAGCTGCTTCTCGGCATCCCCATGGTCCCGGTCCACAGCCCGGTTTGCAAGGGGCTCTGCCCGGTATGCGGCGCTGACCGGAACGAAACGAGCTGCAGCTGCCGGATCGAAGTAATACAGGGAGAAACAAGCCCTTTCGCCGTTCTCAAAAAGATCATTAAACCGGAAAAGGAGTAGTACCACAATGGCAAATCCCAAACACAGACATTCAAAGTCCCGCCGGGACAAGCGGCGTACCCACAAGCACCTCCAGGCACCAAGCCTCACGCTCTGCCCGCAGTGCCAGGAGGTCAAGAAGCCGCACCATGCCTGCATGTCCTGCGGCACCTACAATAGCCGGGAAGTCGTGACCGTCCAGCAGATCTAACGACGCACATTCATGGAAGGCAAAGACGGACCCCGCTCTGCGGGTTTCCCCTTTGCCTTTTGTCTTGCCGGGAGCAATCGCGTTGATGAAGATCGCCGTTGATGCCATGGGTGGGGATTATGCGCCTCAGGCAGTTGTGGCCGGGGCAGTGCATGCCGCAAAGGAATACGGCGTCGGCATCATCCTCGTCGGGATCGAACAATCGATCCAGACCGAACTCAAGAAGCACCCCGCCGCCAGGTCCCTGCCTATCGAGGTCCGGAACGCCACCGAGGTCGTCGACATGCTCGACTCTCCCTCCACGGTCTTCAGGCGGAAGAAGGACTCCTCCATCCGCGTCGCCAATGAACTGGTGAAAAGCGGCGAGGCCGTCGCCGTTATCAGCGCCGGCCACACCGGCGCGGCCATGGCCACGTCCCTCTTCGTTCTGGGCAAACTGGAAGGCGTGGAGCGGCCGGCCATCGCGACGTTCATGCCGACCGTCAAGGGGACCTGCATCGTGCTCGATGTGGGCGCCAACGTCGACTGCAAGCCGAACCACCTCCTCCAATTCGCCATCATGGGCGAGGTGTACGCGAAATACCTCCTGAAGAATCCGAACCCCCAGGTGGGCCTCCTGTCCATCGGCGAGGAGGAAACCAAGGGCAACGAACTTACAAAGGAAGCGTTCAAGCTCCTGACCGAAACCTCGCTTAACTTCATCGGGAACGTCGAGGGCCGCGACGTGATGAGCGGCAGGGCCGACGTCGTCGTCTGCGATGGTTTCATCGGGAACGTCGTGCTCAAACTGTCCGAGGCGGTCGCCGACACCATCGCCTTCATGATACGGGAGAATATCGGCGACAACCTGATCCGCAAGCTCGGCTATTTCATGATGCGGCCGGCCTTCCGGGCGCTCAAGCGGCGCATTGATTACGCGGAATACGGAGGCGCGCCCCTGATCGGCATCAACGGCATCAGCATCATCAGCCATGGCCGTTCGTCGGACCGGGCCATCAAGAACGCCATCCGCGTCGCGGCGGAGCTCGCCAAAAGCGAGGTCAACAAGCACCTCCACGAAGACATCGTAAAGAACATGGAGATCACGAAAACAAAATGATCCACGCACGCATCATCGGGACCGGGTCCTACGCGCCCAAGAAGGTGCTGACCAACCACGACCTGGAGAAAATGGTAGATACCAGCGACGAGTGGATCTTCGAGCGCACCGGCATCCGGGAGCGCCGGATCTGCGAAAAGGGCCAAACGACGTCCGACCTCGCCTATGAGGCGAGCATTCGGGCGCTGAAAGCGGCCGGCATGTCCGCCCAGGACCTCGACCTTATCATCGTCGGAACGCTCACACCGGACTCTGCCATGCCGAGCCTCGGATGCGTGCTGCAGGCGAAACTCCACGCCAAAAAGGCCGCGGCCTTCGACATCTATGCTGCCTGTTCCGGCTTCCTCTACGGGCTTTCCATCGCCGACGGGTTCATCCGGAGCGGAATGCACGAGACCATCCTCGTGGTTGGTGCCGAAGCGCTGTCCCGCTACACGGACTGGGAGGACCGCACGACCTGCGTGCTCTGGGGCGACGGCGCCGGCGCCGCGGTCGTCCAGCGGCACGCCGGCAAGCGCGGAATCCTCTCCACCCACCTCCACTCCGACGGTTCCCTGGGCGATCTCCTGCATATCCCCGGGGGAGGGGCAGCGCACCCGGCCACGCACGATACCGTGGCCAGGCGGATGCACTACATCAAGATGAAGGGGAACGAGACCTTCAAAGTGGCCGTACGCGCCCTCGAGGACGTGGTGCAGGAAGCCCTTGACCACAACAAGGTGAAGGCCGAGGAGATCGATCTTCTCGTGCCGCACCAGGCGAACCTCCGCATCATCCAGGCCATGGCCAAGCGGCTGAACATGCCGATGGAGAAGGTCGTCCTGACCATTCACAAGTATGGGAACACCTCCGCGGCAACGATCCCCACGGCGCTCGACGAGGCGGTGCGGGACGGGCGGGTGAAAGAGAACAAGCTCATCCTGCTCGAGGCCTTCGGCGGCGGCCTCACCTGGGCCTCGGCGCTGATACGATGGTAGACTGACAAGCACCAAGAAACAAGCACCAAAGCAAAAATAAATTCCACGTCACAAAATTCCAGACGTCACTATTTGAAATTGAGAGTATAAGATTTATTTGTTATTTGAAGATTGAAATTTGATATTTTGATTTTTCTGGAGGATCCATGGATTACCTGCTGACAGAAGAACAGATAATGATCCGCGACCTGGCGCGTCAGATCGCGGTGGAAAAGATCGTGCCCGTCCGCGCAGAACTGGATGAACAGAACAAGTTCCCCCGGGACATCATGAAGGCCATTGCACAGGCCGATCTCTACGCCCTGTTCATCCCCGAAGAGTACGGCGGCCTCGGGAAGAAAAGCCTCGAACTCTGCATCACCGTCGAGGAACTTTCCAAGGCCTGCGTGGGCGTCGCAACGACCTACGCCTCGAGCGCCCTCGGGACCTATCCCATTCTGCTCTACGGGTCCGAGGAGCAGAAAAAGAAGTTCCTCCCCGATGTGGCCACCGGCAAGAGCCTCGTGGCGTTCGGACTCACCGAGGCCAATGCGGGCAGTGATGCCAGCGGCATCCAGACCACGGCGAAGCTCGAGGGCAATGAGTATGTGCTCAACGGCACGAAGCAGTGGATCACCAACGGCGGCGAGGCGGAACTCTACACGATCATCGCCATCACCGACAAGTCAAAGGGCCCCCGCGGGGCCTCGGCCTTCATCGTGGAGAAAGGCACCCCCGGGTTCACCTTCGGCAAGAAGGAGAACAAGATGGGCATCCGGGCCTCATCCACCACGGAGCTCATCTTCAACGACTGCCGGATCCCCAAGGAGAACCTCATCTCCAAGCAGGGGATGGGCTTCATCATCGCCATGAAGACCCTCGACAGTTCCCGCACGGGTGTGGGGGCCATGGGCGTGGGCGTGGCACAGGGCGCCATCGACGAGGCGATATCGTTCGCCAAGAACCGCGTTCAGTTCGGGCAGCCCATCACCTCATTCCAGGCCATCCAGCACATGTTCGCTGACATGCAGACCCAGACCGAGGCGGCGCGCTCCCTGGTCTATTCCGTCGCCCGATACATCGACAGCGGCGCCAAGGATTTCTCCCGCGCCTCGGCCATGGCAAAGCTCTTCGGCACCGATGTTTCCATGAAGGTGACGACCGATGCGGTCCAGATCATGGGCGGCTCGGGTTATATGAAGGAATATCCCGTCGAGAAGATGATGCGCGACGCCAAGATCCTCCAGATCTTCGAGGGCGCAAACCAGATCCAGCGGAACGTCATCGCCCTGGACATGATCCGGGAAGCGACGAGAGCAAAGTAGTCGAAGGGCAGTCGTACAGCAGTCATGAGGCAATCATAACAACAGTCACACGACAGTCGCGGATAAACGGCAGTGATTTTTCATGACTGCCTCTCGACTGCATCATGACTGCATTTCGACTGCATCTCGACTTTTTTTGGAGATCGTTACATGCATATCATTGTACTGGTTAAACAGGTACCGGACACCTCTGAGGTCAAGATCAACCGGGAGACGAACACCCTCATCCGGGACGGCGTGCCCAGCATCATCAATCCCTATGACCGGTATGCCATCGAGGAGGCCCTCAGACTCCGCGAGAAGCACGGCGGAAAAGTGACCGCTGTCACCATGGGGCCTCCCCAGGCAGCCGAAGCCCTGAAAGAAGCCGTCTCTCTCGGCGCCGATGACGTAGTCCTTCTGTCTGACCGCGCTTTTGCCGGAGCTGATACCTGGGCGACCTCCTACGCGTTGTCACAGGGGATCAGGAAGATCGGCGATTTCGATCTCGTCATCGCGGGCAAACAGGCCATCGACGGAGACACGGCCCAGGTGGGCCCCGAGACGGCCGACATGCTCGGCATCCCCTTCGTGGCATATATAAGGAAGATCGAGCGGGTCGAAGGCAAAAAGATGGTGGCGGAACGGCTCATGGACGAGGGTTACGACGTGGTCGAGACATCCCTCCCCGCCCTGATCACCGTCGTGAAGGAGATCAACGAACCCCGGGTCCCGTCCCTCAAGGGCAAGATGAAAGCAAAGAGCCTCAAGGTCACTGCATGGACAGCCGCCGACATCGGCTCCGATGAGAACAAGATCGGCCTGCGGGGCTCTCCCACCCAGGTCGTTCGGATATTCCCGCCGACCCCTCGAGGCCAGCGTGAGATCCTTTCGGGCAACGTCGAGGAGCAGGTCGCATCTTTGGCGAAGAAGCTGAAAGAGCAATCATTGATCTAACTGCAGGAAACAGGGGCCGGAATCCAGAAGCCAGAAGAAAGCGGTTTTCTCCTGACTCCTGACTCCTGACTCCTGACTCTTGGCTGCTGATTCCTGAACTGCAAGGAGTTCGTCGTGAGCGTGAAAGTCAAACCCGATACCTGCACCGGCTGCGAGACCTGCGTGTCCGTCTGCCCCTTCGGCGCCATCGAGATGAAGGACGGCAAGGCGTTCATTACCGACGCCTGCACCCTGTGCGGCGCCTGCGTCGAGGCATGCGAGTTCAAGGCCATCGAAAAGGACGTCGAACAGGCCGGTCCCGCGAAGGACCTCTCGGCGTACAAGGGCGTTTGGGTCTTTGCCGAGCAGCACAAGGGGGAGATCGCCAGCGTATCGCTGGAACTCCTGGGAGAGGGCCGCAAGCTCGCCGACAAGCGAGGCTCCAAGCTCTCGGCCGTGTTCATCGGCGCTGGAATCAAGGGCAAGTCAAAGGACCTGATCGCCTACGGAGCGGACATCGTGTATGTCGCAGACGATCAGGCGCTCAAGGACTTTAACGACGATTCCTACGCGGCGGTCCTGACGACCCTCGCCTACCAGCACAAGCCCGAGATCATTCTTGCCGGCGCCACCGCCATCGGCAGGTCCTTCTTCCCGAAGGTCGCCTCGACGCTTTACACCGGCCTGACCGCGGACTGCACGGTGCTCGATATCGACACCGTAACGGGCCATCTGCACCAGACCCGACCGGCCTTCGGCGGCAACATCATGGCCACGATCGTCACGCCGAACCACCGCCCCCAGATGGCCACGGTGCGGCACAAGGTGATGAAGCCGGCGCAGCGTGACGATTCCCGCAAGGGCGAGATCGTCGAGGTGAAGTTCGCCCAGTCCGGGGCCGTCCGCACAAAGGTCCTTAAGACCATCGATGAACTGACCGAGACGGTGAACATCTGCGAGGCCGACATCATCGTGGCGGGCGGACGCGGACTGGGCAGCCAGAAGAACTTCCTGCTGCTCGAAGAGCTGGCAAAAGTGCTCGGCGGCGCCGTAGCCGCGACACGGGGCGCCGTGGACGAAGGATGGATCCCCTACTCGCACCAGGTCGGTCAGACAGGCAAGACCGTCTGCCCGAAGCTCTACATCGCCGCCGGCATCTCCGGCGCCATCCAGCACGTAGCAGGCATGCAGTCGTCCGAGACCATCATCGCCATCAACAAGGACCCCGACGCGCCCATCTTCAACGTCGCCACCTACGGCATCGTCGGCGATGTCACCGAGATTCTTACGGCTATGATCAAGAAGTTCAAAGAAGTGAGAGGATAAATTCATCGCCACAGAGACGCCGAGGGGCACAGAGAAGGATCTTCTGTACTTCACGCTTCTGTGGCAGATTTGTTTTTTATGGTATCCACAAGGACCGCACAAATGAAAATAGCCTACATCTTTCCCGGCCAGGGTTCGCAGTATGTCGGCATGGCCAAAGAGTTCATAGAAAATTTCACTGAGTCCAGAGAGGTGTTCGACATTGCCGGCGCCGCCCTGGGATTCGACCTCGCGCAGCTCTGCATGCATGGGCCGGCGGAGACGCTGAACAGAACGGAGAACACCCAGCCGGCAATTCTCGCGGCAAGCATTGCGATCCTCCGCCCGCTGGAGCGCCGCGGTCTGGCGGCGGAGGCTGCAGCGGGCCACAGCCTCGGTGAGTACACGGCGATCTCTGCGGCAGGCGGCTTCGAACTGAAGGACGCCGTCGCCCTTGTCCAGAAGCGCGGCAGGTACATGCAGGAAGCAATGCCCGATGGCGCGGGGCTCATGGCCGCAATTCTCGGCATGGACCGGACCGCCCTAGAAAAAACTTGCCTTGAAGCGGCCAAAAATGGTATAGTTGCCCCTGCAAATTACAACTCGCCGGGCCAGATCGTCATTGCGGGAGAGAAAAAGGCCGTGGAAAAGGCCATGGAACTGGCAAAGGCCGGGGGCGCGAAGAAAGTCGTACCGCTCATGGTAAGCGTACCGTCCCATTGCTCCTTGATGAAACAGGCGGGTGAACGTCTCGCCGGGGAACTGGACAAGGTGGCCATCAGCGATCTTCGCATCCCCATCGTGAACAACGCCGATGCGAAGTTTCTGCGAACCGTTGCGGAGCTAAAACCGTCGCTCGTTAGACAGATAAGCTCCCCGCTCTACTGGGAAGATTCGATCAACCGGTTGTCGGCGGAGGGATTCGACACCTTCATCGAAGTTGGACCGGGCAAGGTCCTCTCGGGCCTCGTGAAGCGGATCGCCAAGGACGCAAAGGTCCTGAACATAGAAGATCAGAAGAGCATGCACGACACCCTTGGTGCTCTTGGTTTATAGGGATCATAAGGACAGGGTATGAGTTTGAACGGCAAAATAGCACTGGTTACCGGAGCCGCTCAGGGCATCGGCAGGGATATCGCTCTCGGTCTTGCGACCGACGGTGCCGACGTGGCCATCTGCGATGTCAATCTTGAAGCGGCCCGGAAGACTACGAGCGATATAGAAGCAAAGGGCCGGAAGTCCCTGGCCCTCAAGGCGAATGTGGCTTCGTCCGCAGAGGTAACCGCCATGATCGAGCAGGTGATAGAAAAGTTCGGCAGGATCGACATCCTGGTGAACAATGCCGGCATTACCCGGGACGGCCTCATCCTCAGGATGAAGGACGAGGACTGGGACCTCGTGCTGTCCATCAACCTCAAGGGCTCCTTTCTCTGCACGAAGTCGGCCCTCAAGTACATGTCCAAGCAGCGTTCGGGCACCATCATCAACATTGCGTCCATCGTCGGCGCCATGGGCAATGCCGGCCAGGCCAATTACGTCGCATCCAAGGCCGGCCTCATCGGCCTTACCAAGACCATAGCCCGGGAGTACGCCAACCGGAACGTCACGGCCAACGCCGTGGCCCCGGGGTTCATCGACACCGCGATGACCCAGGCCCTCACGGAGCAGGTGCGGGCCGACCTGGCGAAACAGATCCCCCTGGGACGGCTTGGTTCGTCCGAGGACGTGGCGAACGCCGTCCGGTTCCTGGCATCGCCTTCCGCCGCATACATCACCGGTCAGGTGATCCATGTGAACGGCGGGATGTATATGTAAATATAAAATCACGATTCAATATTCAAAATTCACAAAAGAGACGATTTCCGCAAGAACACAATCAGAGGAGGTGGAGTATGGCTGATGTAGAAGCAAAAGTAAAAAAGATCATATCCGAGCAGCTCGGTGTACCGGAGAGCGATGTGAAGCCCGAGGCTTCCTTCGTCAACGACCTTGGCGCAGATTCCCTGGACACCGTGGAATTGGTGATGGCACTCGAGGAGGAATTCAGCGTCGAGATCCCCGATGAGGACGCCGAGAAGATCGCGACGGTCCAGAATGCCATCGATTACATCAAGGCAAAGGCAAAATAACGGCGAGGCATTCTTCGTCGTTGGTTTCAGCACGTTCCGAAAGCCAGAAAGCCGCTCCCCTGTCCTGTGAGGAGGGTTTTTTGGCTTTTCGGATTTTATACGCAGGAGGTGCTTCATTGAATCGCAGAGTCGTGGTCACCGGCGTCGGCATGGTCACCCCCGTCGGTCTGGATACGGAGACAAGCTGGGAAGGTTTGATCGCCGGCAGGAGCGGCATCGGCCCCGTCACCCAGTTCGATGACAAGGAGATCCCCACCCAGATCGCGGGCGAGGTAAAGGGCTTCGATGCGGCCAAATACATCGAGCCGAAAGAGATCAAAAAGATGGACCGGTTCATCCACCTTGCCATCGCCGCCAGCCAGCTGGCGATGGACAGCGCGCGGCTTCCGATCACGTCCGAGAACGCTGATCGCGTCGGCGTCATTGCCGGCGCCGGGATCGGCGGCCTTCCCGCCATCGAGCGGGCCCACCAGGCCTATAGGGAAAAAGGGTACCGGCGGATCACGCCCTTTTTCATCCCCATGTCCATCATCAATGAGATGGCGGGCCACATCTCCATGCGCTTTGGCGCCAAGGGACCGAACGTCAGCGTGGTCACGGCATGCGCCACGGGCACGCACTCCATCGGCGACGCCTACAAGATCATCCAGCGCGGAGACGCCGAAGCCATGTTCGCCGGAGGCGCGGAATCCTGCATCTGCCCCCTGGGCGTCGGCGGATTCAACGCCATGAAAGCGCTCTCGACCAGGAACAGCGAACCCGCGCGCGCGAGCCGGCCCTTTGACGCGGAGCGCGACGGCTTTGTCATGGGTGAAGGCTCGGGCATTGTCGTCCTGGAGGAACTGGAGTCGGCGCGAAAACGCGGTGCGACCATTCTGGCGGAGGTCATCGGCTACGGTCTTTCGGGCGACGCCTACCACATCACCTCCCCGGCGCCGAACGGCGAAGGCGCGGCCCGATGCATGAACATGGCGATCAGGGACGCGGGCATCTCGCCCGCCGAAGTAGGCTACATCAACGCCCACGGCACATCGACCAGGTACGGCGATGAGCTCGAGACCATGGCCATCAAGACCGTGTTCGGGGACCATGCCCGCAGGGTCCCGGTCAGTTCGACGAAATCCATGATCGGACACCTCCTGGGGGCGGCCGGCGGCGTCGAGGCGGTCATCAGCGTCCTCGCGCTGGTGCGCGGCATCCTGCCGCCGACGATCAACCTGGAGAATCCCGATCCCGAGTGCGACCTCGACTACATCCCCAACACGGCGAGGAAGACATCGATAGACATCGCCATGTCGAACTCCTTCGGGTTCGGCGGCACCAATGCCACCCTCATCTTCAGAAAATACCGGTCGTAGCATGCGTCCCGCCCCGGAGCTCCAGCAGCATATCGGCTATATGTTCAGAAATGCCGAACTGCTGGAACGCGCGCTCACCCACCGGTCCTACGCGAACGAGAACCGCCTGTCCGAACACAATGAGCGCATGGAGTTCCTGGGGGACTCCGTCCTGAACCTCGTGGTGAGCGAACGGTTGATGAACGATCTTCCCGGCTCCTCCGAGGGGGATCTGTCCCGCATCCGTGCCGCTGTGGTCAGCGAGCCCTCACTTGCAGCCGTGGCCCGAGAGATCGGCCTCGGCGATTACCTGCTGCTGGGACGAGGCGAAGAACAGACCGGCGGGCGGGACAAGGATTCGCTCCTCGCCGACAGCCTTGAGGCCCTCGTGGCATCGCTCTATCTTGACGGCGGCATCGAACGCGCCGGCGCGTTCATCATCCGGTTCTTCGATGACACGATCAGGAAGGCCCGGACAACCGGCGGGACATCTGATTACAAGACAGAGATCCAGGAGCGTTGCCAGGAGCGCCTCAAGACCCTCCCGGAATACCGGGTCGTTTCCGAAACCGGTCCCGACCACCAGAAGCAGTTCGAGGTCGAGCTTTCCGTAAGGGGCGAGGTGTACGGACGCGGGACCGGCAGGAGCAAAAAGGAAGCAGAGCAGCGGGCGGCGAGAGAAGCGCTGGAAAAACTGTCGAGCAGCAGTCGATAGCTGAAGTTCAGTCGTACTGCAGTCGTAAGGCAGTCTTACAGCAGTCATAAGGCAGTCGTGCGGCGTCATACAGCAGTCGTAAGACAGTCCAAAAACATCTTCTGAATTGCCTCGTGACCGCTTCTTGACTGCATCTTGACTGCCTTTCGGCTGCTTCATGACTGCTCCCTGGCTACCCCATGATCATCCCCTTCTTCATCACCCACGCAGGCTGTCCGCACCAGTGCGTGTTCTGCAACCAGAAGAACATCACGGGCAAGAACAAGCCGCCCGATGCTTCATCTTTATCTTCTTCGATAAACCAATACCTCTCAGCGCGCAGAGATACCGAGCCGGTCCAGGTCGCCTTCTACGGCGGCAGCTTCACCGCACTGCCCCTGGCCGGGCAAAAGACATATCTGGAGGCGGTCCGGCCATTCATCACGTCGGGCAGCGTTGCGAACATCCGACTGTCCACCAGGCCTGACTCCATCACGCCCGATATTCTTGCAGTCCTGGGATCGTACGGCGTCTCCACGATTGAGCTCGGTGTCCAGTCGATGGACGACGAGGTGCTGAAACGTTCGGGACGGGGGCACTCGTCCGCAGATGCCCGGAAGGCCTGCAACCTGCTCCGTGCTGAGGGCTTCTCCATCGGCCTCCAGCTCATGCCCGGTCTTCCGGGCGATGCGCCGGAGACGTTCCAGGAAACGGTATCTCAGGTCATTTCCCTGAAGCCCGACTTCGTCCGGATATACCCTGCCCTGGTGATCAAGGATACCCCCCTCGCAGAGCTCTATCGCGCCGGCAGATATTCTCCCCTCCCCCTCGATGACGCTGTTCTGCTGTGCCATCAAGCTGTGGAGCGGTTCGAGCAGGCAGGTATCGAGGTCATCCGTGTGGGACTCCAGCCGACGGCGGAATTGGAGCGTCCCGGCACGATCCTCGCCGGCCCCTGGCATCCTGCATTCCGGCAGCTCGTAGAGTCGTCACGGTTCCTGGAAAAGATATGTTCGCTCCTCTCCACCGGCGATCGGGCCGGAACAGTCACCCTGCTGGTCAATCCCGCGGACCTCTCGACGGCCATCGGCCAAAAGCGCCGGAATATCGACGCGGTCAAGGTCAGATACGGCCGGGTAATAAAGGTCCTGCCGGACGCCCGGGTCCGCAGAGGATCGATCAGCCGTTGCAATCCGGCGCAGGATACGCTATAGTATTCCCATGAAACTCGCGCTCGTCATTGCCCTGCTCCTCATGCTCCCCTTTTCCGGACGTCTCCTTGCCGGGGAGACCAGGGAGATCGAACTGAACGACGGAAGCGTCATCGCCGGCGAGGTCCTTTCGCTCAGCAACGGCATTTACACGATCAGGACCGGCGCCCTGGGCATACTCACGCTCGAGGAGGCAAAGGTCAGGTCCATCCGTCAGCAAGGTGCATTCTCATCCCCGCCTTCCGGCCCGAGCGGTGACACCAAGTCCCTCCAGGACAAGATGATGGCCGACAAGGATGTAATGGCCATGATCCAGTCGCTCAAGGACGACCCGCAGTTCACGAAGATCCTCGAAGACCCGGAGATCATGAACGCCGTGAACTCGGGCGATACGGCAGCCCTCATGACCAATCCCAGGTTTCTCCAGCTCCTGCACAATCCGACCGTACGGGACATTCAGCAAAAAGTGGCGAAATAGACCGTACCACCCTGCCTCCTGCTTCTTCCTGTATCAGCGAAAACCTGTTGACATTCCGAGGGGTTACAGGTAGTATCGTACCGATTTTGGCCAGAAACCAAGGGTCGGGACTGATATTCTATTTTTTTATTTATTTCAAGTAGTTAGAGGAGAACAATGGCCATAACCTACAAGGACGCAGGGGTAGATATCGATGCCGGCGATCTTTTTGTTCAGAAGATCAAGCCCTTCGTCAAATCCACGCTACGCCCTGAGGTCCTGACGGACATCGGCGGTTTCGGCGGCCTCTTCGCCCTGAAGAAGTACAAGAATCCCGTTCTCGTATCAGGCACCGACGGAGTAGGAACAAAGCTCAAGATCGCCTTCCTGATGAACAGGCACGACACCGTAGGCATCGACCTGGTCGCCATGTGCGTCAACGATATTGTTGTTCAGGGTGCAGAGCCCCTCTTTTTCCTGGACTACTTCGCCACGGGAAAACTGAAACCCGAGGACCATGCCGGGGTCGTCAAAGGCATTGCGGACGGGTGCAAACAGGCGGGCTGTGCGCTCATCGGCGGCGAGACAGCCGAGATGCCGTCGTTCTACGGCGAGGATGAATACGACCTCGCCGGTTTCGCCGTGGGCGTGGTGGAGCGAAAGAACATCATCAACGGCTCCCGGATAAAGACCGGCGACCAGCTCATCGGCCTTGCGTCCTCGGGGCTTCACAGCAACGGCTACTCGCTCGTCCGGAAGGTCCTGCTCGAAAGGGCCGGGTACGGCGTGGACGATACCCTGACGGAGCTCGGGAAGGGCACCCTCGGCGAGGTGCTGCTCACCCCGACGAAGATCTACGCAAAGACGATCATGGCGCTCATGAAGGATTTCGACATCCGCGGCATGGCGCACATCACCGGCGGCGGCATCACCGAGAACACCCCCCGCATGCTCCCCAAGGGCGCGCAGGCACTCATCCGGAAAAAGACCTGGGACATCCCGCCCATCTTCAAGCTCCTCCAGAAAAAATCCGGCGTCGACGACAGTGAAATGTACCGCGCCTTCAACATGGGGCTGGGCATGGTCATCGCCGTTCCGAAGAAACAGGTGGCAGCGGTCATCAAGAAAGCAGCCAAACTGGGCGAGAAGGCATTTCACGTCGGTGAGATCGTGAAGGGCAGGCAGATCGTGAAGTACCTCGAAGATGAAGGTAGAAGGTAGGAAAAACCCTCTTCGCTTCTCAAGTTCCCAACATGATACGTTCTTTCCCTCTTACCTTCCAGCTATGTTGAACTTCGCCGAACGATCGGTTGAGACGGTCAACACCAGGGAGCAAGCATGAAAAGGATAAAGCTCGGCGTTCTTGTCTCCGGCCGCGGTTCCAACCTCCAGGCCATCATCGACAACATTGAGAATGGTTTGCTTTCCGCACAGGTTGCCGTTGTCATCAGCGACCAGGCAGACGCCTTCTCGCTCGAACGGGCGAAGAGACACAACATCCCTGCCATCCCTGTAAGCGCCGCAGGCTATAAGGGAAAGCGGGATGCCTATGATGCATTGCTCGTCAAGGAATTGCAGAAGCATCACGTAGAGCTCGTCTGCCTGGCGGGTTTCATGCGCATTATCACGCCCACCCTGCTCAAGGCATTCCCCAACCGGGTCATGAACATCCACCCCGCCCTGCTTCCGTCGTTCCCCGGCCTGCATGTCCAGAAAGCTGCCATCGAGCATGGCGCCAAGTTCTCGGGTTGCACCGTGCACTTCGTGGACGAGGGCATGGATACCGGCCCCATCATCATCCAGGCCGTGGTGCCGGTCCTCGACAGTGACACCGAGGACACGCTTTCCGCACGCATCCTGAAGCAGGAGCACAAGGTCTACTCCCGCGCCATCCAGCTCTATGCAGAGGGCACATTGAAGGTCGAAGGCAGACGCGTCATCATGACCGGCGGCAGGACCTCGACGGACGATCACCTGATCAATCCCTGATCGGCCGCCACGCCCCTCTGATACGGTATCGATATCCGACGTCGCATCATCCGCCGCTTTTGCCCTTGCGCAAATCCCCACCCTATGCGAAAATTAAAACGAGTGGTCATGCATTGAACCGCTTTCCTGAAGGAACATCTATGACGAACAGCGATCTGTCCAGACTGAAACTCGACAAATCCGGAGCGACCTTCCGGCGCAAACGAAAGCTGCCCCGGTGGGTACTCATCATGATCGGCAGCTTCGCCGCGCTCATCCTCATTTACGCATTCATCGCGAATCCTGCCGTAGAGGTGGAGACCGCCATTGTCGCGCGGGTCTACCCCTCCCAGTCATTCACCCTTTTGAACGCCAGCGGGTATGTCGTAGCCCAGCGCAAGGCTGCCGTGGCATCCAAGGCGACAGGCAGGCTCGAGTGGCTCGGTGTGGAGGAAGGGAGCAGGGTCAGCACCGGCCAGATCATCGCGCGCCTCGAGAACAGGGACGTCCTCGCGGCCAGCGACCAGGCTGTCGCTGCCGTGAACAGTGCAAAAGCGGAACTGACCGATGCGCAGCAGAACTACGGCCGCATGAAGGAACTGCGGGAGAAGGGATTCGTCGCCCAGTCCGAGCTGGACACGGCCGATACGCGTGAGAAGCGGGCCCAGGCCGCCTTGACCGGCGCCGAGGCGGCCCTGCGGTCGGCCCAGGTGGCCGTGGAGTACACCCTTATCCGTGCGCCCTTCGACGCGGTGGTGCTGACCAAGAACGCCGACGTCGGCGACATCGTGACCCCCCTCGGGGCGGCGGCAAACGCCAAGGCCGCCGTCGTGTCCATCGCGGACATGACCTCCCTTCAGGTCGAAGTGGACGTATCGGAATCGAACCTCTCCAAGGTAAAGGCGGGCCAGCCCTGCGAGATCCAGCTCGATGCCCTGCCGGACAGCCGGTTCCGCGGCGTCGTGCATATGATCGTACCGACCGCCGACCGCAGCAAGGCCTCGGTGATGGTAAAGGTCCGTTTCGCTGAGCGCGACCCGGCTGTCCTGCCCGAAATGAGCGCCCGCGTGGCATTCCTCGAGCGGGCGATGACACCCGACGAGGAATCCCCCCGGACCGCGGTGAATCCGGCGGCCCTCGTCACCCGGAACGGAAAGCAGATCGTCTTCGTCGTGCAGGACGACAAGGCCGTAGAGACTGCTGTCACCCTCGGAGAAAAGATCGGAGACGGCATCGAGGTCCACGACGGCCTCAAGCCGGGAGAAAAGGTCGTCGTAAACCCGCCGAAAAAGCTGAAGAACGGCTCTGCCGTCAAACGGAAGGAACAATAGAGAAGTGCGGAGTGCAATTGCCATGCATTTCAATTGACCCATGACCCTTGACCCATGACACAACAACCCTGCCGCCAGAACATCGTCTCCGTACAAGACCTCAGCAAGTCCTACCAGCGGGGCGCCCAGACCGTCCCGGTGCTCGAGAACATCACGTTCGAGATCTGCGAAGGCGAGTTCCTCGCGCTCATGGGGCCGTCCGGGTCGGGCAAGAGCACATTGCTCAACATCCTTGCCGGCATCGACAAGGCCGATAGCGGTACGGTGACCGTCGGCGGCGTGGACATCTCGTCGCTCTCCGAGACCGACCTCGCGCAGTGGCGCGCCGTCAACGTGGGTTTCATCTTCCAGTTCTACAACCTCATGCCGGTGCTTACGGCCTACGAGAACGTGGAGCTGCCGCTCCTGCTCACCGGGCTTTCGCGCAGGGAGCGGCGCGAACATGTCGAGACGGCCCTTGCCGTAGTGAACCTCCAGGACCGCATGGACCATTACCCCTCCCAGCTCTCGGGCGGACAGCAGCAGCGGGTCGCCATCGCCCGCGCCGTAGTCACGGACCCGACGATCCTCGTGGCCGACGAGCCCACGGGAGACCTCGACCGGGTCTCGGCCGAAGACGTGCTGGGACTCATGGGCCGGTTGAACAGGGAATTCGGAAAGACCATCATCATGGTCACTCATGATCCCAGGGCAGCGGAGCGGGCACATCTGGTCCGCCATCTCGAAAAGGGCGTGATGAGCGATAGTGGCCGGTAACGGCTAAGCCATTCACCACAGAGGCACAGAGACACGGAGAAAACCAGTGAAGAAAGCATACCCTACTAAAAAGCGAGGCATCTGCATTTTCGATCTCTTTGTTCCAGTCGTCTTGCCGTTCTCCGTGCCCTCTGTGCCTCTGTAGTAAGATCGGTTTTTCGCCCTTCCTGGTTCGTGAAGTTTCATTCAGGAGCCCGTGCATGTTCATGCTGAAGCTCATCTTCCGGAACGCCATGCGACACAAGCTCAGGTCGTCGCTCACGGTCGTGGGCGTTGCCATCGCTGTGCTGGCCTTCGGGCTCCTGCGCACCCTCGTCGCTGCCTGGTACCTCGGCGTTGAGTCGTCCTCGGCCTCCCGGCTCGTCACGCGGAACGCCATCTCCCTCGTCTTCCTCCTGCCCGCGTCGTACCAAGAGAAGATCCGCCAGGTTCCCGGCGTCACTGCGGTCTCATACGGCAACTGGTTCGGCGGCGTTTATATTGATGAGAAAAACTTTTTCCCGAACTTCGCCGTGGAGCCGAAGACCTACCTGGAACTTTATCCCGAATTCGTGCTCACGCCGGAGGAACGGAAGGCGTTCCTCGTGGACCGGAAGGGCTGCGTCGTGGGCAGGAAGTTGTCGGAGCGATTCGGCTGGAATAGAGGGGACGCGGTAACGCTGCGCGGCACCATCTTCCCCGGCGACTGGGAGTTCGTGGTGCGCGGCGTGTACGATGGCAGCCAGCGCACCACCGACGAGACCCAGTTCTTTTTCCACTGGGACTACCTGAACGAGTCCGTCCGAAAGACCACGCCGCGCCGGGCCGACCAGGTTGGCTTCTACATCCTGGGCCTCGCCAGCCCGGACCTGGCGGCTGAAGTGTCGCTCTTCGTCGACGGCATGTTCAAGAACTCCCTGGCCGAGACGCTCACCGAGACCGAGCGGGCGTTCCAGATGAGCTTCGTGTCCATGACCGAGGCCATCATCGTCGCCATCCGGCTCGTGTCCTACGTGGTCATTGTGATCATCATGGTCGTTGCCGCGAACACCATGGCCATGACGGCCCGGGAGCGCATCGCCGAGTACGCCACGATGAAGACCCTGGGCTTCGGGGGATGGCACGTGGCGGGCGTCGTGTTCGGCGAGTCGCTCGTCCTCGCCATGGCCGGAGGCTGCCTGGGCGTGGCGCTCTCCTTCCCGGCTGCTCAGGGGATCGGCCGGACGCTGAGCCAGTTCGTCCCGGTCTTCCGCATCACGGCCGAGACCATCTATCTCGACCTGCTGGCAGCGTTCGTCGTCGGGGCGGTCGCCGGCGTGTTCCCGACCTGGCGCGGCGCGACCATCAACATCGCCGATGGATTGAGAAGAATAGCATAGAAACCTTGAAATTTTTTGTCACAGATCAAAGCGGATAAAGGCCTCTGATCACGGCGGATTTATTCCGACTTTACCGACGTTCTTCCTTTCTTCCGCGTCAAAAGTTTTGATCTGCGGTCGGGCCTGTGACAACGGCGGGTTCATTCCGGTTTTATCCGCTGTTTATCCGCTCCTTCAGTGTCAAAGGTTTTGATCTTGTAGTCTAATATTTATGGCTATACCATTCTCCTATAGTTTCCGGAACCTCTGGACCCGCCGGCTCACCACGGTGCTGACCGCATCGGGCATGGCGCTCGTGGTCTTCGTTTTCGCGGCAACGCTGATGCTGGCGGCGGGGCTCAGGAAGACACTGGTCGAGACCGGCTCGCCGGACAACGTCGTTGTGATCCGCAAGGCCTCGCAGTCCGAGGTCCAGAGCGGCGTGGACCGGGGCCAGGCGGCCGTGATCGAGACCCAGCCCGAGATCGCCGTCGGCACGGACGGCAGGCAGCTCCTGGCCAAGGAGATCGTCGTCCTCATCTCCCTGCCCAAGCGCGGCACCGACAAGCCGTCGAACGTGGTGATCCGGGGCGTCAGCGTAACGTCGCTCGCCCTGCGGCCGCAGGTGAAGCTCGTCGAGGGCCATATGCCCCGGCCGGGATCGTCCGAAGTGATCGCCGGACAGAGCGTGGCGAAGCGGTTCAAGGGCGGCGGGATCGGCGAGACACTGCGGTTCGGCATGCGGGACTGGACCGTGGTGGGTACCTTCGACGCGGGCACGACGGGCTTCAGCTCGGAGATATGGGGGGACGCGGACCAGCTCATGCAGGCCTTCCGGCGGCCTGTTTACTCATCGGTAATCTTCCGCCTGCGAAACAGGTTGGAGTTCCCGAAGGTAAAGGAGCGGATCGAAGCGGACCCGCGCCTCACCGTGGAGGCGAAGCGCGAAACGCAGTACTACAGCGACCAGTCCGAGATGATGGCCACCTTCCTCGGCATCATGGGCATGACGCTCACGTTCATCTTCTCCCTTGGCGCGGTCATCGGCGCCATGATCACCATGTACGCGGCCGTGGCCAACCGCACCGCCGAGATCGGCACGCTCCGGGCCCTGGGCTTCCGCAGACGGAGCATCATGATCGTGTTCCTCCTGGAGTCCCTGCTCCTGGGCCTCGCGGGAGGTCTCGCGGGCATTTTCGTATCGTCGTTCCTGCAGTTCCTCACCATCTCGACCGTCAACTGGCAGACCTTCTCGGAGCTGGCCTTCTCCTTCACCCTCACGCCGGACATCATTATCCAGTCGCTCGCCTTCTCGCTCTTCATGGGACTGGTCGGCGGAGTGCTGCCTGCGTTCCGCGCAGCGCGGATGAATATTGTGGAAGCGCTCAGAACGTCGTAGTCCGGCACACAAATCACTCGTCACCCGCTGATAAACAAAAAGCCTTGCATGGTCATCATGCAAGGCTTTGCTTTACGCTGTGAATGAAGAAATGGTGGACGAGAAGGGGATCGAACCCTCGGCCTCCGCATTGCGAACGCGGCGCTCTCCCAGCTGAGCTACTCGCCCCTACAGGCTGAACGACAGGACATAATCTAATCTATCAGCCTGAATAAATCAAGGGAAAAAACGGTCAAAAAATGCCGATAGTCGACAGTCGGATGTCCTGAACGCAAAGATGAGGTTCCCGCTGCCCCTGTGGCCCTGACTGACAACTATGAGCCGTCTGCTGCCGACTGACGACAAGCTTTCATCCTTAGCGGAGCCCCCACCGGCAGGAGCCGCTGGCTCCCTTTAAGAACGCGGCCTCCCGCGAATTCCGCATTCCTCCCCCGGCGGGAGCCGGGGGATTCCAATTCGCAGGGATTGACAAATCTGCCCGTCTTCGTTATAGTGTGCAGGCTGATTTCATCGGCCATTTTCGTAAAAAGGAGAACCATACCAGTGCGTGAAAGAGAGAGAGAATTGCGACGCAGGCGGAAGCGGAAAGCCGAGACCCTGAAAGCGCGCACCAAGGCGGCCAAAGCAGAGGCTGCTGCAAAGAAGGCGAAATAACCTGATGCTGTCGAGGCCCGTCATCGTCCTGTCGGCGATGCTCCTGCTCATCGCCCTGACCGCCTCGCTGGGCTGCGCGCCCGCGCTCGCCCCGGAGCCGCAATGGGAGAAGGACGCCCAGGCGCTCATCGACCACGCCGAGACCCTCTTTGCCAAAAAACAGTATGATCAGGCAAAAAAGGCTGTGGAGGGTTTCTTCACCACCTACCCCGAGAGCAGGCATACCGACCGGGCCCTCTCCCTCATGGGAGAGATCCAGCTAACCACCAGGAACTACAAGCAGGCGCTCAATTATTACAAGAAGCTCATCGAGGGATATCCGGCTTCTTCGCTCATCGGCGAGGCGAAATACAAGATCGGCCTGTGCTACTTCGAATTGAAGGAGTACGACCTCGCCATTGACAACCTCGAGGACCGGAGCAGGATCACCGAACCGGCGAAGCTCCGGCGCATCGCCGAGATGCTCTCCACCGCCTATGTGATCAGGCAGAACTATCCTGCCGCCCTCCGGGAGTTCGTGTATCTGTCGGAGAACGCGCCCGAAAAGCAGCGGCCGGGCTACAGAGACCGCATCCGCGAGATCGTCGAGAAGAACCTGTCGGAAAGCGAGCTCAAGACGCTCGCCGCCGGTACGGCCTTTCCATCGGACGCCGCGCTCCTGCGGCTTGCCGGGCTCCAGATCGAACAGCGGAACTACTCGGACGCCATCGAGGCGGCAAAAAGGTTCCTGGCAGCGTTCCCCGCCCATCCGGAAAAGACCCGGGCAGAGATCCTGATGGCCCAGGCCACTGCAGGGCTCACGGCGCCGCGGTACAACGTTGGCGTCCTGGTCCCGCAGACGGGACCAGCCTCGTTCTTCGGCGACCGCGTGCTCAAGGGGATCCAACTCGCGGTCCTGTCCTATAATATCCAGAACCCCGAGAACCGCGTTGAACTCGTCGTGAAAGATACGGAAGGTTCGCCCGACAGGACCGTTGCCGGGCTGAACGAGCTTGCAACAAAGAACGTCGTGGCCGTTATCGGGCCGCTTCTGTCCCGTGAGGTCGAGGCTCTGGCGCCGTCGCTCGCGAAGGTCCAGCTGCCTGTCTTCACGCCGACCGCTCCGGGCGCGGGCCTGATCGAGCTGAGCCCGTGGCTTTTCCGGAACGCCCTCACCAACGCGACCCAGGCCGCCGCCGCCGCCGAGTATGGCCTCAAACAGAAACTCAGGAAGTTCGTGATCTTCGCTCCCGAGGATCCCTATGGCAGGGACCTCGCCCGCGTTTTCACCCGCGATCTCGCCCGGAAGGCCGAGATCCTCGCGACCATCATGTATCCCCCGGAAACAAATGATTTCGGCCCCTTCATCCGGAAGCTCATCGAGATCGATCTGCGGTCCCAGAAGATACCGATCCCCGACGACGACAAGGAACGGAAGAAGCTGTTCCAGATGTACATACCTACCTTCGACGCCCTGTACCTTCCCGGCTACGCGGAAAAGGTCGGCCTGCTGCTCCCCCAGCTGGCGTTCTACAACATAACCGGAAAAGCGATCATCGGTTCCAACAACTGGCACACGCCCGACCTGATCGAGCGCGCCGGCCGCCATGCCGAAGGCGCCGTCATCGTGGACGGCTTCTACCCGGAGAATCCGGAGCCCGCGGTCAAGGCCGTTGTGGATGCATACCGCTCCGCCTACCAGGAAGAACCCGACATCCTCTCTGCCCAGGCGTATGATGCCGCCTCCATGGTCCTCGCCCTGTTGAAGGAGAAAAAGGACACGCCCACGACGATCAGGGACGGGCTTCTGAACCTTCGCGACTTCCCGGGCATCTCCGGATCGACGTCGTTCATGGGAAGCGGAGAATCCCAGAAGAAGCTCTTCTTCATCATGATCGAGGACGGCAAGTTCACCCTCGTGAAGGAATAGCGCGCCGCCCTACGCCATTTTCCCTTGACACATCTACCCCCTTTCCTTTAGTATCAATCTTCACGAATATATATTTTCAATGCGCAGAGCGCAGACCGCTGAGATTTAGCGGAGCTCCCACCGGCAGGAGCCGGTGGCTCCCTTTAGGAACGCGGCCTCCCGCGAATTCCGCATTCCTCCCCCGGCGGGAGCCGGGGGATCCCAATTCGCAGGGATTGAAACCAAGGGACTTGAAGGCAACGGATCAGCATCAGGCTTTTAAGCCTTCTCAATTTGACGCCACCTGTTTTTTCTCCGCGCCCTCTGTGACCCCGCTTAGAAGCGCCTGCTTTTGGCTGCGGTAAACTGGAATTCTGAATTTATGGAAGAGCTTTCATCAATACAGAAGATCGCCGTCATGGCCATGCCGCTCGTGTTCGCCATCGTGTTTCACGAAGTGGCCCATGGCTGGGTCGCGAACAGGCTCGGCGACCCGACGGCCCGGGACCTGGGGAGGCTCACGCTCAACCCGATCCCGCACGTCGACCTGATCGGCACCATCATCATGCCGCTGGTGCTGTACTTCAGCACGAACGGGCAGTTCGTGTTCGGCTACGCGAAGCCTGTGCCCATTGACCCGCGGTATTTCAAGGACCCGAAGAAAGGCATGGCGCTCTCGTCGCTGGCTGGTCCGGGGATCAACATTCTCATGGCCGTTCTTTTCTCCCTGGTCCTGCGGATCATCTTCCCTGCCGTGAAAGAAAGCGGCCTCAGCGACATCTCCGGTCAGGCCCTTTTCCCGATCGCGTTGATGCTCAGCTACGGGGTACTGATCAATGTAGCACTCGCGGTGCTGAACCTCATCCCGATCCCGCCGCTGGACGGGAGCAGGATCGTCTACTGGCTGCTGCCGGAGCGGCTTGGAGCCGCTTACTATCGTCTGGAGCGCTTCGGTATGCTGATCCTCATGGCCCTCCTGGTCTTTCGCGTCCTCGGCGCCATCATCTGGCCGGTGGTCATTTACGTACTCTATTTTTTCCTGGGGCAGGAGATCCTCCGGTTCCTCATTCAGTATCTGCTCAGTTAACTCCTGAAGGCTGAACCCCTGTATCTTATTCCGGCTCCTGACTTCCGGCTCCCGACACACAAGGATACTGTATGACCAAGAAAAAAAGAGTTCTCAGCGGCATGCAGCCCAGCGGACTTCTCCACCTCGGCAACCTCATGGGAGCCCTGGACAACTGGCGGAAGCTCCAGGACGAATACGAGTGCTACTATTTCATCGCCGACTGGCACGCCCTTACCACCCAGTACGCCGACACCTCGAAGATGCGCACCTACGTCCACGAGATGGTCATCGACTGGCTCTCTGCGGGGCTCGATCCGGAGAAATGCGTGCTGTTCCAGCAGTCCCAGCTTCCCGAGCACGCCGTGCTGCACGTCCTGTTCTCCATGATCACGCCGCTTCCCTGGCTCGAACGCGTCCCGACCTACAAGGAGAAGATGGAGCAGATCGACGACCGGGACCTGTACACCTACGGGTTCCTCGGCTATCCGGTGCTCCAGGCCGCCGACATCCTCATCTACAAGGCCGACTATGTGCCCGTGGGCGTCGACCAGCTGCCCCACCTGGAACTGACCCGCGAGATCGGCCGCAGGTTCAACGCCTTCTACGGGGACGTCCTTCCCGAACCGCAGCCCCTGCTCACGCAGTACCCCAAGCTCCTCGGCACCGACGGCCGCAAGATGAGCAAGAGCTACAACAACTGCCTCTATCTCTCGGACACGCCCGAAGAGATCACGAAGAAGGTCATGGCCATGATCACCGACCCCGCCCGCGTGCGCCGGCAGGACCCCGGCAACCCGGACATCTGCCCCTTGTTCACCCTCGACCGGATCTTCGCGCCTACGGAATGGTGCGACCATGTGAATGTGGAGTGCCGCCGCGCAGGCATCGGATGCGTCGACGACAAGCGGGAACTCCTGAAGCACCTCCTGGCGTACCTCAAACCGATCCAGGAAAGGCGCCAGGAGCTCTCTGCAAGCCCGAAGAGGGTGGCCGAGATCATCGCAGAAGGGTCCCGCAAGGCGCGCACCATCGCCAAAGAGACCCTGGCCCAGGTCCAGGACGCGATGAAATTATGATCCGATACGAGGCAATGTGTCAGGCATCGTGTCCGTGCCCGATATATTGCCGCACACGCTCCCGCGCTTTGCCATAATCACCTTGATTTTCCTCTCTGTTTCATCGATAATCCCTTCATGCAGTCACCACAGGAATTCATTCCCGTCACCATCGACAAGAGCCACATCACCACGATCGGCGAGCGCCTTTACGCCGAGAGCATCGAATTCGTGCGTGAACTGGTGAACAATGCCTACGATGCCGATGCGGACCACGTGGAGATCGTTATGACGGACGACAGCATTGAGATCCAGGATAACGGAAGCGGCATGGACATGGACGGTTTCCGGCAGTATTTCAATATCGGTTCCCCCCAGAAACTTTCAAATCCCAAATCGCCCGTGCACCACCGGGACCGGATAGGAATGTTCGGCATCGGCAAATTCGCAAGCCTTTCGGCATGCAAGCGGTTCGAAGTGATCTCCAAACGAGGTGATTTCGTGGCGAGGGTGACCTTTGACAAGGAGCAATGGGAGAAGGCGACCGGCGCCTGGCAGCTCCCGTTTGAGCGCCTTGACGCGGATTTCCGCAAGCAGAACGGCACCACGGTGATCTTGATGGGTCTGGACCGCCGGTTCGATCCCAGGGACATCGAAGCCAAGATCATCGAAGGCACGCCGATCAAGGCCCCGCACTTTAAAGTGCGGATCAACAACCACACCGTTACGCCGCGCTCTCTCACGGGCCACAAAGTCTCGGTCATCGACGGTACCGCCTTCGGCCCGGTCACGGGTGAGATCGTGATCCTGCCGGAGACCGCCGCTCTAACGAAGGACCTGGGCATTGAGGTGAAGGTAAAGCAGGTGACGGTCAGGCGGGAGCTCTTCGGCATGGAGACGTGGGGCAGGGCCATGGCCCGGGTGACGGGCGAAGTGAACGCCGACTTTCTTCAGGTCACGAGCGATCGCACGGGGTTTCTGAAGGACTCGGAAGAGTACCGCTCGTTCATCGAGGTCATGAACAGGATCATGGAGGACGTAAAGGCCTTCCTCCAGAAGCTCACGGCGCGCAAAGAGGGCAAACGGGTGAGCCGTGCGCTGAAGGACGCGCTCCAGCGGATCTACCGCTCGCTCTCCCTGAATCCCGACCTCTCGCCGTTCGGCCCCCTGCCGATCGGCGAAGTAGCGAAAAGCGGCGGCGACGCTGCGAGCACGAAGAACGAAGGACCCGGGGCAGGGGAAAACGTGAAGCCCGCGGAAACGGCGCCGGATACCGGCGCAGTCAAGCCGCTGGAGAAGAAACGGAAAAAGAAACCCAGGGTCAGAAGACTCACCCCGAACGCGATCATCAAGAAAATGAAATTCGGAGAAACGGGCGTCCAGTGCGTAGTGGACAGCTTCGGGGAGGACGGACCTGAGGCCTTTTCCGAGGAGACGACCATCTACATCAACCGGGACCATCCCCTGTATAAGCGGGAGTCCGGCAAAGTGGAGACCCACACCTTGAATCTTGCCCGCCTTATTACCCAGGAGATAGCGCTGATGAAGGACCCCCGGAACCCCCGCCAGGCATTTGAACGCCAGAGCAAGTTGTTGAAGGACGCCTTCATCGGACACAATAATTAGAATCGCGGCGTACCACGCGACCAATCCAGAAAAAACCTTGACATTACAATAGCCCTCACCTATTATTCAAAAAGAAACCGGTCTGGAAAAAACCTCATGATAACCACCCTTCAGGACATCCTTAAAGAGTATAAATCCGACATGGAACGCATGGAGTCCAGGATCCATGAGAGCCTGGGCACCGACGTTCCGCTCATCCAGCAGGTCAGCAAATACATCCTCGGCGCCGGCGGCAAACGCTTCCGGCCTCTGCTGCACCTTCTTTCGGCGCGCCTGTGCGGCTGCCGCGAACATAACGCCGAATATCTCCTCGGCAGCATCGTCGAATACATTCACACGGCTTCGCTCCTCCACGACGACGTCGTTGATGAGGCGAAGATCCGGCGCGGCCGGTCCTCGGCCAACTCCCTCTGGGGCAACCAGGCCAGCATCCTGGTCGGCGACTATCTCTACTCCAAGGCGCTGTACCACGCCGTCCGTCTGCACAACCAGCGGATCATGGACGTGCTCTCCGAAACGACCACCACCATGTCGGAGGGAGAGGTGCTCCAGCTCATGCAGATCCAGAACGCCGACATGACCGAGGCTGACTACTTCCGCCTGGTGGAATGCAAGACCGGGGTGCTCATCGCCGCGTCCTGCCGGCTCGGCGCCATCATCAGCAAGGCCCCCCTCTCCCAGGAGGACGCCCTGGCGGCCTACGGAAAAAAGATGGGCCTCGCCTTCCAGATCACCGACGACACCCTCGATTATGCCGCCGACCAGAAGCAACTCGGAAAGGTCCTCGGCAAGGACCTGGACGAAGGCAAGGTCACCCTGCCGCTGATCTATCTCATGCGCAAGGCGGAGCCGGAAGAGCAGGAAGCCCTCAGGAGCATACTGCAGGCCGACTCGGTCAGCGAAGGCGATCTCACCTATACGCTGGGACTCATGGCGAAGCACGGCGCGGTCGGCGATGCGCTCCGGATCGCACAGAACCTTTCCGATGAGGCCAAGGCATCGCTGGCCGTCTTCCCCAATTCTCCGCCCCGCCAGGCGCTCATGGCGCTCGCAGACTACGTGGTGCAGCGGGAGATGTAATGCATCCCCTCGTCAAGCTGGCAAAGAACACCGTCGAGCTGTATGTTCGTGAAGGAAAGGTCCTCCTACCGCGGGACGAGGACCGGGCGCCTGAGATGGGCGAGCGCGCCGGCGTCTTCGTCTGCCTCAAGATACGGGGGATGCTGCGGGGCTGCATCGGGACGTTCGAGCCCCGGGAACCGGACGTAGCAGGCGAGGTGATACGGAACTCCATCAGCGCGGCGACCTGCGATCCCCGCTTCTCCTGTGTCCGGCCGGACGAACTCGAATATATCGAGTACACCGTCGACGTGCTCACCTCTCCGGAGCAGGTAAAGGGCGTTGCGGACCTGGACCCCAAACGCTATGGCGTTATTGTCCAGGCGCGCGGCCGGAGAGGACTTCTCCTCCCGGACCTCGAAGGCGTGGACACCGTCGAAGACCAGGTGGCGATCGCCATGCAGAAGGCCGGCATCGCGCCGGGAACGCCGGTCACCCTGTCCCGGTTCGAAGTGAAGCGGCATCATTAAAGCAACCTGCTGAATTCCTTAACACGAATTCCAGGAATGGGACAAATGCCGCAAATAACGGCTGTTCAAGCCAATGTTCATGCCATTCGTTTTTTTATGCGTGACATTCGTGATACTAGCATTTGACCCGCATTTGTCTTGCTAATCTTTCGAAGGAGGAGCAAAAAAGGAATGGAAAGCAGACCGGAACGCGGAACGATCGACGATGCACAGAAGGCAAAGCTCATCTTCATTTCATTGGCGGCAGTGGTCACGATCCTGCTCGTTTTCAGCTACGTGTCCGGCAACAAGGCGCGGACCCAGCGGGATGCGGCCATCAAAGAGATCGAAGCCCTGAAGGAGGACAACGCCAAACTGTCCCAGTGGCTGGAAGAGCGGACCCAGGAAAGCGATAAATACAAAAAGGCCTGGGAGGCGTGCAAGGCCAAACCCAAAGCGAAACCGGCGGTCAAGAAACCGGCCGCGAAAAGCACGGCAAAAAAGAAGAAAACGAAGGGCAGATAACGTTCTGGGTCGGAAGCCGGACAGGAGGACCTATGCATTGCCCGGGCTTGCCATCATTCCGGAAGGGCGGTGCCGACCATATCAGCCATGCAGCACGTTGCCACCCGCGAGCTCAAGAACGATTTTTCACATCGTCCTGCGCCAAGCGCCTGAGCATGGACCCGGCTCCTTCTTCTCTGCTGCGGCATCAATATGACGCGAATCGACCCCATCTGCCGGGGGGAAGCAGGCATCTGCTCGATTGCAATCTCGGCGCCTGAACTATCAATCAATATGCATAAGATTGCTTCGCCGCAGAAAAAAAACGCTTCTCGCAATGACAATTCGGGACTTTTCAGCAAACTGATAAAGACCCGATGACGACGCGACATCCCGGAAACCTCGCCGGTCAAGAGGGAAAGGCAGGCACTGGCCCATGACCATCACGCGTGTCGCAACGTACGAGTACAAGAACGATTATCTCTACATCATCATCCGCCAATCGCCGGAACACGGGCCCAGGGCCTGCATCATGTGCTGCGGCATCGATATCATGCGGTTTGATGCGCTGTGCCGGGGCAAAAGCGGGATCTGCTCCAATCCTGCCTTCAAAGGACTGCAGCTCCTGCGGTCGGACATTTCGGCGATCGCGCTCAAGAAGGGCGCGAACTCCCGGCCGCTCAACTACGGGCTATGCATGCCCATCTCTCCCCGCGGCGAGGGCTGGTACCGGGAGAGCATGCTCCTGGACAATGTCACCCCGAAGATCGCGAAGGAGATCCTGGAGTTCGGCGTCAGGGACCTCCTCGCCAAGGTCCTGACCGTATGCGCGCCGACCGCGAAGGTCCCGAAAACGCTGCCGAACCCCGCGGAGCTCCAGAAGTTCATCCAGTCGCTGGAGACGAAGACCGGGTAAATCTTGAAGGAAAGACGGTAGGAAGGTAGGAACGTAGGAAAAAGGATCCTGTTATTTTTTTTCTTACCCTCTTACCTTCTTATCTTCCTACCTTCTTCCTGGCGGAATGCCATGTCCTCCCTCGCCATCATCAAAGACGACCGGTACCTGGAGCACAATCCGGGGGACGGTCATCCCGAGAGTCCGAACCGGCTCCGCGTGATCCACGATCTGATCGAGAAGGAGTTCAGCGACCTTCCTCTCATCGAACCCCGCGCAGCATCGGAAAACGAACTTGCCGCGGTCCACGATCCCTTCTATATCGAGACCGTGGCGAGATCCGAGGGCAGGGCCTTCTCCCGGCTGGACGCGGACACGGGTCTTTCGGCGCGCTCCTACCTGGTTGCCCGCCTCGCCGCCGGCGGCCTGCTGAACGCCGTTGACGCTCTCCTGTCGCCTAACGACTCACGCCTGACGGTTTCATCCGTCTTCGCCTTCGTCCGTCCCCCGGGCCATCATGCCGAACCCGGCCGGGGAATGGGCTTTTGCCTGTTCAACAACATCGCCATCGCCGCGGCATACGCCATCGGGAAGCACGGATTGAAGCGCGTCCTGATCGTGGACTGGGACCTCCACCATGGCAACGGCACCCAGAAGGCCTTCTATGACCGCCGGGACGTTCTCTTTTTTTCGTCCCACCAGTATCCCCACTATCCCGGCACCGGGGACTTCGACGAGGTCGGCAGCGGCAAAGGCGAGGGTTTCACGGTGAACGCCCCCTTCCCCCCGGGCTTCGGCGACACGGAATATCTCGTGGTCTATGACCGGGTCCTCAAACCCATCGCCCTGGAGTACAAGCCGGAGCTGGTGCTGGTCTCGGCGGGGTTCGACCCCTATGTCAGAGACCCCCTCGGCGGCATGGAAGTGACCGGCGGCGGTTTTGGGAGCCTGGCGACCATCGTCCGGGAGATCGCCGACGCCGCCTGCGGCGGAAAGGTCCTGATCACCCTGGAGGGCGGATACGATCCGGACGGCCTGCGCGAAGGCGTGCGCTCGGTCCTCCAGGCTTTCACCGGGCCGCGCTGGACCGTGCCTGTCATGGACTCGCCCGCTGCCGACCGTGTCATCCGTTCCATCATTGCCCATCAGAAGAAATACTGGAAGGGCCTGAAGTAGAACGAGATAGCGATCCATCATGAACAGCAGGTCCCGCAAAAGGAAAGATCATGAGTATCCGCGACCGCATTCAAACGACAACAGAACGGCTTTCGGCCGGAACGATCGCCGCAGCCCTTGCGCTCATCCTTGCCTTTGGGCTCGGTTTTCTGACCGGCTCCCTGCGTGAACCGCCTGACGGCACCTTCCATGACATTATCGTGAACGACCCCGACGACCTCCTGACGCTCATTACACCGAATGACAAGCGCGTGCGCGCCCTGGTGAACATTCTCCAGACGCCCGAGAACGCCTATGCCTACGTTCGCGATCATGTCAGCTTCGATCCGTCCCTGCCCGCGCTTCCGGCCGGGGACATCATCGACGAGGGAAGAGCGAGTTGCCTCGGCAAGGCGGCCCTGCTGTGCGCCCTGTACCGGTCCATGGGCATCCCGGCCTCGGACGTCCGCGTCGTCACCGGCGAACTGGCCTATCCCGGCGGCATCATCGACCACGCCTGGGTCGACCTGGAATATGAGAGTGTCTGTCTCCAGCAGGATACGACCGACCTCATCGGATCGTTCCGTTTTGACGAGTTCACGGGTACGTTGTACACCCGGTCCTTCATCCGCAAGGAAGGGTACGCCTTCAACGACCGGGACTTCGTCATCATTTCCCAGCTCAACCAGCTGAAGGGCATGGGACATCCCCCGGTGCAGTAGCAGGTTGCTGAATACGCTTGACAGGTCATTGCGAGAAGCGTTTTTCGCGGCGCGGCAATCTCGCTGTTAGTGGAGCCTCCCCCGGCGGGAGCCGGTGGCTCCCTTTCTGTACAGCGACCTTGGGATTCGGCGCGAAGGGAAACCGTTTCTGGCCCTGACTTCATCACTGCAGCACTTCATCGTCGCACAGCAGAAAGACCGGCAGGCATGTCCGGGCTGAAGGGCCCACGACGACGCGGGAGGTCTTGATGAAATGTCCTAAATGCGGTTTCGAGCAGCAGGACGGCGCTATCGAGTGCGGAAAATGCGGTATCATCCTGGCGAAGGCCATGCGCGCGGCCTCCCGGCCGG
>JAGVOT010000108.1 GCA_020052615.1 Nitrospirota bacterium | reverse complement strand
ATAGATGAAGAACATTGGAAATGCTGCGAAGGGATTGTTGCTACGATAAATTGATTGCGACTAACACTGCCGCGCAGCGGCTTAGTTCAACAAGTTATTATCGGTACGGCTTACCGTATCATAGATGACGCAAGATGGTCAAGGTGAATGAGGCTAACTTACTGTCTTTACTGCAGATTGGCAATCTACTAATGTTCATTTTAAGGAATATCCAAGAAAAGAAATTAAGATTACTTTTATGGAATAGCCTTTTGCTCGATGTAATCCTTTAGTAAGGCATTCCTGCAGAGATTCAAGCGCTGTTGTATTCCGCGCCATTATTGAAGCTCCCTGCAACAAGCTACGGGGAATGCACTCGCTCCTCGATTCAATTGAGTCTATTGGCTAGACTGAAAGAATCTGGTTGGTTACTACACTGTGATCAACAGTAGCCAGCTTGCATACATCAGTAAGAAAACTTCACTGAAGGCTATTGTCCCTGCCCGCATTCCCGGCAAAACTTTCCGTACACCAGCGTCAGCTTGCCGCAGCTCTTGCATATTTTGAACTGTCCAAAGCCGCAGAATGGGCACGCGGCCGATCCTGCCGGCAGGTGCTTGCCGCATTCCTGGCACTGTCCCTTCGCGATCCTCCGCTCGATCAGCTTCTCACGGGTGAAGAGCTTCTTCTGGAATATGTAGATGATAAAGAGCGCAGCAGCCACGGCAAGGGCAATGACGAGATAGTGCCAGATCGCGACGAGCTTGAGTGACTCCAGCAGGTCGATCAGCTTCTTCAGCAGCTTCTTCGGGATGATGTCGTAAACGGTCTCGATGATCTTGAAGAAGATGGGAATAAACGAGACAACGAGAAGATGCGAGGAGACCAGGGTCTGGATGCCGCGGTTCTTTTTGATGCTTGCACTGTTCCAGATAGAGAAGACCGCAAAGAGCGGGAGCAGGAAGATCATCTGCATGCCCAACCGCTTGACCGGGTGCCAGAAGTGCATCGTGCGAAGGTCGGTTTTCAGCGTGTCCCGGTCCTGGTCCGTAAGGCCCTGGAGCCTCTCCCAGAGCAGCTTGACCTTCCCATTACCGTCGATCTTCTGATCAAGAGACACGATCTGCCCCTGCAGGGTGTTGAGCGCCTCCGTTTTCTGCCGGATATCCTTCTTCAGGACATCGACATGAGCCTGACCCTGTTTTTGCCTGGCGATGGTCTCGAGCAGCGACGTGTCATAGGCGCCTTTCAGATTGCCGATCTCCCTTTGAAGGTCCCGGGCTTCCCGAACGAACTTGGCCCGATCCTCGAAAGCGGCGGTCAGCTCCTTGTCATTCTTGATCTGGTCCACGAGGTCCAGGTAGGGTTCGCAGATCGGATGGCGTTCCTTCTTTTTTTCCTCGACCAGATAATACCGCGTACTGTGCGAAATGACGATCTGTGAGAGGTTGTCGATCCGTTTCGTGGCGTTCCAGCGGCTGTTGATCATGATCTCCCGGCAGGTATGGGGTATGCGGTCATCGGGAGAGGCCAGCTGGCGAGTGTGCTCATCAAGGCCGTTGAAGATCGCGGTGAGGATGAAGATATCGAGGAACAGGATGATGACCAGCGCGGCCCTGCTGAGCGGCTGGCTGTCGAGACTGGTCAGGTTGCTCCTTACCCGGGAGAATGCGTCCTTGAACTTTGCGGTCATGCTCATACCGCCTCCTGAGTCGCAGATATTGGAACAGGCTTTACCCGCACAACTCTATCACAAACATTTTATTTCTAAAAGCACTTCTTGATCGTTTTCCCTCTCAAAAAAAAACAGAGGCCCGCACCGGATATCCGGCACGGGCCTTCTTGAACTTTGAACATTGAAAAGTGCGTTTAGAACACGCCCTTGACCTTGCCGGTCTCGACGTCCACATCGACGCGGCGATAGGCCGGGTCGGACGCCGTTCCAGGCATG
This sequence comes from Nitrospirota bacterium, assembly GCA_020052615.1. Lineage (GTDB taxonomy): Bacteria > Nitrospirota > UBA9217 > UBA9217 > UBA9217 > JAAXXJ01. The sequence goes on along the minus strand of JAGVOT010000108.1, from coordinate 5,442 downwards.
AGCGTGATGGAGCCGGCGACCGGCACCACGAAGCCCGCGCCCTTGAAGGTCAGGATGTCGCGGATGCGGAGCCTCCAGCCCTTGGGCACGCCCTTGAGGTTCGGATTGTCCGTGAGCGAGAGGTGGGTCTTGACCATGCAGACGCCCATTTTGGCGAGGTCCGGATCTGCGTCAAGCTTCTTGACCTTGGTCTCCGCTTCGGGCGTATAGTCCACGCCGTCCGCGCCGTAGACCTCGGTCGCGATCAGTTCGATGCGCTTTTTGAGCGGCGTCGAGAGCTCGTAGAGGAACTTGAAGTCGTTCTTCTCGTTGCAGGCGTCGATGACCGCATCGGCGAACTCGAGCGCTCCGTCGCCGCCTTTTTCCCAATGGCGCGACAGTGCAACGCGGGCCCCGGCTGCCTCTGCCAGCCTGCGCACGGCCTTGATCTCGTTGTCCGTATCGGTGTAGAAGGCGTTGATGCAGACCACGGGGTTCATGCCCGACTTCTTCGCGACCTTGATGTGGTGCACGAGGTTCTCGCATCCCTTTTCGACCCAGGCCACGTTCTCGCCCTTGTACTCTGCCGGCATGGGCTTGCCGGGAACCGGGATCGGCGCGCCGCCATGGCACTTGAGCGCCCGGATGGTGGCCACGATCACCGCTGCGTGAGGCTTCAGGCCCGACATGCGGCACTTCAGGTTCCAGAACTTCTCGAACCCGATGTCCGCGGCGAACCCGGATTCAGTGACCACATAGTCGCCAAGCTTGAGCGCGACGCGGTCGGCGATGATGGACGATTGACCGATGGCGATGTTCGCGAAGGGCCCGGCGTGCACGAACACGGGCTGGCCTTCGATGGTCTGCAGCAGGTTCGGGTTCAGGGCCTCGACCATCCACGCGGTCATGGCGCCGGCAACGCCGAGGTCCTCGGTGGTGACCGACGCTCCGTCCTTGCTCGTGGCGACGACGATCCGGCCCATGCGCTCGCGCATGTCCTTCAGATCCCGGGCGACGGCCAGGATGGCCATCACTTCCGACGACACGGCGATGGCAAAGCCGGACTTCATCATGAAGCCGTTCGACTTGCCGCCCATGCCGATGATGATCTCGCGCATCGACTGTGCGCAGAAGTCCATGATCCACTTCATCTCGACGTTGTGGGGGTCGATGTTCAGCCGCTTCAGCTTCCGCTTGGCCATCTGCTCGTCGTTGTAGTTGAACTCATGCTGCATGCGCGACGTGAGCGCCACCATGGCCAGGTTGTGGGCGTTCATGATTGCGTTGATGTCGCCGGTGAGGCCGAGGGAGAACGGCGTGAGCGGGATGACCTGGGACAGGCCGCCGCCGGCGGCCGAGCCCTTGATGTTCATGGTCGGGCCGCCCGAAGGCTGGCGGATCGCGGCGATCACGTTCTTGCCGCGCTTGCCGAGGCCCTGGGTGAGACCGATGGTCGATGTGGATTTGCCCTCGCCCAGCGGCGTGGGCGTGATGGCCGTCACGTCGATGTACTTGCCGTCGGGCCTGCTGTCGAGACGCTTCAGCACTTTCTTGAAGTCCACCTTGGCGATGTAGTGGCCGTACGGCAGCAGCTCTTCCTGCGTCAGCCCCATCTTCGCCGCGATCTCGGCGATAGGCTTCATCCGTGCTTCCGAATCTTCTGCGATTTCCCAGTCCTGGTGCTTCGTTGGATCAAGTGCCATTGTTAAACCTCCTTCGTTTCGCTAGAGTATATAAAGTACGTTTCCTAGGCTGTTCTCTTCGTGAAACGTTGGACAGGAACTGTGATACGCCGCTGCCCTGCCGTTTCTTGTCTCACGTCCTCCGCCTCACGTCTTGCGTCCTTAATAGCTGATCAACGCCTTCATCAGTTTTTCATTCATCGTGTGGACGTTCCTGCTCGCCATCCGCGCGATGGTCCTCATGATCTTGTACATCATCAAGGGCTCGCTCTGCTCGAACTGCCGGAAGTCCTCGGTCTTGATGCGGTACAGCTCCGTCGCGTCGAGGGCCGTCGCGTTCGTGCTGTGGTGCTTGCGGTCTTCGATCAAGGACAGTTCGCCGAAGAACTGGAGCTCGTTGAGGACGGCAAGCGTCTGCTTCCAGCCGTCGGCCGTGGTCTTTGAGATCTCCACCTTTCCCTTATTGACAAGACAGATCCCCCTGGTCGGCTCGCCCTCGCGGAAGATCACGCCGCCTTTCGGATAGGGCTCGATGCTGATCTTCTTCGCAACCACCGCAAGCTCGGCATCATCCAGCTCGCTGAGGAGCTTCTGTGCCTTTATGTCTGATGCTGTTACCATCCCGTTCTCCTTCAATCAGGTTTTTTCAATCCTCACGGCCGTTACCTTGAGCGAGGGAATACGACATATAGGGTCGAGGCCTTTGCTGCTGGTCAGCGCGTTGGCCGCTGCTTCGCGGAAATGGAAAGGGATGAACACGACGCCCCGCCCCGGCCGGGGGGACACCTGCGCCTTGACCGTAAGCGAACCCTGTCGCGACGCGACCTTCACCTGCATCCCGTTCGTTATGGCGAGGTCCCGGGCGTCCTGCGGATTGATCTCTATATACGGCTCGCCGGCCACCTGTTCGATGGGGGCAACGCGTCTCGTCATGCTGCCCCCATGATACTGGAAGAGCATCCGGCCCGTGGTGAGCGTGAACGGATACTCCGCATCGGGCTGCTCGATCGAAGGGATATATTTTACCATGGAAAATGTGGCTTTGCCGCGAGGGAAGCCGTTCTTGAACAGGAAGGGCGTGCCCGGGTGGTCCGCCGTAGGGCAGGGCCACTGCAGGCCTCCCTCCTCGTCAAGCCGTGAGTAGGAAATGCCCGCCATGGCCGGCCACGCCTTGCCGATCTCCTGAAAGACCTCTTCCGTATGGTGATAGGACAGGGGATACCCCAGCCGTCCGCTCAGTTCCATGATGATATGGGAATCCTTCATGGCAAGCCCGGGGGCGTCCACCACCCTCCGCACCCGCTGTACGCGGCGCTCGGTGTTCGTGAACGTGCCGACCTTCTCGGCAAAGGAGGTGGCCGGCAGCACAACATGCGCCAGCGCGGCGGTCTCGGTCATGAAGATGTCCTGCACGACCAGGAATTCCAGCGAGGAAAGCGCTTTTTTCGTATGGTTCATATCAGGGTCGCTCAGGACCGGGTTCTCTCCCATGATGTAGAGCGCCTTGAGACGGCCATCGACGGCCGCGTCCAGCATCTCCGGCGAGGTCCATCCCTCATGCTCGGGCAATTTCGCGTCCCAGAGCTCCTCGAAACGGCGCCGGACCTGCGGGACCGCAACGCGCTGGTACCCGGGATAGAGGTTCGGCGAACACCCCATGTCCGTAGCGCCCTGCACGTTGTTCTGGCCGCGGAGCGGATTGACGCCCGAGCATTCCTTGCCCAGGTTCCCGGTCATGAGGGCCAGGTTGGCGATGGAGAGGACATTGTCCGTGCCATGGGAGTGCTGGGTGATGCCCATGGTGTAGTAAATGCCCGCCCGCTCGGCCCGGGCATAGATCCTCGCCGCATCGATGATCTTCTCTTTCGGGACCCCGGTGATCTTCTCCGCCGCCTCAGGCGTATATTCCGCGATGTTCTTCCGGAAGTTCTCGTCGAAGCCCTCGGTGCGGTCCGCGATGAAATCACTGTCCAGGATGCCGTCGTTCAGGATCACGTGCATCATGCCGTTCAAGAGCGCCACGTCCGTGCCCGGCCGCTGCTGCAGCCAGAGATGGGCGAACCGGACCAGCGGCACCCGCCTCGGGTCCGCGATGATCAGCTTTGCGCCCTTCCGCACGGCCTTGATCATGCGAAGGGCGACGATAGGATGGTTCTCCTTGGTGTTGGAACCGATGACGAAGAGCGCGTCGTTGTTCTCGATCTCGGCGATGGAGTTCGTCATCGCCCCCGAACCGAACACTGTGGCCAGACCGGCCACCGTTGCGCTGTGTCAGTAGCGCGCGCAGTGGTCGACGTTGTTGGTGCCGACGGCCGCGCGCAGGAACTTCTGGAAGAGATAGTTCTCTTCATTGGTGCACCGGGCCGAGGAAAGCCCTCCGATGGCATCGGGCCCCCGGGTGTCCCGGACCTGCTTCAGGCGGTCGGCCGTGTACGAAAAGGCCTCTTCCCAGGTCGCCTCGACCAGGACGCCGTTCTTTCTGATCAGCGGGGTCTTGAGGCGGTCGGGGCTGTTGATGAAGGTCAGACCGAACTTTCCCTTCACGCACAGCCAGCCCTCGTTGATCGAGTCCCCGGGCGACGACGTCCTGATCACCTCGTTCTTGTGAACGTGCAGGACAAGGTTGCAGCCGCACCCGCAGTAGGGGCAGATCGTCGCTACTTTTCGAATGTCCTGCTGCCTGCCCTTGCCCAGGGACGGCTTGCACACCAGGGCGCCCGTCGGACAGACCGTGATGCACTGCCCGCAGAACTCGCACGACAGGTCCCGCTCAAAGGGCGGACAGATCTTGGTCTGGAACCCCTTGTAGGCGTAATCGATGGCGCCTACACCCTGCACCTCGTCGCAGACCTTGACGCAGCGGCCGCAGAGGATGCACTTCTCCATGTCCCGCTCGATGAACGGGTTCCCGTCCCGCTTCGGGTAGATGCGGCGCTCGCCGTGAAAGACCGGCGTCCGGATCTGGTACTTGTAGGCCAGCTCCTGGAGCTCGCATGCGCCGGCCCGTTCGCAGACCATGCAGTCGTAGGGGTGGTCGGAAAGGATCAGGTCGATGATGTCCCGGCGGAGGTTCTCGATATAGGGCGAGGCGGTCGTGACCTTCATGCCCTCTTCCGCGGCCGTGGTGCACGACGTCACCGGCATGCCGTTCACTTCCACGATGCAGACGCGGCACGCACCGGTCGCGGTGAGCTTGGGATGATGGCACAGAACGGGGATGCTGATATCCAGCCGCCGGGCCGCGTCGAGGATGGTTGTGCCTTTCGGAACGGATATTATCCGATCGTCGATCGTGAGTGACACCGCAGGGAGCGACGAGTGACGAGAGACGTGCGACGAGCCTGGGGATCCGTTTATATTTCTGCTATCAGCCGCCATACTAGCATCCTTGTGAGATTATTCCTTTGTTGCTTTCCTTCTAATGGACCCTTGCAGCCCGATCATCATTTTTGATATTTCATCCAGCTCACTCAATACGGATGAGGCTGTCTTTGCATAACCAAGCTTGTCTGCAATCAGCAGTTGTGTTTCCAGCTCTGCGATAGACCCCTGCGCTGTCGACAAAAAATGAGAAAATTCCTTTGTGCTTTTGCGGCCGGTTCCCTCTGCGATATTGCTCGGAATAGATACTGCGGCCCTTCTCATCTGTTGCGACTATCCATAAACTTCTTGGCGCGGGAATTGCTCCGTGATCCTATATATCTCGGTCACCAATTCGATCGAACGCTTCCACACGTCTAGATTGTGATGCCATTTCATAGTTTGTTTTTCTCTTGCTGCT
>JAGVOT010000107.1 GCA_020052615.1 Nitrospirota bacterium | reverse complement strand
GCGTGAGCGACGAAGCAATCCCGTAGTGCTTGAAAAGATTAACGACGAGATTGCTTCGCTTCGCTCGCAAAGACCCCGAAATCGTTTTTCAACAGCCTGCTAAAGATCTATCCGCCTTTATCTTCCTTGCCGATCCGACTCTTCAGTGTCAAGGATACTTCAGTGTCCTCAATACCTTGACATCACCTCATCGCTGTGCAAGACTTACGAAGAGAGAGGATCCGACCATGCCTGATAAAATGCCCGTCCTGTTCATAGGCCACGGTTCGCCCATGAACATCGTCCTGGACAATGACTTTACCCGGAGCCTCGGGATATGGGGAGAGCGTCTGCCCCGGCCCAAGGCCATCATGGTGATCTCCGCTCACTGGCTCACCGACGGGACCTTCGTGGGCTGCACGGACAAGCCAAAAACGATCTATGACTTCTATGGCTTCCCCCGGGAGCTCTACAGCGTCGCCTATCCCTGCCCCGGGTCGCCGGTTGAAGCGAAGTTCGTGACCGACCTCATCAATAAGACCCCGGTGACCTGCCGCAAGGACTGGGGCCTGGACCACGGCGCATGGTCGGTCCTGAAACATCTTTTTCCCAAGGCGGACATTCCCGTATTCCAGTTCAGCCTGAACTTTTCGTTCAACGATTGGCATCCGAAGCCGTTGCAGTTCCACTATGACCTCGCGGCAGAACTAGCCGACCTGCGGGAGCGCGGTGTCCTGATCATCGGGAGCGGCAATATCGTCCACAACCTCGGGATCCTGGATTTCAAAAATATGGACGCAGAGCCATACGCTTGGGCGCGGGAGTTCGACGAGAAGGTCAGGGCCGGCCTTGTCACGCGGAACGACAATGCCCTGATCCGCTTCGAGTCCATGGGCCCTTCAGCCGCCCTCGCCGTCCCGACGCCTGACCATTATCTGCCCATGATCTACGCCATCGCGCTGCGCCAAAAGGACGAGCCCCTTGCCTTCACCTATGAAGGGTTCCATCACGCCTCGATCTCCATGCGGTGCTTCCAGATCGGGTAACCACGCACAGGCTTTTCTTGCAAAAAATCACGCAACTCCCTACAGTATCTTATGGACACCCAACTCTTCTTTTTCATCAACTGCGGCATGGCCAATCCTTATTTCGATGTCCTCATGCCTGCCCTGACCTATCAGGGATACCTGCTGGCCGTCCCCTTCCTGCTCTATGTTCTCTACTGCGGTGCGACCATTCGGGATGACTCAGGGAAGACATTTCTTGCAACGGCCATCGCAGCGGTCATCATCTCTGTGATTTCAGTGTCCCTTGCTGATCTCGCCTGCAGTTGGCTGAAGGTCGTCACGGCAAGGCCCCGTCCCTGCCAGGCCCTCGAAGGCGTGCGTCTCATCGTGTCCTGTCCCCGGTCCCTTTCCCTTCCGTCGAGCCATGGAGCGACGTCGTTCGCCTTTAGTACGCCCTACTTCCTCCTTGCGCGGCGCTTCCTGCAGGCGGGTTGGCTGGCCTTTCTTCTCGTGCTCGCTTCTTTGATCGCACTGTCCCGGCCCTATCTTGGCGTGCACTATCCTTCGGATATCGTGGCAGGAGCGGCGCTTGGAGCGGCGATTGCGGGAGTGATGTGCCGGGTGTATCTGATGATCGCCAGGAGATCGAAAGGGCGAAATGACAACCTTTGACACAGAAGAGGCGGATTGGCAAGACAATAAAGGCGGATACGTCTTTTAGACACTGAGGACGATGTAGAAGACGGTATTTAGCTGACCGTGTTAAAGAAAGGATGGAGTCTTTGTTTGTTTTTATCTATCCGCAGTTATCATAATTGAAAATCCGTGAAAATCAGTGGCAAAGGTTTTGATCCTTTATTTTTATGTTCCGCGTACTCGCGGGACCGTGGTTATCTGGTTCTCTGCTGATCGTTCCTACTTCGTCACCACCACGATGCCGGACTCGGTGATGAGGCAGCCGCGCATGCGGTCCTCCTCGTGGTCGAAGCCGATCTCCATGCCCTCGGGGATCACGATGCCCTCGTCGATGATGGCCTTCTTGATCTTCGCCTTCCTGCCGACCTGAACGTTGTCGAAGAGGATCGAGTCCTCCACCAAAGCATAACTGTTCACGCGGCACGAGGGTCCCAGGATGGACCGGCGCACGATGCCGCCGCTCGTCACGCAGCCGCCGCAGACCAGGGAATCGAGATTGTGGCCGCGCCTGCCTTCATCATCGAAGACCGTCTTGGCAGGCGGGAGGTTGCCCTGGTTGGTCAGAATGGGCCACTTGTAGTTGTACAGGTTCAGCTGAGGCGTGACGCTGATGAGGTCCATGTTCGCCTCGTAGTAGGAATCGATGGCGCCCACGTCCCGCCAATAGCCCCGCTCCTGGGGCTCCATGCCCGGGATAGAGTTGTCGTAGAAGCTGTAGGCGAAGACCTTGTCACGGGCCTCGAGCATCATGGGGATGATGTGCTTCCCGAAGTCCAGGTCCTGATACTTCTGCTTGCCCCGCTTCAGCAGGTCCATGAGCCTGGATTTTGAAAAGATGTAATTTCCCATGGATGAGCAGCACGTCGGACGTCCGGGTATGGTGACGGGACAGGCCGGCTTCTCCTCGAAAGCCTGCACCCGGAAGTTCTCGTCAACCGTCATGATGCCGAACCGGCTGGCTTCATCCTTGGGCACCTCGAGCACGGCGATGGTCAGGTCCGCCTTGTTCATGCGGTGATACTCGACCATCTGGGCGATGTCCATTTTGTAGATGTGGTCGCCCCCGAAAATGGCGATGAAGTCGGCGTCGGTCGACTCGATGAACCGGAGGTTCTGGTGGATGGCGTCGGCCGTGCCCTGGAACCAGTGCTCGCTCATGCTGCTCGTCTCAGGCGAGATCGTATCGTAGAACTCGCCGAGACCGGTCCACTTCGACCATGATTCCTTGATGTGTTTGTTGAGCGAATAGGCCTGGTATTGCGTGAGGATGTAGGCCTTCCGGATGCCCGAGTTGAACAGGTTAGAGAGGGCGAAATCGATGATCTTGTACTTTCCTCCGAAGGGTACGGCGGGCTTTGGCCGGCGCATGGTAATGGGGCTCAGGCGCTCTCCCTTGCCTCCCGCCAGGACCATGGCCAGCGTGTTCTTCGTAATATTGCCTGCTGTGTACATTGGCTGATATCCTCCGCACGCGACCTTGGCGAAACGTTACCATAAAAATCCCGTACTGTCAAAAAGTTGCCAAAAGACAATTCTTTTGACACACACCGGCAATCCTTCTATAATCTTTAACTATGGCTGAAAAAACAGGCATTATCGGCGCCGGAGCATGGGGCACGGCGTTGGCGCTGCTGCTGGCTGACAATGGCCACGACGTCGCGCTCTGGATGTTCGAGAAGGACCTTGCGGAGGAGACCCAGCGCACGCGCGAGAACCGCGTGTACCTCCCGGGTTTCATCCTGCCGCCGAATATCTCGGTCACCCCCTCCCTCGAAGAGGCGGTACGGAACCGGCCGTACATCCTGTCCGTGGTCCCTTCCCACACGGTCCGTACGGTCTCGAAGCAGCTCGGCCCCCACCTGGCCGGCAATGCGATCATTGTGAGCGCCTCGAAAGGCATCGAGATCGACACCCTCATGCCACTGTCGGACGTGCTCCGGGAAACGCTGCCGCCGAAGTTCCAAAACAGGCTGTGTTTCCTCTCAGGACCCAGCTTCGCCCGGGAAGTGGCGCAGAAGTTGCCCACGGCCGTCGCCCTCGCCTCCTACGATCCCGATGCAGGCAGCCTGGTCCAGAAGCTCATGAGCACGCCCTATTTCCGGGTATACACCAATGCGGACGTCATCGGCGTGGAACTGGGCGGGTCCGTCAAGAACGTGATCGCCATCGCCGCCGGCGTGCTGGAAGGCCTCGGCTTCGGCTATAATACCATGGCGGCCCTCCTGACCCGGGGACTCGCCGAAATGGCCCGGCTCGGCACCGCCCTGGGCGCCGATCCCCGCACCTTCTCCGGCCTTGCCGGCATGGGCGACCTGGTGCTCACCTGCACCGGCGGCCTGTCACGGAACAGGACCCTGGGCGTCCGCCTCGGGAAGGGTGAGAAGCTCGAAGATATTTTAAAAAGCGCAAAGACCGTTGCCGAAGGCGTGAAGACCGCGAAGGCAGCCCGGGAGCTGGCGCGGAAGAACGGCATCGAGATGCCTATTGTAGAAGAGATATACAGGATCCTCTATGAAGGCAAGGACCCCCTGCAGGCCACGAAAGACCTCATGGGCAGGGCGCTCAAGGGTGAGTGAATCCAGTGCGAAGTGCGGAGTGTGGAGTGCGGAATATATTCTCAGTACAGAAGCAAAGTAGTTCCTGCATGGTTGCCCTTTCCATGGCTGTTATGCTCGTTCTTCTTTCGACACGTCCGGTCAGCGCCGATATCAAGGTCATCGAGGCGGAAAGCACCTATGTCCTGGGCGACAACGACAGCAAGGTGGATGCCCGCCGTATCGCCACCCAGGAGGCGCAGCGAAAGGCCCTGGAGCTGTCCGGCACCTTTTTGGCCAGCATAACCCAGGTGAAGGAGTACAAGCTCACGAAGGACGAGGTCATCGCGTACACCGCTGGTGTCGTCGAGACCCATATCGTTGCTGACGAGAGCCGCGGCACCCTTGACCATCCTGAGCACTATATCAAGGCCCGCTGCACCGTGGACACCGATGTGCTGCTCGGGCAGATCGACCGCTACCGGGAGAACCAGGAGTTGCGGGAGCAGGTCGAGACAGCGGCACGGGAGCGAGAAGCTCTCCGGAAGGAGCGCGACGCCCTTCTGCGTCAGCTCGGGGCCGAGAAGGACAAGACAAAGGTCGTCGAGACCCGGAAGCAACTTGATTCCGTCCTGACCCGCGAGGAAAGCAGCGACGATACAGCGCGGGTGTGGATAAAGGTCTCGCCCCGGATCGATTTTTACGGCGGGCAGGAAAACCGCCAGGAGCTGCCGCAGGCTGACCTTGACGCGTCCATCCGGTCCCTCAGGAACGCGGTCCAGGTCGACCCCGGGAATGTCCGTGCGAGGATCCTCCTCGCTTCGCTCTACCAGCACGGGAACGACCACGCAGCCGCGGAGAAGGAACTTCGTTCAGCGCTCGAGCGGGCCCCGGACAACACCCTGGTGCACCTGAAGCTCGGCATCGTCCTGCGGGAGCAGGGCAAGTACCAGGAAGCGTTCAAGGAGTTCCGCATCATCGAGCACAAGCGGCCCAACCAGCCCCAGATGCTCTTCCAGACTGCTCTCACCCATAAGGCCGGCGGCAACTGCAGACTGGCATCGGCCTACATGAAGCGGCTCCTGCTGTACACCAAGAAGAACGACCGGCCCGATATCGCAAAGCTGAAGCCCAGGGCGAAAGCGGTCATCGAGGAATGCGGCGATCAGCCCGCGCCGAGGAAACATAATAAACGAACAACAAGATAGATGAACCACGGGCGACTTCGTCGCGCACGGTTAGTCAGTTACAAATATTCTTTGGCGTAAAAACCAGGATTTAAAGATTTCCTTTGCGTCTTTGCGGCTTTGCGAGAGATGCTTTTGCCTCTGCTTTTGGTTCCGGCTTGTCCGGGTTGTATAGGATTCTTCACAGAGGGTTGTGTTATTCCGTGTGTCCCACTCGCGGGATCAGTGGTTACAACGTTGTTGACCGTTATTCGTTATTATTGAGGCATTTCATGAACTCTTCAGACATCACCAAGCTCCTCGAATCCGTCCGCTCCGGCAAGACCGGCGTCAAGGCTGCGCTCGAACGGCTGAAGCACCTCCCTTTCGAGGACGTGGCCTATGCCCACATCGACCATCACCGAAGCCTGCGCCACGGCATGCCCGAGGTGATCTACTGCGAGGGCAAGACGGTGGAGCAGATCACCGGCATCACCAAGCGCATGCTGAAGGCGGGCAGCGATATCCTTGCCACCCGGGCATCGGACGCCGTGTTCAAGGCGGTAAAGAAGCTGGACAAACGCGCGGTCTACCACAAGGCATCGCGGGCGATCGTCATTGAACACAAGAAGAAGGTCCCGACCAAGGGGGTCGTCCTCGTTCTCACGGCCGGGACGTCCGATATCCCCATTGCCGAAGAAGCCGCGGTAACGGCGGGGGCACTGGGCAGCACGGTCCAGACCGTGTACGATGTGGGCGTGGCAGGCATCCACCGCATCCTGAGCAAAAAGGACATCCTTGATTCCGCGCGGATCATCGTCGTGGTCGCGGGCATGGACGGCGCCCTCCCCTCGGTCGTAGGCGGGCTCGTGGACAAACCGATCATCGCCGTGCCGACGAGCGTTGGCTACGGCGCCGGGTTCCAGGGTCTAGCCCCGCTCCTCACCATGCTGAACTCCTGCGCCTCAGGCATCGCGGTCATGAACATCGACAACGGCTTCGGCGCGGGCGTACTGGCGCATAGGATCAATCTTTTAGGAGAGCGATGATGAAAAGCACACTACGGCATAATTCTTGCCAAACTGGTAAACACCGATATTTCGTTCTTTCCTAGCCGGATACGGCTAGACAATCACTACTTAGTCCATGAGAATAATCATGAACAATAGACTTTTATTACTATCGCTTCTTGTTTTACTTAATGGATGCATGCCCGTCTGGGTTCACGATTACTATCGCCCCGATTCCTCTCTTGGATCCCTAACAAAATCATCTTGCGACAGGAGTGTCGGCCCGCCTAATAGATTAGAGATTGTACGAGATAAAGTAATCATAGGTGTAACCGCAATTGAAATGAAAGATGACGTAATGGTTAGGTTCGATCTTGAGGTTCCGGATGGAAACGAAGTTAAATTTAACAACAATCTGGTGTTAGTATCTATTCCTGACAAACCAGAAATATTCATTGCAACGTTGACGCCTTTTGAAATATATGGCTGGGTGCCATGGAATCTTAATCAAACGTTGCGCGGGGGCACTCGCATATGGAAAACACTCTTTGGTCAAGTCCGCACCTTGCATAATGAGTATTCAATGGCGATCCGAGTGAGCATCCCGAAGACAAAAATAATAAAAGTAAAGCTGCCTGCATTGCTCATCAATGGTCAAGAAGTTGTTCTGCCCGAAATGATATTCTCAAAAGATAAATATGTTGAATTCTTTATGCCTATCAATTGTTGATTATGATTACGCGGATTATTGTCAAACTAACCTGCGGTTACAGCGACGCGCCAGAAGGCGTCGCGTCAGCCGCGCGTTCTCCTCTCGCCCAGTGAGCGATAGATTGATTTAATAGTATGACCCTTACCTACTTCGACTGCTTTTCCGGAATATCCGGCGACATGACCCTTGGCGCCCTTGTGGACGCGGGCCTGCCCATAGAAGTCCTGCGCTCGGAACTCGCCAAGCTGAAGCTTCCCGGCTATGAGATCACCTCGGAAAAGGTAAAACGCTCCGGCCTTGCCGCCACGAAGGTCCATGTCGTCCTGGACGAGAAGGAACAGCCTGCCCGTCATCTCTCAGACATCGAGAAGATCATCAACGATTCTTCCCTCGCTCCCGCGGTCAAACAGAAGAGCCTGAGCATCTTCCAGCGACTTGCCGAGGTCGAAGCGAAGGTCCACGGAACGACACCGGATAAGGTCCACTTCCACGAGGTCGGTGCTGTCGACGCAATCGTTGACATCGTCGGATCGGTCATCGGTCTCGAACATCTCGGCATCACCGAGATCATCGGTTCCCCGGTCAATGTGGGCTCCGGCACGGTCCATACGCAGCATGGGAAACTGCCCGTACCCGCGCCTGCCACAGCGGAACTGCTCAGGAACATCCCCCTCTATTCGTCATCCATCACCTTCGAACTCACGACCCCGACGGGGGCAGCCATCATCAGCACGCTTGCCGGCTCCTTCGGCCCCCTTCCCCAGATGACCATAAGCAGGATCGCCTATGGCGCGGGAGGTAAGGACATCCCCAGCCAGCCCAATGTACTCCGGATCATGATCGGCGAACCCGTGTCGGCGTATGAAGAGGACACGTCGATCATCATCGAGTCCAACATCGACGATATGAATCCCCAGATCTACGGCCATCTGATCGATACGCTCATGTCCAAAGGCGCCCACGACGTCTATCTTACCCCCATCATCATGAAAAAGGGCAGGCCGGCCATTCTTCTTTCTGTTCTGACTGACAAATCAATGAGTGCGGTTATCCTCGACACGATCTTCCGGGAGACCACGAGCATCGGCGTCCGGATCCATGAAGTGGGCAGAATGAAGCTCAGCCGGGAGGTCCGGACGGTCGAGACACCATACGGAAAGATACGGGTGAAGATCAGCAAACGGGGCGACGAGATCATGACCATGACTCCGGAGTATGAGGACTGCAGGAAGCTCGCGGAGGAGAAGCAGGTGCCGTTGAAGACGGTTATGGACGAGGCGAAAGCGAGAGCGATCTCTCTCCAAAAAGAATAAAACAGTAAAAGCACGGCATTCTCTCGCAAAGCTCGCAAAGGTCGCAAAGAAAGGCAGGCGAGGAAGAAATATGACGGAAAACGAACTCGCCAAGATTGTGGTTGATCTTTGTATCAAGATCCATAGAGTTCTCGGGCCCGGCTTGCTGGAATCCGTCTATGAAGCCGCGCTTGTCTATGAGCTGAAGAAGCTCGGCATAAAAGTATCCAGCCAGGTCGGCGTTCCTCTGACATACGATGAGATTTCAATAGAGACCGGGTTCCGAGCGGACGTCATCGTGGATGACAAGGTCATTTGTCGAGCTCAAGTCCATTGAGACCGTCAACGCTGTTCACAAGAAACAGCTTCTGACGTACCTGAAGCTGTCGGGAAAGAAACTCGGCCTTCTTGTCAACTTCAATGTTGAACTCATGAAGGACGGCATTACTCGCATCGCAAACGGGCTTTGATATCCTCTTCATTCCAGGATTTTGCTCTCCTTGGCGACCTTTGCGCGCTTTGCGAGAAACCGCTTAGCCCTGTCCTTCATTTGCTGTCGATCTTACATTTGATTGAGTGAGCTACCATGAGAACACTTCGTATTGCCATGGCACAGATCAACCCCACCGTCGGCGACCTCACGGGCAACCGGGACAGGATCATCGACACCATCGGGCTCGCCCGAAAGGCCAAGGCCGATATCGTTGCCTTTCCCGAGCTCGCCGTGACCGGCTACCCGCCCGAGGACCTTCTGCTCAAGCCGCAGTTCGTCCAGGACAACCTCAGAACGCTCAAGGATATCCAGCGGGCCGCAAAAGGCATCACCGCCGTCGTCGGCTTCGTCGACAAGAAGGACCTGCTCTACAACGCGGCGGCGATACTGCACAACGGAAAACTGGCCTATGTCTACCATAAGATCCTGCTGCCGAACTACGGCGTCTTCGACGAATACCGCTATTTCCGTCCCGGGCACCGCTACCCCCTCGTCACCCTCAAAGGCGTGACGCTCGGCGTGAACATCTGTGAGGACATCTGGTTCAAGGAGGGCCCCACGCGCTCCCAGGCGCTGGCGGGTGCCGAGGTGATCATCAATATCAACGCCTCTCCCTACCACAAGGGCAAGGGCAAAGAGCGCCTGAAGATGCTCGCGCGCCGCGCCCGGGAGAACAACGTCATCGTCTCCTACACCAACGCGGTCGGCGGCCAGGACGAACTGGTATTCGACGGCCAGAGCATGGTCATTGACGGCAAGGGAAAGCTGATCGCGTCGGGGAACCAATTCAGGGAAGAGCTTCTGATCACCGACATCGGCGTCCCCGACAGAAATCCGGGTGTTTCCCCTGCGAGGTCGCAGCACTTCGAATCCATCGACCGTGTCGTCCTGTCGGAACGGCCGGCGCCGGGAAGGAAGCCCCTCGCAGGCCGGAAGATCATCCCCTCCCTTCCGGCGTGCGAAGAGGTCTATCGGGCGCTCGTGCTGGGCACGCGGGACTATGTCCGAAAGACCGGGTTCCGGTCCGCGGTGATCGGCCTGTCCGGCGGGATCGACTCGTCCCTTGTGGCGGCAGTGGCCGTCGATGCCCTGGGCAGGGAAAACGTTGTCGGCGTGTTCATGCCGTCCCAGTTCAGCTCGCGCGAGAGCCGCGAGGATGCCCTGGGGCTGGCGAAGAACCTCGGGATAAAGTACCTCGAGGTCCCCATTGTGCAGACCTTCGATGCCTATCTCAACACCCTGCGCTGTGAATTTTCCCGAACGAAGCAGGACGTGACCGAGGAGAACCTCCAGGCGCGCATCCGGGGCAACATCCTCATGGCGCTCTCGAACAAGTTCGGCTGGCTCGTGCTCACCACGGGGAACAAGAGCGAGATGTCCGTGGGCTATGCGACGCTCTACGGCGACATGGCAGGCGGGTTTGCCGTGATCAAGGACGTGCCCAAGACCCTGGTGTACGACGTCTGCCGCTGCATCAACAAGCTCGAGGGACGGACCGTCATCCCCAAGCGGGTCATGACCAAGGCGCCGACAGCCGAGCTGCGGCCGAACCAGAAGGACAGCGACTCCCTGCCGGTGTACCCGGTCCTTGATCCGATTCTGAAGGCCTACGTCGAGGACGACAAGGCCTTCCGGGATATCCTGAAAATGGGCTTTGACCGGAAGACCGTGGAAAAGGTGATCCGGCTGGTGGACTCGAGCGAGTACAAGCGAAGGCAGGCGCCTCCGGGCATCAAGATCACGCCGCGGGGGCTGGGCAAGGACCGGCGGTTCCCGATAACAAATCGATACAAAAGCTATTAAGGCTGGTTTCTCGCGGAACAATAGTAGGCGCTTCTAAGCGAGACGCAGGGTTCGCTGAGAACGGCAAGACAAAACAAAAGCAACGGCTTGTTCTCGCAAAGCTCGCAAAGTTCGCCAAGAAAGAAGAAACGCAGCTTTTTCTCTTTTTGAACGACGGCACTCTGTCTTTGATGTTTAACGGTTTTCTTTGCGTCCTTCGCGAGCTTTGCGAGAAACGTTTTTTCCTTTCTTGTGATTGGAACTATGCCCTCAGGAATCTTATATATAGTAGCAACCCCCATCGGCAACCTCGAGGACATCACGCTCCGCGCCATCCGCATCCTGAAGGAAACGGACGTCATCGCCGCCGAGGACACGCGCCATACCCAGAAGCTGCTCAACAAGTTCGACATCCACACGCCGCTCACGAGCTACCACGATCACAACAAGGAAGAAAAGGCGCCGGTCCTCGTTTCCCGCCTGCTCGAAGGAAAGAGCGTGGCCCTCGTGTCCGACGCGGGAACGCCGGGCATCTCCGATCCCGGCTACTTCCTCATCAACCTCGCCATAGACCAGAAGGTCCCCGTGGTCCCCATCCCCGGGCCGACTGCGGCAATTGCCGCCCTTTCGGTCTCAGGCCTGCCGACGGACCGGTTCGTATTCGAGGGGTTCCTCCCGAGCAAGCATACCGCTAGATTGAAGCGGCTCGAAGAATTGACCAAGGAAGAGCGGACACTGATCTTCTACGAAGCGCCCCACCGCATCCTGCAAACACTCGATGATATGCAAACGGTCCTGGGCGACCGGAAGGCGGTCCTCACCCGCGAACTGACCAAGGTCCATGAACAGGTCATCAGGGGAACTCTTTCCGAAGTTAAAAAGAAGCTGGAAGAAGGCAGTACGAAAGGCGAGTTCACGATCATTCTACAAACGTCCTCTTCTGAATCCATTCACGAGCCGATCTCTCCTGAAGAATATCTCAAGAACCTTATGATCCATCGCGGTCTCTCAAAGAAGGAGGCCATCGCCATAACAGCCCACGATCTGGATATGCCTAAGAAAGAGGTCTATAAGATCGGCTTGACGATCAAGGAGGAGGAACAAGATGTCTAAGGTTTATTTCTCTTCCGCCCGCACCCTCCGCTGGAACTACCGTGCCAGCGTTCCAGGAAAGCTCGAATTCCTTCTTGAGAAGATGGCCCTCTCCAGCCGCTTCACCGGGGAGGACTGGGTCGCGGTCAAGATGCACTGGGGTTCGCACGGCGCGTTCCGCATCATTCCTCCGGTCATGATCCGGAAGGTCGTTGATGCTGTGAGGGAAACGGGCGCCAGCCCCTTTGTGACGGACACAGTGCGCATCAGGGGCCTCGACTACCTCGAAGTGGCTAACCAGAACGGCCTGAACCATCTCTCCTGCGGCTGCCCGGTGGTGCTGGCTGACGGGCTCTACGGCAAGGACAGCATCCTGGTCAAGGCAGGTCCGCTCCTCGGCGAGATAGCCGTTGCCTCGGCGATCCACGATGCGCCCGCCATGGTGGTCTGTTCGCACACCAAGGGACACATCAACTCAGGCTATGCCGGCGCAATCAAGAACCTCGCGATGGGCTGCGTGAGCGGACGGCACCGGGACCAGGGCTGGCAGAAGGGCCGGGGTTCCATGCACTGCCACGGCGAAAAGGGCCTCCGGTGGGACAAGGACCGGTGCACGCTCTGCCGGCAGTGCGCCGAGATCTGTCCGCTCGACTCCATCGAGTTCAAGGACGGCGAGTTTGCCTATGACGGAGAGACCTGCTGGCACTGCGGAAGGTGTTCCCGCGTCTGCCAGGAAGGGGCGCTTACGCTGCCGCAGGACGACGAGACCTTCATGAAGAGCATGGCGGAATCGGCCGCGGCGGTCCTTTCGACCTTTCCCGACCGGAGAAAAGTGCTCTACGTCAACTTCCTTTTTCAAATACAGCCCGAATGCGACTGCATGCCCATCGCCGATGTGCCGGTGATCCAGGACCAGGGCATCATGATCTCCGACGACCTCGTGGCGATCGAACAGGCGTCGGTCGACATGCTCCGTGCCGCCCTTCCCCTGCCGCAATCGGCAGCTGATGAGGCAGGGCTCAAGCCGGGCGACGACATCCTGGGGTCGCTCAATCCCCGGCCTCTTCAGCTCCAGATCGACGAGTGTGAGCGGCTGGGACTGGGAACGAAGAAGTACGACTTAATAAATATCGAACCTTGATTTTGCCACGGATCAACAGGGATAGGCACTGATACAGACAAGACGACAGCATAAACACGAATGACACGAATGGACGAATGTCACGAATAAGGTGCAAATCCCGGGTCTTGACCTCGTACGATTTTTAAAATGAGTTAAAAGTTCTCATCCGTGTTAATCTGTGTTCATCTGTGGTTCCTTAGAGAGGGGTGATTCAATGTCCAAACGCACCAAGATCATCGCAACCATCGGCCCCGCGTCCAGCTCTCCCGCCGTCATCGCAAAGCTCATCAAGGCGGGAATGGACGCGGCGCGGCTCAACTTTTCCCATGGAGAGCGGAAGGACCATGTACGGCGCATCCGTCTCATCAGGAAGGCGTCGCTGCGGGCAGGGAAACCCATCGCCATCATCCAGGACCTCCAGGGGCCGAAGCTCCGCGTCGGCGAGATGCAGAACGACGGCGTAATGCTGAAACGCGGGGACCGGATCACGATCACGACAAGGAAGGTCGTGGGCGCCGCGGGTCTCATCTCCGTCACCTATCCCCGTCTCACAAAAGACCTTGCATCGGGCGACGCCATCCTGTTCGACGATGGAAGGCTCGAGGCCCGGGTCATTCGAAAGAGCGGAAGCGGCCTTCAGTGCAAGGTCGTCCGGGGGGGCGTTCTCAAGAGCCATAAGGGAGTCAATCTCCCCGGCGCCCGCCTGACCCTCCCCTCCCTGTCAAGGAAGGACAGGGAAGACCTCCTGTTCGGCATAGAACAGGGCGTGGACTATATAGCCCTTTCCTTTGTCCGCACCGCAGCCGACATCAGGGAAACGCGGGCCTTTCTCCGCAGGGCGGGGGCGTCCATCCCGATCATCGCCAAGATCGAGAAACCGGAGGCCATCGACAATCTCGCGGAGATCATTCACGCGGCCGACGGCATCATGGTGGCACGGGGAGACCTCGGCGTGGAGATGTCGCCCGAGCGGGTCCCCCTTCTCCAGAAACTGATCATCCGCGCCTGCAACGACGCGGAAAAACCGGTCATTACGGCCACCCAGATGCTCGAAAGCATGATCGAGAACTCCCAGCCCACGCGGGCGGAGGCATCGGATGTGGCGAACGCCATCCTGGACGGATCAGACTGCGTCATGCTCTCCGGCGAGACAGCGGTCGGAAAGCATCCCGTGCTGGCAGTTGCGGTCATGGCGCGCATCGCCGAGCAGGCCGAGACCTCCCTCGATCCGCTGCCTCCGGACAGGCACGTCGGCGGCATGGACGAAAGCGTTGCCCATGCTGCCTGCACGGCAGCGGCTGAACAGCATGCCCACGCCATCGTGACCTTCACCCAGTCCGGCAGCACGGCGCTCCTCGTGTCGAAGCACCGGCCGGCCGCGGACATCATCGCGCCGACGCCCTTCGAGCGGGTGGCGCGCAAGGTTTCCCTCTACTGGGGCGTGATCCCGATGATCCTGAAGGCGATGAAGACCACCGACGCGATGATCAAAGGAGTGGAGGCGATCATGCTGGAGAAGGACCTGGCGAGAAAGCGGGACCTCATCGTGATCACGGCAGGAGTGCCCATAGGCGTTGCCGGCAGCACGAACATGATGAAGCTGCACCGCGTGGGGGAATTGAAGGGCCTCGAAGCCGGCCATCAGCGAAAAGAGACCGTCAGGCGCTACCGTATCGAAAAAGGCCTTCCGTGAGCCCGAAGAAGACAAAAAACGCGCTTCTCCTGTCGCTCAAAACGGCCGTCAGCGGGCTTCTGCTCACGTTCGTTCTCCGGAAGGTCGGTCTTCAGAACATTCTTTCCCATCTCAAGGACATGGATCTCCGTTTCTTTTTCCTGTCCTCGCTGATCTACCTCCTGACCGTTGCGCTTGCTTCCCTGCGATGGGGGGCCCTTCTTCAACGAGCCCATTCCCGAAAAAAGCTTTTTTCGCTCTGCCTGGTCGGCGGCTTCTTCAACCATTTCATGCCGGGCTCGGTCGGCGGGGACGCCGTGAAAGCCTACTATCTTTACAGGGAAACCGGCCATGGCGGCAGCAGCCTGGGCTCCGTGTTCCTGGACCGGTATGTCGGCTATTTCGCGCTCCTGTTCATCGGGCTCATTGCAGGCATGGCCGGCTACAGCGAGCTGAAGGCAATCGGACTGCACTGGGTCACCCCTTCCCTGTTCATCCTGTTCCTGTCGGGAAGCCTGCTGTTCTTCGGACTGCGCATCGGGAGGCGATTCAAGGCGATCGCCGACTTTTACGATTATTTCCACGATGCGCTCAGGGACCGGCAGGCCCTCGGAAAGGCCTTCCTGCTGTCCCTGATGATCCAGGGCCTCAACATCCTGGAGGTCTATCTCATCTCCCTCGGTCTTGGTCAGCATCCTTCGTTCACCGCGCTGTTCGTGTTCATTCCGCTCATCTTCACGGTCATGATGGTCCCCGTATCGATATCCGGCCTCGGACTGCGGGAAGGCGCCTTTGTCGTCCTCTTCGGCCTCACCGGCATATCCGCCGAGGCCAGCACCGCAATCTCGTTCCTGTGGTTCCTCTCGGTCCTGACAGGATCGCTGCCCGGGATGTTTTTTTATCTGCGCATCCGGGGCACCGACAGGTCCTCCTGACGTCCCTCGCCGCCGCTTCGCCTTTCGGGCAGGATACCATTCCGCGCCAGCCTCCATCGCGTCAAGCCCCACACGTCGGCGGGGAACAAGGCCCCTGATCCGATCCGCCGGACGCGCCCCCTTGATGGTATTAAAGGATGCCCACCAGTGTCAAAACAGCGGCAAGATACACAAGAAATTGACGGACACCGTGAACCGGGAGAAGCTGGAGGCGGAATAGGGAAAGTTCCTGGCCGAGGTCTATGCGGAGGAGGAGCTGAAAGCGATCGTGGACTTCAACGAATCGACGGCTGGACGGAGCATACTAAAGAAGGAGCCTGTCATCCCGGGCAAGATCATGCTGCTCATGCAGACCCGGATCCAGTCAGTGCTGCCGGAGATGCAGAACATGACGCGCGATTTTTCGGAGTCGGTGAAGAAGATCGAATAGCGCAGAACCGCCATTTTCACACGAAGCCACAAAGGCACGAAGAACAACAATTCCGGCCTTCTACTTACAAGCAGGATCAGGCTGCTCAAGCGATCCCGTCATGACAAACGCCCTGCCCCTGCAGCCGCCCTTGCACTCATTCGTTTCTCCGCAGGAAACGCATGCCGCGGGCCGTTTCAGAATGTCCCGCCTCAAACGCATCTTTTGCTCCGACCGTATGATATCCTTAAGCGCCTTTTCCCGGAGATTCCCGATCTTGATCGGCAACAGGGGGCAGGGATACACATCGAAGCCGGGGGAGATATAGAGCATCGTATTGGCTGCCTGGCACCCTCCGTTCGGGAACTCGACCGTCGGATAGCATGCCCGCCAGAGGAACGGATCATGGATCGTGATCTTCAGCCCTGAAGGTTTTTCGATCCTGCTGAGCCGTTTTGTGAGCTCCGTGCGCTCTTCCCGGGAGAAGGAAAAGCAGCCGCTCCCGGTCGTCAGCCGCTGCATGGGCAGGAGAAGATGTTCGATGCGGTGGTTCACGCAGAAAGCCAGGACCCCGGGCAGATCGCTGACATTCTCCCGCGCAACGGAGAACGAAACGCCCATCGCGGGCCTGCCGGCCGATTTTCGAACAACAGCGGGAACGGCCTCCAGATCCTTCAGCGATGAGGCTTGCATGAATACGACCTTTACCGACCGTAGCCTGAGATGCTCGAGCGTTGACGCATCCAGGGCGGATCGCGATGCCACGAGGGACAGGGCAACGGGCTTGACCGCAAGCGAATCGATGATCGAAATGACCGCTTCGCTGAGACGGGGCGCGTTCTCCGTCAGCTGCAGGCTGAGGATCTTATTCAGCGCGATCTCTTCGGCGGTCCTTTGGTGCCCGTTCACCGGGGCATCCCGGGCAGGACCGATGTCCCAGTAGATCCTGATGGGCGAGGCTAGCTCGGTGAGGTTCATGAATTCCAGCAGTGGGGGTCGGGATTATTGAAGTCCCCGGTGAGCGCCAGGGCCCGCGCGCTGCAGCCGCCGAGGCAGTCTTCGTAGCTGCCGCAGGACGCGCACTTTCCCGTGGGCTTTTTGTTCCGCATCTGGTCAAGCACGGTCGAGTTGTACCAGACCTCTTTCAGGTCATCCTTCACGATATTCCCGATCACGATCGGTATGAATCCGCAGGGGGTGATGTCGCCGTTCGACTTGATGTTGAGCGAGAGCTTGCCGCACACGCTCCCCTTCACGAGCGAGTCCGTCTCGGTCTTCATGCCCAGGGAAGCGATGATGGGATCGTCGAGCGATATCTCCAGGTCCTTGACCTCTTTCTTTGCCTTCATCGCCTGAAGATAGAACTCTTTCCATTCGGCCGCGGAGAGGTCAAGCTCGTCCTTGTTCGAATAGCCGAGCCCCGAACATTTGAAATTGTGGAAGTTCAGCTGATGGACGCCGTTCTGCCGCGCAAAGGCGATGAGCTCGTTGATCGCCGTGTAATTGATCTTGCAGATGACCGTGGACAAGGAGGTCTTGATCCCGCTCTCTTTCAGATGGGCCAGTGCCGCGACCGCCTTCTGGTGGCTGCCCGGGATGCCCCGGAACCGGTCATGCACGTCCGGAAGATGGCTGTCGAGGCTGATGCCGACCTTTGAGAAGCCCGCATCCTTCAGCTCACCGGCCTTTTTCCGGTCGATGAGATAACCGTTGCTGTTCATCGAGACCCGCAGGCCCTTGCGGGACGCGAACGCCGCGATCTCGAGCAGATCGTTCCTGAGCAGCGGCTCCCCACCGCCGAAATTGATGGACAGCACCTTGGCCGCGACGATCTTCTCGATGGAAGCGAACAGCGTCTCTTTGCTGAGCTCGTCCGAAGGGTCCGTCCTGCTGTAGCAGTGACGGCATTTGAAATTGCACCGGTTGGTGACCGCCCAGTTGATCGTCAGGGGGGATTTCAGGAAGTTAACTGTTGTCATAGCGCACAAAACCCTTCTCCTCAAGTTCGTTAAGAAACGCGAGCATATCTTCCCTCAGGACCGACGGCTCGACATCGAACCGGCTCATCAGCTCGGCGAGGATCTCGTCCAGGGTCCTGCCGTCGCAATGTTTCCAGATCTCCGTTCCCAGAAGGTTCAGCGACATCATGACGCCGTCCGAGAACAGGACCGACGTGCCTACGTCCTCGACATTTTCGCCCTTCGAAAGCCCGGCATATGCCTCTGTTTTTGAGTCGTCCTCTTCACGCCAGAGGACATCGGGATTCCTGAATATCTTCATGCACGCCATCCTGTTCAATCACCCTGCGCCGTAAAGGACGCGATGACGAGGTCCCCCGGGGACGTGTTCTTGATCCCGTGATCCACGAGCGGCGGAACGATGACGATCTTCCCCTTCTCGATGGCCTGCGTCTCCCCCGCCGAGCGGAATTCGCCGCTCCCCTCCATGACCACCCACATGTGGTTCCCGTGGTGGGTATGAGTCGTGATCTCCTGGCCCGGTTTCATGCAGAGCAGGTTGATCTTCGAGTGCTTGTCCGACCAGATCGTCTCCTGGTGGCGCTTCGCATCATCGAACTTCTTGAGCTTCTGAACATCCAGGACCGTTGTTTTCATGGTTCTCCTCGCTTCGTATGTATGGTCTCCGTGAGGAACGCCCCTGCCCCGGGACGCGTCACAGGATTTTGCCGAGCAGCCGCGATGACCGCGCCAGGAGATCGGCCGCCCGTGCGACGGGCAGCACCGCGCCGCGGTCGACGGACCCGTTGAACCGGATCCCGTACCGTGAGACGAGCCGGTTGAGCGGAGCCAGTTCGCCGTCCCCCCCGTTGCCCGCCACGACCAGGATGCCTTTTCCCGAACTGTTGAACTGCGCTACCGCCTCCACCTCGGCGGCCGAAATGGGGTATCCCGCGCCCCGGTAGATAAGCCAGAGCTGGCTGTACCCTTCGAGGACGCTGCCGGTCAGGGCCGGCATCCCTCCACGGCGCATCATAGTGACCTGGAAACGATCCCGGGAGACCCGGGCAAGGGCGTCCGCGCCGATGATCGGCCCGGCATCCCTCCCCGCAGGGGAACGGAGGCCCGTGTCATAGACAAGGACCCTGCCGCTCACCGCCGAGGTGTTGCTCTGTTCAAGCCACTCCGCAACGTTCCCGAGATACTCCGCATCATCATGTCTGTCGGCCGCAGCAGCCAGGAATCTGGCGGGACCGGCGTCGAAGACGATCCCGCCGTGCCCGGCGATGTCGTTGCTGTAGGTCGCGATCAGGGCCTTGCTGTCCGGGTCCATGACGATCCGCGCCAGCTTCCCTTGCTTTTCCAGCACGGAGGAAGGCCCCCCGGACAGGGAACTGACGCCGCGCAGCAGGGGATTCCCCGTGTCGACGCCGGGAACGAAGACGGCGTAGTGGAATCCGTAGGCGATCGCGATCGTGCCGACGATGCAGATGAGCAGATAGAGCACAAAGACCCGTTTCTTGAACACCGTCCAGAACAGAACCAGCGTGGGCATCGCCGTGACCGGCCCGCCGATCAGAAACGCCAGCGCTGCGCCGCCGTCCAGGGTGCCTTGCAGGGAGCTCTTAATGTGATAGAGGATGCTCGAGGCGCTTATCTGGTGCAGGAAGACGGGCACGGAGCCCAGGGTGATCCAGACGATGCTGAGCGGGTCCTGCCGGCCGAAGAGGCCGTAGATCCATGCATAGGGCATATACCGCTCGACGACCGCCCCGACCGCCACGCCGACCAGCACGTACTTTCCCACCATCCAGAGCATTTCCGAGGATTTCGCGAGGAAGACAACGAACATGTTGCCCGTCCGTGCGGCAACCCGGTGGCCGAACCGCTCTTTGCAGTTGCACCGCAGCCGCTCGTCGGGGTATGCCTCGTCGTGGAAATCGCCGCGCGGGATCGCACCCTCGACGAAAATGTTCTCGGTCCGGAAACCGCGGTCGCGCAGAAGGTGGGTAATGATGCCGGCCAGCATCCCGAGCAGAAAGGCTGCCCCGGTCCGGATCGCGGTCCATTCCGCGCCCAGGTCGTTCAGGGTCAGCAGGTAGGTGGAGGGGCTCATCAGGGGCGACGTGACCAGGAGCGCCATCACCGGCGCCAGCGGGAGGCCGGCGAAAAGCAGGCTGATCGCCGTGGTCAGGGTCCCGCAGGCGCAGAGGGGCGTGATGAGGCCCACCAGCGAAGCAAGGAAGATGCTGAGGATGCTGTGCCGCCTCAGCTTCGCCTGCAACTTGACCGCGAACTTATACGTGCGGATGTAGCCTGCCAGCAGGATGCCGGCAAGAAAGTAAGGAAGGACATCCCAGAGCTCGGCGACAATGCCATGGCCGTCAAAGAGCAGCCCCCAGAGCTCATGCCCCAGGAGCAGGAGAAACGGCTGGTTCAGGAGCTTCGGGTCGACCGTGTCGCCGCTCGGCCCATGGGCCCAGATGCGCCAGACAATGAGCGAAAGGGCCGCGAGGAGCAGGAGCAGGAGCGTCCTGTTCGCCGCCCGGGCGGGCGCCCCGTGGATATGGCACGTATCGCTCTGCTTTATGTCGATGGTGTCGGACGGCATCGTCATATTTACCTTTTCCGGACAGACAAGCGGGAACCACGGGAGACTTCGTCTCGCACGGTTACATGCCCGGAAAATAACCGCGGTTTGCCTGCCTATTTTATCTGTGTGTTCCGACAACGTCGGAACCCGTGGTTACAAAGACCCGATCCTTCTGTCGTTGTCTTTGTGACGATCCTTGTATTCCTAATCCAGTCCCGCCTGGAACTCCGGAGCGAACGTCTCTCCCCGCTTCCGGAACAGAAGTCCGATGATCACGAGGAAGCAAAGCCCGAACAGGACAGCGACCTGTCCCGCATAGGGCGTCCCTTCGGCATTCCCGGCAATGCCCCAGCCCTGGACAAGCGCCGCGCCGGTCAACATCCCGAGAACTGCTGCGCCGGCATCAGTATCCCCCTGACCCGCGGCGATCAGCTGCCGGAACGGACACCCCCGGATCAGGACGGAACCGAACCCGACCATGACCATGGCAAAAAAGTTCCAGAGATTGCTTTCGTTCGAGCTCGGCTGTCCGTGCCATGCCAGCGAGAACTGGCCGGTCAACAGGCTGGCCACAAGAGCGAACAGGAATAACGAGGTCATACCGATCGCCAGCCCCGTGGTCTTCGGGCAGAACGTGAACTCCCGCGGACCCCACAGGAAGAGCCGGGAGATCCCGCCGGTGATGCAGAAGCCGGTCCGCTGCGCAAGCGCGCCGATCCCGAGGCCCGCCAGCAGCGACAGGGCCAGAGGCGCGTACTGGGCGCCCGAGCCCTTGGTGCTGATGGAAATAAAGTCCGGCCTGACGAGCAATGCGACCAGCAGCAATGCCATGAGCGCGGGGATCAGGAGGGCGTTCGCCGCCGGAGACGGGCCCGGCCTTCCGAGGGTAAAGCCCTTTTCAAGGAACTGCATGCCTACATACACGCCCGCGACAAGGCCGCCCACGCCGATCAGTGCCGTGAGGTCCCCTGCAGCAAGCCTGAATACCATTTTGATGGGACAACCGATGAAGACTGCGCAGCCGAAGATCAGGATGATGCCCACGAAAAAGCGAAGCAGCGGAGAGCTCCCTCCGGCTGCCTTGAACTCCCGCTTGGCAATGGACATCATGAATGATCCGATGACGAACCCGATGATCTCCGGCCTGATATACTGCATCCGGATGTTCCCGTGCAGACCGATCGAACCGGCGATGTTCTCCATGAAGCAGGATACGCAGAAACCCGTATTGGCCGGATTTCCCAGCCAGCTCAGGATGACGCCGGCAAGGCCGATCACGGCACCCGTAACGACAAAGAGGTATTTGGGATAACAGTCGGACCCGCTCCGGGCCGATGAGATGCCCATCCGTCTCTTTATCTTCGCGAGAAGGCCCGTTTCGGGTTTAATCGAACAAACAGCCTGTTCCTGCATAACAACCTCTCATGACTTGCTGCGCCTTACAGCCAGAAAAGATATTTATAACCACTGGTCCGAGAAGCCGGACACACGGATAAAACCAAACCATGAAAAATCCTCTTGATCTGCGCGTCCCGACAGAGTCGGGACCCGTGGTTCAAAAAGACGAAGGGTTATCCGCAGCTCCCCGCGATCCTCCGGTAAAAATAATAGATCACTTTCTTTTCGCCCTTGAGGGACCCATTTCCCGGGTCCTTCCTGATGCGGCTCTCGATCTCGGTAAGGGCCTCGCCCACGGCGACCTTCAGTTTTTTCCCCTGGAACAAAGGCGTCTTCTTGTCCAGATAATCGGGATTGAGGTCGATCGCCTGTTGATATGCATACATCGCCCGGACAGGGTCCTGCTTCCGCATGAGCAGATCGCCCATGAACATATGCGGCGCCCCCTGATAGGGATGCTTCCGGATGAGCTCCCCGATCAGCGCCTCTGCCTGGGAAAGGCTTCCTGCCTCCAGAAGGTTCCGGATCAGTTTGCCCGCGTTGTCCAGCTCCATGCGTGCCGCAGGATCTTCCTGTGCGGCCAGCCGCTGCACCTTGTTCTGGTCCGGCTTTACCTCGCTCCGATGCCCCATGATCACGACCGAGGACGCGAGACCAAGGACCACGAGGGCCGCGACCGATGCTTTGTCGAAGCTGTCCATCAATACCTCTGATAGGGCGGCATGTTCGTCCGCCTGGCCATCTCCCGGATGCCGTCGAAGTCGCTGTCCTTGATGTCCTCGTAGCCGTCCACGTCGGCACGGTCAAGGACCTTCACGACTTCACCGTCGATCTCGATCGTCGTATCTTTCGTTATGCCCAGCACCGCCTGCTTGAACCGTTTCGACAGCGCGTCGTCCACTTTCTGGGTGACGCCGAAGTTGCAGTACGGCAGGGGCTCGCTCTCCGCAAGGACCGTGAAATCCTCCGCATCTATCCTGTCGTCGGCTGCCATGCGCTCGAAATCGAGCAACGGCGCCGCACCGGCGTCATACTTGCCGAGCAGGACGCCGTAGATCACCTTCTCGTGTTTGAAGGAGCCGTGTGGAATCGCGTATCCGGAAAGATCGTTCTCCGGGTCGATCTTGCCCTTCAGGAGCAGATCCAGCTGCGCCATGTACGATGTCGGTCCCAGCATCGGTCCGAACACCATGGTCCTTCCCTTGAGGTCCCGTACGTTCCGCAGGCCGCTCTTCTTCAGCGCGATGATCAGGCCTTTTGCCCGCGCGCCCAGGGAGCCGGCTTGTTCCGCCGCAAGTATCTCCACCCCCTGGTTCCGGTGCATCATGACATAGAGCAGCGAGTTGGTATGGGTGAAATCGAGCTTGTCCACTTCCCGGGTAAAATCGGTGGTGTCGATGGCCTTCATTTCGAAGGTCACGCCGAGTTTCTTGCTGAGATAGGCCGTCAGCGGCTTGAACCGCTGGAGGGTCTCCTGCTCGCTGTTGCAGATCATGTAGCCGATCTGGTAGGTGCGCGATGAAGCCGTCCCTGAAGGACCCTGGCAGGACATCGCGAGCAAGGCCAGGGTAGCCGCCCCGGCGGCTCTCATGAACACGGCCACGGTCATGCGGGATCGTCTTGTTTTACCGGTGTCCATAGGTCTTTTTGTACATCCAGAACAGGGTCCCGATCGTGAGGAGCGCAAAACCGATATACACCACCGGCCTTCCGGGGTCCTTGACGATCTGGATGCCTGCGTAAGGATTGCCGTGATCATCCTGTTCCAGGTTGGTATGATAAAAATAAAGCCCGTTCCATTCGAATGGGCTGTTTATTTCCGTGGTCCCTTCAGCTATGATCTCGGAACCTCGCGAGAGCGAGAGAGCGACCACCACTCTCTTGAGCACGGGATCCTGGTAGCCGACGAGTTTGAAGTCGTACGGAAAATCCGCGGGCAGCGACCTCGTTCCGGACGTATCAGCCGTGCCGAGAAGGCGTTCTCCTCGAAAAATGCTGAGCTGCACTTCTTCCTCGGGCGCATTCAGGGAATCCGCCCTGACGGTATAGGCATCAAGAGCGAAACGGTCGCCGGTCTTCAGTTCGAACAACCCAACCTTGTCCTGTCCCCGCAGGACCCCCACCCGTATCGGCACGGGGTAAAATTCCGTATCGATCCCCCTGACCGCAAGGGTGGCTCCCAACAGGACGTCCTGTTCAAGGTCCCAGCGATACACCCTGTCAGTTGACGACCCTTCGTAGATCTGCACGGTTGCAATGAACCCGAGGCCGCCGATCACCGCGCCGGCCATCGTCACGACCACACCCGCATGCATGATGAGGACCGGCCGTGAAAGGGTCCGTATCCTCTGCAGGGTGCACACGAGCAAGTTCAACGCCATGCATCCCAGGATGATGCGCGACAACCCGCTTGCATGAAAATCGGATTCCCTGAAGGTCCCCGGGATCAGACTGAAGCAGAGAACGAGGAACAGGCCGAGCGCTAACTGCTTCGATGCCAGGAAGGAATTGAGCCCTTCGAGCCTTATGGATGGTATCGACACTGGCCGTTCTATCAGATCAGCTTCTTCGACTTCAAGAAGTCCCGTGCGGCTTTTTTGGGCTTTTCACCGGATTCAACGGACTTGATCAGTTTCTGGTAGGTATCATCGTTCAGAACGTTTCCGAGCTTGCCGATCACCCGGGGAAGCGCCGGAAAATTGTTCAGGACATCGATCCGCAGGACGGCCGCGGTATACGAAGGAGACTCCACCGCATTGCTGTGCGTAAATCCGAACGGCTTAAGCCATACCAGGCCTCTTTCCTTCTCATAGGCCGCCTTCACCAGCTCGTAGGCCTTGTCAGCATCGCTTACAGCAGGCCTATTCAGGACCTGCATGGCCAGAGTCGTGTTCTCGACCGAAATATCAACCTGCTTCACATTCACCGCTGCGGACAGGTCCTGTTCGCTGTTGTAAAACCGTATCGCTACGGTCGATCCGGTCCGTTCATTAATCAGGGAAGACAGCATCTCCGCAATGACCTGACCCTCCGATGTATTGACGACACCGATGTTCAAGACCTTGCCGACGCAGGCATGTGCCGGCGGAGAAAAAATAAGCAAAAACAGTACGATAAAGAGATGTCTTTTCATTGTCTTTTTACCCCTCGCAAAGCCCCGTAAATGTAACTCTTCTTTCCCGCTTAGTCAATGATAATATTACGTAATATCGGCGTATTCACTTGCTGTCGACGGCCTTTCTCACAATATCGACACCAGACCTGTCAGTGTCGATCACGATCGTGCCATGAATGAAATAACGCTGTCCAGGGGGAAAGGCGTCAGCGCCCCCAAGGTAATACTTCCCCCGGGGAAGATAGAGCGCGTAGTTGCCGTCGCGGTCCGCCCGGGAAGACACATGGTCCGGGATCCTGGCGATCTTCTCGCTCTTATTCGCGAACGCATAGGCTCTCGCGATCGGCGCTCCTTGTTCATCGACAATCCTGCCGCTTATCTTGACAAGCCCGCCCTGCTCCTTCGATCGGGCCTTTCGTGCCTCTTTGAGGTCAAAGATCGTAAAATCCTTGCTGATCTCCCGGCCGGCCATGAGTTCGACAAGGTCAGGATCTCCCGAATGCTTGTCTCCCGGAAGCAGAGGCCCATACCCTTCCGTCAGCTTCGATCGCGCCACCAGCCAGTACCTCCCCGGCACGGCGACCAAACGAAACGATCCATCATTGTCCGTGGGGGGTGAAATGAAATTTGCCGACCTTCTTATGTCGGGGCTGTCGTAGACAAACACACGCGCCCCTGCCACGGGCCGGCCCTCCCCATCGACGATCGTTCCCTTGAGCACCGATTGAACCTCTGCCTGCGCTGAGAGAGAGGGGATCGAAAGAAGAAGGAGCAGTGTGCAAATACATCGCAGAGGGGATAATTGGAACCGACTGGTCATGTTTCAGCTCCTCAGGCGCTGCGGTTTACCGATTTTACCGATATCGTCGCTATCGCGATTCCGTCGGGAACGGTTTTTTGGCAAACGGCTCATAGCGTACCGTACCTATGCCGGGCTCGCTCCGCGCATCATAGATCTTCGTGCCAGGCGCCAGATCTCCCCACCAGTTCTCCCGCGCGTCCACGTCCTCATCATTGAAGTCGCCCATCCGGACGTTATATTCGGTGTTGGCGAAGAGGTTGTTCTTTTTGATGGTCAGTCCGCCGCCCTTTTCCCGCACAAAAATGCCGACCCTGTTCCGGGTTATGCTGTTCTCGCGGATCAGGGCCTTGCCGCGGAAAGCCCTGATGGCTATGTCGTTTTCCGTGAACCGGGAATGTCTGATCTCGATCGGTCCGCTGGTGAACCGCAGGCCGCCGCTGTTGTTCCGAAAGGAGCACCCCTCCACCTTGAGGTCGGTGAAATGGCTGTGCAATGCCCAGGTGGCATATTCGAAGGCAGCATGGGCAAAGACGCTCCCCGGAGCATGGTCGATGAGTATCTCGTCCCATTCACCGGCATCCGTTCCCGCGAGGGATGCGAAGGCAATGACTTTCTCTGCTTCGCCCCGCGCGCTGATCCTTCCGCGCACCACCAGCCCGGTCCCTTTAGCGAACAGGACCCGCGTCCCCGGTAGTATGACGAGGTGCGCCCCGGGGTCAACGGTCACGGTCTCCTTGATCGCGATATCTCCCTGCCAGGAAGTATCTGACCGAATGCTCCTGAGGGGCCAGGCGAACAGGACCGGCCCTTCCCGCTTCGGCAGGTAGTCAATCCTTCCTTTGGCCGGGTCGTTCTCTTTATCATAGAGGGTCTTCCTGACGTCCCCCCCGCCCCACCAGTTCGAGCGCGCCGAAACATCGGCCGCTCCGTCGATGCCGAGGTTGTACAGCCCGTTCCTCAGAATATTGTTTTCGGTAATGGCCCCATGAAAGGACTGGACCCCGATCCCCCGCTCCCGGTTGTCGGTGATCAGGTTGCCCCGGATGAGCGCGCCGGCGTCCTGGATATTCATCCCGTTCAAGCCGTTCTGCTGCACCGCATTGCCGCTGATCTCGATGTTGTCCGTACCTCGCAGCGATATCCCCGATTCAAGGTTATGAGAAATGACATTGGCGGAGAACGTCCCATAAAGCGCGTCCTGCACCAACAGGCCGTACCGGTTGCCGTCGATGAGGTTCCGCTCCACCTGGGCCAGCCCCTCCCTGACCCGCACGCCCTCCTGGAGACTGTCCCGGACCGTGTTGTCATGAAGGGAGATGCTGTTCCGGAACACGTTCATTCCCGTGTAGTTGTTATGGATAAGATTGCCGGAGAACAGTATCTCCGAATCCCGCGCCTGGAACGCGCTTTTATTGCGGTAAAAGTGGGTCCCCCGGATATCGACAACAGACTCCTGGAACTGGACCCCCCGGTAATTGTTCCGTATGACGGCCTCGGAAACCGTAACGCGGGAAAAGTGAAAATGCAGCCCCCGGTAGGCGTCCTCGATCTGGACGAACTCGAGGAGGTTCTGCGCCTGGTCGCTGTTCATGATATTGATCGAATCCCAATCACCCATGCTTCGCTGTTTCTCGGCGGACCTCAGGATGATGGGATCCTCCGGCGTGCCTTTCGCAATGATGACCCCCTGGATGAGGATCCCGTTCTCTCCGATGTTGTCGTGATTCGTGTCCTTCTTCCTGAACTCTACGACCGTGCCGGGCACGATGATCAGCCGGGAATTCACCGGAACGCGGACGATCCCGTTCACCTCGATCCTTCCCTGCCAGACAACGGTCCCCAGCAAAGCCTCATCGCCATAGGTCAAGCTCTTGTTCTTCTTCTCAGAGGAAGCCTTGTATCCCTTTTCCGCCGGGGCATGCCCTTTTGACGAAGCTGTATGGATGTCCTTTTTCCTGTTCTTTTGAACGATCGTCTTCCTGCTCTCGATCGTTGCCCCGTTCAGAAGGACGACCCCGTACTCGTTGTCCGTCACCGTGGTCGCAGTGACCCGTACCGCAGCGCCGCCCCCCTGCACGGTAAGACCATAGCGGTTCCTGGTCAGCAGGGAATCGGACAGGGACAGAGAACCGCTCATCACGGTGGCCCCGTTTTCAGCGTCCGAAACGACGGCGAACCGAAGGTCCGCCCTGCCGCCATCGATGATGATCCCGGCCCATGATGAGCGCTTGTCGCCGGCCGGGAGAAAGGTCACCGGCAGGTCCTTCGATCCGGCGGCAATAAGCGCGCCTCGAACGGTTATTTCCGTAAGGGGGGACAAGTACTCAGGGTCCGTCTTGGTGCTCTCGGCGGCTGACAGGCGGATGACGGCGCCCGGCGCAATGGTCAGGGTGACGCCCGCGGGTACAAGGATGTCCTGATCGACCAGGACCTCGCCGGACCACGTCGTGTCGGACGTCAGCACCGTGCTCAACGCCAATGAAGGGAGGGACATCAGTGCGAGGAGAGCAGTGACTATAATGGCTGTGGTGGATTTATTCATACAGGGACCGGCCAAGGATAAACGCTTATCGCACTTGCTCCTCGATGAATAGTTCACTATCATTCTTGTCATCCAAACAAGAGTCGATGGTCATTATACTAACACAGTGAGCCCGTTTACCACAATCTGAAAACGGTCCGGACAGGGCACCGGCCTGCCGGAGGGCCTTTCTCGTTTTTATATGCGGGTATGCTCACGGGCACGTATGCGCCGGCAATGCATACCTCCGCGTCGCCGCGTCATGCAGCATGCGCCCGTTTTCTCACTGCGTCAGATCACAGCAGGAACAGGGTCGCCCTGTCAGTTCCCGCCGGGGCGTTCTGCGTTCGGAACTGATGCGTGTAGGGGGGGAACCAGTTCAATTCAGGGATATTATTGACGGGAGAATCGGCCACGGGAAAAGCGATCCTGCGGTAGGGACGTTGAGAGAGAAACGACTCGAAGACGCCCCTGAAATTTCCCCATTCTTTTCTATAGACAATGGCATCGGGCAGCATACGGGAGTCCTCCTCAAGATTGTTGCCGGCATATCCCACGATCACCTTGGCGTCAAGGTAATACATGAAGGAGGCCTCTTCGTAGTTGGTCGCGATCACGAGGTCCTTGTGGTCTTTGATGTTTTCCTTGATGTGCGGAATGATGAAATCCAGGGGGCCGCGGTATTGATGGACCAGCTCATGCATATGCCCTTCCAGGACATCCCGGTTCGTCACGATGTTCATTAGAACGAATCCCGCCAATGTCGCGGCCAACAGGGTCCGGACCCGTCCCGGGCCGAAGGCCGGCGGTTTGATCCGGCTGTAGAGCAGGGAGGCGTCGAGAATGATGATGATCGTGAGAACAGGCTGCATGGCGATGAAGTAGCGGGTAAAGAGAAAATTCGGGATCCTGGCTATCGCCAGGAAATAGACGACAAAAAGGACGGAGAGGAACAGGGAGAGCCTGGCCTTTTTCAGCTCGCCGGAGGAGACCCCCTCCCGGGATGCGGATCGCAGGGAAAATACCGACCAGCACTTCAGCACAAGCGCCAGGTAGAGAAAATCGGACGCAGCAAAGAACCTCCAGAAGACCGAAAGATTTCCCAGGTACATCTGGAGGCTGTCCATTCCCGATAGTGCGGTATTATACTCCAGGAACTGTCGGGCAATGGAGGCGGTCCTGAAGTAACTCGTCAGCGGCATCACGACAACGAGGGAAAGCAGCAACGGCAACGCGGCCTTCATCGCCGTGCTCAGGGATCCCTCCCCGGAAAATGACCGTTCCCCTCCCCGACGCCCTTCATACAGCTTCCCCCCGAAAAGAAAGGCTTCATAGACAAGGATTGAAGCAAAGAAGATGAAATAGCCGGGGGAAAAGGTGAGATACAGGCCGCACAGGGCCCCAAACAGCGCGCACGCGTACAGCCAGTACCTCATTCCCTCCAGGATCCGGAACTGTGCATAGAGAGCGGCCACGATCGACACGAAGAAAAGGGTCAGCGGATAATATCTCGCCTCCCGCAGGTGAAGGGCCAACGGCACCGAGAGGATCTCGAAAAAGAAGAAACCGATAAGGAAGATCAGCTTCGACGATCGGCCGTCAAAGAAGCGGGAGGTGATAAGGGCCAGGATCAGCAGGCCGGCCAGGCCGGCCACGGCAAAGGTGGAACGAATGATCCCCGTCCGGGCGTATAGGTCATTGCTGAATTCCGCAAGGGTGATGCCGATCGTGGCAAAATAATACATTCCCCAGTTGGCTCCGCCGATAAAGGCATCGGTCTTTTCGTCGATGCCCAGTGTCCGGTCCGGATGATAGAGGTCATAGAGGACGTTCTTCCCGTCATGCACCTTCGGATAGCCGTATTCCAGCACCCTTTTCCCCTGCATGACCGTCATGCTCTCATCTGCCCAGAACAATGGGTAGGAGATGTTCTTGAAGATGCTGAGCGCGAGCAGAAGGGAAAGAAGGCAGAGAAGGGCCGTGAGGTACCGTTCGCCGGGCACGGTCGAACCGTGCGGGCCGGCATGCGCATGCGTCCCTATAGGATGCCGAACAAGAATGATGAGGTCTCCTCTTCGTCCGCGGCTGGCCATGCCGCTGCAGCGATCACCCGTGTGCTGCCGGGCAGCTCATCCCCGTATCTCGACCGAGGTATGACCGTCTACCTGGAATCTGTTGGTCTTTATCTTTACATCGCAGGGATTGCAGCTGCCGAAAGCCTCGCACGGCCGGAATATTTCATTGATCACGAAGTCCGGATCGGTCATGTGCCCGATCTCGCCCCGTCCGTTATACAGATCGCTGTGACACCGGTATACGCCGCCCGACGGACCGATCAGCAGTTCGGTGGTCCTGCACTCCACCGGGCGTTTGCGGTGACCGTCGCAAGCGCCGGGATATTTATAGCTGCCGTGCAGTTTGCCTTTATACTTACCCAGGAATTCCTTCGTTCTGAAATCAATCCCCGCTTTCCGTGCACGCTCTTGAGCCGCATGGATATCCTGCTCCTGGTCCGGGTGCAGTACCCCCCAGATGCCGACGCTGAACCCGGCATCCTGCAGGCGAAGCACCTTCTTGATGAGCGCAGCAAGGTCCATCATCTCGGGATGATAGCTCACCCTGATCGAAGCATAGGGAGCCTCCCGTTTGATACGGCGAGGATCCACCCGGGTGATGAACTCCTCAACGTCGAATTCCAGGTTTGTTAGCAGGTCGATATTGATATCGGGACGGAGATGGGCAAGAATGTCATAAAAATCGGGATGCAGGCTCGGTTCGCCTCCCTGCAGGGTAATGGGAAGGTCCGGACGTGTTACCAGCCTGTTCAGCCCGAGAACCCATTCCCTGCCGGAAAGCATTCTCTGCGGCCGCCCCGCCTCGCCGCCGAACCGATTGATGCAGTAGCTGCACCTGAGCGGACAGTCCAGGGTGAGGAACACAGCGATGTAGTTGTAGTTGTCGGGGATCCGGATCGGATTCGGACCTGCCGATTCGAACGGTTGATCTTCTTTTTCGTTATGCATCATACTCGCTTGTTTTCCCCAGCAACAGGACTTTAAGCATCACCATGGCTTTGGCGATCGATAGCACGGCAGGATTCCCGATGAAATAGCGCTCATCGCGCAGCACGATCTGACCGGTACCAAGCAATCGCTTCAGCCGTCGCCCGACGATCTCCGCGGCATTATACCTCGTCAGAAGCTGCCGGTGACTGAGACGTCCGCCGCCATCCTGCAGTTCCCTCAGTAATCTGATCCGGCGTGCCGTTTCGCCAAGATTGACAAAATGAAAATAGCAATACCCAAGTGCCGCATAGGATATCAGGCTCTGCAACGCTCCTCCCGCGATATCGCCGTATCCCGGAAGCGGCACTGACGAAAGGTGCACCAGATGTAATGCGATGACCCCCGCCAGTCCCGCAGCGAAACCCAGATATTCCGATCGAAGGAGTCCAAACTCAGGACGAAGACGGAAGGCGAGCATCTGTACCGAAACATTCGCCATAAGACAGAGCAGTGGAGCGGCCACAGGAAGAAAACCGGTTGTCATGCTCCTACCCTCCTTTTCCGGCTCCAAGGAGCCTGCGGTGCAGGATGAATATCCGCGCCATAAGCCTTCCCTTGGCTGTCAGTTGATATACTTCGCCATTGCGTGTTGCCATCCTGTCGAATTCGAGGTCTCTGATCCGCGGCTCTACAAGCAACGCATCGTTCAGGATTTCGTTGAAATGCCGTACCGCCAGTCCGGCGTCCCCTGCCCGGTATATGGCGAGGACCATGATGAGAGAAGGGCTGTCGACCTCGACCGCGGAGTACGTGATCATGTAAGCCAGCGCGATCGACACGACGAAGCAGATGATATTCAGGTAGACCGGAAGCGGCACCGGTTCGCGCAACCCGAGCACGGGCAGCATGCCGGCGATGCGCGGCAACGTGATCACGACCGCGGCAAGAACGCCGAAGAATATCAGGATGATCGCACGGGTCTGTTTCCGGGGCAGCCTGATCTTCCAGACCAGCACATGAACCGCGAAGGCCAGGATAACGGTGCCGGATGCCAGCAACAACTCTCCCACAGGACGCCACCTCACTGGGAATCAATAACTCTTTCTGAACCGCCAGAGGAACCGGATGGCGCCTGCAAGCGATATCCCCCGTTCGGACTTATACCGCAGCAGGGTCCCGATAAAAAGAAACGGATAATAGCACCATGCGGCCCGCACGTGGCGGACAAGCGGTTCTGCCATTCTGAACAGAGCCGGATATTTTACGAGAAAATAGGCGATCCGCTGTACGTTCTCGATCCGTTTGCGGTCGGGAAGGGCAAGGATGCTGTGACGGAGGAACGACTGGGGAAGGTGCTCAAAGCCGAAGTCGTCCGGCAAATAGTTCTTTTCGATACAATAGGCCGCCAGTTCTGTCCCGGGAAAGGGCATGAAGATCGGGGTGAAGACGAAATCCGCTTTGATCCGGATATTGAGCTTGACCGTGCTCAATGCGTCCTCAAGCGTCTCGTCGGGCAGACAGAACATGTTCGACGTCTGAATGCGGATCCCTTTGCGTGTAAGAACATCGCTGCAGCGGATGATCGCCGCATCCGTTATCTGCTTCCTGAGCAGGCGCGTCCTGATCTCCTCACTGCCGCTTTCGATCCCGAAGCTTACCGTATGACAGCCGGCCCGTTTGAGCAACTCGCCCGTCTCGTCATCCAGGTGATCGGCCCGGGTAATGCACATGAAGGGCACCCCGATCCGCTGCCGGTAGAGGGGGACGAACTCCTGCAGCCATTTCTTGCTGGAAGTGAAAAGGTCGTCTGCGAAGAAGACCGCCAGGATCGGCGCCGTGGCCCGCGCACGTTCGATCTCCTCCACCAGGTGCTTCGGGGATTTCCTGCGAACGCGGTTTTTCTGGGCCGGGAAAAGCCGGTGCAGCTGCTGGTTAAAGCAGAATGTGCACTGGTACGGACAGCCGCGCGAGGATATGAACTGTTTCAGTTCATCCTCACGCAGCAGGGCGTAACGCCGGTAGTAGACCAGCCGGTCTTCGAAGCTGTCATTGACATCGACTACGTCCGTTTCGCGGCCATTCAGCACGGGCTGTCCCTGGCGACGATAGCCGATCCCTTTGATCTGGTCGACGGAGGATCCTTCGGCGATCGCCGAGCAGAGCGCCAGGATCGTCCCCTCCCCTTCACCAGTGCAGACAAAGTCGATCGCCGGGATCGCAAGCACCGTCTCCGGGTACAGGATGGCATGGATGCCTCCCGCCATCAGCGCGGTCGACGGGAAGGTTGTTTTGATCCTTTCTGCCGTATCCTTCAGCCACGCATGCTCCGTGCTAAGACAGGAAATCCCGATGATGTCCGGCGCGCTCTCCTTGAGAGCGCTGATGAAGTCCCGCTCCAGGTTTGTGATCACGACGTCGCTTTCGATGCCCGCAGCTCCCAGACGGCCGGCCAGCGACATGATGCCGAAATAGGGGAATGCCTGTTTTTGTACAAAACATATCTTCATCAGGAATAACGTGGGTCCTTCAGTTCAAAGCCGTACAATTATGAACGCGTGCCGGCTGCACAAAATACCGCGACTATACCAGATGATCCCGGGATCCAATACGCGTGGGCATACCTGAACGGGATGTCAGATGAAGTTGACGTGGTCGGGCGGGTGGGCCAATCTCCACAGAAAATCGTTTACCGCATCGGTCCGGCAATTCGAATAACAAACAGACCGGACATCGATGTTCCTGACCCGCTCCACCACATCCCAGTAACGCTCGCTTTCCAGGATTTCCTTGAACGATCGCTCAGTCAGGTCTCCCATGCGGAATTCCTCTTCGCGATGATCGAAAAACGCCCCGCAGGGATACAGCCGACCGTCGCCGCTCGAATACAGAAGGAAGGGGATGCCGAGACAACGCTCGTAGCTGCGTTTTCCCCGGTTGGTCACCTTGCGCCATTTGACGATCACGGAATAGTCGTCGCTGGTCAGGGCCTCTGCCTGGGCGAGTACATCGGAGAACATGTCGTACTGGTCGAGCCGCTTGAAGACTCCGAGGGTGTTCTCGACGGAGTCGCTGCATTGCTTGATGACGAGATAATCCACGCCGGTTTCTCTCCCGAGCTGCGCCAGCGGTATCACCTGATCGACGTTCTCCGGCATGAGCACCATCTGCAATCCGATCGTGACGTTCAGCCGGTTGCGGCGCTTCACATCCACGCAGTGCTTGATCTTTCGCAGGGCCCCATCGAAGGCGCCGCTCCCGTGGATCCTCTGGTAGGCATCGCCGGAGGCCGCGCTGATATTGAAACGCATCCAGGTAAGGTGCTCCAACGCCTCCTCCCCTTTTTTGCCGGTGTCGAACAGGATGCCGTTCGTTCCCAGTGCGATATCCACTCCGCTCTTCTTGCCGCATACGACCGCTTCGTAAACATGCGGATTGAGCAACGGCTCCGCCTCGCCGACAAATGCCATAGATCGCACCCCGACCGCCCCGGCATCCTGAAGATAGCGGAGGAGCGGCTCCCGGGGGAAATATGCTGTGGCCCCCTCCCGGTAACTGTTCCCCTGCATGGCGCCGAAACAGTAGATGCAGCGGATGTTG
This sequence comes from Nitrospirota bacterium, assembly GCA_020052615.1. Lineage (GTDB taxonomy): Bacteria > Nitrospirota > UBA9217 > UBA9217 > UBA9217 > JAAXXJ01. The sequence continues at coordinate 28,495 of JAGVOT010000107.1, read as the reverse complement.
CAGCCCTTGCTCAGGCCCACATCGATATGGAGCGGGGCGATCCGTTTTCCACGCTGCCAGTCGACGACGCGGTCCAGGTGCCAATGCAGCTTATGCCCATCCATGACGAACTTATCGGTCATCTACCTGCTCCATTCCAATGCCACGCCCCGGCAGTAGTCCGCGACCGCGTCTTCCCATGGCCGTAGCGGCGCGATCCTCTCGGAGCGGAGCGGCGTTCTGGTATTCTTCCTTCCTATGGCGGGGAAGTCCCGGTGGGACCCCCGTTCCACCTCGATGTCGACGTTCAACTCACGAACGATGCGGTGCATCAGCTCATACAGGGAAGCGGCGCCTGCGTTGACCAAATGATACAGGCCGTAGGGTTCCTGCTGCCTGACGATCCGCAGTGCAGCTGCTGCAGCATCCGGCGTGAACGTCGGGGAGCATACGATGTCATCTGCGATCCGGAGCTTCTTCTCGCCAGCCCGGATCCTGCCCAGCATGCGCTCCACGAACTGGGTCTGCCGGTCAGTGGGGCCGAACAGGAGCGACACCCGGAAGATATAATACCGCCGCGCCAGGGACTGGACAAAGCAGTCTCCGCCGAACTTGGTCAAGCCGTAGATATTCACCGGGCCCGCCCCGTCGCTCTCAACATATGCATCCTGTCCTGCATCGCTGAACACGGCGTCGGTGCTGAAATGGACCAGGGTGAAGTCCTGTTCGCGTGAGCATTCCGCAAGAAGCCGCGGGTAGAGCGCGTTCAATCGCATTGCCTTTTCAGGTTCCTTCTCTGAGGGATCGATGCCCAGGAACGCAACCGTGTTCAGCAGCAGGTCAGGACGGGTTTGCTCGATGATTGCCCGGACCTGTCCGAAATCAGCGGCATCGAAGGTGCGGCTGTTGTGACAGATGATCTCGTCGGCTCCTGCACCTGCTTGCCGAAGAGCCCGCCCCATTTTGCCGCTGTCGCCGAGCAACAGTATCTTTCTTCTATCGGCCATCGTTCAGCCACCCCTCGATGTCCCGGGCCAAGGCGGCTGCATTCAGTCCGAAACATCTTCGCATCCCACCCGCATCATGGATCTCATGCAGAAAGCGGTTCGGAATTCCCCGTTCCCTGAGTTTCCATGCCGGGCGGCGATTCGCTGCAAGCCGGGCGACCGATCCGCCCAGGCCCGTCTCCGCGTAATGCTCTTCGACCGTCACGACCATCCGAACTCCCTGGAGCATATCCAACAGGACATCTTCCTGCAGAGGCTGCAGGCAGGGCAACGATATGACCCTGGCGCTGATTCCCCGCTCTTTCAGCAGTTTTCCGGCATCCATCACGTCATCGGCGATAGAACCGTGGAACAGGATCGCACAGTCAGCGGCATCGGGAGCCGAGACAACGAGGGGCTGCAGGATGTCCGGGACCGGCGTCCCGTGTATGGCACGTTCCCCCCGCTTCGCGAGCCGCACGTAGACCGGACCCGGCGCAGTGAGCGTGAAGTCGGCAGCCGTTTGAGCTTCCCGGGCGTCGCAGGGAGAGAGGACCGTCAGGTTCGGCAGTGTCGCCGCGAGCCCGAGGTCCTCGACGGCATAGTGCGACATGCCGGCAGGGGCATAGGTAACGCCGCTTCCCACACCGACCATGACCACGGGCAACTTCTGGTAACAGATATCATTCCGGACCTGCTCGTAGCAGCGATAGAGGAGAAAAGGAATGATGTTATAGACGTAAACTTTATGGCCCGTCAGGGCAAGGCCGGCGGCAAAACTGGCCATGTTCTGTTCGGCCACGCCGAGATTCAGGAATGAATCCGGGACTTCCCGCCGGAATTCGTCGAAGACCCCCAATCCCGCGTCCCCGCTCACGATCATGAGATCGTTGCCGCCCCGGGCGATCACGGCATCGATGAAGGTGTTCCTCATGCCAGCTCCCTCAATGCGCGGTCATGATGCTCGGTAGTGACCGTGTAATAATGCCAGATGAGCTGATCCTCCATGAAAGAGACGCCCTTCCCTTTAACCGTGTTGGCGATTACGATGCGCGGACGTCCGTCCGATGCGGCCGTCAGGGCCCTGAGCAGGGCCTGGCAATCGTGGCCGTCCGTCAGGACGACCTGCCAGCCGAAGGCCTCCCATTTCGCCTGCACCGGCTCGAAGCCGCAGATCTCGCGCGGCCGTCCATAGCCCTGGAGGTTGTTGTAATCCATGATGACCGTGACATTCCCGAGCCCCAGGCGCGGAGCGAACAGCGCGCCTTCCCAGACGGAACCTTCCTGGGACTCGCCGTCGCCGATCAGGATGAACACGCGGCGGTCGCAGCGCTGCCGGTTGAAACCGTAGGCCATGCCGAGACCGATATTGAGCCCGTGACCGAGCGACCCCGCCGAACATTCGATCCCGGGAGCGGAGAACCTGTCCAGGTGCGCAGGCAGCGCACCGCGATCGCGGCAATAACTTTCCAGGCTCTTCGCATCAAGGATCCCCTTGATGGCAAGGGCCGCATACAGCGACATGGCAGCATGGGCCTTGCTGAGAATAAAGATATCCCTCTGCTCCCACGGCTCCAGCCGCAGGACCCCGTCGTACAGGGTGGCCATGATATCGGCGCAGGACAGGGCCGACCCGACATGGGGGCCGCCGGAGCGGTATGCCATCTCGATGATCTCCCGCCTGATGCGGCGGGCCGTATCGCTGATCCCCGTCGTGTTCATTGCTCCAGACCTGCTACGGAGTCCGCCAGTTCCCTCAGCCTGCGCGCGGTGATGGAGTCGGGAGTGACGGGGGCATAGGTCCGCTTAAGCGGGTTGACGTCCTGGATGGTCCGCAGGTAGGACCCGGCCACCCGCAGGAACGACCAGAGCGTGGTGGCCTTCGACCTGCCGCCCCGACGCTTGCGCAGGGCATAGGGGACCTCGGCATACAGATAATTATGGCCGATGATGGTCTTGATAAGCAGCTCGGTCTGGTAGAAGAACCCCGTGCTCTTCAGTGTGATATCCCGCAGGATGGACCTCCGGTACATCACCGTGCCGTTCAGATAGTTGAGCGCCAGGGAGAACGTGATGTAGACGATCTCGTGGTAGAGGAAGGACAGGAAGCGACGACGCCACGGCCGCACCTTCGGATTGAAGGCGAAAGGAACCACGATATCTACCTTGGCCATGAGCGGGAGATAGCAGAGGATCTCGGCGGCATCATTCTCGCCGTCTCCGGGGAGCATGGCAACGACCTCGCCCCGTGCATGCTGCACGCCGTCCCAGAAGGCGGCGCCGATCCCCTGCGGCCGGTCATGATGCAGCACTCGGATGAAATCGTGCCGGGACGCCCACGCTTCTGCAAGCGCGCCGGTCCGGTCGCCGCTGCCGTCATCGACGATGATCAGTTCCCCCCGGACCGAACAGCTATGGAACGCGGACAGTACGTTCTCGACGCTGCCGTCGAGCGACTGCTCCTCGTTCAGGGCAGGAATGATGATGGTGATCGTATAATACATAGTGCTCCTCGTCCGCGCATGGGGACGGGTGTTTCCCTAGATGAAATTCACATGCCCTCTGGGATGGGTCAGTTCCCAGAGGTACAGGTTGATCTCGTCCATACGGCAGTTCATCCGGCACGACTCGGGGTCCAGTTCCGCCCCGGCCAGGTGCAGGTTTGCCTGACGCAGAGCGCCGTGCCAAATCTGTTCGAAGGACTGCCGCTGGATGTTCCCGTAGCGAAACCGTTCGTCTCCGAGGTACGCGCTGCAGCCCCAGACGTTTCCGTCGGAATCGATGTAGGACCAGAACGGCAGCGCGAGGCACCGCTCGTATCCCCGGACCGGCTTCGTCATTTTCTGCATGGTCCGTTCGCGGAAGATGACGCTGAATGCACTGTCCTCGAACCGGACAAGCCTTTCCTTGAGATGCCGGAATTGCCCATAGTCCACGTCCGCGTAAGTCCTCGTTCGGCTCTTGTGGTGCTGGGAATACGGCTTCACCACCATATACCGCAGGCCTGCGTCTTTCGCCTTGCCGGCCAGCGTCTCAATCTCTCCAGCGTTCTCAGGAAGCAGGAGGATCTGAACCCCGATGGTACAGCGCGCGCCGGTCTCCCGCCTGATGCGGACGGCATCCCGCAGGTTCGCGAAAACCCGTTCGAAATCCTCGGGCTTCGTCCGATGAATCTTTGCATAGGTCTCGGCGGTGCCCGCATTCAGGCTCACCTTGATCCAGGCCGTGCTTGCCAGGACCTGCTCCGCCAGTTTCGCCGTCAGCAGCACACCGTTCGTCGTGACGCCTACGTCGATGCCTGCTTTCCGTGTGTGAACGATGATGTCGCCGATATCGCGGTGAAGTAAGGGTTCCCCTTCCCCGCCGTACATGACGCTCTTCACTCCCAGCAGCCCCATTTCGCTCAGACGCTCCTTCAGGGTCGCCGTGTCCAGAAACCGGGGACGGTATTCCATATAATCGAGCGCGCAGAACGTGCACCGGTGGTTGCAGGCGCCGGACGGGGATAGCTCCGCGTAGAGTGGGTAGATCTTCTCGCCGGAGAGCCATCCCGCCACGCGGCGAGGATGGAACATCAGTTTGTGACTGTCGATGCGGAATTCGTCTTGCATGATTGGCCCGCCGGAGTATCCCTCGCTCCAGACGTCCCTCTACTAGGATTTCAAAAGCTTGTCGACCTTCTGTTTCACCGCGATCGGTTCGATGAATTCCATGCACGTCTTCTGTTGTGTACAGTTCGTGCTGATGCAGGGAAGGCACGAATAATCCACCGGCGGGTACAGCAGCTCTCCCCTTCCGTAGAACCAGGTCTCGTTCGAGTTCGTCGGTCCGTACAGGACCACGACCTTCTTCCGAAGCGCGAGCGCAATGTGCAGGCCGAGGCTGTCGTTGGTGACGACCAGACGGCAGGAATTGATCCAGTCCATGTACGCATGCAGACTGTCAAGCCCCTGCTGCATCGAATAGGTGTACTCACCGTCCATCAGTTTCTTGAGCGTCTCCCAGTTCTCCCGTGGCCATGCCTTGTTCGGCCACTTGGAGCCTACGGCCCAATTCAGTCCCACGTCAATGGTTTCCGCCGTTTTCGGCCGGTAGCCGAGGATATACTCCTGCCCCTCCCAGGTCCCGCCCACGACCTCGAGGAGGGCCTGCTGCCAGTTGCCGGTGTGTCTTCGTTTAAGCTCCTCGTCCTTGCACAGCGTGAAGATATTCTCGCATCCGTCGTACGCCTCGGCTTGTCCCCTCACTTCGTCGAACCGAAAGCCATGGCGGCGCCATGCAGAGATGGAATCGGCCAGGGCGCAGATGCCGGGCACTTTCTCCAGATTGACGACCGTATCGTAGCGTTCGCGCTGCAGTTGCAGCACGGCCGACAGGTCATAGGTGAGGATGCGATGGATATAGGGATTCCCTTCGAGCAGCGGATAGGCGTTCTCATCAACGAGCCACGTGACATGGTCGTTCTTGAACCTGGCGAGGATGACCGTGGTGCGGAGCACATCTCCCAGGCTGGTGATCTTCTCGATCCGGTTGTCGATGGTCTCGGAATAGCCGAGTTTTATGATCAGTACCTTAGCCATTGAGGCTCCCTCGAAGCGGGATGTTCGTCACGATCCGCAACGATTAGATAATAAAGGCTTTCCCCGCGTTTTACAAGCGAATTGCTCGCCTGCCCGACCGCATCGTTCGAACCTCGCCAAGCCCCGTACCCTGAACCGTCACAGCCTGGACCCCTGCGGCTCCGACCCGCTTTCCGGGGACACCTGCACGATCATCCGCGCCAGATCCATTGCTACCGGCTCGAACCGATACCCATAGAGGGACCCGGCCTGGCCGGTCGTCAGCATATCGTTGACCATCATGCGAAAAGGGTCATGGTCCCAGTCCTTCACGATCCGGTACCTCAAATAGTAGTAGGGGCTGGCGCCGTCGAGCGACAGCCAGATGAAGTCCGTACGTGCAAGGATCTTCTTTCGGTCCTGTTCCGGAGAGACATTGAAATGCTGCAGTGCCGCCAGCGCGGAATACCGACCGGGCTCCAGAACGACAATGGGATAGAGCAGGTCATCTTCGGTCATGAGACGGGTCCGGGAAGGGAGATTCTGATCGAGCAGGACAAAGACCCCGGGTGCAAAGGCCGAATGCAGTTCGGAGAACTCGTATTCCTTGTACGCCACAAAGGTCGAGAAGTTGAACAGCAAAATGAGCAGCGCCGCGCTGATGATGCCGGGGACGGCGACGGCAGCGCTTCGGAGTGCGTACACATCCCTGCCGATCCGGACCGCAGCTCCGATGCCGACGGAGCAGGCGAACGCATAGACCACGCCGAAGTAATGCGATATGTTCAGCCCCCCCGACAGCAACAGCACATTGGCGAGAAAGATCAGCATCGCTGAAAGCGCGATCAGATACGATTTGAACCGATAGCGAAACGAGCCCGCAATACCTATGACGGCAAGAATGAGGAGAAACCTCATTAAATAGGATTCTTCCAGGCCGTTTCCCACAACCGAAAGCATGGACTCGATTTTTTGGGCGAGTTCAGAGGCGCCGCTGTAGCCATGGGCCGGGCTGATATACCCAACGCCGGCTCCACCGTCAAACCGCACCAATGATCCCTGGATCCGCAGGATCACCAGGAACCATATCAACAGCGACGCAGCGCAATACCCGCTGAAGACCGCGAGTTCCTTCCAGTCCTTCCTGATCAGCAGTATCAACCAGACCACACCGAGGACAGCTATCGTCTGAATATGAAATTGGAGCGACAACGCCAGCAGCAGCCCGCCGAGGCCCTTTCGGTGCGGATGATAAAAATAGAGACGCAGTCCGATGAAGATCAACGGAACCATATATAGGGAAGAAAAGCCTGCGAGGAAATCGAAATGGAACGTTCCAACGGCAACGGGAAACGCGATGACACCTGCCAGGCGGCCGCCGATATCGGTTGCGATCCGCGACAAGCTCCATATGCAGAGCGCCATGATGAGGCTCTGACCGGCCAGAAATACCCCGGGGCCAAGGAACGACTGCAGATCGTACAGGACGCCGAGCAGGACGACCTGACCCGGCTTGGTGAATGATGCTCCGATGCTGCCGGCCAGGTTCGGATGGAACAGGACCTTCCAGTACGCTATCTGGCAAACATTATCGCCGTGCAGGCGGTACACGTGCACGTCGTGGCCGTAGAACAGCACGAAGTACATAAGGGCGGCCAGGAAGAAGATGCGGTCATACCATCTGTCTGGCACCCGCTTCTGGAGCAGGATGATGCCGATGCACGCCCAGTACGCGAACGGAGGGGAAAGCAGGTACTGAACCGCAAGCCGCAGGTTCGCCGAGAAAAACCCGGAATCGTAGCAGCAGGCAATCAAGAGCGTGAGGGAAATGGCCGCGCCGGAGAGCGCCAGCAACGGACGTGCCCGCAGAACGTGTCCAGCCGCCTGCTTCACTTCCCGCGCCTCCCCGCGCTTCCCATGGCCGCTGCGCCGCCGTCCGTCCCTGTGCCGACGGCAATCGCCGTTTTCTTCCCGTGCTGCAGCACGATGAACCCGGCAATACCCAGGAGCAGGTCAACGACCATGCTTACCAGCCGCGCGGCGACAGGCAGGATCAGCGGAAGCGCTCCCGGGAGGCTGCCCTTGAGGATGAGATACATTGAGCCTTCCTTCACGCCCAATCCGCCGGGAGCAAGCATGGAGACAAAACCGATGACATCCGATATCATCATGGATGCCATGACGGCTGGGACTGCGCGTCCCGCGACATCGACGCCGAGCCCCAGACAGACCAGGTATGCGCCGAAACCGAAGAAGGTCCCTGCGACGCAATGGATCGCGTGCAACTTCACCAGGACCGGCTGCGGCACCTCGACATAGGTGACCTCCCTGTTCACGATCCGTGCATAGATTCTCAGGAAACCGTTCAACACCCGGGACGTGTGCTTGACGGCAATGACGTCGAGCAGGATCAGCAGAAGCAAACAGCACCCGATCATGATCGTGTACGGCAGGGACACGATCCAGAGCAGGCAGAAAAGGCCGAGCAGCAGGAACATCATGGCCGGGACCAGGGCATTGATGAGAAAAACGAAGGCGACCAGCGACGTGGAATGGCCGGATCCCGCAAGCCAGTAGGTTTGCATCGCGAAGGGCCACACTTTGCCGGGCAGATACTTCGCCATCGCCGCCGTATTGACGACGGCAAGGGATTCCCTGAGCGTGATCGGCGCTCCCGAAACGGAAGCGAGCGTCAGATACCAGCCGTAGGCTGCAAGCAAGGCATTGGTCGCCAGTGCAGCGGCGGCCAGAACGATGAAAAGGAGCTTGGGATTCAACCCTGTCGTCTCAATGGCCATCCAGTTCAGCCGGAACTCCCGGATGAAAAAAAGGGCCATCGCCGCCAGGACGAGGACGGACAGAACTATTTTGATGCTATTGCGTAGGGTCATACGGATCAATGAGCGCCCCTGTTTGCGATCTTTTTGACCTTCCACCGGATGAACCCGATGCCGATGAAGAACAGCATCACGAGGTCCCGGTAGTAATCGATGCTGGACAGGTACTTCTTCAGCAGCCGCGTCAGGGAGAACTTCTTCTTGTCGAGACCCCACCGGTCGGACTGGGTTATCTCGAAGAACTTCTCGAAGATATAGGCATAGCTCAGCTTTTCCTTGTAAAAGGGGATGTCCCCGAACAGCCCGGGAAGATAGAGGGGCGCATACTTCTTGTATCCCTTCGGGTCGGACCAGCGGAAGCCGGGCTTGAGGATCCCTTTTTCCTTTGCGATCGCCTCAAGGCGCGTCCCCGGATAGATCTTGGTCATGTTGATGAATATCTTGGATTTCAGTCTGCCGATCATGCGAAAGGTATCATCAGCCTGCTGTTTTGTTTCTCCCGGAAAACTGACCATGAAATTGACACCGCAGGACAACCCTATTGCATGGGCTGTTTCGTCAAGTTTATAGATATTCTCGTTGGAGATATTCTTACTGATGACCGAATTCCTGACGTACTCATTTCCCGACTCGATGCCGAAACAGATCTCCACGCAGCCCGCCGCCTGCATCAGCCTGAGCAGGTCCTCATCCACGTTGGTCGCCCTGATCTGGGCGTCCCAGAAGATGCCCAGTTTCCGGTCGATCGCCTCCCTGCAGAACTGCTCCAGGCGGCCCCGGGAGATGTTGAAGGTATCGTCGAAAAAGGCCACGTACTCTATGCCGTAGGCGCCCTTGAGCATATCGATCTGCTCCAGGAGCCGCCCCGTGCTCAGCGTCCGCACTTTCCGCTGCCAGAGATGGGTCGATGCGCAGAAAATGCAGCCTTGCGGGCATCCCCTGCCCGAGAAGACGGGGACCGCCTTCTTCAGCCCTTGTCCGGGCACGGGGAGGAAGAACCGGTACGAGTCGAGATCGATCAGATGGTACGCCGGAAAGGGGAGCGTATCGAGGTCCTCGACGACGGAGAATTCCTTATTGTGCACGACCTCCCGGCCCCGCTTGAAGGACACGTTCGGGATATGGCCGAGGTCCACCGCACCGCGCGCCAGCGCGTCGGCTACTTCAGCTGCGCTCCGGTCCCCCTCGCCGCGCACGATGATGTCCAGGCCTTCGGCGTGCTTCAGCGTATCGTCGGCGCAGAAGGACGGGTGGGGCCCGCCCGCCATGACCGGCACCCCCAGGGAGCGCTTGACCTCGGCGATGAGCTCGAAGGCCCGGAACCGGCTGTCCGTGGTCATGTAGAGCCCGACGAGGTCCGGCCTGGCCGCCTTGATCTTTGCCATCAGCTCCTGGAGCGACAGGTCGTGCACCAGGGGATCGATCAATACGACCTCATGGCCCGCCTTCTCGAGAGACGCCCCGATGTACAGCAAGCTGTTGGGTATGACCAGGTTGTTCGTCGCGAATCTCCAGCTTTTATGGGCCTGGGTAAGAACAACCCTCATTGCCGTCTCCCTGTCTCGGTTGTTGTTCCGGCGGGGCCGGCTGGCCGGTCCTGCGCCGCGCCCTGCCGGGGACCGGTCTTTTCAGCAACGACAACATACCCCGTGCCCAGGTCGGAGTCCCGGAACAGGTCCTGCATCACCACGAACGGAGAGATCGTAACAGCGTTCAAGATCAGAGACGCAAGCCGGACAGGGAGAAACCTGCCCGCCAGCCCGCTGTTGTCCGCCTCCTGCTCCCGGTCCTCCGGTCCTCCCCGGGGCCTGATCCGATGAAAGAGGTCGAGAACGGGCTTCAGCATGTTCGTCAGCGGGAAGCCGTAATTCCAGCACTGGTCCACGACGAGGCCGGCGCCGCCCTCGACCATGGCGATGACCTGGCTGCGCGTATAGCACTGCATCTCCCCGGTCCGTTTTTCTGCGTGCCCCGCGGACCGCTGATTGGAAAAGGAGAAGATCATCGCTCCCCCGGGCTTCAGCCTGCGGCCCAGGCGCGCCATCTCCCGCGCAGGGTCCTGCCAATAGCCAAGCACCTCGAAGAACAGGATATAGTCATATTCTGCTCCGTCGTTCAGCTCGTCCAGCAGGGTGATCCCCGTGACGCCGCGCGATCTCAGCAGGTCCTCCGCCGCCCGCCGCGCAGGCCGCGAGCGATCGTACCCGTCCCCCCGGAAGCCCATCCCGGCCAGGGTCACGAGCATCTGTCCCTGGCCGTACCCGATCTCCAGGAACCTGCCGCGTTCCCGGTGCCGAAGGATCTTTTTCACGACGGCTTCCCGGAGGAGGTATCGAGGCGGCTTCATTGCTTCCCCACAAAGATCATGGTCCCGCTCCGGCCTGTTCCCCGCCCACGAGGCCCCTGATCCCCTTCTGCATCCCGTCGAAGGTGAATCTCCGGGCGTAGTCGGCCTTCACCGATCGGGCCAGCTTCCCGCGGAGGTCCTGATCGGTCACCAGCCGCTCTATTGCCGCGGCCAGTTGGCCCGCGTCGCCCGGCTCCACCAGCAGCGCCGTTTCCCCCGGAATGAAATCCTCGGGAATGCCGTCGCAGGCGGTCGTGACGATGGCAATGCCTTTCTGCATGGCCTCGAGCAGCGATATGGCGCCGGCCCCCTCCTCGAGGGAGGGAAGCACGAAGATATCGGTGCTGTCCAGCACCGCTTCGGCGGATTCCACGAATCCCGGGAACCTGACCAGATCGGTCAAGCCGAACCGCTCTGCCAGGCGCTTGTTCCGCTCCAGGAAGATGCCGCTGCCCACGACGAGGCAGTGAAAACCGACACCGCGGTCCTTGAGGATCTTTACCGCCCGCAGGAACACGTTGATCCCCTTCCGCGGGTCCTGGCGGCAGAGTACGGTGACGGTCGGGAGATCGCCGCCGGCCTTGCCCCGGTCCGCGAAGGGAATGTCCGAGGTCCTGTCGTACAGGGAACTATAGTAGGGGATCCGGGTTATCTTCCGTTCATCCAGCGCGGGGAGTTCGCTTCGCAGCATGGCATGGGTGGACCGATAGTGGACGACGACACCATCGCTGGCCAGCAGCATCCGGCGCTCGACGGGCCAGTTGATGAACCGGGCCGCCAGGGCAAGCGCCCTGACGAGGAGATGCGCCCACCGTCCGTAGTCCTCGATCGGCGCGCCGCGGACATGCCCCCCGTACTCGTGGTTCGGGGTCGTGAAATACGCGGCCAGGACCTTCAGGTTCCCGGGGCGGTGCTTCAGCCGCTCCCGCAGCGCGACGCCCGCGATGCCCCATACACCGGCGCTGTAGACCACCAGTTCCTCGGGCCGCTCTCGTTCGGCGATCTCCGCCATTTTGCGGACAAAGATATGCTTCGCGAGAACAGCGCCCAGGCCGAGCAGCCTGCTATAGGGGTTCCTGACATGCACGAGCTCTGCAAAGCCCAGGTCCAGGACCTCCTCGGTGGGGCTGAACCCCAGGATGAAGACCCGGAAGCCGATCCCGTGGAATACCCGGGCAACGCTGTAGGCATAGGCGCCCAGGCCGCCCGGAACGGTCTTGGGCGATTTTCCGCTTATGACAAAGGCGACCTTCACCTTTGGAACTCACGTATGATGCGGCAGATATGCCGGATCTGTTCCTCGCGCAAACCGCTGGCTGACGGCAGATACATGCCGTTGTCGGCAAGGCCGTCGGAAACAGGATAGTTCCCGCTGCCGTCGCAGCCGTATTTCAGCAGCGCCGGCTGCCGGTGCATCCCGAGAAAGAACAGGCGGGTCTCGATATTGTTTCTCGCGAGCTGTTCCATCAGCTCGTCCCGTGTCCTGCCGTACGCGTCCGGGTCGACCACCATGCCGTTCATCCAGGGAACATGCAGCACCGTGTCCCTGGTTGCCTGCAGGGTGACGCCCCCGATGCCATCAAGGTGCTTGCGATAGAGACCGTGGTTGTGAATGCGCATCCGGCAATAGTCATCGGCCTTTTCAACTTGAGCAAGCCCGATGGCGGCGTGAAGGTTCGAAAGCCGGTAATTGAAGCCGATATCGTCGTGCCGGTAATTTCTGGGCTCATCAGGGGGAAAACAGACATTGCGGTAATACAGGCATTTCCGATACAGGTCTTCATCGTCCGTCACCACCATCCCGCCCTCGCCCGTTGTCAGGTTCTTGTTGGCAAAGAAGCTGAACGCCGTGACGCGGGCAAGGCTGCCCGTCTTCCTGCCCCGGTATTCCGCGCCATGGGACTCGGCGGCATCTTCGACCACGATCAATCCATGTCTGTCCGCAATGGCCTGGACCTGATCCATGTCGCAGGGATGGCCGAAGAGGGAGACCGCCATGATCGCTTTCGTCCGCGGCGTGATCTTTTCCTCGATCTTCCGGGGGTCGATGTTCCAGGTGTCCGGCTCGGCATCCACGAACACCGGCATCGCGCCGGCATAACAAAGGGCAAATGCCGTCGACGCCATCGTGAAGTCCGGGATGACCACCTCATCGCCGCTGCCCAGTCCCAGGGATACAACAGCGAGATGGAGCGCGGTTGTACCGTTGCAGACACCGACGCCGTACCGTGCGCCGCAATACCGGGCGAAACCCTCTTCGAACTTCCTGACAAATGGACCGCTCGAGGAGATCCATCCGGTCGTAACGGCCTCGGTGACATACTTCAGCTCGTTCCCGTTCAGGAGCGGTTCGCATACCGGTATGAGATCCTTGTTCTCTTCCATGGGAGCCAAACCCGTCAAATCCCGGGGGTGTTCGGATCGATCAGCGGAACTTCCATCCTGAACGTATCGGTCTCATATTCCTTGCCCCCCCGGGGCCCTTTGGTAAAGAACATCATCTCTGAATCTTCCAGGGCCAGGAGCGCATGATGTTCCTCGGGACCTGTGCTGTTCAGGTCTCCCGGCGCCATGATCGTATCGACAGCCTCCTGGCCGTTCCTGCGCGTGCGCAGCAGGACCTTTCCGGACATCAGGTAGTTCCACTGGATGGTTTCCTTGTGGTAATGGTTTCCCCGTACGGCCCCTTTCGTAAAGGTGATCAGCGTGACCGCGTTGATCGTCTCATGATCAATGACATCGATGATCGTGCCCCGTTCATCGCTGAACGCGGGCCGGAGTGGTATTTTTTTCATGCCTGGCCTTTCTCCTCCCGGTCCCTTACACGATCCTGGGTTCCGGTATGGGTATGATGAACTTGCCGCCGCGGGAACGATATTCGGCAAGATTATCCATGATCTCGTCCGCAAAGTTCCAGGCCAGCAAAAGGGCGTACTCCGGCATCTCCTCCAGCAGGGCGTCATCAGGCCTCACGGGGATATGCCTCCCCGGCGTGTAGCGGCCTATCTTGAGCGCCGACTTTTCCGTGACGAAGTCCAGCGTTTCCAATCCGATCCCTGCATAGTTCAGCAGCGTCATGCCTTTTGCCGGCGCACTGACCCCGGCGATCCGCTTGTTCTCATGCTTGAGCGACCGGAGCAGCCAGAGAAGGTCCTGCCGGTTCCGTTCAACGGCCCGGGCGAACTTGTTGAGGACCGGGAGCGACGTTATGCCCAGGGACTCCTCCTGCCGCAGCATCTCCCCGACCACGGGCGCCGCGGGGAAGGTCCCTGCTGCTGCGACGAAGACCCGAAACGACCCCCCGTGGATGTCACGCTGCTGCACATCGAAGATCTCCAGGTCAAAGCGCTCGAAAAAACGGGCCAGCGGTCTCACCGACAGGTAGGAAAGGTGCTCGTGATAGATCGTATCGTATTCCAGGCTTTTGACGAGGTTCACAAAATAGGGGGCCTCGAGAACGAAGACGCCGCGCGGCTTGAGAAGCGTCGTGACCGCCCGCACCAGGCCGTCGAAGTCGTCGATGTGGGCGACGACGTTGGTGCCGGTGATCAGATCAGCCGGTCCGTGCTTCGACAGGATATGCCGCGCCGCATCCATGCTGAAAAACTCGCAGAGCGTCTCGACCCCCCGTTTTTCGGCTATCCGAACGATGTTGCTGGCCGGATCGACGCCGAGGACGCGGGGCCCCTGCGCCTTGAAGGCCTCCAGCAGCACACCCACGTTGCTGCCGATGTCGACGACCAGGTCGTCGGGCCCCAGCCCGAACCGCTCCGCCGAGGACCGGGCAAACTCGTTCCAGTGCAGGTGCCCGGTCCTGGTGATGGAGGATTCATAGGGATAATCGTGACGATAGAGGATCTCCGGCGAGACGACGTGGCTCAACTGGACCAGCCCGCAGTCAGCGCAGACCAGGACGCGGAGCGGGTACGACACCTCCGGCTCGTTCAGCTGTTCCTTCCGGAGGAAATGATCGGCCGGCGGTGTAAAGCCGAGGTCCAGGAACTGGGACAGATCCGTCCCTTTGCACATCCGGCAACTCGGCATGTTTCCGCCATCCCCCTTTCCTTCCTCGATCTGTCCCGCCCCGACGCCGCTTTATCCGGTGAGCGGGGCGGAACGATCCCGCAAACACAACCCTTTTCACGGGATCACAACGCGTTGTACCATGTTAATTACATTTTGCACACTGTCAAGCCTTTTCTGCAACGGGAGGGAGCGGCCTGTCCGTGATCGTTCGCGCTCCGCCGGCGCGGGGCGGCCGCAGCCGGACTCACGAGGAGAAGGGCCCCATCTGTTTCATGAGCGACAGGCCGGTAAGGAAATTATGCTTCAGCCGGTTCAAGGACTTGACCCGCAGGACCTCCTTGATCATCTTGGAGGGCCTGAGATAAAAACGCCGGTACGCTGTCCGCTGCCACGTGAGGAGATCGTCCTGGGACAGGGTCGGCAGCCTGTGCACGGGCCTGGTATGGATGCCGTAGTGGATATAGTTCTCGTCCATGATCAGCCCCTGACCGCGCAGCAGCTCATGGACGGCGCTCTTGGGATAGGGCTTGAGTATGTGAAACTTGGCGATACCCGGGTCGAGCCTGACGGCGAAATCGATGGTGTCCCTGATCGCGTCCGCGTCCTCGCCGGGGAGCCCGATCAGGAAAAATCCCCACGTCTCAATGCCCGCTTCCCGGGCAAGGCGGAAGGCCTTCTCGATCTGCTCCAGTTTCAGGCCTTTCTGGATCTGGTTCAGGATGGCCTGGTTTCCCGATTCGACGCCGATCCCGATACTGTAGGCCCCGCATTCCTTGAGCGCCTCCAGCAGGTCGGCAGTGATGAAGTCGGCCCTCACCCCGTTCGGGAAGGACAAGGGGACCCTGATCTTACGGCGCAGGATCCCGTCCCTGAACTGGAACACCCGGGCGCGGTTGGTGATGAAGTTATCATCCCAGATGTGGATCTCCCGGGCGCCGTAATCGGCGATCAAGAGCTCGATCTCATCGAGCACATTCTCCGCGCTCCTGCACCGGAACTTCCTGCCGTGCATATATTTGGCGGTGCAGAAGGTGCAGTTCCCGGGGCAGCCTCTGCTGGTGATGATGGGAAAGGCCGGATGGTTCAGCGCGTCCGGGAAGGTATACGTGTGGTTCTGAAAGAGATGGCGTGCCGGGAACGGAAGTGTGTCCAGATCCTCTATCGACGCCCGCCGTCCCGTCAGGACCGGCAGGCCCTGCTGCCTATACGCCAGTCCGTCGATAGCGGACAGATCGCCTCGCCGCTCCAGGCAGCGGACAAGATCGACGATCGTCCGCTCACCCTCACCGACCACCACCACGTCGATCCAGGGACTGGCCGCGCACTCCAGCGGCATGAGCGTGGCATGCATACCGCCGAGAACCGTGGTGGCCGCGGTCGTTTCTTTGACCAGCTTCGCGATGGCAAGGGCGTTTTCGATCAGCGGCGTCGTCGCAGTGATGCCCACCAGATCGGGTGCTCCGGCCCGGACAGCGCGGGACAGCCCTTCTGCATCGAGCCCGTCGGCATCGATATCGATGATGCGTACGCGGTGCCCTTCCGCTTCGAGGACCGCCGCGATATAGCCGATGCCCAGGTGCGGATGTTCCGGCGGGGTCAGCTTTTCATATATGGCGCGATGCGATGGGATTATCAGGAATACGTTCATAATTAAGCTCTGACACCGGGTCCCGGCCTGTGCTGCGGCCGGAAAGCAGGTGCCGCACGTGCAGCATTATATAACATTTTCCTGTTCTCTCAAACCACTATTGCCGCTTGATAATATCTTTTTAGCATGGTATCCTTTCGCGTGCTTTCGCGCAAGAATGCGAGCTGGTCGTTTGGAGAATAACAATGACCTTTCCGGCAGACCGTAAACCCCTGATCCTGGTCATTGCCACGCTCGGCCTGGTCACTCTGCTCCTGTTCCTCCGGAGGCCGGATACCTTCCTCAACCCCCAGCTCTGGGCAGAGGACGGCGCCCTGTTCCTGGTACAGCAGCGTGAGCAGGGCTTGGCCGCGCTTTTCAACTCCTACTCAGGGTATTATCACCTGGCCCCGCGGCTGATCGCCGTCCTGGGCGGCGCCGTACCGTTGCTGTATATTCCGCTGTTCTACAACATGGCTGCCCTCGTGGTCGCGCTGCTCGTCGCCCTCTATATCCTCCGGACGGGGACCGGGCTTGGCCCGCACCCGATCGTGTTCGCCTTGGCCCTGTTCCTGGTCCCGACGGCCGGCGAGTTCTTTATGAACATGGCCAGCGTGCAATGGGTCCTCGCGGTCGCCGTTCCCTTCCTCTATGCTCAGCCGGCCTTCACGGAATGGAAACGCAGCCTCACCTCCGCGGGACTCATGGTGTTCATCGGCCTGACCGGACCGTTCGTGTTGTTCTCGCTGCCTTTGCTCCTCCTGCGGCGCCTGACGCACGGAAAGATCACGCCCCAGGAGGCGCTGTTCAGCGCCGGCGTCCTCACGGCAGCGCTCATCCAGGGCTTCAACGTGATCCGGAGCTACGAAGAAAATACTGGCAATCCGGTCTCCTTCAACTGCTACCAGGTGCTGGCAGAGCGTTTCGGGGCGCGCATGTACTTCGGGAACCTGCTGCCCAAAACCTGGCCGGTAGTGACTGCGGCAGCGGCCGTCCTCTTTTTGGTCATTACGTTCGCGGCAAGCCCCTTCATCGAGCAGGGACAGCGTCGCCGGTTTGCCTTGCTCTGGATGGCCTTCGGCACCACCACCTATCTGGCGGCCTTGCAGCGATTTTCCTTCAATCCGCTGGTACTCGACCCCTTTGGACGGGGGACGCGGTATTTTTATCTTCCCTACCTCGGTTTTTTCTTTGTCTATCTTCTGATGGCCGCTTCGAAGACGCGCCTGCGCTGGATCGGACGGGCGGGGGTCGCGCTTATGCTGTTCAGTTCGTTTACCTATTTCACCAGCCCTCCCCTTGAAGATTATCACTGGAAGGACCACATCCAGCAGCTCGAACGCTCCGGAACGGCCACGGTCCCCATCAATCCCCACTGGCACATCGAGCTGCGCACACAGTGAGCCCATGGCCTTGAGCACGCGCCAATACAATGCGGTCCTGTTCGTTCTCGTCCTTGCTGTCCTTCTGCTGACCATCCGGCCCGTGGGCGAACCGGTCCGGCCGGGGCTCGATGCGTCCTGGGTATACGCCTACAACTCCTTCGGCTCCCAGGATCTCCGCGTAGGCAGGGATGTGGTCAGCTCCTACGGACCGCTCGGCTTCCTGGCGTGCACGATGCCGCTCGGTTCGAACATCGCGGTCGCCCAGGCCTTCGAGGTGCTGGTCAGGCTTGCACTGACGCTGGTCTTTTTCCGCCTCTTTTTGGGAGCGGTCCCGGAAAAAAGGGGAGGAACAGTCCTGCGCGCCGCCCTCCTGCTGCTCCTGCTGTTCTCCACGGGCCGCGGCTATTATTCGACGGGCATAGAACTGGTCGCACTCACCTCGGCGATGATACTTTTGGCCTACACGGAGCGGCGGCCCTCCTGGGCCACGGCATCCCTTGCAGTCGTCGCACCGGCGTTTCTCATCAAGTTCTCCACAGGGCTTCTCTGCCTGACCTTCCTGGCGGTCCATGCGCTCTGGGAGGCTGCTTCGCTGAGGAACATCAGAACGCCGCTGATGAGGGCCGGCGCCCTGGCCCTGCTCGTCCCTGCCCTGTGGCTGGCCCTCTATGGCGATCTCCAGGGCGTGGGCGACTACCTCATCAGCGCTATTGAGCAGTCCCGTGGATATGCGAGCGCCATGACCTCCCTCGGGTCTCCCGATGTGCCATTCTGGTCGTTTGCAGCGATTGGTGCGACCCTGGTGCTGCTTTTCCTGGCAGTCCGGGGTGATCCTTCCACGGCTTTTCTCTTCCTCCTGTACCTCCCGGGACTCCTCATTGCGCTCAAGTACGGGGTGACCAAGCAGCCTCGTTTCCTGTTCAGCTACGCATTCCTGTTCCTCTTGTTCCTGACAAGCCGGGCGCGGCCGCTCCTGCGGCAGGCGGCGGTCGCGTCGCTCATGCTGCTGTTCCTTTTCATCATGAACCGCGCCATCGATCCAGGCTCGTTCAGCGTCGGCGCGGCCGCCCAGCTATTCGAACCCGTGGATCTGCGCTCCTCTCTAGGGCAGGTAATTGATCCCGGCGGCTATACAAAAGCGCTCCGTAAAGAATCGGAGGCTCTGCTCGAACCTTCACGACTAAGCGATGAGACCCATGCCATGCTAGGCACCAGCTCCGTCGATACGTACCCGTGGGAGATCTCCTTTATCCCGGCCAACGGGCTGAACTGGCGGCCGCGGCCCGCTTTCCAGTCCTATTTTGCCTATACTCCCTGGTTCGACGGTAGGAATGAGGCCTTCTTCCGTTCCCCGCAGGCACCGGTATACCTCCTCTGGGATGCGGAACGCGCCGACAGCATGGAAAGCATCGACGGCAGGTACCTCCTGAACGACGAACCCCTGACCATCACGCAGGTTCTCGGAAGATACGATTTTGTGAGGGAGGACGGGAACGCGGTTGTTTTCAGGAGGCGGGATGTTCCGAAATTTCGGGAGCCTTTCGTTATCGGTCAGACCGATACCCTGACATGGAATGAGGGGTTCCGTGTTCCCTTCAAGAAAGGCGGCATCCTGCGGGCCCGGCTGCAGTTCACCCGAACTCTCCTCGGCCGGGTACGGCGCGCCGTGTATAAAGAGTCCCCGATATTCGTGGAATATCTGCTCGATTCCGATGAGGTGGTCCACACCCGCCTGGTGATCGACAACGCTGTCTCCGGCATATGGGTCAATCCTTTTGTTGTTTCGCTGCTGCGCCCGAACTCCGCCGCGCGGGTGATCGCCATGCGCATCATGAATCCCGATGCTGAAAAAGGCGCTTTCTCGCCCCAATTCTCCGTGCAATGGGAATTGATCGGGTTCAACGGCTCCCCTGATCCCCACTTCCGTCTGCGAGATCCGTCCTGACAAGGCGTTCTCTTCTTCCGGTCATTTTCCGCTGTCCCCTTTTCTCAACCGGTACTGGATATCCTCCATGAGCCTTCTGTTCACGGCAAGCAGGTCCGCCAGGAACGCCACCAGCATGGTCTGGAAACCGATGCCCAGGAGGACCGATGACAGGATCAATGACTGAACATGCCCGGCGGAATCCTCGGTGACGAAGAAGTAGAGGAACCGGAGACCCAGCAGGAATCCGAGCCCGAACAGCACGAGCCCGATGGAGAGGAAGAACCGGAACGGCCGGTAGACGACGAATATCCGCACGATCGTCACCAGCGATCGTTTGACGTACGAGGGAATGCTCTTGACCAGCCTCGACGGCCGCAGTTCCCTGTTCACCCCGACCGGCACCGATGCGACGGCCATGTGCTTCTGGCCGGCCTGGATGAGCGTCTCCAGGGTGTACGTATAGTCACTGAACACGTTCAGCCGGAGGGCGGCGTCGCGGGTCAGGGCGCGAAATCCGCTTGGCGCGTCGGGGACATCGGTCCTGCTCGCCAGGCGGACGACCCGGCTCCCCAGTTTCTGCAGCACTTTCTTGATCGGCGGGAAATGCCCTATCTCGGAGATGGGCCGCGCACCCACGACCATGTCGGCCTTCCCCTCCAGGATCGGCCGCAGCAGCGCGCCCATGTCCTGGGCGCGGTACTGGTTGTCCCCGTCGGTGTTGACGATGATGTCCGCCCCCAGCCGCACACATGCGTCCAGCCCCGCCACGAAGGCGCCGGCCAGCCCCCGGTTCCTGGGAATGCTGACGACATGGTCCACGCCGTGCTTCCGCGCGACCGCGACGGTGTCGTCCGTGCTCCCGTCATCGATCACCAGCCACTCCACGCGGTCGACGCCTTCAAGGGACCGCGGCAGGTCCTTGAGCGTGATCTCGAGCGTACCGGCCTCATTGTAGCAGGGGATCTGGATTATAAGCTTCACATGCCCTCCTTTTCCCGGTCCGATCGGGTGTCTTCCTGTTTTTGTTTTCTGCGCGCAAACCACCATAAGGCCGCACCCATTGCGACGCCGAGGGAGCTGAATGCCGCTCCTGTTCGCACGGACGCGGGTTCGTAGCGGAATGCGATCCTGCAGGCTCCCGGTACCGGTATCGCAGGCAGCATCTGCAAATAGGCATCATAAGGCGCCGGCCGTTCATCAACATAGGCCTTCCAGCCAGGGTGAAGATGCATGGGCAGGACGATCCATCCGGCGCCGTCACGGACGTACTCTATTTCTATGAGATCGGACGAAGGCTGGCGGACCTCCATGCCGGAAAAAGAGATCCGGTCGTTTGCGGGATCAAGGGTATCGATAAAATAGGCGCTGCCCGTTACGTTCCTGTTCTCAAGGACCAGGATCTCTTCCTCGGGCGCCGCGATGATCCATTTTTTGGAGAGATCGTCAAGAGGCCCGCGTTCATAGACGCCGATCTTGAGCTGGAGCGAAGTTCCTGTCCCGCGTCCGTTCACTTCAAGATAGTCGCCGGTCGCGCCTCCGGTTGCCGTAGTGGCGGCCGAAAGCCGGGCGCTTCCCGGATCAGCAGCCAGCGACAGCACGAGAATATACGCTCCCTTGCGCAGAGGGACCCGGGACGGGTACTCAAAAAAACTCCATTGGTTGTCCGCGATATCGTTCCTGCCGAGCTGCAGCTCCGGCCCGTATCTCTCGCCCCGGTCATTGAACAGCGTCAGACGGACAGGGGCCGGGGCCTGCTCCTTCCCCGATGTCGAGAACAGGAAGCCGAAGGCCCCCACCGTCAGATCGTTCGAAAGCGACAGATGCTGTCTCCAGGCATTATCGGGAAGAGGTGGCGCCAGGTCATGGGTAAGGACAGGCGAGGAAAGCACCCTCCTGCCTTCGAGAGAATTCCGGTTTACCAGCAGATACCGTATCACCAGTTTATCCATGAGCGGGGAATCATACCGGATGTTCCCGGGCTGAATATACGCTGCCGTCGGCGATGCAAAGGGATCGACCACGAGGCCGCTCAGGACCTCCTTCTCCCGGTCCGTCCGGAATGCATGGGCAAACCACTCGGGAATGCCGTATGCCCCCAGGGTCCCGCCGATCATGTAGGAATTGTCCGTGATCACGGACTGCAGCGGTTTAAGGCGCTCTTTCACATACGTGATGCCCGGCGTCGGCGGATAAAACCATGCTGAAGGCACGATGGCGTTGTAGGCGTTGAAAAAGTCCTTTTGCTGTTGGAACTGGACGGCCAGGACGAGGACCGCCGCGACCATCACGGTCCTCTGCGACAGTACCGGGGTCAGTTTGAGGAGACGGGCAAGCCTTGGAGGGAGAAATGAGAGAACGGCGTCCAGCCCTGCCGACGACAGGACCGCCAGTCCCAGGAGGGGTATGACGATCAGGCGGCTCCAGTGGTTCGAATTGAAAACGGGGATGGCCCGTATGACGCGGTCCGGGAGCAATCCGAAGGTTATGAGCAGGGAGACGGCGACGAGCACGGCGGCATAGGGGATGAATCGCTTCAGGCCCCTGTCGGAAACACGGAACGCGGAATACATGCCGGCAGGTACGAAGAAAAAGGCGAGCAGACCGATATACGCCGTCCGTTCCACCTTCAGCGGGGTCTCCCACGTGAAGAAAAGCAGAAGGTCCCTGATGCTGTCGAAGCTCGTTCCGCCGCCGGTCCGGTAGCCGAGATTGAATTGACGCATGGTATCGACAAAAGGGATCAGGGTCATCGATGCCGTGAGAAAGGCAGCGCCGACCGCGAGCAGCGGCAATCCGGCCTTTATCGCGTAATGCCCCGGTGTGACCGCATGTCCACCCGCGTCCCGCCTGGCCTCGAAAAGATCATAGAGGACCCAGATCAGGATGAGCAGTCCGAAGGAGTAGAAGCCGAAGGCGGCGACGGCGGGAAATCCTCCGAAGATCATCAGAAGCGATGTGATCGCGATCGCCGGCAGCCAGTTCGGATGATCCGTCTTGAGATACATGACCGTTGCCCAAAGGAGCCAGGGTATCCACATGGCGGTAGTCACCTGGTCCCAGAAGAACCAGGCGGTGTTGAATCCGCACAGCATATAGACCATGCCGCCCCAGACCGCGGGAAGCCAGCGGAAGAAGACCCTCAGCAGCAGGTACCCGCCGAACCCTGAAATAACGAGTTTCGCCAGGCCAACGAGGTAAAACGCGAGCGCGTTGTCCCTGACCAGAAGAAACAGCAGGAACGCCGGATTGCCGATCTCCAGCGATATCGGTTCACCGCCCGATCCGTAAGGGTTCCAGAGGGCCCCCTTCCCCGCCCGGATCTGTTCCTTGAGCGCGGCCCAGACAGGGAGAAGGCCGTCGACAATGTCGCTCGGCTGGGTATTCAACACGTCGCGGTCAGTGCGGATCTCCGACCAGCCCGGATACGCCATCAACAGATCGAACGGCGCAACGGTCTGGCCGGCAAAGGGATTCGCGCCCATCGCATAGGCCGCGAGACAGGCGAACACGAGGAACGCCGATATTGTCTGGTGCCGCTTAAAGAACACTATTGTCCTCTCGTTCACCATGAATGCGTGATCGCCCTTTCGTTCAATCAATGCTCCCCGTTCCGGGGCGGACCCTATACTCTCTTATACACGATCAGATAGGCTGATGCTCGAACTGAATAATGTTCCGCGTCAGGGCCGCTGATGAACAGTGATCCGTCGCGAGAGATCATATCGACGATCCCGACCGCTTTGTAGCCCCTCTGCACGTAGCTCTCGAACCACTCGAAAATGAGCCGTTCCGACCCAGGCCTGATGAGCCACGAGAGATCGTCGTGCACGGCCACGATGTATTTTGGCCGCGATTGCTCGATCTCGCGAATCATTTCCTGCTGCATCTCCCGTGCGTAGGGATGATACTCCATAAGACCATAGGTGTAAAGATATCCCGTTGCCGCTCGTCTCTTCGCGTAAAAATAGATCTGGGGCTCTGAGCCGAACACGGCGATTTTATCCGCCGGCGAGCTGTCGGCTTCGATGAACCGCGCTATTTCCATGGATTCGGCGAAAGGATTCCCTTCGTAGAACCGTCTGCTGAGACTGACCGGATCTTCGCTGAACAGGTATCCGCTCTGTGATGCGATGAGGCTTGCCAGCAGCGCGATGAACGCCCCCGAGCCCGCCCATCGCACTACAGGATGCGGTTGGAACCTGCTGCCCATCCTGTTAACGATATCGACAAATAGTCCGACCGACAGGGACAGTGCGGGCAGCAGGGTGATGAAATAATGCGCCCTGAAATAAAAGCCGGGCAGTACCGTCAGGGTCGAAAAAAACAGGAAGAGGGTGAAAAACCTCTTTTGTCCCGACATATCTTTGAAGAAGAACATTGCCGCAAAACCCGACAGGGCAAGCAGCCAGAGGGGCAGGACCCCTTCCGATGCTCCCGACAGACCGGATGCGGCATTAAACCAGGCGGCATCCCCGGAGACCTGGGAACCGTAGCTGAAGGCGTATTGCACCGTCCAGAACCAGAACTTTTCAAAGCTGCCCGAGGTAACGGTCCAGAGAACGACGGCCAGCAGGGGAAGCGCTCCTCCGGAGGAGAATGCGGACAATGAAAGGAGGAGATCTTTTGCGGGCGGCTTCGTCTCCGATGAAACGTGCGAGAAGAGCATGAAGGCCATGCCGAACAGCAGAAAGAACAGGCCCGGCTGCTTCATGATGAACGCAAGACCGAAGAGCATGCCGGGCAAAAAAAAGGCCGCGGTCGCGCGTTTCTTCACGGCGTTCAGCAGGAGAAGCGACCCGCCTAAGGCGGGAAGTACTACCAGGTGGGTCGCATGAGCCGCAAACCCGAGCACGGAAGAGCCCAGGGACAGAACGGAATACGCTGCGCTTGACGAGAGCGCACCCGCCGTGCTCATCAGTTTTCTGCCCACCAGAAAGACCAGGACGATCGAGGCGGCATTCACCGCCATCAGCCCCGCATGAATGCCCGATGTGGTCTGTCCGAACAGCGCCATGAACAGGGCGTACATCATGGCGGTCCCGGGCAGCTTCATGTTGTACGCTTCGGCATACGGGGGCACCCCCTGAAGCATGAGCTGTCCCATGTATGCATATTCGCCTTCGTCGCGTTCGAGCGGAACGTCGAGCAGGCGGACGCGCACCGCGATGACGAACGCCAGGATGATCCCGAGGATGATCCACGGAAGGATTTTCGATCTCTTGATGGTGATCACCGGCCCCCCGCCCTGCTGCGTTCCTGTCCGGCCCCGGCGCGCACCGCTGAGGCCTCCAGAGCCGCCGCCCGCGCACGATCCTGTTCCGAACGATCAGGGAGCCCCATGGCGGCGTACAGTTCCCCGCGGGCGCGATAGGCCCTGATGAAGTCAGGATTGATCTCGATGGCCCTCGTGAAGCTCTCGACGGCCTCCCCCGGCCTGCCCATCCTGCTCAGGACCATCCCCCGGTTGCCGTAGGCAAGATAGTCGAAGGGGTCGAGCCTGATCGCCTGCTCGTAGTCGGCAAGGGCCCGGTCGAACTGCCGCAGGTCCTCATGGGCCGCCCCCCGGTTATTGAACGCCTTGCTGTTAGCGGGATCGATCTCGATCGCCCTGGTATAGTCCTCGACGGCGCGGTCGAGCTGCCCCGTTTCGGCGAATATCCAGCCCCGGTTATAATAGGCGTTCGCGTAGGAGGGATTCAGGATGAGCGCCATATTGAAGTCCTCCAGCGCCTTGTACATCTCCCCTCTATCCTTGAAAACGATTCCCCGATTTACATAGGCCAGATACGCGGCATAGTGAGCGGGGTCGAGCGTGATCGCCGTCGTGAAGTCCGCGATGGCCCGGTCGGCCTGGCCTGATTCCTGGAACGCCAGCCCGCGATTATTATAGGCGATGGGGATAGGATAGGGGGACTTTTCCACAAGATAGTTCCAAAAGACCCTGTTGTCTTTCCAGAGGGCGATCTGTTTTACTGTTCCAAAGGACAGTGCACTCAACAGGAGACAGGCTGCCGCGGCAAGGGATGCTTTGCCCGCAACACGCCACTGCTTCGAGGAATCCGCCCGTGCCCAGATCCAGGCTGCTCCCATGCCCGCGATAAGAAAGGGGCCCAGACTCGGCAAATACGTGTAGCGGTCCGCCATGGACTGGTTTCCCACCTGAACGATGCCGATCACCGGCAGCAGCGTAATCACATAGTACAGCCAGACAGCCATCCAGACAGGCTGTTTCCTTGCCATCACACTGCAGCAGACCGTTATCCCGGCAAACAGCACTATTGGGATCAGATATTTCACGGACCATAACGACACGTCGGGCGGATAGGCGTAAAAGGGCAGCAGATTCAGCGGCAGCAGCATGTTCACCAGATAGTGAACGATCGAATGGAATCCCACGAGGAATCGCTCCATAAGGGGATAATACTCCAACGATGCGACAGTCGTCTCCTGAGCGGATACCGTCACGATCGATGATCCGGCACTGAAAAGGATGAACGGCGCTTTCTCGACAAGAACATCGCGGAGCGTTTTCCAGGAATCATATCTCCTGAACGGATGTCCGTCCAGAATCAGC
This sequence comes from Nitrospirota bacterium, assembly GCA_020052615.1. Taxonomy (GTDB): domain Bacteria; phylum Nitrospirota; class UBA9217; order UBA9217; family UBA9217; genus JAAXXJ01. Next base: position 2,248 of record JAGVOT010000107.1, on the reverse strand, counting down.
AATACGACAGGAACCGTGACCGCCATCGGCTTGCTCAAAAGCGCCATCACGAACAGGGAAAGACTGGTGAGATATGTCCGCTGCAGAAACCGTGACAGCATGCCCTTGCGCTCCGGTTGACGGGTGACCGCAGCCGCGTATCGGGCATACGCCTTTATGCTCAGCAAGGAGAATAAACAACAAAGCAGATCTTTTCTTTCAGCCACCCAGGCCACGGACTCCACGCGCAAGGGGTGAAGGCCGAACAAAGCGCCGGTTACCCCGGCTGCCATATACGTCGAGACATCATCTGCAAAGAGGGCCTCGCCCCCCCGCCCTGGGTTCCGCTCTGCATATGCCCTCAGCAGTCCTGCCGCTAAGAGCACGACCAGAAAGGTATTGACCGAATGCAGGACACTGTTCGTAACATGGTGCCCCGCCGGATTCAATCCCCATACGGCATAATCGACCGCATGGGAGATCCAGGTCAAAGGATGCCAGTTCGCCGCATAGAACTCCGTAAAGGCCCAGCGGAAAAATGCCGCGTTCAGCGAACGGATATGGATATTATTGATCACATAGACATCGTCGTCCCAATTGATAAACCCGTTTTGAAGGGTCCGCAAAAAGACCAGAAAAACCGCGAGCGAAATGAACGCCGCCAGGGAATAAGGAAGATATCGCTTGTGGTGTGTTTTCATGATGAACGCCGTCATTTCGCGGCTGCGCGTATTGCTGCGCATCCCTCCCCGCTCCCGCGATCACAGGCCTTTTGGAAGTCCTGGAGCGCAAGGTCGGTGCGACCCGTTTCCTGATAGAGTTCGCCGCGATCCAGATAGACCTTCACAAAATCGGGATCCAGCGAGAGAGCGGCAGTATGGTCCTGAAGGGCCTCGGTGATCCGACCCATCTTGCCATGGACAAGACCCCGATTGTTATATGCCAACGCATCAGAGGGGTCCAGGGTGAGCGCCTTGTCGTAGTCCGACAGCGCGCGCTCGAGCTGTCCGGACTGTTCGAATGCCACGCCTCTGTTCAGGAAGGCGTCTGCGCTTGAAGGATTCAGCCGAATCGCCGCATTGTAATCCTCGATCGCGCGATCGACCCGCCCTTGTTCCGCAAAGGTCAGGCCGCGGCTCGTATACCCATCGGCATCGGCAGGGTCGAGAAGGATCGCCCGGGTGAAATCTTCGATGGCACGCTCATACATGCCGGCTTCGGCGAACACGACCCCTCGCGAGATATATGCCTTTGCATCGCGGGCGTTCAGCGAAACGGCCTTTGCAAATCGCTCCATCGCGCTGTCGATCAGCCCTTTCTTTTCGAGCACCCCTTTGCGGTTCGCAGAAGCGATCGAACGGACATAGGGGGCCGGATCCAGAGAAAGGGCCTTATCCAGGTCCCTCAAGGCCTGGTCAAGCTGTCCTTGCTCTTCATACGCCAGACCGCGATTGTGATAGGCAAAGGGGATGCCCTCGGGATCCCGCTCAATAACGGAACTCCAGAGTTCCACCCCGTTCTTCCAAACAGGGATCTGCTTGAGCGTCAGACAGGACAATGCTATGCCGAGAAGACATGCTGCCACGACACTCGCGCTTTTAAGCGCCGAACCCCGTCGTTTCAGCGAAGCCCCCTGCTCCCAGATCCATGCCGAGGCCAATCCGAGCAGCACGAAAGGGCCAAGACTGGGAAGGTAGGTATACCGGTCCGCCATGGACTGGAGGCCCACCTGGACGATGCCGACCACGGGGACGAGCGTCACGACATAATACCCCCACGCAGACAGCAGGGCCCTTCGCTTATTGGCCATGACCAGGAGGACGACGGTGGCCCCGAGCACGATAAACACGGCGCCGAGATAGTATGCTAGACCCTGCATGATCTCCTGCTTTGGCGGGTAGGGATAATAGGGGCTTAACCCCAATGGCAAGGCCATTTTCCCCACATAGACAACGATGGCTTTCGCCGCAACGAGCAGCCGCGCCCACAAGGGCACGGCTGCGAGCATCTGCATCGCCTCACCGGTCCTCTGGGCCATGATCGTCAGGACCGCCGAAATGATGCTCATCCCTAGGAATGGCAGTTTTTCGATAAGCACGCCACGAAGCGATGTCCAGGACCGGATCCGCCGGAATGGGTGCCAGTCCAGGATCAGCAGCACGATCGGCAGGCTCACCGCCATGGGCTTGCTCAGCAGCGCAAGGGCAAAGAAGGCCAGCGAAAACAGATAAGGCCTGCTGAAGCGCCATGAGGCCGCCCCCTCCTCCCG
>JAGVOT010000077.1 GCA_020052615.1 Nitrospirota bacterium | reverse complement strand
CGGATAACTGCACGGAGCTTCGATCCTCAGGGTAGTGTTTCATTCTAATCGCTCGCTGACCCCGCAAGATGCTGCGGGGAATGCGCTCGCTCCTGGATTCAGGCAAGAAGGGGGGGAAGGCGCTGATCCGCGCTCCTGCCGTAGGGAAGTCTTATGGTCACCGTGGTGCCGCACTCCTCGGTGCTGTCGATCGTGATGTCGCCGCCATGGTCCTGCATGATCTTTCTGCAGATGGCGAGGCCCAGGCCCGTGCCCTTGGGCTTCGTCGTATAGAACAGGTCGAAGACATGTTCCAGGTTCTTCGCCGGGATGCCCGAGCCGGTATCGGCGACCCGGAAGTGCAGGAAATTGTCTGAAAGAAGCATGGTAATGTCGATCGCCCCTTTGTCGGGCGTAGCCTCGATCGCGTTCCGCAGAAGATTCAGGAACACCTGGCGGATCTGGTAAGGATCGAAATAGGCGATCGGGTGGCGCAAAGCATAGTCGCCGGAAACAGTTATGCCTTTCCTCCGGAGTTCCTCCCGATGCAGGTCCAGGACCTCTTCCCAGAGGACCCGCAGGTCGGTCTCCTCCCGCTTGAGCTTCATGGGCCTGCCGTAGATCAGCAGCTCCTCGACCAGCTGGTTAAGCCGCTTCGTCTCGCCCAGCAACGCCCGGACCAGTTCCAGGTGCCCCGGATCCTTGAGGTCGCGCTCGAATATCTGGCCGATGGCGCTGATGCCGAAAAGCGGGTTCCGGATCTCGTGGGCCACGCCCGCCACCACGCGCCCGATCGCGGCAAAGCGCTCTTTGTTCACGAGCTCCGCATGGAGGATCTTGATCTCGGTCAGGTCCTGGTACACAACAATGATCCCCTCCTGCTCCCCTTCGCCGCCTGAGTAGTAAGAGCTGGTGAACCCGATGGGCACCGTTTCGCCGTCAGGCGTCCTGACCGTGATCTCGTCGTAGGACCCGACACGCACGCACGCGAACGGGGCGGTCTCGGGAACTATGTCCGCGAGTTTCTTGTCGAAGAGGTCTTCGTTTCCATGACCGAGGATCCAGGCGCCCTGACGGTTGATGAGCTTGATCCGTCCTTCCCGGGAAAGGAGCACGACGCCGCTCGACATGCTCGAAAGGATCCCCCGCATGAGCCGGACGCTCTCATGCAGTTCCGTGGTCCGTATTTTCACCATGTTCTCAAGTCCCGAGTGCGTCTCTTTCACCCGCTGTGCCATGTCGTTGAACGAACGCGCCAGCTCGGAGAACTCGTCACCGCCTTCCATGGCGATGCGATGACCGAAATTGCCCATCCCGATGATGCCGGCTCCGCGATGGAGGGTCCGGAGGGGAGCAAGGACGACCTTCCGGACGGCGATATACATCGCTGTTCCCATGACCGCGATGAGGACCACCAGCAGGATCATGAGCTGACGCTTGCTGTCCTGGATCTCCACGATCGTATCTTGGAGCGTATGGGAAACCAGAATGACCCCGAGGGTATCCCCCCCGCGCCCGTGACAGCGGCGGCAGGCGCTTTCGTTCGGGAGCGGAAAGATATTGGTGTGGAGCGGGATCACGCCTTCCTCGTTGAAATCCATGGCCCTTCCGCTTGCGAAGGTCTGCGCGATCTGCGGCAGCGTGATCGGGGGCAAGGGAACCTCGAACGCGTGCGTACCGTCCTTTCGGAGCACGGCAAGCCTCACCAGGCCGTATTCGCCCTGGAGGATCTCCATGAGGCGGAGCGTGCTCCTGGGCCGTCCGGTCAGCATATTGTCCTTCAGGTCGGCGACGATGGTCCTGGCCAGGAGGTGCCTTTTTTCCGCGTCTTTCTGGGAAAGAAGGTTCGCCTCACGCTGGATGATGATATGCGAGAGGATGCCGAAGAATACGATGACGATCCCAAGGACAAGAATGAGGAATTTTGCGTGGAGCTTGAACGAGGGCATAGTGAAAGGATAGTATACCAGGATATGGGGCGGGTCAATGGGAAAAGTCTACACCCGGATCGGCAGCACCATGAGCGGGATTCCCTGGCTGTAAAACCTGCGCTGTACCGCGAAGATGGTGTAGTTGTGCAGCACATTGGACAGGAAGGTGGTCTTGGGGAATACAAGCTGACCGCCGAACAGGATGGCATTCGGGAAGCGCTCCAGGATCTCCGGCATGATCTGCTCCACTTCGTCGACCACGTCGGTCCCGAAGGACGAGAAACCGGCCGCGTAATACCCGTGGCAGCGCATGTACCGGACGTAGCGGTCGAGGTCCCGTTGGACCTCTTGCTTCATGCGGGCAACCTCCTCGACCCCCTTGAAGTTCCCGGCATCCACGACGCCGACCTGGATGAACACGAAGTTCCTGAAGGTGCCGCCGAACAGGCGGATGACGCCGAACAGCGTGTGCAGACCGAGGCCGTTGAAGCCGTTCACCAGCAGGACCGCTGTCCTTTCCCGGGGATCGTACTTCACAGCCCGTTCCTGCCCGGTCCGCGTCGTCCCGGGGCCGAGGGGGCACGAACTTTCAGCCACCGCCACCAGCTCGTCCAGCCGGTGCAGCAGTTTGTAGGTGTTCCGATAATGCCGCTGCGTCAGGAGCGCCATACCGACCAGCGACCCTGTCAGCAGGATCGTGATCCACCCGCCTTCATGGAACTTCAGCACCGTCACGGAAATGAGGATGAACAAGGTCAGCAGCATGCCCACCCCGTTGATCAGGAGCTTCTTTTCCCAGTGGTCCTCCTTCCCCCGCACCTGCCACCAGTGGCGCACCATGCCGAGCTGGGACAAAAAGAATGTAATGAACACGTTGATGCTGTACAGCACGACGAGGTACTTGACCGAGCCGCCCGTCAGCACCATGGTCAGGAGCGCGGCGCCGCCCATGAGCAGGACCCCCTTCTGCGTCACCAGGCGGTCGGAGAGCATGGCAAATTTGGTCGGGAACCACCGGTCGAGCGCCATGTTCGACAGCACCCGCGGCCCGTCCAGGAACCCCGCCTGCGCAGCGATGAACAGGAGCGCCGCCTCGGATACCAGTGTGACAAGCACGAACATCCTTCCGCCCGTTCCCCAGTCGCGGGTCATGGCCTCGAACAGCACGGCGTTCAGCGTCTTCCCGGATTCCGGGGTCACCTGGTACAGCAGGTAAGCAATGATCAGCCCCATGACCGTAACCGCGAGCGAGACGGCCATGTAGCGCATGGTCCGTTTCCCCGTAACGACCTTCGGCTCGCGCAGGATGGGAAGGCCGTTGCTGACGGCCTCGATGCCCGTATACGTTCCCGCGCCCATGCTGTAGGCCCGGAGCAGGAGGAGGAACATCCCGCCCATGCCGAGTTCCGCCTGGCTCCGCGCCACGTCTGCCCTGACCGCGCCGGCCATTTCACCCATGTTCCCGGCCTTCATGAAGAGCGCATAGCCGATCAGGAACGCATGGGTGATGACGAAGGTGAGGAAGATCGGCACAAGGGGAAGGACGGATTCCTTCACCCCGCGCATGTTCATCACCGTCAGGAGGAGGACCCCGGCGGCGGCGAAGCCGGGCTTGTACGGCGACCACGAGGGGGGAAGGAAGCTGAAGAGCGCGTCGGCGCCGCTCGCCACGGAGATCGTGATCGTGAGCACATAATCGATCAGCAGCGCCGAGCCGGACACCATGCCGGCCTTTGGGGACAGCAGCTTGCTCGCGACGAGATACCCGCCGCCGCCCGTGGGGAAGAGCTCGATGATCTGGGAGTAGCTTGCGGCGATGATGAGGACCGTGGTGCCGGACATGAGCGCGACAAAGATGCTTAGCGATGTGTGGCCCTGGAGGGCGAGAAAGGCCTCCTCGGGGCCATAACACGATGACGACAGTCCGTCGGCGCCAAGCCCGACCCATGCAAAGAACGCGATAAGCGACAGTTTATGGAAGATCGATGTGTCGTGGACATCGTGCTTGCCGCCGATGACTGCCTGTTTCAGTTTTTGGATCAAGGTCGGCTTCGGTGCTGGTTCCATGAGAACATTCGCTCCTTTACCCTTCGGGGTCAAATTTCAACCGGTACCCTATCCCCGGCTCATTCATGAGGAACCGTGGGCGTGCGGGATCGGCTTCTAATTTGTGCCTGAGCTGGGTCATATAGACACGCAGGTACTGCACCTCGTTCACGTGGGCCGGACCCCATACCTCGTGGAGAAGTTGGCGGTGGGTGATGACCTTGCCGGCATGGCGAACAAGCGTGATCAACAGCTTGTACTCGATCGGAGTAAGGTGCACTTCCCTGTCGGCCAGGAATACTTGCCGCAAAGCCAGATCGACGCGGAGATCATGCAGGACGAAGACAGGCTCCTGCCGTCCTGCGCGCTGGCGCAGCGCGTGGCGCAGAGAAACGCGGATCCTGGCCAGCAGTTCGCCCGCGCTAAAGGGCTTGGTGAGATAATCATCAGCGCCGGCGTCGAGGGCCTTCACTTTGTCCTGCTCCTGCTCCCGGGCCGAAATGATGATGATCGGCGTCGCCGTCCATTCCCTCAACCGGGTGGTCACTTCCAGGCCGTCGATGTCCGGCAGCCCCAGGTCGAGCAGCACAACGTCAGGATTGCGCGATGCCGCCTGGAGCAGACCGTCCGAGCCAGTTTCCGCCTCGACCAGCCGGTAGCCCTGGCTCTGGAGCGTGATCCGGAGGAACCGCCGCATCTGCGGTTCATCCTCGATCAGCAGTATGAGTTCTTTATCTTCAGACATGGCAATACGGAACGCAGGAAGGTACGAGAAGGCCGATTAAATCCTGTCTTCTTTCCTTCTGAACCACTTACCTTCGTTCCTGCTCCTCGTTTTCGTGCTCTTCTTCCTCCCGCCTGGGAAGCGGCGGTATGCCCGCCGACGACAGGGTGAACCGGAAGACGGTTCCGCCGCCCTCGCGGTTCTCCGCCCAGATCCTGCCGCCGTGAGCGGTGATGATGGTGCGGCAGATGGCCAGCCCCAGGCCCACGCCGCCTCCCGTACCGCGGCCCCGCACGAATTTCTCGAAGATGCGCTCTTCCTCGCCGACCGGGATGCCGGGGCCGCGATCGGCAAGCTCGACCGTAACGGTATAGAAGGACTCTGAAGCCGACAGCTCCAGCGGCGCTCCCTTGGCTGTGTATTTGATCGCGTTGTCGAAGAGGTTCATCAGCACCTGCTCGATGAGCAGACCGTCAAAGGGGACAAGCGGCAGATTTCCCGGCAGCTTGACGGTCACCGGATGGTCCTTCAGCCGGTCGCCCAGGCGGTTCAGCACGACCCCCACGATCTCCTCAAGGGACTGCCATTCCTTGTTCACGGTGATCGCTCCCGATTCAAGCCGGGTCATGTCAAGGACGTTCCTGATGATCCGGTTGAGATGGTCCGCCTCCTCCTGGATCGTCTGGAGAAGGTCAAGACGGCTCACCTGGTCGATGAGGACATCCTTCTGCAGCAGCGTCGTCGCGGCGCCGGTGATCGCCGACAGCGGCGTTCGGAGGTCGTGGGAGATCGAGCTCAGCAGGGTGTTGCGCAGGCTTTCCGTCTCCGCTTTGAGCAGGGCGCGCTGGGCCGCCTCTCCCAGGAACGACCGCTCGATCGCGATCGCGGTCTGGTTCGCGAAGGCCTCCAGATAGTGAAACTGTTCCGGCTCGAACCCCTCCGTGGCGGTCCTGGGCAGGACGCCGACGACGCCGACGGCCCCGCCGGAAGCGATGAGCGGCAGATAAAGCGCCTTTGCACCCGGCAGCGTATCCGTGCTCCGCCCGGCCGGCTGGCGGTGCTCGTACACCCACTGTGCAACGCTCGCCTCCTGTTGGTCCGGTGCGAACGCAAACGGCCCGCCCCCCGCGGCCGCCAGACGGCCCTGATCGTCAGCGATAAGCACGGCAACGGTGCAGTCGAACATTTCGCCGATATGCTTCATGGCGATCTCCGACAGCCGGTCCGCGCCCCGTTCGCGGACCAGGTCGCGGCTCAGGTTATACAACCCCGCGGTCCTGCGTTCCCGCATGCGCGCTGCCTCCGCCTGGCGGCGCACCCGGAGCGTGAGCCTGCTGATGACGATGGACACGAGAAACATCACCGCGAAGGTCACGAGATACCGGACGTCGCTCACGGCGAAGGTGTAATAGGGCGGGACGAAAAAGAAGTCGAAGGACGCCACGCTCAGGAACGCGGCGAGCAATGCGGGCCATGTGCTCGTCCGGCCGGCGGTGAACATGACGCCGAGCAGGAACACCATGACGAGATCGACCTGCTCGAAGTAAGGCCTCATCAGCGCCGCGGCAGCCGTCGCAGCGCCGACCGTGAGCAGGCTCCAGG
>JAGVOT010000018.1 GCA_020052615.1 Nitrospirota bacterium | reverse complement strand
GACCCTCGCGGCTGCGCGGCTGCGCCTTGAACAGCTGACGGCGTCCGCCGCGGAAGCGGCCGCGGTCTTCGATTCCCTTCATCTTGATCCCGAAAGCCAGGCAGCGTGGTGGGCGCAGGTCCTCGTCCGGCAATGCCGGTCGGCACTCGATGAGCTGAACTTCCTCGCGCCGCCGATCGTCCGCGACAGCGATGAGATCCCGACCCTGCGCGAACTGGCAGGGCTGGGAAACGGGCGCGCCGCTGCAAGAGTTGCGGCCATCGAGGCCCTTGCCGCGCGGTCGGAAGAACTCAGCCGCATGGAGTATGATTTCCTGTTCGACCGGTCGACCCGTCTCCTGGCCATCGGGTACAATGTCGGCGAGCGCCGGCGCGACCCGAGTTATTACGATCTGCTCGCATCGGAAGCGAGACTCAGCAGTTTCGTAGGGATCGCACGGGGGCAGCTCCCGCAGGAGAGCTGGTTTGCCCTGGGACGCCTGCTCACGAACGTCGGCGGAGAGCCGATCCTCGTTTCCTGGAGCGGCTCGATGTTCGAGTACCTCATGCCGCTCCTGGTGATGCCGACCTATGAGCGCACGCTGCTCGACGAGACCTGCAAGGCGTCCGTGGCCAGGCAGATCGAATACGGGAGGCTGCAAGGCGTGCCGTGGGGCATTTCGGAATCGGGATACAACGCGGTCGACGCGCATCTCGATTATCAATACCGCGCGTTCGGCGTGCCCGGCCTGGGGCTCAAGCGCGGACTCGCCGAGGACCTGGTCGTTGCGCCTTATGCCTCGGCGCTTGCGCTGATGGTTGCGCCCGAGGAGGCGTGCCTGAACCTGCAGCGGCTCGCCGCGGAAGGGTATGAAGGGAAATTCGGCCTCTTTGAAGCGATCGATTACACGCCGTCGCGTCAGCGACGCGGACAATCGAACGTCGTTGTCCGGTCGTTCATGGCCCATCACCAGGGCATGAGCTTTCTCTCGCTGGCCTCGGTGCTCCTGGACCGACAGATGCAGAAGCGATTTGAATCCGACCCGGAGCTCAAGGCAACCATGCTGCTGCTCCAGGAGCGTGTGCCGAAGGCCACGGCATTCTATTCGCACACCGCCGAGCTTACGGAGATCCGAACGGCCTCCAGCGGTCCGGAGCTGCCGATGCGCGTGATCACCAGCCCCGACACGATCGTTCCGGAGGTGCAATTATTGTCCAACGGCAGGTACCATGTCATGGTCACGAATGCCGGGGGCGGTTACAGCCGCTGGAAGGACATCGCGGTCACCCGCTGGCGTGAAGACACCACCTGCGACAATTGGGGCGCGTTCTGCTACCTCCGCGACGTGGAGAGCGGAGCGTTCTGGTCGACGGCGTATCAGCCGGTGCTCGATCGACCGAAGAAATACGAAGCGATCTTCACGGAAGGCCGGGCCGAGTTTCGCCGCCGGGACCATGACATCGATGCCCATACCGAGATCGCTGTTTCGCCCGAGGATGATATCGAGCTGCGCAGGATCACGATCACCAACCGCGGCCGGACCGCCAGGACGATCGAGGTCACGAGCTACGCCGAGGTCGTCCTTGCGCCTCCCGCCTCGGACGCCCTGCACCCGGCGTTCAGCAATCTTTTCGTGCAGACGGAGATCGTCGAGCACCGGCACGCGATCCTCTGCACCCGCAGGCCCCGGTCGGCAAGCGAGCACAGCCCGTGGATGTTCCATCTCATGGCCGTCCAGGGGGCGGAAAGCGGCGAAGTTTCCTACGAAACCGACCGGCTGCAGTTCCTCGGCCGGGGAAGGACCGCCGCCGATCCGCAGGCCATGGACAGGCCGGGGTCGCTTTCGGGAAGCGCGGGCTCGGTGCTCGATCCGATCGTAGCGATCCGGTACCGGATCATCCTTGATCCGGAGAAGCCGGCAATAGTCAATATTGTCACCGGTATCGGCGAGACCCGGGACCTCTGCCTGGGCCTTGTTGAGAAATATCTGGACCGCCGCCTCGCGGACCGCGTTTTTGATCTCGCCTGGTCCCACAGCCAGGTGTTCCTTCGCCAGCTCAATGTCACTGAAGCCGACGCGCAGCTCTATGGGCGCCTTGCCGGCTCCGTTCTCTACGCCAATTCCTCCCTGCGCGCCGATCCGGGCGTTATCCAGCGGAACCGCCGCGGGCAGTCGGGTCTCTGGGGCTACTCCATTTCCGGAGATCTCCCCATCGTGCTGCTGCGGATCGAAGATCCGGTAAATATCGCGCTGGTGCGCCAACTCGTGCAGGCCCACGCATACTGGCGGCTCAAGGGACTGGTCGTGGACCTCGTGATCTGGAACGAAGATCACGCCGGGTACCGGCAGCTTCTGCAGGAACAGATCATGGGGCTCATCGCGGCGGGCTTTGAAGCGAACATGACGGGACGGCCGGGCGGCATCTTCGTACGGCCCCTGGAACAGATATCGGCTGAGGACCGGATCCTGCTGCAAACAGTCGCCCGCGTCGTCATCAGCGACAGCCTCGGCCCGCTTGCGGACCAGGTGAACCGCCGCCCGCTTGCAGCGGCGTTTGCGCCGCGCCTCGCGCCGACGAGAAGCCACAGCCCTCAATCCCCGCCGGTCCCGTCGGCGGTCCGCAAGGACCTGCTGTTCTTTAACGGAACCGGAGGATTCACGCCTGACGGCCGCGAGTACATCATTACGACCATGGACGGGAAGAGGACCCCGGCGCCCTGGGTGAATGTGCTGGCAAACGCGCATTTCGGCACCGTTGTTTCGGAGAGCGGGGCTGCATACACGTGGAGCGAAAACGCCCACGAGTTCCGGCTCACGCCGTGGAACAACGATCCCGTAAGCGATCCCGGGGGAGAAGCCTTTTACCTCCGCGATGAAGAGAACGGCCATTTCTGGTCTCCCTCCCCGCTGCCCGCCCGCGGGGTGATGCAGTACGTCACGCGCCACGGCTTCGGCTACAGCGTCTTTGAACACAGTTCAGACGGCATCAGCACGGAGGTCTGGGTGTACGTTGCAACCGACGCGCCGGTCAAATTCACGATGATCAAGGTGAATAACCGGTCAGGCCGCACGCGCCGCCTCTCGGCAACGGGGTACGTGGAATGGGTGCTGGGCGATCTGCGGCCGAAAACGTCAATGCAGGTGACCACCGAGATCGACCCCAAGACCGGCGCGATCTTCGCGCGGAACCTCTATACCACGGAATTCGTTGACCGGACCGCGTTCTTTGACGCGGGCGAAGCGGCCCGGACCGTTACCGGCGACCGGACCGAGTTCCTCGGCCGCAACGGCACGCTTCAGAGCCCGGCTGCGATGGCCCGCGGCCGGCTTTCGGGCAG
>JAGVOT010000048.1 GCA_020052615.1 Nitrospirota bacterium | reverse complement strand
CGTGCTTGGCCCGCTCGTGGCCCGCTTCGGCAAGGCGCGCGTCTCCCTGCCCGGCGGCTGCGCCATCGGCGCCCGGCCCGTGAACCTCCACACCATGGGACTGGAGAAGCTCGGCGCCAGGGTGGAGATCGAGCACGGCTATGTTGTAGCCAGCGCGAAGCGGCTTCGGGGAGCGCATATCTACTTTGACACCGTGACCGTGACCGGCACGGAGAACCTCATGATGGCGGCAAGCCTCGCCGAGGGCGAGACCATCCTGGAGAACGCCGCCCGGGAGCCCGAGGTCGTGGATCTGGCACAGGCCCTCATCGGGATGGGCGCCAAGATCGATGGGGCGGGCACTGATGTTATCAGGATACAGGGCGTTCCGAGCCTGCGCCCCCTGGACTATACCGTTCTGCCGGACCGCATCGAAACGGGGACCTTCGTGATCGCAGCCGCCATTACGGGCGGCTCTGTCACGATAACCAGGTGCGAACCCGCCCACCTCGATGCGCTGCTCGCCAAGGTGGGTGAGGCCGGGGCGGAGATCACGATCGGCGACGGAACGATCACGGTGCACGGGCAGAGGAAGATCAGGCCCGTGAGCATCAAGACCCTGCCCTATCCGGGATTCCCTACGGACATGCAGGCGCAGTTCATGAGCCTCATGGCCCTGGCCGACGGTACGAGCGTCATCAACGAGACCATCTTCGAGAACCGGTTCACCCACGTTGCCGAGCTCCGGCGCATGGGCGCCGACATCGTGGTCGAGGGCAGGAGCGCCGTGGTGAAGGGCGTGCCGAAGCTTTCGGCGGCGCCGGTCATGGCGACGGACCTTCGGGCAAGCGCATCGCTCATCCTTGCGGGCATGGCGGCGGAAGGACAGACGGTCGTGTCGCGCATCTACCATCTTGACCGGGGATATGATAGTATCGAGCAGAAGCTTTCTGCACTGGGAGCGGACATTAAGAGAGTGTAGATTCAGCCACAGACGCAGAGGCGCAGAGAAAATCTTTGACACAGATAGAAGCGGATTTAAAACCAGAAGAAGCATGATCAGGCATTTGAATTATCATGAATTTTCCAGGGGCAGTATCAGTGTAAATCCGTGTCAAGGATTCTTTCGTTTTTCTCCGTGTCTCCGCGCCTCCGTGGCAGATTTTTGAGGTTTTCATGAAGATCATCGATTCACAGCAAAAAGACATCGTCGCCGAGCTGAAGCGCATCATCGACCGCGGCGAGACAGCCACCGAAGAAGCTGCCGCGGCAGTCAAGGAGATCGTTGAGCGCGTCCGCAAGGAAGGCGATCCGGCTGTCCTTGCCTATACGGAGAAGTTCGACCGCGTGAGCCTCACGCTCAAGAACATCCGGGTCGCCCCCGAAGAGATCAAGGACGCCTATTCCCGGGTTGAGCCGAAGAAGGTGGACGCCCTGAAGCTTGCCGCGGCGAACATCAAATCCTTCCACGAGAAGCAGAAGCTCTCCTCGTGGGTTAGCCAGGAGGCCCACGGCGTCATCCTCGGCCAGCTTGCCCGGCCGCTTCGGAGCGCCGGCGTGTATGTTCCGGGAGGCAAGGCCATCTACCCTTCGTCCGTGCTGATGAACGTCATCCCGGCCCGGGTCGCGGGCGTGGAGCAGATCATCATGTGTTCGCCCGTCCCCGGCGGTGAGCTGAACCCCTACCTCCTTGTTGCCGCGGATATTGCCGGTGTCTCGGAGATCTACAAGATCGGCGGCGCCCAGGCGGTCGCGGCCATGGCGTACGGCACGGCAACGATCCCCAAGGTGGACAAGATCGTCGGCCCCGGCAATATCTATGTAGCGACTGCGAAGCGCTATGTCTTCGGCCAGGTGGACATCGATATGATCGCGGGGCCGAGCGAGGTGCTCGTCATCGCCGACGATTCGGCCGATCCCTCCTTCGTGGCAGCCGATCTCCTGTCGCAGGCCGAACATGACGAACTGGCCTCGGCCATCCTCGTCACCCCTTCCCGCAGCATCGCGGAAAAAGTGAACGCCGAGGTGGAGCGCCAGATGAAGTCCCTGATCCGGAAAGAGATCGCGGCCAAGGCCATCGAGCGTTTCGGCGTTATCGTGCTGGTGAAGGACCTGGCGGAGGCGGCCGAGGTCTCGAATTCGATCGCGCCCGAGCACCTTGAGCTCTCGGTGGAGAAACCCTTCGAACTGCTCGCGTTGATCAAGAATGCCGGAGCCATCTTCCTGGGCCATTTCACGCCCGAGTCGGTGGGCGATTACGTCGCCGGTCCGAATCATGTACTGCCGACCGGCGGCACGGCGCGGTTCTTCTCGCCCCTGTCAACTGACGATTTCATGAAGAAGTCGAGCCTGATCTTCTATACGAAGGAAGGTCTGGATAAGGTCGGCGAAGCGGTGATGCAGATCGCCGACGTGGAAGGGCTGGAGGCGCACGGGAATACGATCCGGGTTCGGATGGCGAAAAAATAGTAAAGGACTTTGACAGGATTTACAGGATTTGCAGGATCGACAGGATAGATTACCAAAAGTCCATCAGACGTTATCCTGTTATCCTGTCAAAAAGAAGGAGACATCATGGTTACTAAATCCAAAAAGAAATCATCTCAGTCGGTTGTCGCCGCAAGCCAGAAACTCAAGCTCGGCCTTCCCAAAGGCAGCCTCCAGGAGTCGACCTTCAAGCTCTTCGGCAAGGCCGGCTACCGGATCCAGGTGAGTTCGCGAAGCTACTACCCCTCCATCGACGACGCTGACGTCGAGTGCATCATGGTACGCGCCCAGGAGATGGCCCGGTACGTTGACAACGGCATCTTCGACGTGGGCCTCACGGGCAAGGACTGGATTTTGGAGCAAAACGCCGACGTCGTTGAAGTGGCCGAGCTCCGGTACGCCAAGGGAGGACTTAATCCCGTCCGCTGGGTCGTAGCCGTTCCCGAAGACTCTCCCATCAAGACCATCAAGGACCTGAAGGGCAAACGCATCGCCACGGAGCTTGTAGGCTATACCAAGCGATATCTGAAATCGAAGGGTGTCACTGCGGACATTGAGTTCTCCTGGGGCGCCACAGAAGTGAAGCCGCCGCAGCTCGCTGACGCCATCGTTGAACTGACCGAGACCGGCAGCTCGCTCAAGGCGAACAAGCTCCGGATCGTCGAAGTGATGCTCGAATCGACCACGAGGCTCATCGCGAACAAGAAGGCCTGGCAGGACCCGTGGAAACGCAAGAAGATCGAGAACATGGCCATGCTGCTTCAGGGCGCACTGGCCGCCGAGGAAAAGGTGGGCCTCAAGATGAACGTGCCGAAAAAGGCGCTCAAGGAGATCTGCGGCATCCTGCCGGCCATGCACTCGCCGACGATATCGCACCAGACCGACCCCGAGTGGGTCAGCCTCGAGGTCATGCTTGACGAAAAGCAGGCCCGAAGCCTCATCCCGCGCCTTAAGCGCCGCGGCGCCTCGGGGATCATCGAGTATCCCCTGAACAAGGTGATACCGTAAATACGATAACAACACGAAAGGCGGCCCAAAAGGCCGCCTTTTTTATTTCCACATTTTTTTTCAAGATAAAATCAAAACAAACTCCCGCTAACCTTCTGCCTTGTCAGCTTCGAGAATTCCATGATCTCTTTTATCTAAGCCTCCTTGTCGCGCATGGTGTAAAAGGTCGTCTCGCCGGGCAGGACATCTCCGTCACAATAGAGCATGAAGTTTTTCTCCAGCTCGCCCTTGTTCGATGGGTACGACAGCCGCTCATAGATGGTTTTCGTGATCGGCAGCGAGAAATTTCCCCCGCATTTTCAGTTCATCAATCTCCGAGAAATGCCGCTTCATCACGACAGCGTCTTCAATCCGAATATTGTCCTCGAAAGACTCCCCTTCCTTCGGAGCCATATTCTTGAGTTGGTCGAGGGTATACCAATCGAATTTCGTCAAATAGTCACATCAGCGTCGCCTCCCCCTCCAAGCGCCCCTTCACTCCGGTTTGTTCGCAAGCGCCCGCTGGACCATCTGCTGAACGTTCTTGTTTGCATGCCAGCATGGCAATCTCGATGTTCGGATGCTGCACAGCGAACACGCGGAACACCTCATCGGCGAACGCCTGGCCGATGGCTTCTACGTTATCAATATCAAGGATCACTACTTTGAACCGATCGACGCGAGCCATGATCCGTTTTGCCTGCGACCGGGATATGAGTTGCTCATTTCCATACTGCGCCAGCTTGATCGGCACGACGGTCTTGGTGAAGCCGTACTCGTCGCCGGTTGTGAACTCATCGAACACCTTCTTGACGGTCCGTGCGGTGTTGTTCTTCAGCTGCATGAACACGCCAGTTCCCGTCTGGAATTTCTGATTTTCCAATACCCAGTCCTCATCCTGTGCATGCGAAAAGAATTCATTGCCCGACAGAATGCGGTAGTCATCGAGCATCCGCGACGAAAAAAATCCCCTCGCCGGTGTGCCGAGCCGGGTCGGCCGTCAGCTTCCCCCTGGATAGTTCCAGGACCGCGTGCCGTTCGTCTTCAAGGCCCAGAGCGTTCTGAATCTTTTTAAAGATGCCGACGCCGTTTTGGATAATATACAGTCCACTTACACATCCATTTTTCCCCTTGTACCAGTTATTCCTTTCCTGTATATTATCGAAAATGAAGACAAAATCGAGAAAAACCAAGGATATCGTCGACCTCGTCCAGCCGGCAGTCCGCGGCTTAGCGGCCTATCACATCGATGAGACCTCTGTGCGCGTGAAGCTTGACGCCATGGAGAACCCTTTTCTCCTGCCCGACAGCATCGGGAAAGAGATCGGAAAAGCGGCGCAGCGGGCGCTCATCAACCGCTATCCCGATCCTTCGGCGAAGAAGCTGAAGCAGGCAATCGCGCGCTATTGGAAGATGGACCCGGCGCGGATGCTGCTCGGGAACGGCTCGGACGAGCTGATCCAGGCCGTCATCCTCGCCTTCGGCGGCCCCGTAGTTGCGCCTTCGCCTTCATTCGCCATGTATGAGATCACGGCACTGGCACTTTCCCAGAAGGTCGTCACCGTACCGCTGACCAACGAGTTCGGCCTTGACGCCGACGCGGTCATCAAGGCGGCAAAACGTTCAAAAGCGAAGGTCATTTTCCTGGCCTGCCCCAACAACCCCACGGGCAACCGGTTCTCCGACGCGGCCGTACGGAAGGTCCTCGAGAAGGTCGATGCCGCGGTGGTGATCGACGAGGCCTATGTCAGCTTTTCGGGAAAGACATTCCTGCCGTTCTTGAAAATGCATCGCAACATGATCATCCTCCGGACGCTCTCGAAGATCGGCCTGGCCGGCCTACGGATCGGCGTGCTGACCGCGTCCAAGGAGATCATCGGGGAGTTGAACAAGATCAGGCTGCCCTATAACATCAATACGCTGTCGCAAGCGGCGGGGCTGGTGGCCCTCAAGCACGCGAGTACGCTGAACAAACAGATTTCCCTGTTGATTTCCGAGCGCCGGAAACTCTATAATGCCCTTCTCAGGACGCCCGGTGTAACGCCCTTCCCCACGGAGACGAATTTCATCCTGATGTGGATCGAGCGGGACGCGACGAAGGTATTCCAGGCGCTCAAAAAACGAGGCATCCTGGTCAAAAACCTGGACCAGCCGGGGCCGCTCAAGGGATGTCTCCGCGTGACGATCGGGACCCCGGCGGAGAACAAGGAATTCCTGAAGACCCTGAAACAGATTCTTTGACACGGATAAATGCGGATTTGAGGTCGGAAGAAGCATGATCAGGCAGTTAGCTTTATCATGAATCTTCATAGCTGTTCTCAGTGTTGATCAGTGTCAAAAAAGGAGTTGTGCATGGCCCGCAAAGCAACGCTCGAACGGAAGACCAAAGAAACCGATATCAGGATCTCCCTGGACCTTGACGGCACCGGCCGTTACAGCATCAAGTGCGGCGTGCCGTTCATGGACCACATGTTCTCGCACATCGCAAAGCACGGTTTCTTCGACCTCACGATCAAGGCGAAGGGCGATACGCACATCGACGACCACCACACGGTCGAGGACCTGGGCATCGCCTTCGGCCAGGCCCTGAAAAAGGCCCTGGGAGACAGCAAGGGCATCCGGCGGTACGGCGCTTCGACGGTCCCCATGGATGAGACGCTCGCCGAGGTGGTCATGGACCTCTCGGGCAGGCCCTACCTCGTCTACAACCTGGACCTGCCGAAGAAGTACAAGCTCAAGGACTTCGATCCGGGGCTTGCCGAGGACTTCTTCCGCTCCGTGGTGAACCACGCGGGCATGAACCTCCACATCAACCTTCTCTACGGCCGCGACGTCCACCACATGCTCGAAGGCATCTTCAAGGCCTTCGGACGCGCTCTGGACCAGGCCACAAGCCTCGATCCGCGCATCAAGGGAGTCCTTTCGACAAAGGGAAAGATTTAAAATTATAAAGGACTTTGACACAGACACCAGACGTAGGCGCCTCTAGGCGACGGCTGATTTAAAACCGGAAGAAGCATGATAAGACAATTGCTTTATCATGAATCTTCATAGCCTTTCTCAGTGCAAATCAGTGTCAAAGATTTGTTTGTCTCTATGATCGCAATTATCGACTACGGAATGGGAAACCTGCGAAGCGTCCAGAAGGCCTTCGAGCGCATGGGACGCGAGGCCGTGGTGACGCGGGACCCGAAGACGATCCTCGATGCCGGCAAAGTGGTGCTCCCGGGCGTCGGCGCCTTCCCCGACTGCATGCGGAACCTCGAAGAATACGGCCTCATCGACGCGGTGAAACAGAGCATCAGGTCGGGCAAGCCCTTCCTCGGCATCTGCCTGGGGCTCCAGCTGCTGTTCACGGAGAGCGAGGAGTTCGGCATCTCCAAAGGCCTCGACATCATCAAGGGAAAGGTCATCCGGTTCAAGGGTCCCGAGTTCAAGGGCCTGAAGATCCCGCACATGGGCTGGAACTCCCTCGCCGTCAAACGGCGTCCGCCGGTCATGCAGGATATCCCGGAAGGAAGCCACGTCTACTTCGTGCATTCCTTCCATGTCGTGCCCGAGGACAAGGGCGTCATCGCCACGACGACGAACTACGGCATCGATTTCGTATCGAGCATCTGGAAGGACAACGTCATCGCGGTCCAGTTCCACCCGGAGAAGAGCCAGGCGCTCGGGCTTTCGATATTGAAGCGCTTCGGAGAGCAAAAGTCCTGACACGGGGACGCGGTGACAGGGGGACACGGGGAAAAGTCAAGACCTTGTACACTGATTTACACTGAGAAAGGCTATGAAGATTCATGATAAGGCAGTCGCCTGTTCATGCCTCTTCCGATCTCAAATCCGCTGTGATCTGTGTCAAAGACTTTCCTCGTAGTATATTTAATTTGAGGTACTTATGCTGATCATTCCCGCAATCGATCTCAAAGAAGGCAAGTGCGTCCGCCTGGAACAGGGCATGATGGACAAGGCCACCGTCTATTCCGAGGACCCGGCAACCACGGCAAAGCACTGGGAGGCCCAGGGCGCGGAACTCCTCCATGTCGTTGACCTGGACGGCGCGTTTGCGGGCTCCCCCCGGAACCTCCCGGCGATCGTCGCCATCCGCGATGCCATCAGGATCCCCATCGAGGTCGGCGGCGGCATCCGAGACATGTCCACGGTCCGGAAGCTCGTTTCCATCGGCATCGACCGGATCATCCTCGGCACCGCTGCGATCCAGAATCCCTCCTTCGTCCAGGCCGCGTGCAGCGCGTTCCCCGGAAAGATCATCGTTGGTATCGACGCGAAGGACGGCCTTGTGGCCATCAAAGGCTGGGCGGAGATGACCAAGGTGCAGGCAGTCGAGCTTGCCCGGCAGATGCAGGGATACGGCGTCATCGCCATCATCTACACCGATATCAAGCGCGACGGCATGCTGTCAGGCCCGAACATCGAGGCGACCCAGGCCCTTGCCGAAGCGCTCACGATCCCGGTCATCGCCTCGGGCGGCGTCTCGAGCATCCATGACATCCAGAGGCTCATGCACACCAGGCGATTCGGCGTACGAGGCGTGATCACCGGCAAGGCCATCTACAACGGATCGCTGGACCTGAAAGAGGCCATCACCCTGGCCCGGCAGAACGCGTAGAACAAAATACCTAGTGCGTCATCCCGGGCTTGACCCGGGATCCCGGGCTGCAATATGGCATCGTGCCCCCGACGAACGTCCTGGATTCCCGCTTCCGCGGGAATGACGGATAGAAAGAGACAATCACTTCATGCTGACCAAACGCATCATACCCTGCCTCGATGTGAAAGGCGGACGCGTCGTAAAAGGCGTGAGCTTCGTGAACCTCATCGACGCCGGCGACCCGGTGGAGATCGCGAAGGCCTACGACGAACAGGGGGCCGACGAACTCACCTTTCTGGACATCACCGCTTCCCATGAGGAACGCGGCATCATCCTGGACGTGGTGCGCCGCACCGCCGAGCAGGTGTTCATGCCGCTCACCGTGGGCGGCGGCATCAAGGTCCTGGACGACATTCGGAACCTGCTGCTCGCCGGCGCCGACAAGGTATCGATCAACACCACGGCGGTCCACGACCCCGAGTTCATCAAGCAGGCCTCGCTGCGGTTCGGCAGCCAGTGCATCGTCGTCGCCATCGACGCGAAGCGCGTCGTCGAGCATGACAAGGACTTCAAGCCGCCCCTTGCATGGGCAAGCGATCCAAAGTACGGTTCTCTCTTTCTATCTGATTCCGCACTCCACACTCCACACTCCGCACTCAGATGGGAGGTCTACACCCATGGCGGCAGGAAGCCCATGGGCATCGACGCCGTTGCCTGGGCGAAGAAGATGGAGGAGTACGGTGCAGGGGAGATACTGCTGACGAGCATGAACCAGGACGGCCAGAAAACGGGCTATGACCTGGAGCTGACCCGTTCGGTATCCGAGGCGGTCTCGATCCCGGTCATTGCGTCGGGCGGCGTGGGAAACCTCGAGCATATCTATGAGGGATTTACGAAAGGAAAAGCCGACGCGGCGCTGGCGGCGTCCATCTTCCACTTCAAGGAATACACCATCAGGCAGGCAAAAGAGTACTTGCGGGAACGGGGTGTTCCGGTGAGGTTGTGAGCCTGCGGATCGTGACGGAAGAAGCGAGAAAGGCCGCGGCAGGCGCAGCGGCCTTTTTCCATTACCCCGTTGAGCGTCCTATTTTTTCTGCGTCGCGCTTTCCCGCATCACGATCAGCGCACAGCGGGCGCCGATCTCCCGCGCTTTGTCCTCTCCGATGAAGAGCCCTACCATCTTCTGGACCTTATCGCACGCTTGAGCGGCCGTCATCTTCCCCTCAGCCCAATCGTTCAGCACGGCGTCGATCCGCCCGAGAAAGATCTTGCTGGCGGCCCCGCCCAGGACATCGTGGATGATGGACCGCACCTCATCGACGCGTTCTCGCGGCGCAGCGCTCATAGACCAAGGTCCTCCACGATCCTGAAGAACAACTTGATCACGATCACAACGAAGATCGCGCCGGCAAGGAAGATGACCCCCACCAGCAGGTCCTTGATCTCCGCGGGAAGCAGTCTGAAGAATGGCGTCGTGACATAGCCGGCGGTGAACATTACGATCAGGCCCGTCAGTATGCTCCACGTCGACTTGACCTTTCCGCCGGGGATCTTGTTCCGAAGGCTGACGGCGCTATAGAGCGCATAAAACATGACCGCGATCGCGGAACAGCTGAGAACGAAGAAAAGGGTCTCCATGATGCATAACCTCCTGAAAGACATTCACGAACTAGCAGCAATATAGTTGATATTTGCCTGCGGGTCAAGGGGTCGGGCGGCATCCCGACAAGGATGCATGTTGCTCCGGTAAGATCTGGCGATCTTGCCTTCCTGCCACCTTCGCTTTTCAGAACTTATACCCCCCCAGGTGCGTCAATATCGATTTAATGAGTTCCTTCACATCCACCGGCTTGGTGAGGTAGCCGTTCGCGCCGAGCGACATCCCCAGGTTCCGGTCCTTCACCTCGCCCTTGGTGGTGATGATCACGATCGGAATATCGCTTTTGAGACCGATCCGGACCGCGCGGACCAGCTCTGCGCCGCCCATCTCGGGCATGTTCATGTCCGTAAGCAGCAGATCGTACCTATCCTTCATCAGTTTCGCCAGCGCGTCCTGCCCATTCACCGCCTCGGTTATGTTCACGCGGAGCATCCGGCGCATGTTCATGACGAGGAACATCCGCATAATGGCGGAATCGTCCGCAACGAGAATGGATTTATCTGACAAATTGAACGGCATAACCCCTCTTCATTCTAAGGGCGCCCTTTTTTCTGAAAAGTGAAAGAAGGCGGGAGCACCGGCGCCCGTGCGGCCCCCGCTACTCCCAGTCCAGCAACCGCTTGTTCCCGGTCAGCTTCTGGATATGGGTGATGTCCTGGGACACCTCCAGGCAGCCGCGGTACTGCCCGGACAAATCCCGCACGGCGAAGTAGCGGATGTGGAGCATCCTCCCGCGCATCTGGATCCAGAACTCGGCCGTGCTCTTCGATCCGTCCTTGAATGCCGCGAGGATCTTTTCCACCGTGCCCACGCTCTTTGGCGGGTGGCAGTTCTGGACCTTCCGGCCGATGACGCCGGGGCTCCGGGGGAAGATGCGATCCGGCGACGCGGAGTAGTAGGCCACTTCATCGTTCTCGTTCACGAAGGAGATGTCCACGGGCAGGTGCGTCAGCAGCAGGTTCGCCTGCTCGACCGTGAGCCTTCCCGTGTCGAGGTCGATGCTG
>JAGVOT010000001.1 GCA_020052615.1 Nitrospirota bacterium | reverse complement strand
GGGGTCGTTTCCTTATTCATGGGACATCGCCTTTTTCCGCGCCTGGAATATATGCATCTTGTCGAGCCGTCGCTGGAGACTGTCCATATACAGATACACGACAGGGGTGACGTAGAGGGTGAGCGTCTGGGAGAAGAGCAGGCCGCCCACGACCGCCAGGCCGAGGGGCTGGCGGGCCTCGGCGCCCGCTCCGAAGCCGATCGCGATGGGAAGCGTGCCGAGCAGCGCGGCCATGGTGGTCATCATGATGGGCCGGAACCGGACGATGCAGGCCTTGTAGATGGCGTCATGAGGCGTCGCGGCCTCCCGGCGCTGGGCCTCGAGCGCGAAATCGATCATCATGATGCCGTTCTTCTTCACCAGACCGACGAGCAGGATGACGCCCACGAAGGAGTAGACGTTCAGGTCCTTGCCGAAGATGAGCAGCGTGACCAGCGCGCCGAACCCGGCAAAGGGAAGGGCCGAAAGGATCGTGATGGGATGGATAAAGCTCTCATACAGGATGCCCAGCACGATATAGATCACGAGCATCGCGCCGAACAGCAGCAGGCCGAGGCCCTGCATGGATTTCTGAAAGGCCTGCGCCGTCCCCTGGAATGTCGTCGTGACGGTCGGCGGCAGGAGCTCCCGCGCCGTCTTCGTCACGGCGTCCACGGCGGTGCTGAGCGATACGCCCGGCCTTGTGTCAAAGGAGACCGTCACCGCCGGAAGCTGTCCCAGGTGGTTCACCGAGAGCGGCCCGAAGCCCCGGGAGAGCTTCGAAACGCTCCGGAGCGGCACGAGCTGGTTCGACGACGACCGGAGATACAGGAGCGAGAGGGCGGAGGGATCAGCCTGGAACTCGGGCTCGAGCTGCATGATCACGCGGTACTGGTTGTTCGGCGCGTAGATCGTCGATACCTGATAATCGCTGTACGCGGTCTGGAGCGCGCCCTCCACCTGCGCGGCCGTGATCCCCAGTGCCGAGGCCCGGTCGCGGTCGATCTCCACGTTCACCTCGGGGTTCTTGATCTGGAGGTCGCTCGTCACGGCCTGCAGCATCGGCAGCTCCCGGAGCTTCGCTTCAAGCATCTGCGCGCTGCCGTAGAGCTCCTCGATGTCCGGGCTCTGGAGCGTCAGCTGGTACGGGCTCTTGGAGATCGTGCCGCTCAACCGGATCGGCGGCGGGTTCTGCGGATAGGCCACGATGCCCGGCACCTGCGCCAGCTTCGGGCGCAGCGACTGGACCAGCTGGTCCACATGCAGCGGCCGCTCGTGCCGCGGCTTGAGCCGCGCGAAGATGCGGCCCTGGTTGGTCGACGAGCTGGGTCCGCCCGCGCCGATGGCGGACATGAACCCCTCGATGTTCGGGTCCTGCAGGACGATCGCGGCTATTTCCTGCTGATGCTTCCGCATGGCCTCGAAGGAGCTTCCCTGGGCCGCTTCCGTGGCGATGAACAGCATGCCCATGTCCTCGCTCGGCAGAAAACCGCCCGGCATCACCTTGAACAGGACGACGGTCAGGACCAGCAGCGCGCCCGAGACGGCCATCGTGGCCGGGCGGTGGCGGAACACGGCCTCCAGGGTCCGCTCGTAGAACGTCAGCATCGCGGTGAAGAACCGCTCCGAAGCCTGATAGACCCTGCCGCGCCGCTCCTCCTTGCCGTGGGGCCGGACGAACCGCGAGGCCAGCATGGGAGTGAGCGAGAGCGACACGAACCCTGAGATGAGGATCGACATGCCGATGGTCACGGCGAACTCGTGCAGCAGCCGGCCGATGATGTCGGCCATGAAGAACACGGGTATGAAGACCGCCACGAGCGACAGGGTCATGGACAGGATGGTGAAGCCGATCTCCCGGGACCCCTTGAGCGCGGCCTCCATCACCCCTTCGCCCGCCTCCACATGGCGCATGATGTTCTCGAGCATCACGATGGCGTCGTCCACCACGAATCCCACGGAGAGCGTGAGCGCCATGAGCGTCAGGTTGTTCATGCTGAAGCCCATCACGTACATCACCGCGAAGGTGCCCATGATGGACAGGGGGAGCGCCAGGCTCGGGATCACCGTGGCGGAAAGGTTCCGGAGGAACAGGAAGATGACCATCACCACGAGGCAGACCGTCAGGACGAGCGTGAACTGCACGTCGTCCACGGACTCGCGGATCGAGATGGACCTGTCGAAAAGGATGTTGAGGGTCACCGCGGCGGGAAGCTGGTCGCGGAAGGTCGGCAGCAGCTTCTTGATGGCGTCCACCACGGCCACGGTGTTCGTGCCCGGCTGGCGCTGGATGGCCAGCACGATGGCCCGCGTGTCCTTGTACCAGCTCGCGATCTTGTCGTTCTCCACGCTGTCGATCACCGTGCCCAGGTCCTGCAGCCGCACCGGCGATCCGTCCCGGTAGGAGACGATCAGCGGGCGGTACTCCGCGGCCTTCAGGAGCTGGCCGGTGGACTGGATCGTGAACGCCTGGCTCGCGCCCGAGAGCGTGCCGGTCGGGAGGTTCACGTTCGCCTTCTGGACCGCGGCCGCCACCTCGTCGATCCCCACCCCGCGCGACGCGAGCGCCCGCGGGTTCAGGCGGATCCGGACGGCGTACTTCTGCGAACCGAACACCAGCACCTGCGCCACGCCGTTCACCATGGATATCCGCTGGGCGATGATGGTCTGGGCATAGTCGTCCACCTGGGACAGCGGCAGGGTCGGCGAGCTGAGCGCCAGGTAGAGCACCGGGTCGTCCGCCGGGTTCACCTTGCGGAACG
>JAGVOT010000002.1 GCA_020052615.1 Nitrospirota bacterium | reverse complement strand
GCGCCATTTCTGCCGGCGACACGCCGTTCGTGAGGCGCTCGGCGACGACGCTCGCCGCATGCTGATAGCAGAGCTGCCGGTTGTCCGTGAATGCGCTGCCGACAAAGAACACCGCCGGGATGCCTTTGGCAAGGAGCACAGGGGCGACGACGTCGCTCATCTCCCGGAACCCGTCGTCGAAGGTGAGCAGAAAGGACCGTTTCGGCAGCGGCCGGTCCCGCCGCAGCGACTCCAGCAGATCGGGCAGTCCGATCGCCCGGTAATGCTTCAGCAGGAACTCCAGGTCCTGCGTGAACTCCCGAACGCTCTTGTGCGCGAAGAGATGCTTGACATGCGTCACCGGCGCGTCGCTGATCAGGTGGTAGTAAGGCACCAGCAGGCTTATCGCCGGAAGATGCTTGACCAGGATGAAGGGTGTGTTCGCTATGACCGTGCGCATCATGGGGACCTCGATCAGCGGTACCTGCTCCGCAGGGGGCTACACCGTCGGCTGCGTCGTGACCGGCGTCCCTGCGGGAACGCCGGCAGGAACGAGGGATTCGATGCAGTTCTTGAAGCCCAGGAACATGTTCTCGATGCTTCCCTGCTCCCCGATGCCCTGCAGGGCGTTCCGTGCATAGGCGCGGCGAACGTCGTCGTTCAGGAGCAGATGCTCGATGCGCTGCCGCAGGGCGTCGATGTCGTTCTCGGGCACCACGTACCCGTTCCAGCCGTCCCGGAGATAGTGGATCTCCGGCGGCTGCAGCCCCTCCTCCGTCACGGTCGGAAGGCCGAAATGGAGCGCCTGCACCAGGCCGAGCCCGACATGGCCGGGGATGCAGAACAGGTCCGCCATGCGGAAGATCTTGCTGATCCGGATGTTCCGGGCGTCGTAGATCTCGCCGAGATAGATCGTGTTCGCCCGGTTCATCCGCGCCTGGAGCTCATTGCTCACGCCGGCGCCGACGATCACCAGGCCGGCGCCGGGCAGGTTCGTCCGGCGGAACACCTCGATGAGGTGGTCGATCTTCTTTCGCCTGCCGCCGACGTCCATCCTGCCGACGGAAAGCACGACCTTGTCGAAGGGGATATGGAACTCGCGCTTGATCGCCTCCACGGGCTCGTCGATCGCGGGAAAATCGTCGAAATTGATCGTGTTGTTCGCCACAAAGACCTTGCGGCGGTTCGCCGCCGTCAGATAGTTCACCTCATGAGGCGAGTACAGGAGCAGGCGGTCGCACCGGCTGTGCACGTAGTTGAACAGGAGATATTTCAACCTGCTGTCCGCGTCGTCGAGGTTCGCCCCCTTGGTCCAGTAAATGAGCGGGATCCTCTTCAGCGGCAGCCAGTGGATCAGCGGCCACAGGACCCGGTCCTTCAGATGGAGAAAGAGGATCACGGCCTGCGGGCCGATGGACCGGATCTCGTCGCGGCAGGCTCCGAAGGTCAGGTCGATCTCCTTGAAATCGAACGTGAGAGGATGGGGATTCTCCTTCTGGAGCTCGTCGCTCCGGACGATCAGCTCCCAGCCGTTCTCCCGGAAGGCACGCGCAAAGTAATTGTACACCGACACGCGGTAATGCATCACGCGGTTGGAGATGAGCAGGACCTTGTTCATTCGCGCACCGCCTCGTCGGGACGCGCTGTCCCCGGCTGGACGATGGTATCCCCTCCCCGCTCCCTGATGACCGTCAGGCCGGCCGCCGCCATCAGTTTCCCGAGATGATCGCAGCACTTGATGAGGTATCGCATGAAGAGGCCCGGCGTGAACGCCAGGACGGCGAGGAGCGGCGTATAGACGGCCACCGCCGCGAGGGACTTGGCAATACCGAGCACCTTCAGGGCGGGGGTCGAACGGCGGAAAACGACCATGCCGCGCAGCAGCGCCCGCCGCAGGTGGTAGGAGCGCGTCATCCGCTCGGGAGGGACCGTTTCGTACGCCTCCGCCTCGTTGCACCACACGAAGACATACCCCTTCTCCATCATCCTCCGGAAGAAGTCCACGTCCTCGCCGCCGGTCCTTCCAAAGCGCGGATCAAAGGGCTGCGGTTCGCTCGCGAAAATGCGGCGATCGAACAGGACGTTCCCGGTCCGCGCGTCGCTGTGTCTCCGTATCACCGTGCCGGTCTTGTACGATTTCCGTTCGCAGATCCTGCCTTGTATGATCCAGGGAGGGGGCGTCTGCGGGAACTCCGGCTTCACCGGTCCGAGCACACCGTGTGCGGCCTGGGACCGGCAGGTGCGGTAAAGGAGCAGCAGCCAGGTCTCGATCGGCCGCTCGTCGTCGTCGAGGAACGCGATATGGGTCCCCCGGGCGTTCCGCACGGCCCGGTTCCTCGCCAGGGCGATGTTCTGTTCAGGTTCCACGTCGTACGTCACCTGCACGATCCGCTTCGCCGCGGCCGCTTCGACCGCGGCACGGCCGGACCGGTGCCGGTCGTTGTCCACGACCGAAACGGAATAGGTGAACAGGCCGCCGGTCTGCTGCCGTTCCAGCGCCTCGAGCAGCCGGCCGAGCAGCTCCGGCCGCTGATAGGTGCAGAGGGAGACCGTTATGTGATGGAGTTCTTCCATGGGACTAGTGCATTGTCAATATAGTTTTTGATTGTACCGGACCTCTTTTTCGTCACCGCGGCATGACCTTAGCCGGGGTCCAGGAGGATCATCAAGAACTAGCGAATAATCATTTGCCCAAAATGGCAGGAATATTTCTCGCACCAACAGTAGGCGCTTCTAAGCGAAGCGCGCAAAGGTCGCAAAGAAAGTCAAATACATAGCCTCTATTCTTGATCTACAAGACTCATCTGCTTTTCTTGGCGGGCTTTGCGGGCTTTGCGAGAGACGCCTTTAGATTTTGCCCGTTGGTTCCGGCTAGTCAGGGTTAGGGGAAAGTCCCTGGATTCCTGCTGGAATCGTGCCGGAACGACTGCGTTGACTATGAACAATTATTTTTTTACAGTGTACTAGGCGCGTGAGACCAGTTCGTCCTCCCTGACCCGCGCGCCGGCTCCCCGGTCCTTCGTGAGCAGATGGGAGAGCGCCTTGAACATCGTCGCCTGCCCCCAGTGGATCATCGGGACCTTCACCTTCCTGAGCGGCAGGACCCGGTAGTAGAAGTACCCGCTCCGGTCCTGCATGTTCCCGATCGTCCAGAGCGCTACCTGCCGGGCAAGATCGATCGCCTGCGGGTCGCTGTCCGAGAAGAAGGCAAGCGTATCGATGGCCTGCGCCGCGCACTGGATGTCGATGGGATAGGCGCGGTCGTGATAGTACTTCGGACGTCCCGTGGCTTCGATAAAGTTGTCTTTGAAGTAGCTGTAGCCCCGATAGAGATTGTCCTCGTACTCGCTGTCGCCGGAGTACGCGATGTAGCGCTTCAGGCTGTCGAGGTTGTAGCCGGTGTGGAAGTTGTCGACCCAATGGTATTTTTCTTTTTTCCCGTAATACCATGCCCCGTCGGGGTGCTGATCGGCGCAGCTGTAGCGCATCGCATCCTTCGCCAGGGGCAGCGCGGACCGGTCGCCGGTCACGGCGGCGGTTCGCGCCAGCATCGCTGCGCCGAGCATGTTGGAGTTGTGGATGGAGCTCTTCTGGAACTTCACGTAGCTGATGCAGGTGCCGGTGCCGTTCACGTCCCGCGGCAGGGAAAGGATCCAGTCGCACACGCTCCGGGCGACGTTCAGATAGCGCTCGTCCTTCAGGATCTCATAGGCGTCCAGGAACACGTTGCCGATCAGGCTCGTCCAGACGATGGTGGGCTCGTGCTTCCTGATGCTGCCGCCGCGGCTCGAATAATCGAAATGGTTTCCCCAGCTGAAATCACGGTAGAAGGGCGATTTGTTCTCGATCAGCCATGTCAGGCAATCGACCGCCCGCTGCCGCAGCCGGTCGTCGTCGCGGTGCCGCAGGAGCGTCAGGTAGCCCCATGCCATGTAGCCCCGCCCCTTCGTGGAATCGAGCGGCTTCACGCCGAAGAGCGGCCGGAGGTTGACCGGGCTCTGGCGCACGGCCTGCTGCAGGATGCGCTCAGCCAGCACGTTCCGGAACGTCAGCGGCCGCAGGACCGACGACAGGCCGTCGAAGGGTTCGTACCCCCGGTAGTCGTGGTCCACCACCCACTGCTCCAGCCGCGCGAGGCTCTGTTCGATCATTCCCGCTGATCCGTCCATTCCGGCACGCCCCTTTCCGGCCGCGGCGCCATGCATCGCGCGTACGCGTCCAGGAGATTCTGTTTCACGATGTCCCAGTCGAGCTCGTTCTCGATCCGCGCCCGCCCCCGCGCGCCCATCTCGCGGCGCAGTCCTTCGTCGTCCATGAGCGTCTCCAGCGCGCGGGCGAACGCGGCCTCGTCGTTCGGCCGCACATAGAGGGCCGCATCACGCGCCGAGTACCGCGTCTCCTTGAGGTCGAAGGTCACAATGGGCTTTTCGACCGCCATGTATTCCATGATCTTGATCCACGTCGACACGTCGTTGAGCGGACTGGAGGGGTCCGGATCGACGCAGATGTCGGCGGTCGAAAGGTACCTGACCAGGTCGGCCTCGGGGATGAACCCGGTGAACCAGACGTGGTCGTCGAGGTTGAGATCCCGGGCGAGCGCGCGCAGGGATTCGAGCGAATCTCCCTTTCCGATCAGGACGCAGTAAAAATCGGTCCTGCCGAGCGTGTTGACCAGGTGATGCAGCGCCCGGAGAAGGTAATCGACGCCGTCCTGCGGCCCCATGATGCCGATGTAGACCAGGATCTTTTTGTTCATGGCCTTCAGCCGCGCGTCGGGCGCAACAGCCTTGATCCGCCCCAGGTCCGGTCCGTTGCGCACGATGAAGACCTTCCGGCCGTCGATCCCGCCCCGGGTGATGTCGTTGTCGCGGTACGATTCGTTCGTCGCTATCACGACGTCGGCAAGCTTCAGGTTGATCTTCTCCAGGAGCAGCAGCGTCCGGTAGATCAGCCCCTTGCGCTCCGCCCCCATGCCGTACCGGGACAGGTAGAGCTCCGGGGACAGATCGTGGTGGTCGAACACGACCTTCTTGCCCAGCAGCTTGTACAGCGCCGCGATGACGCAGAGCGTGTCCGGCGGATTGTTCAGGTGGATGATATCGACGCGCTGCTTGGCGCACACATACAGGCTGATGGCAAGGCTGCCCAGGGTGAAATAGGAATACTCCGCCACATAGCCGATCACCGACCGGATCAGGGTCCCGATCCTGCCGAGCAGCGAGGGGTCCTTCCGGTTCGTCTTGTTGAACAGGGTGATGCGCGGGATGCGGTAGGCTTCCACGCCGTCGATGAACGTGTGGCTGACCTCGTCCCGCGCCCGCAGCGAGATCACCGTCACCCGGTACCCGGCCGCCGCCAGCGCGGTCGCCTCGTTCCGCACCCGGGGATCGTGGGGGTAGCGGTTCTCGACGATCAGGAGCGTGCTACCAGCAGATGCCTTCATAGTGGACCACCTTTTCCGGACGCGTCGAGAAGAGCCTGACCAGGTCCAGCACGACCCTGCTGCCGTTGGTCTTCGCGACCGCCTGTTGGATGTCCTGATTGCTCTTGCCGACCAGGACCAGCTCCGCGTCGCTGACCACCTCCTCGATCGACGGCTTCAGGAGCGTTGAGATGTGGGGGATCATCTGTTCGATGTACCGCTTGTTCGAGCCGAACAGCTTCGCCAGGGACACCTCGTGATCGTAGATGTGCACCTGGTAGCCCTTGCCGATCAGTTTTTCGACAAGCTCCACCATGGGGCTCTCGCGCAGGTCGTCGGTCCCGGGCTTGAAGCTCAGGCCGAGCACGCCGATCGCCCGCTTGCCCGTGTCCTTGATGAGGTCGTAGGCCGTATCGATCTGATGGGCATTGCTCTTCAGGATCGCGTCCAGGAGCGGCAGGTCGAGGTCCAGCATCTTCGCCTTGTACAGGACGGCCCGGAGGTCCTTGGGCAGGCAGGAGCCGCCGAAGGCGAAGCCGGGCTTCAGATAATAGCTCGATATGTTCAGCTTCGTGTCCTGGCAGAAGATATCCATGAGCTCGTGGCTGTCCACCCCGACGGCCTTGCAGATGTTCCCGATCTCGTTGGCGAACGTCACCTTCAGGGCATGGAAGGTATTGCAGGTATACTTGACCATCTCGGCGACGCGGATGGCCGTCTTGAGGACCGCTGTGTTCTCGATGGTCCCGTAGAGCTTCCCGACGGCATCGCCGCTCTTCTTGTCGATCTGGCCGATCACGGTGAACGGCGGGTGATAGTAGTCCTTGATCGACGTCCCCTCGCGCAGGAACTCGGGGTTCATGCAGACGCCGAAGTCCTTCCCCGCCCGCTTCTGGGACCGCTCCTCGAGGATCGGGATGATCACGTCCTCGACCGTCCCCGGCAGGACCGTGCTGCGGATGTTGACGACGTGGTAGGACGCCATCTTCTTCAGGCAGCCGCCGATCTGTTCGGCCACGCGCTTGATGTACTCCAGCTGCAGGCTGCCGTTCCTGTTGCTCGGCGTCCCGACGCAGACGATCGAAACATCGGCCGGCCCCGCGCCGTTGCTGCTCGCCTTGAGGTTCCCCGAGGCCACGACCTTCCTGATCAGCTCCGCAAGACCCGGTTCGATGATGGGGCTTTTCTTCCTGTTGATCAGGTTCACCTTGACCGGGTCCACATCGATGCCGGTCACCTCATGGCCGTCCTGCGCCAGACATGCCGCCGACACACAGCCCACATAGCCCATTCCATAGATATTGATCTTCACCGGAAATCCTCCTCGCTCGTTTGTCGTTATTCACCGTTTCCCGTAGTGCGCCGCCGTGAGCCTCCCGCACCCGCGGCCGCATCAGGGAAAGTGCCGTACGATGGACGGCCCGAGCTGCCCGGCGATCGCCACGGGCATGTGCCGCCAAAGCGCCTCAAAGAGCTCTCGTTTTCTTCCCTTCCTGGCCGACTCGCTCCGGACCGCGCCGCCTCCCGGATAGTACTGGTAATAGTAGCCGTACCGCTGTCCGCCCCATCCGAGGCGGTAGACGTCCGTATCATTGTCCGCGGGAATGCGGCCCGAGTGGTAGATCCGCGTCCCCTGGGCGTTGAAGCGCGCGATGAGCTTCCAATAGAGGTCGTAGGCGTACCTGCGGTGTTCGGCGTCGTCCCGGGCGATGCAGGTGAAGGGGAACGATACGGTGTCCTTGAACTGCTTTACCAGGGTGCCGGCGACCGGACGGCCCTTCAGCACCAGCAGCGCCGCGCTGTAGAGCTCGAACCGGATGAGGTCCTCGATCCATGCCCGGCTGACGCAGGGGATCCCCTTCCGGTGATGATGCTGCAGCAGCAGCTTGTAGAACAGCCGGGTGTCGCTCATGGGATGCGCCAGCACCAGCCGGCAGTCCCGCGCCTCGGTGATCTGCCGCCGGTTCCGCGCATCGAGGTCCTCCCAGACCGCCGCAAGGCCGCGCGAAATGTCCAGCTCGCGGTTGTAGAACCCCTCATCGCTCAGGAAGTTCCCGGCGATCTTCCGTTTGTACTGTTTGAGCGCGACGCGCCGGGACCCGAATTCCGCCGCCAGGGAAACCGCCTTCTCGGCCAGCATCGCTTCCGTCGCATCGTCATCGGCCAGGATGCCGCCGGCCACGGCATAGGGAACGGACATCAGGATGTTCCTTCCCCGTTTCGTCCCGATGCGATAGAGCGGCAGGACGCCGCGTATGCCGCTGCCGTTGGTGACCGCCAGGGGCAGAAAGGTCACGGGATAATGCTTCCGCAGCACCGTGGACCACCCATAGCTCTGCCAGGCGATGGAGCCGGGATGATGCTGCACATACTGGTCCCAGGCCTCTTTCCTCTTCTCGTCAATGATGATCGTTTCCATGGTTCACCTCTCCGATAGGGTGTCTTTCCCGATGCTCCGGCGTCACCGGACGAGCTCGACGATCTGCTCCCGCGCCATCCGCTGCGGCGGCGCGGGGACCTGGCCGGGATAGCCGACGGGGACCAGGGCCACGGGCCGCAGATGCCCGGGCAGGTCCAGGGCTTTCGCCACGGCATCCTCGTCGAACGAACCGATCCAGACGGTTCCCAGCCCGCGGTCGTGGGCGACCAGCATCATGTTCATCAGGCTCGCCGCCACATCCTGGATGGCATAGAGCCGCTCGCCGCGCTCCCCGTATCGCTCCGCGATCCGGCGGTCCAGGCAGGCAACGATGACAAGCGGGGCTGCCGACAGGGGGTCCCATCCGACCGCCGTCTTGAACGCTTTTTTCATCCGTGCAGCGAGGCCCGGATTCCCGGCGGCGCCGGCCAGCGCGAAGCGCCTGTCCTGAGGAAAAACAAAGTAGAACTTCCTGCTCTGCAGGTTGCCGGCGGAAGGAGCCCATCGGATCGCCTCGATCAGGTCGCCAATGGCCTCTTCGGGGACCGGGCGGTCCTGATAGACCCGTATGCTCCGCCTGCTCTTGACGACGTCCAGTACGCTCATCGTTCGCATCCGGTACGCGGTCCCGGCCCCCTCACACGTCGCCATAGGTAATGGTGATCGCGCTGTTCTCGGGCTGCACATCGGCCAGGAACTCGCCCGAAGCGCCCTGATAGACGGGACAGGGAACGCCTGCCTGCTTCACGCTCCTGACCGTCTTTCCCCGCCGGGACGGAAGGACCAGCGTGAGCGGCTGGTCGTACAGCAACCGATCGGTTCGCACCGTCATGGCCAGCGTGGCGCTCTTCCGGTCCAAGCGGACATGACGCATCGTTGCGTCGCGCGCCTCGCGCTCATATTTCAGGATCTCGACGAGCGGTGCCACCCAGAGACGTTGCCTGCGTTCGTCAAGGCACCTGAGGAAGCCGGAAAAGGTCTCCTCACCGATCGTCAGGCCGTATCCGTTGATCACGGTCTTCACCCATTCGCGGAAAGAGGACCGGCCGATGTCGTGGAAGGTGTAGGCCTGATGCCCTTTTTGCGCCAGCGTCCTGTCGAGCGCTGCGCAGAGGTCACCGGTCCCCATGCTGGACCGCGCGCTGAGCGAGGGATGGTTCCCGTCGTAGAGGTCGATGAGATGATATTTTGCGACGAGCCGCCGGTACGCCGGGTCGGCCCGTTCCCATTCCCTGCCGCCCCACAGTTTCCCGCCGCCGCCGCTTGCGAAGACGAGCAGCCTCGATCCCTCGGGCTGGACCCGCCGGATCGTCCGCGCCGCCTCACCTATCTCGTAGTCGGCTTCCTCGACAGACCGTGCGCCGTTGTGGTTCATGGTATGATTGCCCAGTCGGTGTCCCCTGGCAGGGACCATCTGTTCCCAGAATTCCTGACGGGCACGGTACTGCCGGGTGCCGGGACTGACGAGAAAGGTGGCGCGAAAACCGTACGCATTCAGCTGCGGGATGACCGTTGTCGCATGGGACTCCAGGCCGTCGTCGAACCGAAGGCTCACGGCAGCGTCAAGGTTCCGGTGCCATGAGGCGATCCGGACCTGCCCGTCGGAGAACGCGTCGGGCGCCGTGAGCGCAAGCAGCGCGGCGATGACCAGGAAATATCGTTGTGCGATGGAGGCGATCATTTTGATCAGGTCCTTGACAGGATCACAGGATAACGTCGGATAAGACACTTTTTCTTCCTGTCGATCCTGCCGATCCTGTTATCCTGTCAATGCTGTTTCCGTCGTTTCCGCGGTCATCTATGGTTTCCTGCATGTTCCATCTCGTTCACGACCATCTGGTACTTGCCCGATATCTGGGGCGGGATCTCGGGAACATACTCGAAAGCGACCTCCATGTCCTGCGGGAAGTTCCGCTTGAGATGGTCCGCCAGGACCTGCTCCGTCGCCGCGGTGTAGCTGCCGTTCTTCACGATCTTGATCCGCATGGCGTGGTCGTTCACGTAGATCACCTGGAACCGCCGTATGGCGCCGGCAAGCCGGACGTTCATGAAGGTCCGGCACCAGAAGTTGGGGGAGATCATCCTGCCGTCGGACGCGCGGAAGATCTCGCCGGTCCTGCCGACGAACTCCTGGAGCACCGGGAGGGTCCGGCCGCAGCCGCAGTTCGACGGCGCGATCGCGCCGATATCGCCCATGCGGTAGCGGATGAAGGGCATGGGCGAGACATCGAGGGTGGTGACGAGGATCTCCCCTGCCTCCCGGCCCCCGCCCGCCGATGCCTCCGCATCATCGTCGCGCTCCACCAGCAGGTGCTCCGCGTTGATGTGGTAGGCTCCGGCCGGGCACTGCCCCGCCACGTGGCCGACCTCGCGGGCGCCGTAGATGTTCGAGACCGGACATCGGAAGACCTCCGTCAGCAGCCTGCGCTCATGATCGTAGACCGGCGCTGCCCAGCCGACGACCAGCCCGATGCCCCAGGGCGCGGGATCGATGCTGTTCCGGCGCAGGTAGTCGGCAAGGCCCGCAAGGGCGGAGGTGAATCCCCAGAGCGTCTTCGGCCGGAACTGCGCCAGTTTTTCGACGCATACGGCATAGTCCCGGTCGGTCAGGTTCACGCCGGGAATGATCAGCTGGTTCCAGAGCCGGTTCCGGAGCCGCAGGACCCGGCTCTTCGGCAGATACTCGTTCGAGAGCCGCACCATCCGCGCCTCCCGCGCACCGGGCATGTTGCCGAACCAGCTTTTCAGCCTGAACTCATGGACCCAGTTGAGCGCCGTCCGGGAACCGTTCTCATAGAAGACCGTGGGGGCCCCGGTGGACCCGCTGGACGTGTTGCGCACCAGCTGATGCTGCCGGAAAGGCGCGAAGGGGATGGGTTCCCCGGGCCCGCGGCTGGACCGGTCGGCAAGGTCGCATGCGTTGCCGAGGGTGCTATCGACCATGGCATGGTGCCGGTCGATCACGTCCTGCCTTCCGAGCGGCGGGACCTTCCTGAGATCGTCGAGCGACCGGATGTCACCGGGCAGGAGGCCGATCGACCGGAATCGTTCGGTATAGAACGGCACCCGTTCGTAGGCAAAGGCGATGAGCCGCCGCAGCCTCTTGAGCTGCAGTTCCCGGAGCTGTTCGGGCGCGTACCGCTCCGACCGGGTCAGCTCGTTAAAGCGGGTGATGACGCCCCGCCGGTTCAGCAGATAGCTGGTCAGCGGAAAGGTGACCCGTCCAACCAGCAGTTCCTCGGTTCGTTCACGGAGCGACATGGCTGACCCTCCGGTACGTGCGATACTCCTGGTGCAGGACCTTCCGGTACCGCACATCGGCAAGGAAGCGGAAGCCGACCTTGTTCGCGGACTTGAGCGATGCGATGTTCGTCAGCAGGGTGCCGCCGTACAGGGACCGGTAGCCGCGCTGCTTCAGTTCGGTGAATATGCGGTGGCGCAGCGCCGTGGCCAGTCCGCTCTTGCGGTATTCCTTCGCGACGGTGATCTGCTCCGACCAGGCCTGGCCCGGCCGGAGCCGTCGGGTCATGTTCAGGAGCGGGATGGTGATCTCTTCGAAGGCGATCACATTGAAGCCCGCGACGCGTTCGCCGTCGAAGGCGGCCACGCAGAGGCCCTTCGAGAGCCGGTCCTTGACGGCGCCCTGGAGCCATTCCTCCATGGTCTCGATGTCCCGGACAGCCTGCTCGTCATCGGCGGCGATGACCCGGAGCTCGATGCCCGGAGGGGCCTCTCCCGCCGGCTGCTCGGTCCGCAGGTCCCGGCGATAGATCCGGTAGGTCCGTTCCAGATAGACCTTGCCTGCCAGTGATGCAACGACCTTCCGCAGCGTCTCCCCGATGCCGTAGTCGTTCAGGTTCCGCTGCACCTTCCTGATGGCGATCGCTATGCTCATGGCCGTTCCTCCAGTTCCACGTATCCCTTCCATCCCGGGTGGGGTTCGAACCGCAGATTATGGAGCGCTGCGAGCTCCGCGAGGGGATACTCACACGGCCCGTCAACGACCACGATGTCCTTGCGGGTCCCCGAGTACAGCGGCAGCGATCCGTTCCCGTCGAGGATCTTCCTGATCAGCGGGATCCGGTCGATCTCGAACCCCATCACCGTGGCGCCGACGGCATCGACCGCGACGGCGCTGCTGCCCGCGAGCAGCACCCCTGCGGGGACCGGGTCCGGGGCGAGCGGCCCGTTCCCCTCGCCGGCGATGATGCCGTCAACAACGACGAACAGGCTTCGCTGGGGCGTGTCGCACAGGCGCCCCTCCTTGTCCGCGTAGAGCGCGGCCTTGTTCAGGTCCTGCAGCGTGCGCCAGAGCGTATCGTTCCCGTACCACATGGCCTCGGCGACGTCGTCCTTGAACGGAACGATCCGTCTCGAGTTCCAGAGCGCCGCCTTGATGACGGCAAGCGCGAACTTGACCGGCGTGTACGGGATCGTCTGGATCTGATCGTGCACGAACGTGCCGATCTTCTTCCGCAGCGAGGGGTGGATATACTGGTCGCCGCCTTCGGAAACGGAGCCGGTGATGAAATGCGGCAGGCTGTCCTTGAGCGCCGGAAGCCCCATGAAGTTCTTGAGGGCGATCGTCACCGCGGTGCGCCGGTGGGTCTTGAGCTTGGGGATGCTGATGACCGCGTCGCTCTCCAGGAACGACCGCGGGAACAGGTACTCGTGCTTTCCCGGGCCGTGGTGCTTCCGCATGTTCTTGTAGCTGGCGATGGCGATGCGCAGCCGCTTCGGATCGATCCCTTCAAAGGCGCTCTTGTCCTTGAGATCGATGAACCGGTACCCGCGGGGGTCCTGCTCGACCTTCGCCCGGCCCCACCGGCCGTACATCCACGTCCTGACGGCCCTGTTCATGCGCATGTCGTAGCACTCGAAGGGAACACGCGTGGTCCCGGCATACCATTCCAGGAGCCCGCCGATCCTCGAGGCCTTCATCGCCTTGTCGAAGTCGCAGTAGTAGAGCTGCGAGTCGCCGACGATGATGCGGCCGTCGTTGCGCAGCGCCTTGCAGACGTAGTCGAGGATGGGACGCAGCACCGACGCATGGACGATCACGGAGAAGATGTCCTTCCCCTCGTCATGCTCATGGGTGACCGTGTTCGCCTTGATGAACACCGTCATCCCCGGCCTGATCAGCTCGCCGAAGGGGTTCCACTCCCTGGTGTTGAAGTTGGCGCGGTCGAGCCCGAGCGTATACAGGAGGTTCCGGACGCCTTCGTAGACATGGTTCCGCGGGTCCAGGGATTTCCCTTCGTATTCCGGGTAGCGCGCCGGCGGATCATAGGGCGCCGCGTCGTAATAGGCCTTCGTGTCAACGAACTGGATCGCTACTTTGTGGTCGTTCATAACGGCCTCGTTCCTCCCTCCAGGTTGATGATCCGGCCGCTGCCGGCAGCACCGGACGTCTGCCCCTCAGAGACCAGCATGCGCAGGGTACGGGCGTCGCGGCGGGCATCGTGCGCCGCCTGAACCCAGTGCCGCGCCAGGTCCCGCGGAAGGACATGCCAGTATTGTCCCTGATAGGCGTCCCGGATGTGGCGCAGGATCTGCTCGTAGTAGCGGACCGGATACTCTTCCCTGCCGCAAGCCTGTCCGTTCATGTTCATGTAATCGGGATGGGTGTTCATCAGGACCACGCCGCCGTGGCTCGCGACCCACTCCAGCTTCCGGCGCCAGACATCGATGCCCTGCTCCCGCATCAGGATGAAGAGCGTGAAGTCCTGCGGCAGCGTGTAGGGCATTTCCACGTAGCGATGCTTCGTTCCCTCGCCGGTGACCATGAAGGGAAAGATCGTCCGCGCGCCGCATGCGTTGGGCTCGAAGGGATCGGTGTCGAACGTAGAGGCGTCGTATTCGATGTTGAGGTCGTGGAACCAGTCCAGTTTGTGGAGCATGCAGGGGGCCCGGTAGCCCGCGCAGTCCCACTTCTTCAGGTACTGATTGATCTTCTCCGCCCGTTCCAGAAAGACGTCGCGGGACTCGTAATACTTCCCGTCATGATACAGGCCATGCACGCCGATCTCGAACCCCCGTTCTCTCAGCTTCGCGAGGACGGCCTCGGCGATCGTGTACCGCAGGGGCACGAAATTGAACGACGACCGGAACCCCAGACGTTCCTCGACGTCCGCCAGCGCGAGGCAGCGTTCGAACCCGCGCGCCGTATCGACGTCGTGCGTCAGCACCAGCGCGAACCGCTTGCCCTCCGGCCATCCCGTCCACCCCGCCGGAGCGGCGGCGGCCCCTTCGTCGATGGGCCAGACATCCCTGCAGCGTTCCGCCTGATGCTGGACGAGCTTTCTTCTCAGGAAGAGCTGCATGATGCGCGGGATAAAGGGCTTCAGCGTGTAGAATATGCGGTTTCGCAGTTTCATCTGTTCTCCGTTGACCGGCTGTTCGCAATCGAGCTGTTTCTATCCCGCGTGGCGGTACAGCAGCGTTCCCGCCAGCCTGAGCAGCGGCAGCGGCATGTGCCGGAAGAACGCCGTGTGCGCCCCCGAGACGGAGAGCCTGCCCGCGACGAACGCATCGGAGCGCAGGTCGTATTTATAGTAGTTGATCCGATGCTCGCCGCATCCCCATCCGCGCTTGAACTGCAGCAAGCCGTCGTTCTCCGGCTCGGTGCGTCCGAGATCGAGGGATGCGTATCCGTCCGCCGCGTACCGCTCGATGGCCTCCCACATGATCAGGTTGTTGGCGCGCAGATGCTGGTAGCGCCGGTCGGACGCGCCGTACTTGTACACTGCCTTCTTTCCAAAGTGGACGTAGACCGAGCCGGCGACCGTGCTCCCGTTGTACGATGCAAGGACCACCATGCCGCGTCCCTCGTCCAGGACATGGCGCTGGAAGTTGTCAAAGAAACATGCCGGCTGAGGCGGCAGTCCGTGCTCCCGGCGCGTCTGCCAGTTCATGCGGCAGAACTCCCGCAGGCCGCCGGGCGTCGTGCTGACGGCCACCGTGACCCCTGCCCGCTGCGCCCGTCTGATGTTCCGACGGGTGCTGTCGCGCATCCCCCGGGACAACGCCTCCGCGCCCGGCGTGAGATCGAGCACGTGGCCGAAGCAGCTCGTGAACGGCTGCACATCGTCCGCCAGGCCCGTTCCGGACCGCAGTTCCAGGTAGTTCCATCGCGCGCGTTTTCCGTGATCGATGACGCCGCCCAGGACGGTCCCTATGCCGGCCCCGCCGCAGGTGATCGGGTCGCACTGGTCCGTGAACGGCAGCGACACGCCCCGCTTTCCCGTCAGGATGCTGTCGACCTCCATGAACGGCATCAGCGCGGCAAGTGCCCCGTTGCGGACCTCGCCGAAGTATCTCGGCTGATAGCCGTAGGACCCCGCAAGCACCCGGGCCCAGCTCGACGTCAGGAAGAACGATCCCTGCTCGTGGCGTAGAACCCGGTCGTCCCATGCGGGATCGTCGAGCGGATCAAGTATGCCGATATCGTCGTTCATCCGGTCACTCGCCCTTGAAGATCTCCAGCCACTGCGATTTGAGCAGGCCCATGCGCACCACGTCCTTCCTGCCGGTCCCGACGACGACGTCGCTGAAGAAGATGCCTTCCACCTCGAATCCGAACTTGCTGTTCAGGATGATGTTCCGGATGTTGGTATCGCCGGAGTGGATGAATACCTTGTCGTACTTCCTCACGACGAAGGCATGGTACAGGAACAGGAACGTGGCGATCTTGCCTATCCCGCGGCCCTGGAGGCCCCTGTTGCCGATGAGCTTTTTCATCTCCACCTTGCGCGACCCCTCATCGATCGAGTCCGCGCCGATCATGCCGACCGGCTCCTCGTTGTAGATGATCGTGAAATACTCCCGGCCCGGCTGTCCGAAGTAGCGCGCCAGCTCATCCGCCGTCCCGGGGAACGCCGGAACGAAGCTGTCCCTGACCGCCGGATCGGACAGCCAGCCGGACACTTGTCCGCAGACGTCGGGCGTCATCGCGGCGATCTGGACGTCCTGCAGCCCCAGTCTGCCGCCGCTTGGCCGGTCGTCCCGGACGCTTTTGATCGTGAACAGGTGATTGTAGTACCCGTCCCCATTCTGCGTGCTGGGGCTCTTCAGATCGCTGAGCAGGTATTCCAGCAGAAAGGACGAGACCGAGACGACGTCCTTCTTCGTGATCCCGTAGTTCATCAGTTCACGATAGAACCCCTTGGTGATCAGTTTCAGCATCAGTTCCTGCTGGGTCGGCGCATCGACCGCATGTTCCGCCGTGCTGTTCATGGTTATATCCCTTTCCCGGACCATCCGGCGGATCGCGGCGACACGCCTGCCGCGCCCTGTACGACGGCCTGCTTTGCAAGCCGCTCGGCGGACAGGGCCCCCATCGCGCCGGCGCGGCGGACCATCGGGAACGAGCGAATCGCGTCAACGACGAGGTCCTGCTGCTCTTCGGTCAGACCGGGAAACATCGGAAGGGACAGGATCTCCCGGGACGAGGCCTCGGCTGCGGGAAAATCCCCGGGGGAAAAGCCGAAGTCGGCATAAGCCTCCTGCAGGTGCAGGGGGATCGGATAGTGGAGTCCCGTGACGATGTTGCGGTCCAGCAGATATCTCTGGAGCTCGTCCCGCTGCCGCGCGCGAATGACGTACAGATGGTAGACACCGCGGCTCCAATCGGGCTCGAAGGGCGTCGTGATCCCGTCGATGTTTTCAAGCAGGCGCCCGTACCGGCCGGCATGCCGTCTGCGCTGCTCGTTCCATCCATGGAGCCGTCTCAGTTTGATCTGGAGGAAGCCGGCCTGGATGGCGTCCAGACGTCCGTTGTATCCCTCCATGGCATGGATGTATTTCCTTGCCTGCCCGTGGTCGCGAAGCATCCTGACCGTCCCGGCGATCGCTTCGTCGTTCGTGGTGACGGCGCCTGCCTCGCCGCAGGCGCCGAGGTTCTTTCCCGGATAGAAACTGAATGCCGCGGCCGCCCCCATGCTGCCGGCCTTGCTCCAGCGGCCGTCGCGCTTGGAGTAGTATTCCGCCCCGTGCGCCTGGCAGGCGTCCTCGATCACGATCAGATGGTGCCGCCCGGCGATATTTCTGATGGCGTCCATGTCCGCCGTCTGCCCGTACAGGTGGACGGGGATCACGCCCGCGACCCGGCGTCCGGTCCTGCGGTGCACGGTGCCGCCGCTTTTCGGATCGACCGTACACTGAGCGTCCAGGTACTCCTGCAGGCGCTTCGGGTCCATGTTGCCGGTCTCCTGATCGATGTCGATGAACATCGGGCACGCGCCGGCCTGGGAGATCGCCTCCGTCGTCGCTATGAAGGTATTGGGGACCGTGACGACGATGTCCTTCGGCAGGATCCCCGCCGCGATCAGCGCGAACCGGAGCGCATCGGTGCCGCTCCCCACGCCAACGCAGTATTTCGCGTCGCAATACGCCGCGAACGACCGTTCGAACTCCTCCACCATCGGCCCGCCGATGAACCTCCCGGTGTGCAGCACTTCGCGGCAGACGTTCAGAAACTCCTCTTCTTCATTGATGTGCGGTGTTACGAGATCCAGGAACGGCACGTAACTATTCATGGCTGATCCTCCTTATGATCCGGGCGGGGTTTCCCGCGACAATGGTGTAGGGCGGCACGTCCCTGGTGACCACGCTGCCCGATCCGATGATGGCCTCTTCGCCGATCGTCACGCTGCACAGGATCGTCGCCCCCGAGCCGATCGATGCGCCTTTTTTCACGATCGTCGGCGCCACCTTCCAGTCGGCCTCGCTCTGCAGGGCGCCGCCCCCGTTCGTGGCCCTCGGATACTTGTCGTTGATGAACGTCACGCCGTGGCCGATGAACACGTTGTCCTCGACGGTCACGCCTTCGCAGATGAACGTGTGGCTCTGGATCTTGCAGTATCTGCCGATGCACGCGTTCTTCTGCACCTCCACGAACGCCCCGATCTTCGTATGATCGCCGATCGAACAGCCGTAGAGATTGATGAACTTGGCCAGTTTGACGTTCTCGCCGAGCTTCACGTCGTCGGCTACGCAGCAGTAGTTCATAGGCTTACCGACCGTCCATTCTGTTTCATCGACTGGTTGCACGCGTCGAGCAGCCTCACCACGCGGAGCCCGGCATGGCCGTCGTTCTCCGGACGCTCACCCGTCGACAGGCAGGTCAGAAAATACTCCGTCTCATGCCTGAGCGCCTCGACCTGGTCCACTTTCGGGGCATGCATGTCCCCGGACCGGTAGCTGACGCGCAGGTCGTAGGAGCTTTGCCGGTTGGTTACCGTCACGCCCTTGTCGTAGATCCTGATCTTCTCATCGGCCTCCAGATCGTTCCAGACCAGCATCTTCTTCTCCCCGCCGATCAGAGTCGTTCGTATCTTGACCGGAGAAAGCCAGTTGACGTTGAAATGGGCGATCATGTTGTTGTCGAAGTGCACCGTGATGTAGGCGGTGTCCTCCAGGCAGTTCACGTGGGCCTTTCCGCAGGCGGACACGGCCGACGGCTTCTCGTCGATCAGGAAGTCCATGACTGAAAAATCGTGGGGAGCGAGGTCCCAGATGACGTTCACGTCGCTCTGGAACAGCCCCAGGTTCACCCGGGAGGAATCGTAGTAGTACAGGTCTCCCAGTGCCTTCTCCTCGATGAGCCGCTTGATCTTCCTCACCGCCCCCGTGAAGATGAAGGTATGGTCGACCATGATCGTCAGTCTTTTTTTCTCGGCCAGTTCGATGAGCTCTTCGGCCTGGGCGACCGTTGCCGTAAAAGGCTTCTCGACGAAGACATGTTTGCCGTTTTCGAGCGCCCGCTTCGCCAGCTCGAAGTGGGTCGAGACAGGGGTGATGACCGCGACGGCATCGATATTCGTCGCGTTGAGGACCTCCCTGCAATCCTGGGTCGTGGGGATGCTCGGGTGGATCTTGCGTGCGCGGTCCAGCGATTGCGAGCTCATGTCG
Organism: Nitrospirota bacterium; assembly: GCA_020052615.1. Lineage (GTDB taxonomy): Bacteria > Nitrospirota > UBA9217 > UBA9217 > UBA9217 > JAAXXJ01. The sequence continues at coordinate 2,604 of JAGVOT010000002.1, read as the reverse complement.
CAGATGGACCGCACTTCCGCCCCTTCAATGCTGGAGAAATTCCGTACGATATTCGGCCCCCAGTAGCCGTACCCGATCACGCCGATGTTGATCATGGTTCTCACCTCACAGGAATATAGGATGACGATCGTTTCAATAGGCCCCTTTGCCCTTCAGCACGGCCCACGGTGTCATGACAAGGATCTTCAGGTCCAGCAGGAACGACCATTCCCGCGAATATTTTATGTCGAGCCGCACCATCTCATCGAAGCTCGTTGTGCTCCTTCCCATGACCTGCCAGAGGCCCGTGATGCCGGGTTTCACCTCCATGACCCGGCAGCGGTGCCAGATATCGTAGTTCTTCACCTCGTAGGGGATCGGCGGCCGGGGACCGACGAGCGACATGTCGCCGAGCAGCACGTTGATGAACTGCGGCAGCTCGTCCAGGCTCGTTTTGCGGAGCAGGCGGCCGATGCGCGTGACCCGCTTGTCGTTGGTGATCTTGAATACGGGCTGCGTTCCGCCGCCGTTCCCGTCGCCGTTTCCGTTCCCTCCGCCGACCTTGCCCGCGATCAGTTTCTCGACGTATTCCTGATGGACGCGGGGATCGTTGCCCACGTACATCGTCCTGAACTTGAGGAACAGGAATTTTTTTCCGCAGAGCCCCACGCGTTCCTGCCGGAAGAGGACCGGCCCGGGCGACGTCAGGCGGATGAGCGCCGCGGCCGCCAGGAAGAAGGGCGAGAAAAGGACCAGGCCGACGATGCTTCCCGCGATGTCGATGATCCGCTTGGCGACAAAGGGCCCTCGTTTCGAACCGTATTTTTTCGTCACCTCGGGATAGAGCGCGGGCGCCGGAGGGAGGCCGTCACGGTCTCCATCCTGCTGGGGAAATTCATGGAGCGACAGTTCCAGCTTCGTCAGGTGGCCATGGGGAAGGTTCCCTTCGATGCCGTTCCTGATCTTGCTGGTCATCTTTTCCTTGTCGAAGGAATTGAACTCGGTGAAGATCACGCCGATGACCTGTCCCTCGCTGTACCATCCCTTGACGTCGATCTCCCGGGTCATCGCCGCAAGGCTTCCGGCGATCGTTCTGACGGCCCCGTGCTGCTCCTCTTCGGGGATCCGCATGACGTCGATCAGGAGAAGGAGCATGGGGCGCCGGGAGCGTTCCCGCCGCTTCCGTTCCAGGTACAACGCCTGCTGGAAAGATTCGGCGTCGTAAAACCCCGATGCCCGGTCCAGGTCCCTGTCGGTGTAGGTCCTGGGCGCATCATCGTCAATATGCAGTACAGATGTCTTCATGGCTCACGCTCCCTCTGCGCTGTGCGCATTCCCTCCTGCCCTCTCCGGTCCGTTCTGCCGCCCGGCCGTCTCCCGTCCTTCCGCGTCCTCCGTCCATACAGCATCCGATAGAGCGCAGGGTTGAACAGGAAGGCGGTTGCACTGAGGCTTCCCATGCCAATCCCCTGCGTGGCGCCGATCAGCGGCAAGGCGGCGATTTCGTATGATGCGGTCACGGTGCAATCGCCGGTAATGACGCCCGTCGCATATTCATAGGTCGTCACGGAAATGTCGGTGTTGGTGAACGTCGTCCCCCCGCAGCCGCTTATGGACGTGATGAAGGAGCCGGCGCCTGCGTTGACCGTGAAGTTCGCCGCGCTGCCGTGGTTCACCAGCTGCGATGCCGGCATGATCGTCCCGCCCTCGCCCGCCGACGTCGACACGGTATAGGTGTTGATCGCGAAGCTCGCCGCCAGGGAGTGGTCGGCAGTTACGCCGGTAAACGCATAGCTGGTTACCGCTCCCGCCGACAAGCCGTCCACCACCACATTGAGCACATGATAGCCTGTCTCGGGCGTGATCGTGCAGGCGCTGGACCCGCCATAGTCCACCGTGGGCGGCACACAGACGACCGTCCCGCCGCTGCCTGCCGTCGCCGTCACCGTATAGGTGTTCAGGGTGAAGGCGGCATCAACCGTGCAGGGTGCCGTGATCGCGTTCGTGGTGTAGGTGCTGCCGGCGAGCGTCCCGCCGCACGTCCCGCCCACGGTCCCGATGGAGTAGCCGGTGAGCGGCGTCACCGTGAAGGCCGTCGCTGCGCCGTGGTTCACGACCGCCGACGGCGGGTCGATGGTCCCGCCGGTCCCGGCTGTCGCCGTCACCGTATAGCTGTTCAGCGTGAACGTCGCCGTCACGGTGCACGGCGCCGTGATGGCGTTCGTCGTGTAGGTCGTCCCGTCGAGGGTCCCGCCGCAGGTACCGCCCGCCGCGCCGATCGAATAACCGGCATCGGGCGCGACCGTGAAGGTCGTGGCGCTGCCGTGGCTCACGAGGCGCGATGCCGGGGTGATCGTCCCGCCCTCGCCCGCCGACGTCGATACGGTGTAGGTCTGGATGTTCGCGCTGCAGTCCGCCGTCGTGCCGCCGTACAGCCCCGTGCAGCTCCAGGTCCAGGGACCGGCGCCGCTTACCGCCGTGGCCGTTCCCGCGTCGCAAAGATCCGTCGTGGGGATGGTCGGGAAGGTCGCGCCGCTCGAGATCCCGCAGACGCCGTTGATCGGGATCAGGAGGAAGCTCGCAGAGACCGTGCAGGGCGCCGTGATCGCGTTCGTGGTATAGGTG
>JAGVOT010000084.1 GCA_020052615.1 Nitrospirota bacterium | reverse complement strand
TGAACGTGACGACCGAGGCGGCGGCAGGCAGCATGTCCTTCGGCTGGCGGCCCATCGAGGCCTACCTGGCCGGCAAGAAGAAAAAGAACGAGGCGAGGGCGAAGAAGGACAAAAAGGATGCAGAAAAGTAGCGGAGCAGCATCGAGAAGATCAGGACAAAGCGGGACAGATCACACTGTCCCGCCTTTTTTTTGCCCCGGTGCCTCCCCTTCTTCTTTTTTCTGCACCCCGGTTCTCATCGCCGCGCAAACATGACAATCAGCCTTTTTGTTCTACGGGACATTACGGTCTTCCTTGTGCGCTTACGCTACGCACGCGCAGGCATGACCTGTGGTCTGACGAGCTCTGTTCCGTTCATGTGGCTCGCGGACGCTGTTCACGGGATGCAGGGGCCTCTGGAAAAGCAACGGCTTCAAACAAGTCGCGGCGGGACAGGTCACGCTGTCCCGCCTTTTTTATGCCTCGTTCACTTTATTCCTCGCTGTCCGGGTGGTATTATACTACATGAAGAGAGACAGTCTCAGAGAGGAGGCGGAGAATATGTTGATCAACCTGGAAAAGAAGGAGCGCGACCTGCTCGTCACCGAGTTGGAGGAGACCACGATTCCGCAGATCAGGGTGCTGGTCGCGTCGGGAATGCGGAAAAAAAGCAGGGATGAGCTGAAAGAGGACGAAGTCGCTTTGAAGGCCGTTCTCGAAAAGCTGAAACAGGCAGCCTGATCCGGAAGGACCGGAAGCGGCGGAGGGGAGGATAGACGGCGTATTGTCCTTCCCGTCCCTGCAAACAAAGGACGCTGAAGTATATGCGTCCTTTGCTGCGTTTCATGCATTGCCGTATTCAGACTCCAGGGACCCTGCAGTCCCGTGCGAAAATCCAGGCAGGCGACCGAGGACGAGGGTTAAGCATTTCGAACTGTCTGAGCCCGAAGGGCGAGTTTTCGAAATGTACCGAGGACGACCGAGCGTGCCGTGAAGGATTTTCGCTGGGTGCCCTTCTGAGGAGACCCGCCAGCATGAGCCGGAGGCTCCCTATAAACCGACCTCCCGGGACTGACCCATCCCCGGGCTGGCCCGGGATCATCTTTCCCAGGGATTCGGTTACCTTTCTTGGGCACGCAAGAAAGGTAACAAAAAACATAGATCCTCTGGCCGATTCTTGGCAAAACAAAAGCGGAACCGTTTGATCTGTCCCGCTTTTGTTTTGCCTGCTGCGCGTTGTGTCAGTGCCCCTCGGGCTCCTCTTCATAGCCCGTGAACATGGCCTTGATGTGCTCCAGGGGCGTGCGGCCCAGCGTGGTGAGATAGACATGGACGAAGAGGAAGGCCCCGAAGAAGATCGCCACAAGCAGGTGCACGGCGCTGACGGCCTTGATCCCGCCCAGGACGTCGATGGCGCCCGCGAACCGGTCGAGGTCCCACAACAATACGCCGGTCGCGATCAGGACCGGCATCAGGAAGAACATGATGCTGAAGTAGGCAACCTGCTGCATGGGATTGAACTTGTGGTCAGGCGTGGCGTGATGGGGGTTCGGCTCGCCCCGGAAGAGGCCGTAGCCGTAGTACCGCGCCTGCTTCCAGGAGTTCCGGACATAGCGCGCGATGTTCAGGTCGGGGAGGTACACCTTCATCTTCCCCGTTGCCGCATAGTAGACGGCCCAGACAATGAACAGCCCGACCAGCGAGAACCCGGCAATGTTGTGGATGTCCACGGCGGTCCGGAAGGTCATCAGGTCCATGACGCCGCGATAGCGGATCTGCGCGCCCGTGACGATGAGCACGAAGAAGCAGAGGGCGTTGAGCCAGTGCCACATTCTGACCGGCAGCGGATGCAGATAGATCCTGTTCATGGCTTCCCCCTCCCTTCGGGCTTCCGTCCCTCGCGCAGCCGCCTCGTCATCAGACGGGCGGCGCCGTGCAGGGCCGGGACGGCGATCCCGCCCATGATGATCAGGGCCCCGGCGTAGTCCATGGCCGTCAGCCGCGTCCCGCTCATCACGTAGAACCGCTTTAAAAGGATCGCGCCGTACGCAGAGCCGAGGATCGCCGGGTCGACGTCGTGCAGCACTTCCCGTCCGTCGGCATCGGCCGCCGCCACGGACACGGACTCAAAGAACGATGAATCGGCCGAATGGCACGCCTCGCACTGCCTGACCGCGATGTCCTTTGGCGCCAGGTAATGGGCGTTCAGCCGGTCGTCCATGCTGACCGCCACCACGACGTTCACCGCCTTTTCCGCGTTCAGGTCCTTGTAGAGCTGCCAGAGATCCTTCGGCCTGATCTGCCTGGACGTGACGCCCCGCGCCTTGAGCTGCGCCAGCACCGAACCGTCGTCGAGCAGCTTTCCCGTTTTCCCGTCGGTAAGCCGCAGGTAGATGCTTCGCTTGTAGTCCAGCGGCACGTGGCATGCCGTGCAGGCGACCATTTCCAGGTGCGCCTTCGGATTGGGCAGCCGCTGCCCGTGGTCGGCCTCATAGGAAGGATGGCAGGAAAGACACATGTCGCGGGGAGAGCGTGAGGCCATCGCCGGCTTCACGTCATGGGCGTTGTGGCAGGCCGCGCAAAGCGGTGGATCGGCCGTGCCGGTGCGCTTGGCCATGCCGTGGACGCTCGTGCGGAAAGCGTCATAGATCTCTTCGTGGCATTTCCGGCAGGGCACGCCGTCGAGGGTGTCGGCCAGCGCGTGGGGACCGACCTTGTGCGCGCCGTGGCAGTCCGAACAGCCCGGCGCCCGCTGGTCGCCGCTCGCGAACAGGACGGCATGGATGCTGTCCTTTTCCTTCACCGCCTTGTCGAAATGGCAGCGTTCGCAGGACTCCGACGCGGCGTGCGAGAGCTGGCGGCCGCTTGTGTAGTCCTTCGGCGCGGGGTGGTTGTCCTTCGAGTAGGCCGTGTGGCAGTCGGTGCACTCGTGGTTCCGGTGGACCGACCCCTTGACCCAGTCCTCGTCGATGGTGAGCGAGATCGTTTTGCCGGCGATCGTCCGGGTCATGGGCTTGCTGTGGCAGGTGAGGCAGTACTGCGTTGCGCTGCCTTTGTCCTTGCGGGCAAGGGCCTTCCCGATGTCGTGGGACCCGTGGCACGACGAACAGGGCTCTGCGTCGGGCCGGGAGACGGCGCGCTGGTGCAGCGGGCTGGCCATGAGCTGCCGGTCGTCATGGCAGGTCCTGCAGGCCTTCGCGACATGCAGCACGAACTGCCGCCTCGTGGCGTACTGCGCCGAAGGGTGGTTGTCGAGCTTCACGTCGCTGTGGCAGCTGGTGCAGCCGAGCGAACCGTGCACCGAGCGGGCGAACCGCCCGCCGTCAACCTGAACCGAGACCGTTTTCTTGTCGCCGAAGGTCTTCGTGCCCGGCGAGGCATGGCAGGTCAGGCAGGTCTGCGCCTCGTCGGACAACGCAGCAGGCGCGGCCGGGACAGCAGGCGGAAGGAACAGGATGATCAGAAGCAGGATCAGGAATTTTGACGAGGACAAATTACCGGTGAGGACCTTGATCAATGCGGACCGGACATTCGATGGGGCCATACGGTCGTCCCTCCTTTCCCCTCAGGGGAACAGCGGACACGTTCTGATTAAAACATAGATGAAAATAGTGAAATGTCAAGGAAGGGGCTGTGAAGGAACGCACCAAATTGCGTCTTAGTGATGATGCGGCCGCTTATCTTCGTCGCTGGGGTACGTCCAAGCGCCCCTGCATCAGCTTCTCTTCTAAGAACATCTTCCTAGGAACTATTACCCCCCGCAGTACGAGCTAATCCCGATTTCCCTTTTTCCCGCCTTGGGGTATCTTAGAATCAACAAGAAGA
>JAGVOT010000082.1 GCA_020052615.1 Nitrospirota bacterium | reverse complement strand
TTCTCGAGGTCTGCGACGTCGGCCAAGGCTGGCTGAGGAACGATCAGACAACATGCTGCCATTGCCATGGACAGCAGCGATGAACGCACAGCTCTCCCGTTAAGACAAAGCCTCCCCACAGAAACCTCCCCGAGTCAACTCTACCAATCGATCGGAAAATAATCCTTAAGAAATTTCCCGCACCAATGCCTGCCCGTCAGGATGCCGTCAAAGAACGGATCGCAGACACGCGCCGCCCCGTCGACGATGTCCAGGGGCGGCTGAAAATCATGGACCTCCTGCTTGAACCGGGAAAGTTCCGCGGGATCCTCGTCGGTGACCCATCCAGTGTCGACGGCATTCATATAGATGCCGTCCCTGGACAGGTCCTCGGCCGAAGTATGGGTCATCATGTTCAAGGCCGCTTTTGCCATGTTCGTATGGGGGTGCCTGGCGTCCTTCTTAAATCTAAAAAATTTGCCTTCCATGGCCGTTACGTTGACGATATGCTTTTGGCCGGTACGATCACGCCGCATAAGAGAAGCCAGTCTATTGCATAGAACGAAGGGGGCCACGGAATTGACCAACTGGACCTCGAGCATTTCCGTGGTCGGGATCTCTCCCATTCGCAGGCGCCAGCTGTTCGTCCTGCGCAGGTCCACCTGCTGAAGATCGGCATCGAGCTTGCCCTTGGGGAATATCTCTTCAGACACCAGGGAATCATCGTGACAAAAAGGGATCTGCGACAGCCGGGCCGATTCCCGCAGGCCGATGCCCGGCTCCCGGTCATGCCATGCCACGGAAAGGGCGGCGCCCGGTCCGCCGTCGTTATTGCAAAAGGCCGTTATCTGTTTTTTGCACGCCTCATGGTCGCCGAGAAGCTTTCGGGCATCATCGGACAAGGCAGCAGAGCCCCTTCCCTCCTTTTCCGAGAGATGGGCATAAAAGCCAGCGGGCCGTCTCACGGTCTGGGCGGCATTGTTGATCAGGATGTCGAGACGTCCATATCGCTGCTCTACATAGTCGGCAAAGATCTCGACGCTCGGGATATGCCTCAGGTCGAGACCATGAATATGCAGCCTCTCTCCCCATGCCCCGAATCCCTCTTCCCGGGAATATCTGAGCGCCGCATCAACGGGAAACCGGGTCGTCGCGATCACCGTGGCGCCGGCCCGCAGCATCATGAGCGCCGCCTGAAAGCCGATCTTCACGCGCGAGCCGGTAATGAGGGCGACCTGCCCATGCAGGGATGCCGTCTGAAACCGTTTTGTGTAATTCAGGTCCCCGCATTTTTTGCAGAGGGTGTCGTAATAGAAGTGCAGTTCCAGGAACTCTTCCTTGCAGATATAGCAATTCCGGGGCGAATGCAGCCGCTCGGCCTTCCGTTCGGACCCTGATGGTTCAAATGCGATCTGTTCCGGGGCCCTGAAGGTCGGATCCATGCGGGCGGAACGGATACCGGTGGCATTCCTGGCGCGCCGATCCTTCTCAAGCATCGTCAGGCGCTCTGTCCTGTCCGCGGTCTTGTTCCGCTTTTTCCGCTCCCGCCTGTCAGGCCGGGATATCTCCCCGGAAGCCTTCAGCAGGGCGATCCGCTGTTCATCGGGAAGATTCGCAAGCAACGCAGCGTCGTCTGCGAGATCCTTCAGTGTTGAAATGCATTTTTCGATTTCTTCGGGAGTTTTTTTCATCCTGGTATTTTCTTACATCATATGCTGACAGATCAAGGCGGAGGCAGCTTCCTTGTAATAGCCCTTACTTCCTCTTGAGCGCCCGTTCCACGGCATTCTCGAGCAGTTTTGACGCTCCGGCCTTGCCGACCTCGTTGCTCACCTCGGCCAGGATGGCGGTGACGATCTGCTTTGCCGCTTCCTCGGGAGGCGCGCCGTTCTTCCCCCCGATGTCCGTCATTTCGATCCGTGACAGCGCGACGATCCGGGGCTTGTCGCCGAGCGAGGCGATGCGGACCTCCGCCTTTGCGTTCTCGATCGACAGATGCCTGATCCGCAGCCGCTTGCCCTGCCCCTTCTGACCCTTCTTGCCCCTGGCCGCAGGCTTCTCCGGCTGGCCAGGCCCCAGGTTCTTCTTGAGCACGTCGACGTTCGCCACCCGCGCGTCGTTCATCTCGAAGACCACCAGCGGCGAGGTGATGCGGATGTCGTCGATCACCACGGGATTCGATGCAATGGTGCGGGGCTCGATGCGGACGCTGATGGCGCCGAGCGAAAGGATATGGGGCGCCCTGTATCCCGGCGGATTCTTGACGGTCAGCCCCTCGATCGACCCTTTGCCCTGAGCGGGCCGCAAGGCCACGCGATCGACCCGCACCTTTGCTCCCGTAGCCTGCGAGCCATAGCGTTCGATCGCATTCTTGACGATCCAGTCGAGGTTCGTCCAAAGGAAAGCCAGGGCTGCGGCCAGGACAAGCCCTGGGACCGCGACGATCGCCAAAATTTTGCGTTTGCCCGCCATAGTGACTCCTGCAAGCATCTACGAGATCATCAGGGACTATTGTTTGATGATCAGGTCGGATTCTCGTATCTCTTTTGAATATTCCTTCCCGTTATTATCAATGAACTCCACTGATGCCTCAAGGGAGAGCTGGCGTCCGTCGCTCGAAAGGTTTGTAACGATCGTCTCAGGCAGCATCCCCGATATGCCGAGCGCATAGGTCTGATGGAGCGCGTAGCAATGCACCGACCCGTCACTCTGGTCACAGGTCCACCTGCTCGGCCGGCAGCCGATGTGGATGCTGCCTTTCGATGCCTTGATCTTCATGCCCAATATTCTTTCTCCCGGGCTGATCGAAAATGCAGGGAACTTGACCGACACGCTGCGGCCCTTGTCGGCACCGTCGGCAAGGGCAGGTCCCTGAATGCCTGTCAGGAAACACAGGCAAACAGTGATGATAACGATAAACCATGTCATCTGCTTCATAATATTGAGCTCCTTGGTTGCTGCAACGACTCGAGCGGGCTTGTGGGACGAATATATGCCCGATCCCCGGCGATGTCAACGCTGTCGAAAGGGTATTTGTGGGGTATTCTGGGGCGACGGAATGAAGACGGGATCAGGAAGAAGCCTTTCTCCGTTCATACAGCAGGAACTCGAGCGGGAACATATCCTGCGCTTCCTGGCGCGACACCAGTTCGAGCTCATCGGGGATGGCGGGAAACAAGGCGTCGCCCTCGACCCGCGTCCGCACGACCGTCAGATAGACCTTGTCCGCCAGGGGCAGGACATCGCGGAACAGCGACTCCCCGCCCAGCACAAAGGCCTCTTCCACGTCTCCGCATGCCGTGAATGCCGACCGGAGGTCATGCACGACGATGCAGCCTTCGGCTCGATACCCGGCCTGGCGCGTGACCACGATGTTCTTCCTGCCGTCCAGGGGCTTGCCGATGCTCTCATAGGTCTTTCGTCCCATGATGATGGGATGGCCCAGGGTGAGCATGCGGAACCGACGCAGGTCGACCGGCAGATGCCACGGGAGCCGGTTGCCCCGGCCGATGACGCGGTTCTCGTCCATTGCTGCGATGATGGAGATGATCATGGTGAAGACCGTCATGCGCCAGGCGTGAGGGGCAACGCGTGTAATATCAGCAAGATCTTCGCCTGACGCCTATCGACTGTCGTGTTTGGTTAGAACGCGCCCTTAAGGTACTTCTTTCGCTTCGCCTCGGGGAACCGTTCGATGGCGTAGCGGAGCGTGGTCCGCGGCATGGCCCGGTGGTGCTTCCTGAGAAATCCCTCAAGCACCGAAACATCCTTCTTCCCCACCTCGCGCAGCATCCATCCCACTGCCTTGTGCATCAGGTCCTGGTCGTCATCCAGCAGCATCTCAGCGAGCGCAAGCGCGTCGGAAAAATCGCTCTTCCGTATATAGGCGAAGGTCGCCAGGATGGCGATGCGGCGCTCCCAGAGGCTCTTCGATCGGACGAACCGGTAGAGCAGCGACCGCGAGCCGCCGTCGAGATAAGAACCGACGATCTTCGGCGCCGAGAGGTCGACAAGGTCCCAGTTGTTGATGTGCTTCGTGCTCTTCAGATAGAGCGCATAGATCCGCTTTCTCACAGCGTCGTCGCTCTTCTCGAACTTCTGGACCAGCAGCAAGAGGGCGAGCAGCCGTTCCTCGTGCCAGGAAGAGCGAAGAAGCTTCGCGATCTCGGACAGCGGCGCGCCGGAGAACTCCTTCACCGTCAGCCTGATGTCCGGGACCATGACGCCGAGGAACTTGTCCCCTTCGCCGTACTGCCCCGGCCCGGTCTTGAAAAAACCCTGGAGGAGCTTCGCCTTCTCCTTGCCGGCGAACCGGCGGAGGTATTTTTGGATCTTCTGTGCGGTCATGGCAATGAACTATCGGAAGCATTAATTCCTATAAAGACCTTTGATTCCAATAACAGCGGATAAGAACAGGATCAAAACATATTTCTCGCAGAGGCGCAGAGCTCGCAGAGAAAAGCAAAAATATATTCTAGGTTAATACAAAGACAGAGGATTTAGACTTAACTCTGCGTACTTTGCGTGCTCTGCGAGAGACGCCCTTTTGGATGTAGGCTTCTGTTTTCACTCCGCCTTTATCAGGATGTTGATCCGCTGCTTCCGTGTCAAAGATTTTCATGACTAATTATGTATGATTCTACAGCGCTTCCGCCTTCGCCGTGCTGTGCACCGCCGCAATGAAGGTCTCTTTCAGCTCGTCCCCGGTGATGCCGAACTTCCTCCCCACAAGCCCTTCGACCTCTGCGATCAGGGCCATGGCGTCCATGCGGTATTTCCTGAGGAGATAGTTCCTGCTCGCGCCGTGGGCATAGATGTCCCGGAGGCCGATGCGCACGAGCTTTTTATCCATACCGGCCCCGGCCATCTGCTCGGCGATGATGCTGCCGAGCCCGCCGACGATGGTGTGGTTCTCCATGGTGATGACGCCGTATTTCGACCGGCTGATGGCATCCATTACCGACTGGTCATGAAAGGGCTTCAAGGTCGAGATATGCATGTGCTGGACCGAGAGACCTCGTTTCCGGAGCACCTGCACTCCCCGCATTGCCTCCTCGGTCATGATGCCGGAGCTGAGCACGGCAATATCATTCCCCTCCGAAACGACCCGCGCCTTTCCGAACTCCATGGGCGCTGCGAAGAGCCGCGGGATCTCTCCGCGCAGCATGCGCACATACACCGGACCGTTGATCTTCTCGATCACGCCGAGCACGGACTCAACGTCCGCCGCGTCGCCGCAGTCCAGGACCGTCATGTTCGGCAGCGCCCGCATGACCGCCACGTCCTCGATGGCCTGGTGGGTCGCCCCTCCCGGCGTGGTGATGCCCGGCAGGAAGCCGATCATCCTGACCGGCAGGTTTGGATAGGATACGGACATGGCGATCTGGTCGAAGGCCCTTCTATAGATAAAGACCGCGAAGGTGTGGACAAAAGGGATGAAGCCTTCCCGCGCCAGGCCGCTTGCCCAGCTCATCATGTTCTGCTCCGCGATGCCCATGGACAGGAACCGGTCGGGATAGGCGTCCCGGAACATATCGATCTCCGTCGAACTCGTGAGGTCGGCCGACAGCACCAGCACCTTCGGTTTGTCTGCGGCCCACTTGACGAGGTTCTTCGCGTGGACCCGCGACACGATCTCGGGGCCTCCTTTTATTCCCTCTCCCCTTGGGGGAGAGGCCTGCCCACGAGTGATGGAATCGGGGGGTGGGGTGAGGGGTGGCCTGGCACCGCAGAGCCGTTCGAGCGCTGCCGCGTACCAGCCCTTCTCCTCGGCACTGGTGAATCGCACATAGTGCATCTTGGGCGCCCGGGACTTGAGCACGTCGATCCCCCGCGCGGCATCGGTATCGCAGAGGACGACCACGGGCCTGCCGTCGGGCGTGACCGAACCGGCGTCGGCAAGCTTCCTGATGTCGTGGCCGTTCACCCTGAAGACCCTGGCGCCGAAGGCCTCAAGCCGCTTGTCCAGCGGCTCCACGTCCATGACGTTGCACATCTTGCCGTCGCACTGGAACCCGTTCACGTCCGCGTAGATGACCACGTTGTCGAGCATATGGAAGGACAGGGCCTGGAGCGCCTCCCAGGTCTGGCCGATCTGGAACTCGCCGTCGGACATGAAGATGAAGACCCTGCCCTTCTCGTTCTTCCGCTTCCGCGCCATGGCGATGCCCGCTGCCTGGCTGATCCCCTGGCCCAAGGAACCCGTCATGGTCTCCATGCCGGGAGAATGCTCGGCGCCGATCATTTCGACGACGCTGCCGTCCTTGTTGAACTGGGCAAGCCCCTCCTCTGCCATGCGGCCCGTCTCGATGAGCGCCGCGTACAGCACGAGGGCATACTGGGCGGGCGAGAGGAAGAACCGGTCCTTGTCCGGGCCCGGGCCGTTGAAGGCCGCTCCGGTAAAGTAGTCGGGATTATCGGGTCCGGGCACGCCGGGGAAGGGCTTCGGCACGAGCGGGGTCCTGATCTTCCCGAGGTCCATCACCTTCACGTACAGGGTGGCAAGGATCTCGGCCGACGAGCAGGCCTGGGAAAGGTAGCCGCCGTTGTTCCTGATCGTATGCTCCAGCACCCGCCGCCTGATGCCTGCCGCGACGCGTTTGACCTCATCTTGCCAAGCAGCCGCTTCAGACCTCTTCAGTATCTTCTTCATTTTCTGATATTTTCCCCTACCGAAAAGAATTAAAACCCTCACCGCGAGGGCGCGAAGGACGCCAGGACTGCCGCAAGGCATTTTACTAATCATCATCTAACGTTTGGAGTGAAATGCTGGCGTCTGAACCGGTCGTTACCTTGATTATCCCCTGTTCTTGATCCTGCTGTCCTCGCGCTCCTCGCGCCCTTGCGGTTCACAGGTTCGGCTTCGCTTCTTGTTCTCCACATGCATCATCGGATGGCGTTGATTATCACGCAAGGGTGTTTGGGAGTCAAGGCGAAATTATCCGCACTGTTGCCCCCCATTGTCCGTCATATTCCGGGAATCCAGGCGTCCGTCCGGCGCTTTATCCAGCACTTTATCATTGATTCATGGCCAGCCAGTGTGTTATTCTTCTTTTTGCCTGAAGAAGCCGCTGTCCCGCTAGACAGGCACAGAATGCCTGTCTCCCAATACGACACACGAGGTTCACGACCATGTCCTCCTATAAAGCCTGGTTCCAGTGCATCAACGAGAAGTGCAGCGAGAAATATCCTCTCAACACGGTCATCTACCGCTGCAAGTCCTGCGAATCGCTGCTCGAGGTGCGGCACGACATGCAGGCGCTCGCCCATCGCAGCGCCAAGGCCTGGATGAAGCTCTTCGAGGAACGCTACAAGTCCACCCAGTGGCCTTACGGCTCGGGCATCTGGGGCAAGAAGGAATGGGTCCTGCCGCAGATCCACAACGACAACATCGTCTCGCTCTACGAGGGCGGCTCCAACCTGTTCTGGGCGGAGCGGTTCGGCAAGCTGATCGGCGTGGACAACCTCTGGCTTAAGCTGTGCGGCAACTCCCACAGCGGATCGTTCAAGGACCTCGGCATGACCGTGCTCGTCTCCCAGGTCAAGCAGATGATCAGCGAAGGCGTTCCGATCCAGGCGGTTGCCTGCGCCTCCACGGGCGACACCTCGGCGGCCCTCGCGGTCTACTGCGCCGCGGCCGGGATCCCGTCCATCGTGCTCCTGCCCAAGGGCAAGATCTCCATCGCCCAGCTCGTCCAGCCCATCGCCAACGGCGCCCTGGTCCTGTCGCTGGACACGGACTTCGACGGCTGCATGCGCGTCGTCCAGGAGATCACCAAGGACGAGACCATCTATCTGGCCAACTCCATGAACTCGCTCCGCATCGAGGGCCAGAAGACCGTGGGCATCGAGATCGTCCAGCAGTTCGACTGGGAGGTGCCCGATGTCATCGTCATCCCGGGCGGCAACCTCGGGAACGTCTCGGCCCTCGGCAGCGGCCTGCTGATGATGCGCGACCTCGGTCTGATCACCAAACTTCCGCGCATCGTCGTGGCCCAGGCGGAGCGCGCCAATCCGCTCTACCGTTCGTATCTCAGGAACTTTGAAAGCTTCGAGCCCATGGAGGCCCGGAAGACGCTGGCCAGCGCCATCCAGATCGGCAACCCCGTCAGCATCGAAAAGGCGATCCGCACGCTGAAGCAGTTCGACGGCATCGTCATGGACGCCACGGAGTCGGAGCTGGCCGACGCGGCCGCGCTGGGCGACACCACCGGCATGTTCAACTGCCCGCACACCGGCGTGGCCCTGGCCGCGATGATCAAGCTGATCAAGGCCGGCAAGATCGACCGGTCCGAGCATGTCGTGGTCATCTCCACGGCCCACGGACTCAAGTTCACGGACTTCAAGGTCCAATATCATGAAGAGAAGCTGGGCTTCCCCAGCAATTACGCCAACAAGCCCATCGAGCTGCCGCCGACCGTAAGCGCGGTAAAGAAGGCGCTGGAACAGGCATTGCAGAAGAGGAGAACCATCAATGGCTAAGAAACCGTCAGAACCCAGGAAGTGGAGTCCGGCCACCCTCGGCATCCACGGCGTTGACCGCGTGCACCACGCCCATTTCGCGGTTTCCACCCCCATCGTCCATACGTCCAACTACTATTTCAACAACACCCAGGAAGTCTACGACTTCATGAGGGCGAAGAGCGAAGGCCGGGTGATCCGCGAACACGAGTACGGCCGCTACGGCAACCCGACCCAGGAGGAATGCGAGCGCAAGCTGGCCGCCATCGAGGGCGCCGAACGCGCGGTCCTGTTCGCCAGCGGCATGTCCGCCGTCATCCTGACGCTCATGACCTTCATGCGCCGCGACGGCCACATCATCTTCACCAGCGACTGCTACCGCCAGACGCGCGACTTCGCGGCGAACCTGCTGGCCGAGTTCGGCATCCAGGTCTCGATGGTGGACCCGACCGCCGCGGCGATCGAAAAGGCCATCAGGCCCAATACGAACATCATCTTCACCGAGTCGCCCACGAACCCTTATCTGCGGTGCCTGGACCTCGAAGCGGTGGTCAAGGTCGCGAAGCAGCACAAGGTCATGACCATCATCGACGCCACGCTTGCCACACCCTACAACATCAAGCCCCTGGAGATGGGCGTGGACGTGGTGATCCACTCCGCCACCAAGTACCTGGGCGGCCACAACGACCTGCTCGCCGGCGTCGCCCTGGGGTCGGACAAGCTCATGAACGACGCCTACCGCATGCAGCGCATGATCGGCGCAACTCCCGGCCCGCTCACCTGCTTCCTGCTGGAGCGCGGCCTCAAGACCTTCGGCCTCCGCATGAAGCACCACAACGAGGCGGGGCTCGCCGTGGCAGCCATGCTCGAAGCGCATCCCAAGATCGAAAAGGTCTGGTACCCCGGCCTGGATTCGCACCCGGACCGGGCGATCGCGAAGGCGCAGATGAAAGGATTCGGCAGCGTGGTCACCCTCCTGGTCAGGGGCGACGACGCGAAGACCCGCAAGTTCATCGACGCCCTCGAGCTCTTCCTGATCACGCCGAGCCTCGGCGGCAGCGAGAGCCTGGTGACCCAGATGTGGATGATGTCGTTCTTTGATTATCCCGAGGACTACCGGAAGAAGATCGGCATGTCCGACAACCTCGTGCGACTCGCTCTGGGACTTGAGGATGTGGACGACCTGCTCGCCGACCTGAAGCAGGCGCTGGAGAAAATATAAGGAACTAAAGCAGGATAGGCGATTCAAGAATTCAACGCAGATTTTCGCTGAACGTCATATGAAAGAACTATGTAAATTCTTTGGTCTTTACAGCGCCAATCAAATTTCTTCATAACCTTTTCTGCGTTGAAGAACTTTTTGATCTTATCTGAACTTTATCCCGTAATCCTGTCAAAATGCTCTTTGGTTCTGTCAGACTTGAGCTAAAGGGTCTTTAAACACAAAGCGCAGGTGGTCACGAAGACCGCCTGCGCTGTTTCTTTTCCCTGTCGCCCCGTCGCTTAGAAGCGCCTACTTCTGGCTCCGCGTCCCCCCGTCCGTTCTTACTGCAGCCGGGTCCCGCACTTTCCGCAGCGCTGCCGGTGAACATTGCTGCCCAGGTGCTTGTCGCACGACGGACACCGCCAGTTATAGGCAGTGAAACCCAGAAAGGCGGAGATGCTGATCGTCTGCAGCCCGAACAGCGTCCGTCCGGAGAAGGCGCCCAGGAGATCGGGACGTTTATAGAGCACTGCTGCCAGGAGCATCAGGAACATCACGACCGCGATCGCCACGATCTGGCGGTTCTGACGCGCCTTGTACTCCTCCCTGATCTTGTCATCTTTTTTCTGATTCGTCATCGCGTTCCTCTAAAGATCCTCATATTAACTGCTATGACAACAGCGAATACTGCGAAACCAGTTAAATGATCAAGTGTTTCCTTGACACTGAAGACACTGTTAACCTCTACGACCAAGGAATCTTCAATCTTCGTGCTTCTTACAGAACCTCTGTGTCCTCAGTGTCTAAAGACTTATCCGCCTTTATCGCACTGCCAATCCGCCTCTTCTGTGTCAAAGAATATAGGTACTAACTCCTGTCCTTGTACTCTGTTCTGACCCCCTCCCCCTTGATCCTTGTTTACTCCACCGCAACCTTGATCACGATCTTCATGACCGTTGACGGCTTGCCCGCCGCCAGTTTCGGCGCGTGGGCGTCCTCCGGCCAGAGAACCATCAGATGTCCCGCCTGCAGATTGACCGGCGTCCACCTTTCCTGCTCCACCGTGCCGAAACAGATGTCCTTCTTCTCGTCGTAGGCTGCGGTGACCGTCATTGTCCCGGCCGGCGCCCAGCCGATGGACTCTTCACCCGATGCGATGAACTGCACATCGATAAACTTGCGATGATATTCGAACGTAGGGGCATCCGTTCGCGCCGTCTCATACCGCTGCACCAGGGCGAACACCTTATCGCCGTCAATGTCCGTTCTGCCGTCGGCCAATGAACGGGCGTCCGTCCGCCGTAAAAAGGCGAGCGCCTTTCGCAGGGAAGGGGTCGACGGCACCTGGTGGTCCATCTGTGCAAGGTCGGTGACGATCACAGGCTATCACTCCGCACTCGGCACTTCGCACTTCGTACTGCTGTCATCGTCCCCGGCTGCTGCTCTTCCCTCCCGGGGCCGCCTTTTTCTCTGCCTTCAGAAGCATGCCGATGTACTTATTGATCGGATTGGATCGATCAAGGAACGATACGGCCGGCTGCTTGCGCACGCCCAGACCCTGCAGTTCCTTCTTGAGTTCGCTGTGCCCGCTGTCGTACTTCAACCCTTTCTTGAACGCATCGATGGCGTCCTTCTTTCTGCCCGCGGCAACGAAGGCCCTCCCCAGGTTGAGATAGAATACCGGATAGAGCACCTCTTCGCTTGAGGTCCCCTGCTTCTTCAACAGAAGGATCGCCCGGTTGCAGTTCTCGACGCCGCTGCGGTACTTCTTGTCCACGATCGCCTGGAGACAGCCGAAATAGGAAAGGATGACCGGGTCTTCGGGATAGCGGACCGATGCCTGCAGCAGGAGACCGTAGGCTTCCTTGTGCTTCCCGCTCCGGAGATGGGCCCGCACCGCCCGGAGGTACTCGCCGGGCTTGATCTCCTCGTTCTGGCCGGCCGGTCCGGCGTCGCCGCCGTTCGCGGTCTTTTTCGTTTCATCATGCTTGTTCATGGCTGCCTTCCATCATTCATGCGGAAGCGACACGCGCGAGTACAACGCCCCTTACTTCTTATAAGCGATGCTCCTGATGAAGGCGATGACCTTCCAGATATCGTCCTTGCTCAGGTCGCCCTTCCAGGAGGGCATCCCGCCCTTCCTGCCATAGGAGATCGTCTCGAGCACCTCTGCGTCGGAGCCGCCATAGACCCATTGGTCATCGGTGAGGTTTGGACCGGCGCCTCCTGTCCCGTCCATGTGGCATTCGGAGCATTTCTCGTCGAAGATCTTTTCACCCTCCTTGATCGCCTCGATCTTGCCCTCAAAGGGATTCTTCACGCCCCCGTCGGCCGGCGCCGG
>JAGVOT010000035.1 GCA_020052615.1 Nitrospirota bacterium | reverse complement strand
CGGGCATGGCCTGGTTCTTCACCGGCCGGCTGGAGCAGGGCGCCCAGGCCCTGATGCAGGCGCTCGCGCTCTTCCGGAAGCAGGGAGATCACTTCTCCCAGGTCACCTGCGCGATCTATCTCATCCCTTGCGCCCTCTACCAGGGCGATCTCCGCCTCGCCCGGGGCACGGTCCTGGCAGGCCTGGCGGCTTCGGACGCCATCCCTGAAGAGACGGGCGGCCGGACCGCGCTCTACCTGACCCGTGCCATGACGGCCTTGTTCGAAGGGAACTTCAGAGAAGCGGAGCAGAGCATCGAGCAGTGCAGAAGGATGGCCGACGACCATTCCCTTGAATCGATCGGGTTCCTCTCGCTGGACATCGGGGGATGGCTCAAGATCGCCCAGGGCGACCTGGCCGCCGCGGTGCGTCTGCTCGAAGAGTGCAAGCGGAAAAGCGTCGAGGCCCGCCACCCCTTCTTCAGCGCATCGGCCGCGCACCTGCTGGCGATAGCCTATCTGTTCCAGGGAAAGCTCGCCAGGGCACAGCTCGAATCGGACCACGCACTGGCGCTCCAGAAGCGGGCAGAGAGCCCGTTGTTCCATGGAATATATCTTATCGCGAGCGGTGCGATCCATCTTAAGCGGGGAAAGAACAGCCTGGCGGAGCGGCAGTTTAAAGCCGCGCTCGGGTTGCTCCGAAAATGCCATGCGGTCCAGCAGGAAGCCAACGCCCACCTCCTGCTCGCGTCCCTGTATCTGCGGAGCAGACGGGAAGAGATGGTACGGAAGCATCTCACCGCGGGGTTTTCGATCGGAGAAGACCGCGGTTTCACCTATTACGCGGTGCTGAAGCAGGACGAGCTTGCATCGCTGGCATCGGCGGCGATCGACCGCGACATCGAACCGGACTACTGCCGGCGCCTGATCGAGGGACCCGCGCCGCTGCAGGCAACGCCGCGCATCAGGATCTACTGCCTCGGCGAATTCCGGGTCCTGCGGAATGGGGTCGTCATCAGCGACGGGGAGTGGAAGAGCAGGTTGGCAAAGTCGCTCGTCAAGCTCCTGGCCAGCTGCGGCGACCGGAAGCTCTCGCGCGACGAGGCGGGAGAAACGCTCTGGCCCGATGCCGATGCGGCCCGGAAACCGCTGCTGCTGAACAGCCTTCTTCACCGGACCAGGAAGGTCCTGGAGCCTGAGGGGTCCGTGATGCGGGGCGATTCCTGCATCATCCAGGACGGGGGCCTGCTCTCCCTGAACCCGCACAAGGTGTGGACGGATATCCAGGAATTTTCGGCGCTTCATGCGACCGCCCGGCAGAGACGTTCTTCGCAGGAGCCGGACACCGGGAAAACGCTTGCACTGTACGACCAGGCATTCAGCCTGTACCGGGGTGATTTCCTTCCGGGCGACCTTTACCTTGACTGGGCACAGGACCGCAGGGAACATCTGAGGAGTATCCATGCCGAAATGCTCACCCATGCAGCCGCCTTGACGGAGTCCCAGGACGACCGGAACAGGACGTGTGCCTATTATGGACGGATGTTCTCCCTCGACCCCTGCAACGAAGCGGCATGCCGATGGCTCATGGCCTGGAACCTTGCGGCAGGACAGCGGAGCGATGCGGTGAGATTGTATGAGCGGTGTCAACTGGCGCTGCGGAAGGAACTGGACATCGAGCCCGATGAGCAGACGAAAAAGCTGTACCGGAGCATCATCGGGGGATAATGTGAAGCGGACGCGGGGACAGATAGATCAGACAAGGCGACAAAGGGACCGGGGGACAAGGGGCTTAATGTCAGACGCGGGGACGCGGGGACAAAAGATCAAAATCCTGCCCTCTTACTTTCTCAATTTCCCACCTTCCTGCGTTCTTACCCTCCTACCTTCTTACCTTCCCGGTTCGCCCATGTCCTTCCCCTCCTCGATCGCAAGCACCACCGCTCCGGTGGACGGATCGGGAACGCTCCATCGCAGCGTCCATCGCGATATAGGTGTCTGGACCGGCTCGGCGGAGCCGGAGACGCTATAGCTGGCCCAGGCCGAGAGCTCGAACAACCAGTTCAAGACCGCACGATATCCGAACATATGAACCTTGCTCGCCGTCCCGGGGTGGGCGGGAAGCAGAAGGTCGTACACGTCCCCGCTGACGGTCCCTCCCGGCGGGACTGACACGCCGGCATGGCCGGGGTAAGCGCCGGAAACGTCCTGGACCGTGCCTCCCTCCTGGCCAAGCGTGGCGTACGGGACCATATCGATCAACGCCGCATCGCATACATTGCGCATTGTCAGTACCGCTCGGGTGAAGGGGATCTCCCTGCCGTCGCTTGCCCGGATGTGTGAATCGACGGTCTGCAGCGAGATCACGAGACAGCGTTCCCGATCATTCTGCCCTGTTTTTCCCTCAGGCGTTTCCGGCATGAAGCACCCCTCCTTCCCGCTGGTATCTGTCCTTAAGTATAGCACGGCCTGGTGCGGCGGCTTATCCACCCTCACTGGAGGCAGTGGAACAGCCCGGTGCACCAGAGACAGGCTCCGCAGGGGACCTGTCCGAGATAGCAGTCCTGCTCGAACTCCTCCTCGCCCACATAGTCGCACAGCGCGAAGCCGCAGTCGAAGCAGAAGGGGAACCGGTAACCCAGCACGCGCTCCCGGAAGGAACGGGAGGCCGCGTCGTTCCAGACGGCAAGGAGGTCCCGGTCGCGGACGTTGCCGAAAACCCAGGGCTTGACCCGCTTGGCGACGCCGCCGACATAGCAGGCGTAGCGGTGCCAGAGGAAATAGCAGGGGTGGATGTCGCCGTTCCAGGAAACGAAGGCGCTGTTCCCTTCGACGAACTCGCACTTCCTCGTGCTGCGCGGCGCCATGCCCGGAAGCGTCAGTTCCACGCCCGTCTCCCCTGCGGCCTGCCGGGCCGCCTCGAAGACCCGCTCGGCCGACGCCAGCCACTCCTCATTCCGCCTGAGCAGTTTCTCCATGTGGAGGGTGATGCCCTGGGCCTCCGCCTCGCTCCGCATCTTCTCGACAAGGCCGACGATCCGCTCTTCCTCACGCGTCCTTCCTGCCTTGATAAGGGTATCGAGATAACGCCGGATGTCCAGGCCTTCCTGAAGCGCTGTTGTTCTCCCCTGCTCGTAGACGGCGATGGCAGCGGTGGTATTGGTGTCATAGGCGGCCTGCGCGACAAGGTCCTTCTGGTACGGCATGAGCTGGGTGACGATGGCGAAGCCGGCGCCGGACCTGCCTGCCCACCGGATCGCGCCGGGAAGATCGGCCAGATTGTCCCGCATCAGCACAAACTCGATCCCGATCCTGAGGTCTCTTCCCCGTCGCCGCGCCCTGGCCTTGTTCAGGCTGGCGAAGGCAGCCACGATGCCCTGCATATCCCCGCCGCTCCTGATGGAGCGGAAACTGTCATCCGATACCGTGTCGAGTGAGAGGCAGATGCGGTCGAGCCCCGCGTCGACGAGCGACGCCGCCCGCTCGTCGGTCAGCGCCATTCCGTTCGACTGGAACCCGATGGAAGCCGTTTCCGGAAGCACTGTGCGCCCGCGGGCTATGAATGTCTCCAGGAGAGGATGGAGCAGAGGTTCGCCGATGCCATTCAGGACGAGAGTGTCAAGGCGGGGGAAGGCAGGGACAAGACGCTCGAAGGTCTCAGGCGACATGCTGCCCTCGGTGATCCCGCCCATGCCGTTCTGCTTCACGCACATGCCGCACCGGAGATTGCACCGGGTCGTTACCTCGACGAAGAGCTTTGCTGGATATTCGTTCACGGCCATGTTGTAGTATAACCGTCCTGCCTCACCGGAGTATGATGCCGGTCATAAGTCTGATGACTCGCAGGGTATGGATGGCGCTGTCAGGATATCTGGTATAATGACGGTATGAAGGTGAAGGTAAAGCTCTTTGCGTTGCTGCGTCAATTCGGTCCTGACGAACAGACGGTCGAATTACCGGAAGGAACGACCATCGATGACGTCGTGCGATCGTTGAAGCTCCCCGGGACGATCCGGCTTCTCAGGATCGTCAACGGTGAGCACCGGCCCGCGGACCATGTTCTGAAGGATGGCGACGACCTCGCCCTCTTCCCTCCCATAGCAGGCGGCTGGATTTGACTGTCAGGCGCTGACCGAACTGCGAACCACCGTAAGAAATACCCTCTCCTCTCCCGCCAGCACGGTGTTTCCCTCAAACGTCGTGATGTCGATGGGCTTCCCGTCGAGCGTGATGCTGCATCCCTGACGAAACTCCCGTGACCGCGAATTCAGGTATTCCGTCAGCGCGGATGCGTTGACAAATATGCCCTTCCGCAGCAGGCCGGGCCCCAGCTCGGCCATCAGCAGATTGAAGATCTTGATGCTCACCCACCCTTCGCCAGGCATGCACGCGTTCCCGGTCTCATGGTACGTGATCGCGCTGCGGAAGGCGGAATAGGCCCCTCCGCGCCTCATCGTTGCGCCGACCAGCCCGGGCATGGCGGCGGAGAGCGCGAGGACCGAGCCGTCATGGATCAGGGAAGATCCGATGTCATCGACCGGCCTGCCGTCCAGCATGATGGATTGGATCTTCTCGATCGTGTCCGGGGCAGCCCCGAGCTCCTGCCGCAGGAAGGCATCGATGCTGCAGCCGACGCGGCGCCTGATCGCCACCCCCTGCTGGAGCAGCAGGAAGAACCGCGCGATGAGCGATCCGTCCAGGACGATCGCAAGATGGCGATATGATGAGGTCGGAGTTGAACTTTTGTCTTTCATGCCTGTTCGCTCAAAAAGAGAGCCAGGTGAATCTTCGATTATCCGCGCGGATCATGTCTGATGACTCGTCATAAGCCAAGAAACGTGTCAATTGCGGGCCCGGCGAAGCAATCTCGTCGTTGCGACCATCGGGAACATCGAGATTGCCGCGTCGCTGCGCTCCTCGCAATGACGGCAAAGAAAAGTGTGCAGGTTCCATCGGATACTATTTGCGTTCTCTCATCCGTTGCCAGGCTGGACCGCTCTCGCTTTGCCAGACAAAAAAAAGGAGAGACCTGCGTCTCTCCTTTCCTTCGCTCATTCCGCTCCCGCTACCAGTTGAAGACCTTGTCGAGGTCCTCATCCTTGACCGCGAAGACGACATTGTGGGGCGCGAACTTCTCGGTCTTGAAGTAGCCCGGCAGCCGGTCGTGCTGGGGCGTGAAGCCGGCCGCCTTGTTGAAGTCCCGCTCCATCTTCAGGACCTTCTTCCCCAGGTCGGTCACGCCGTCGCCCGTCATGTTGATCCCGTAGAAAGCGCTCAGCATGTCGAGCAGGGCCTGGAAGGTTTCGGGCTGGTCGAGCACGGCAAAGGCGATGAAGAGGCACATGCCGGTGGAATCGATGGCAGCCGTCGCGATCTGGAGATTTCTCGACAGTTCGATCTGGCCCTCGGGCTTGAGCGCGTTCACATCGCCGCCCACCTTCAGCACGTTCGCGGTGACCGCGTATCCCGCGGTGTGGTCCGCGCCCATGGGGCTCGTCGCGTAAGTGACGCCGATGCCCTGGACCGCGCGGGGATCGTAGGCAGGCATTGCCTGGCCTTTGACCACCGGCACCCGCTCGACACCGAAGGCCCGGCCGGTCATGGCGGCGCCGTTGCCGAGGATCCTGCCGAGGTCCGTGCCCTTGCCGACCTCGTTGATGAAGTTTATCGCCGCGTCGGCGTCGCCGAACTTGGCGAGGCCCGCCTCCATGGCGACGGCGATCGTCGCGCCCATTTCGATCGTGTCGATGCCGTAGTTGTCATCCAGAAAATCCATCTTGGCGATCTTGTCCATGTCGCTGATGCCGCAGTTCCCGCCGTGGGCCCAGACGGTCTCGTACTCGGGCTGCTTGGTGAGATAGTGGCCGTCCTTGTCGTTGAAAGTGCCCGAACACTGGATGACGCATCCGCGGTGGCAGCCATGGGTCGGATTCGCCCCGCGCTGCTTCTCGGTCTCCGCCAGGGTCTCGCCGCTGATCTTGGAAGCGCCGTCGAAGCGTCCCTGCTTGAAGTTGTAGGTGGGATAGCCCCCCACTTCGTTCAGGATGTTCGTCAGCACGTTCGTGCCGTAGGCCGGAAGGCCCTGGCCGGTGACCGGGTGTTTCTTGAGGCCGTCGACGAAACGCTTGTTCGCGTCCTGGAACTTGGCCGCGTCCTTGGGTTCCCGCACCGGCATGCCGGCGGCATCGAGCACGATGACCTTGATGTTCTTGGAGCCCATGACCGCTCCCAGGCCTCCGCGGCCTGCGTGGCGGGTAGGACGCAGCTCCATGTCGGTGAAGGCTACGGTCGCGGCGCCCATTTTCATCTCGCCGGCAGGACCGATCGAGATGCAGCACACTTTGTCTCCGAACTCCTTCTGCATCTTCTCGACCAGGTCGTAATTGCCGAGCATCTTCAGGCTGTTGTCCTTGGTGATCTTGACCCCGTCCTTATTGATGAAGATCTTATAGAGGTCGTCGCTCGCCGGCTTCCCTTCGAGCACGATGGCGCTATAGCCGAGCTTTGCCAGGACCTGGGAAGCCTGTCCTCCGGAATTCGATTCCTTGATGCCTCCGGTGAGCGGGCTCTTGCCGCCCACGGAGATCCGGCCGGATTGGGCGCCGGCGGTCCCGCTCAGGAGCCCGGGCGCAATGACCAGTTTGTTCTCCGCCCCCAGGGGATGGCACAGCGGCGGCACCTCCTTTGATACGATCGCCGTCGTTAATGCCCTGCCCCCGAACCCTGCATAGTCGCCGACCGGTGCTGTTGTCGCTTTCGGGCCGCCTGTTCCTCCCACGTCGATCCTCAGAATCTTGTCCATAGACATCCTCCTATTCGGTACGGGGTCTCACCGGAATGATTTCCGCTGTTTGCCAGGGGGTGAACATTGGTGGAATGTGGAACAGAGCAGGCATGGGGCCGTCTCTCAAGGAATGCCATGCATGAGCATGGGAATGGTTGAACGTCCGGACAGGAACGAGTGAACTGCGATAAAAAAAGTTTAGCTCCAAAGAGCATATCCGTCAAGGTGCTTTTATTGAATTTCTGCGTATTATCAATAAGATAACCAATATAGTTGTTTATGCGTTGTTCCTTTTGGGCTATTACGTTTTCTGCGGTCTTGCATTCGTTCAATAATGCGGGGGTAATACGAGGGGATTATACCGGAGCATCATTAGCAGGCTGTTGAAAAAGGCCTCTTTAGCTGTCATTGCGAGGAGCGTGAGCGACGAAGCAATCCCGTAGTGCTTGAAAAGATTAACGACGAGATTGCTTCG
>JAGVOT010000052.1 GCA_020052615.1 Nitrospirota bacterium | reverse complement strand
ATTCCCCGCAGCTTGCTGCGGGGTTAGCGAGCGATTAGAATAAATAGTACTACCTTGAGGATCGAAGATTCCCCGCAGCTTGCTGCAGGGAGCTTCAATAATGATGTCTGGTGAAGGGCTTATGCTCGCGGAGGGCGCTCGTCCTGAAAAGGGATCAGCAGGGGATTGAAGAGAGTATCGGTAATGTACCGGATGCCGACGATCAGCAGGGGACGCTGGTTGCCGGACCGTTCGAGGATGAAATCCGGCATGTCCATATGTATCCCCGTTGAGGGGCCATGACAGACATTGAACGCCTGAATGGATACCGTGTCATGGCCGGCATGAGGGTACAGTGCCGGAGCCGGCGTGAGTGTCATCAGTCCGATGACGATAATAAGGACGAAGGAAAGCTGTTTCATGATCTCGCTAAAAGGGGACTATGCCCCATACAAGGCAAGAGGAGTCTGCATGATGATAGAGCAAGTTGCGTGCCAGACAGAATTTGAAGAAAGAAATGAAAAATCAATGGGTAAGTGCTGGATGATCAGAGGGAAGACTCCAAAGAGGCAGTTTGAACGGGTCAAATTGGACTGCATGGCAGGTTTCCCGCATCGATCACTGGGGATGTTCTCGGTGCTTAAGTTGTATAAGGTGACAGAGCCTGTCAATATTTCATAAGAATGGGTCTTCGGAGCGCCCTTAGCTGGAAATTCGGGACAGGCCTAAACCCTCCCTGTCATTCTCCCGGCGAACTCCTCACCGAGCACGACGATCGATTCTATGTCCAGGTACTTGTCCACGGTCTTGTCCAGCAGCAGCCTGCACTGGGCGGGAAAGTCCTCAGACGGGACCGCGTCATAGAACTGCAGGAGGACCGGGTACCGGGGGAAGAACCGGAACTCGTAGGCAATGTCATGGCTCCCCTTGATATCAGCCGGCTTTCCTCCAAGGCGCTCGCAGGCGGCCTTCAGACCCTCCACATTCCCGGTGAAGTGTCTCGCGATGACCTCCTCGACATGCCCTGCCCAGGCCTTGTCCTTGGCGTGGGAAGCGGGGACCGAACTGAAGGTGATCCACTCTCCCGCAGGGGCGGGAGGGTTTGGCATGGACAGGTGGTTGTAGATAAGGATGGAGATAAAGGGGACCGGCTCCTTGCCGTTCGTGTCAATGATGCGGTCCCTGGTGATGCGGAACTTGTCTCCCAGAAAGATCAGTTCCATCGTGTCGGGATCTTTAAGGTCGGCGCCGAATGCGGCGGCTGTCTTCGCGAAATCGAGGGCCGCGATCTTCGGCCTGAGGCTGACCAGGGCCTGTTCGTAGACCGTTCCGCGGGCCGGCTGCTGATCTTCCAGCTCTTCGACCAGAGCGGTCTTGGCCGCGTCGCTCAAATTTGGACAGGCCGTTATGGACGCCATGTGCGCGCCCACTTTCGTGGCGAAGCCGAAGCAGGTCGGCATGCCGCAGGTGCCGCAGTTCGTCTTGGGAAGGAGCTTATAGATATCGACGGCGGTCTTCATAGGATAACATTACCGCGAAAGCACATTACTGTCAAATGACGCAGATCATAAACCAAGAAAAGAGCATTTACCGCAGGACGCAGAGGTCGCAGAAGAAAATAAGAAAATTCAGGTTAAGAGAAGAAGTAAAGCACCGGTATTGACAGATAGACAGTGCGGCGGGTAATATTGAGCATTAAAGAGGAGATTTGCGATGAAATGGACCCAGGACATGGCTGTCGGCATCGAGACGATCGACGAACAGCACAAAGAACTGTTCAAGAGGATCAGCGGTCTGTTGCAGGCGATCAGGGAGCATCGCTGCAAGTCCGAGATAGACGATACGATAAAATTCCTTGACGACTATGCGCGCTTCCATTTCAGCGAAGAAGAGAAGCGAATGCGCGAGGCCGGTTATGACGGTCTTGAGGACCACCGGAAACACCATGCCGTGTATCTGAACAACATCAAAGAGCTCAAGGAACTGGCCGCCCAGCCCCGCATCCAGGGCGCTTCCTACGAACTGTCGGTGACGACGAACCAGGTCGTCGTGGACTGGATCGTGGACCATATCATGAAGATCGACAGGAAGTTCGGGGAATACATGAAGGGCAGGAGATGAAGGCGCACTTCCGCTGCTATACCCCAAAACCCATTGAAGCTCCCTGCAGCGAGACTTCGGCGAGCTCAGTCGAGCCGCTACGGGGCGCTCCTCGATTCACATTTCTCGGTATTTTTCACGGAACGTCTAAACACATCGTCACTGCCAGGGCGCGAAAGCCGGGGTTAAGCTTTTTTTCGGCTTTCCTCGCGCACCCTCGCGCCTTAGCGGTTAACTAGCTTTTGTTCTGTCGGTTAAAAATCCAGCGGACTCGTTACCTCTTTCCCGGGTTTGGGCGGGAGGCAGTGCAAATAGATCATCGTCGTCCTGATATCGGAATGACCGAGAAGCGTCTGGATCGTGCGGAGGTCGTAGCCGGCTTGAAGAAGATGCGTAGCGTACCAGTGGCGCAAGGTGTGCGACGTGACACGCTTCATAAGCTTCGCTTTTCGGACCGCATCGCCGAAGACTTCCTGCACCCGCGTATCATGCACGTGATAACGCCGCGATTCCTTCAATTGAGCGACGAACGTCAGTGACTCCTGCGGTATGAACCATTGCCAGATCAGTTCCTTCGCGGCCCGCGGATACTTCCTCTCAAGCTGATCGTCGAGAAAGACCCCGGAGAAGCCCGCTGCAAGATCTTCGTCATGCAGTTCCTTCACGCGCGCCAACTGAGCATGCAGTTCCGGGAGGAGCGTCTTCGGCAGCGGCACGGTCCGCACTTTTTTGCCCTTTCCCCGGACCGTAAGGAGGCCCGTCTCAAAATTGAAATCCTTGACGCGTAGTTGACACCCCTCGGAGATGCGCAGCCCGCAACCGTACTGGAGCTGAGCCAACAGTTTGAACGGATGACGGAGATGGACTAGGATCGAATCTATTTCTTTCCGGGAAAGGACCGTAGGGACATAATTCGATGTCTTCGCGCGCGGGATGTCCTTATGCGTTCCGAAATCTTTGCAAAGCACATGCCGGTAGAGAAACAGCAAGGCATTGAATGCCAGGTTCTGGTGGCTGGAAGAGACCTTGCAGTTGACCGCCAGATAGGTGAGATAGTCCTTTACGTCCTGCGAGGACAGATCGCCGGGGTCCTTGTCGTGCAGGTAATTCTGGAACTTGCGGCCCCAGTCTGCATAATGCTTGAGCGTTTTCCGCGAATAATGCCGCACCTGTATTTCCGCGGTAAGTTTTTCGATGACCGCGTCCCATGCCGGAGCTTCGGTCTTTCCTGAGACAACGCCATTCGTCATAGCGCCTGCCGCTTCGCTCCGGAGGCGCAAACTGAGATCCTCCCGGCGGTTCGCAAACCATCGGTCGTTCCCTGTTCGCGGAAACTGGATTTCGGTCAGCATGGTCTTTTCCCTCAAAACGCCGCCCGGACAGTGACGCCACGGGAGCGACCGCGGTGCTCAACGGCACTCCGGCCTCACTTCCCGGAGAGGAAGCGAAAAACAGGGAAAGCGCGTCCCTGGCCTGTTCAACTTGATCAGCGGTCTGATGCTTGGAACGGAGTTTATCGGCGAACAGCCTGACCTGATCCGATGCTGAGACGGGGAGAGGATATTTTGCGCGAAAGTCGAGAAAATAGAGGAGCCACTTCCGGTAATCGCTAAAAAACATCGTCGGGACGCCCCGCTGTTTCATGAGGTCGTTAAAACCGCCAAGGATATCCTGAGAAATAGGTTTCATCGCGGGTCACCTCCTGTGCTATGATAGACAGTATAGTGAACGTTCGTTCACCTGTCAAACGCACACGCTGCCTTGTCTGGAGAACGTCTGAACACCAGGCTGGATATTCGGGCCTAAGCTATTGAATGCATAAACAATATTTATTGACATGACAGGATGAATTCAATATAGTTTTTCTGTCGCTGTTCCTCGTTACAACTTTTCAACGATTACTGCGCTTTCCCTTGCTCACGGTTTGCATCCGTCCCAAGCGCTGTTTATTCAGTCAGAACATTGGATTTATATTCTTTTCTCTTGAGGAATACTATGGCTGCGACCATTAAGCTGAAACCTGGGCAAAAAGGGACAAAAAATCTGCTCGCCAAATACGGCGATGCTCTCCTCTGCGTCCGATACCGGTACGACGTACAAAGCCGCACTCGTTCCAAGACCGTCGAACTGATCGTCGAGAAAAAACCCTGGACGCCGCACTCGCACCGCTTCAAGGATGACACTCACGTGCCTGTGCGTATTGGATATGACGACACAGTTTTGAGGGAAAAGGCAAAGGCTGCGCAAGGAAGATGGGATCCGAAGACACGCGTATGGTATATCCAGTTTGGGAAAATCAAGGACACCGAATTGGAAAAGTTTATCATATCATAAACCTTAAAAGTTTATGATAGCAACAACCGGTTTATGCTATCATAAACTTGCTTATGCTACTATCATAAACCTGGTTGCTTATAGTCAATAACTGGTTGGATTTACCCAACCAGCAGTTCGAGCCCGACATGCGGCTCAACGTATTTAACGTCAAAAGAATTCGCAGGGAGCCGAGCGAGATGCGAAAGCTCCTGCGATAGGACGGTTGCACGTCCTGTGTCGGGTGCAACCCCGGCTAAGGGCAGACACATGAAGACCCTGATTGAAACGGCTGCTTAGTACCCCAATCCGCCAATTGGCGATGGGATCGTACAAGCAACCCCGGGGATATCAGGATAATCTTCAAGCCAATCTGCTCGAAATCCCCTGGATGTACGCGACATCACGGGGATAGTGCCAGCTATGGGCACGATAAATATACTCAGTGGGGTTAACCGCCCACGCCGGCGTGGGCTTAATCACAGGAGTAATCCAATGATTAAGTTCACAGTTTCAATGACGGTAGACGTAAAGGTCAGGATTGCTACGGTCGTTACGATCATAGCTTTACTGGTCAGGCTACTGTCATGATTCACAGTGGGAGGGTGTGAAAGCACCCTCCCACTCCTTTTGCTAATTAAAATCCGTAGTGATATATAGCAGTGAACAGAAAAAGAACAATCCAACCAGAAGATCGACTCCAACGGGCTACGCCCGTGGGTCATCTTCGCGTTAATGACAGGCAATACGCTCAAATTATAGAGACACGACAAGGGGTGACTAAGTGAATACAGTAACTGCTACCGGACTTTGGCGGATGACACTACAAGACAGAACCGGTGACGATATGTACAAACAAGCCCGAGAGAAGTTGCGCGTTTCGTTTCTGTCGTTTCGAGAACGAGCGGGTCTACTGGCCGCCGAAATCCACCGCGATCTGCCCGAATTTACTGTTCATGATATTACACACTTAGACGCTCTTTGGGAAATCGCAGATATAATTGCAGGGCACGATTACGCACTTACTCCGCCAGAAGCATTTATCTTGGGCGGAGCTTTTCTTCTTCATGACTTAGGCATGAGTCTGGCATCATTTCCAGGAGGTATTGAAGAACTCAAAAAGCGTCAAACGTGGAATGATACAATTGCACTTCAATTCTTAGAGAAGAATAATCGGCCGCCTACACCGGAAGAACTTGCTAGCCCACCCCGGGAAGCTGAGATAGCTGCTACGGCTTATCTATTGCGAGCCCTACATGCAGAGCAAGCAGAGCGCCTTGGCATGGCAGCCTGGACTGTTCCGGGAACCGACTCGCCCGAGTATCTTATTCAAGACACAGATATTAGACAAACGTATGGTAGAATTATTGGATTAATTGCACACAGTCACTGGTGGCCTGTCCAAGGCTTGGAAAGTAAATTCACACGGACGCTGGGCGCGCCCCATTGGTGTCCTAAAGAGTGGACTGTCGATCCACTAAAATTGTCGTGCTTGCTTCGAGTCGCCGACGCAGGACATATTGACGCAAGGAGAGCGCCCCTCTTTCTTCGCGCCATACGGCACATCTCTGCATCGTCAGCAAAACACTGGGCCTTCCAGCAGAGACTCGGCAAACCACATCTCATGGGCGACGCTCTCTCCTACACGTCTGGCTATGCATTTCCATTTGAAGAATCAGCTTCTTGGTGGCTTTGTTTCGATACCTTACGTATGGTCGATGAGGAACTTCGATCAGTAGATGCGCTTCTTGCCGACAAAGGAATTCACCGTTTTGCCGCACGAAGGATTTCAGGCATTGAATCTCCAGAGCGGCTTACTGCCTATGTACCAACAGTAGGTTGGTCTCCTATTGACGCTTCTGTTCAGGTGAGTGACGTACCGAGGTTGTTGACATGTCTTGGCGGAAAAGAGCTATACGGGCGTGATCTGAGTGTGCCATTGCGCGAACTCATCCAGAATGCATCTGATGCAATACGTGCCCGCTGGGCGATCGAGAAGCGACCCACGGGCTGGGGGCAAATCACTGTACAACTAGGGCAAGATGAAAACGGTAATTGGCTCG
Source organism: Nitrospirota bacterium (assembly GCA_020052615.1). Lineage (GTDB taxonomy): Bacteria > Nitrospirota > UBA9217 > UBA9217 > UBA9217 > JAAXXJ01. Next base: position 86,317 of record JAGVOT010000052.1, on the reverse strand, counting down.
AGGTTACAGATACTGGAATTGGAATGTCAACAGTAGTTCTAACCAAGTATTTGCTCGATTTTAGCACGACTTTCTGGGGATCAAGCGCAATGATCGATGAGTTGCCCGGTTTACTTGGTTCGGGTTTCCGCCCCACAGGGAAGTACGGCATCGGTTTCTTCTCTGTTTTTATGCTCGGAGATTCAGTAAGGATCCGTACTCGACGCGCAGATGCTGCTCAAAAGGATACTCTTGTTCTCGAATTCAATACAGGTCTCAGCTCTCGACCTATTTTGCGCGATGCATCACTTGATGAGATGCTTCGTGATGGCGGGACTACCGTCAGGGTCTGGCTGAATTCGGCACCAACGGTAGAAGGTGGTTTGCTATGGCGTCATCGCGATGCTCCTCCATTCTCTCTCTCCCAACTTTGTCGGCAGGTTTGTCCTTCTCTCCCCGTCAGTCTCGTTTGTAAAGAAGAAGAAACAGCCACTCAGGTAATCTCAGCTGGTGACTGGATAAACTGCCCCGGCGACGAACTTCTGTCTCGTTTTTGCAGATTTAATGATTACGATGACGAAGAATGCGATGACTATAAATGTAAGGCTTTCCTCGCAAAAGCAGCAACAAACTTACGAACCCTAAGCGGTCCTGACGGAATGCCAGTCGGGCGTGCATGCGTAGGCTTGGACGGAAGACGGAATCGAAGCTCGACGGTTGCTCTTCGAGGAGTTGTAACTATCGGTGGACTGACATCGGCGAATCTTTATGGAATCGTAGGCATACTGACCGGAGCATCTGAGCGGGCTGCTCGCGATTATGCAAGACCTTTCGTCGACGGTGAGACTTTGTCTGCATGGGCAACTGAACAAGCGTCTTTGGTCTCTTTCTTGTATGACAATCCAGAAGACCAGATGGAGTGCGCTGAAATCATCAGGAGGTGTGGTGGCCAAACATCGCGTCTCCCTATCGCGAAATATAACGGGGCCTACGTTTCCTTTGACGACATCAAAACAATGACACTTCCGCCTGATGTATTATTTGTGTCGCCCTACACCGTTAGTGATCTTGAGGAATTGCGTGGCTTTGAGTATCTTCCAGGCGTTTTTGTGACTGAAGCATCAGGATGGAGAGCTATTCTACAAAGAGATTATATTCATTCTTGGCCGGATAGTCTTTTCACTCGTTGGGGCCATAGTTTCTCAGTCGCCACAACGTTGGGCGGAAGTGTGGTGGAGGCCGTGGCTGAGGCTTGGAGCTGCTCCCAAGAGGAACTCACACGGCAGGCGCTGGGGCAAGATCGACGTACAAACGAACAAGTTATTGGGTATCTGGACGGACAGGAAATTAGAAAAGATGTCTTGAAGCTCACAAAGCCATGAGCTATTCCAACTTCCTATGTGGCACGATAATCCCACTCAAACGACATTAGAAACATCTCAAAGAACGATTATCAACAAGCGGCTCGAAAGAGGCCGGGCGGTGAAGCCGCCCGGCTCCTCAGCCGCGTGTTCAAGTGTAAATCTAAGAACTCAAAACCACTCCTTAGGCCACTTCTCCACAATAATTCCCTTATCGTCGAATTTGCACTCCGTCATGAACGCGTCATGATAGAAGGTGAACCACACGCCTTCGGCCACGCCTTTCTTGATCCACTGCTCCTTGGCCGCGATGGACTCCATGGGAAAATTGTCGTAGGCCATGACCCAGAGAGGATTGGCATGGGCATGGGTCGGCAGAAGGTCTCCCAGGTGCAATGCCTTTTCACCTCGTGACTCCATGGTGACGATCTGGTGGCCGCCGTTATGGCCGCCCGTATGGACCACCGAGATGCCGGGAACGACCTCTGACGTGCCGTTGACGAGCTGAAGGTTCGGGCTGCTTTTCAGCATTTCGATGTTCACCTGCCAGTACGTGTTGACGGTCCGGATGTTCGGCTTCAGTACGTCATCCCATTCTTTCTTTTGGACGATATGTTTTGCCTTCGGGAAGGTGAGGGAAAGGTGCCCTCCATCGTCCTGCATGACGACGCCGCCTGCGTGGTCGAAGTCGTAGTGGGTCAGCACGACGAGATCGATATCCTCGCGGCTGATCCCGAGCTGCTTGAGCTCGTCAATGACCGACCATTCCTCCCTGATACGGTAGATCTTCTTCTGTTTGTCCGTGAGCTTGTTCCCGATGCCCGATTCGATCAGCACGAGCGCCTGCGGGGTCCGTACCAGGATGGGCCAAGCGGTCAGGGGAATGTAGTTTTCCTCTGCCGGCGGGTACTTCTTCTGCCACAGCGCCTTCGGCACGACGCCGAACATTGCGCCGCCGTCCAGTTCGAATGTTCCGCCGTTCAGCCAGATCAGTTCGAACTCGCCGATCTTAAAGCCTGCCTTCATCGTGCCTCCAGAAAAAGAAAGCGGCCCGAAGGCCGCATGGTAATGACTCAGAGGTAAAAAGAAAGAGCAAACGGCTTTTTCTCTCGCAAAGACGCCAAGCACGCAAAGAAAGCTAAAGACGGGATAGATCAAAATCAATGAACCTGGCCAAGAAATTAGAACCGTGAGTTCTTTTTGGACTTCTTTGCGGCCTGTGCGGCTTTGCGAGACAAGAAGATTTGTGTCTTTCTCCGTGTCTCAGTGGTGAAGTTTATTTAATTTTTCGCGTACCCTACCTTCTTCAGCGCGTCCTCGATCTCGCCGAGGGTCACCGGATCATCGATGGTTGACGGCGCAACGTAGGGCTCGCTGTCGGCGATCTTCCGCATGGTGCCGCGCAGGATCTTGCCGGAGCGCGTCTTCGGGAGGCGCTTCACCACGCAGGTCTCCTTGTAGGACGCGATGGCGCCGATGGTGTTCCGGATCATCGACGAAAGCTCCTTCTTGATATCCTCTTCACTCTTCGTTACGCCGGCCTTCAGAACGCAGAGCCCCAGGGGGACCTGTCCTTTCAGACCGTCGTGGACGCCGATGACCGCGCATTCCGCGACGTCCTGGTGCGTCGAGACGACCTCTTCCATCTCGCCGGTCGAGAGGCGGTGGCCGGCGACGTTGATCACGTCGTCGACGCGGCCCATGATGTAGACGTAGCCGTCCTCATCGACGTATCCGCCGTCGCTCGTAAAGTAATACCCGGGGTACACCTTGAGGTACGAGTCGAGGAAACGATCGTCGGCCTGCCACAGGGTCGGGAGCGTTCCGGGCGGAAGGGGAAGCTTGATGGTGACCAGGCCCGTTTCCTTCGGTCCGGCCTGCTTGCCGTTCGTGTCCAGGATCTGCACATTGTATCCCGGCACCGGCTTGGTGGACGAACCCGGTTTGATGGGGAACTCCTCGATGCCCATGCAGTTTGCCGTGATGGGCCAGCCGGTCTCGGTCTGCCACCAGTGGTCGATGACCGGTTTTTTCAGGAGCTTGTGCGCCCAGTGATACGTATCGGGGTCGAGCCGCTCGCCTGCGAGGAAGAGATACTTGAATCCCGAGAGGTCATACTTCCTGATGAATTCTCCCTTGGGGTCCTCTTTCTTGATGGCGCGGAAGGCCGTGGGCGCGGTGAACATGACCTTCACCTTGTGCTCGGAAATGACCCTCCAGAAGGCGCCTGCGTCGGGAGTGCCGACGGGTTTCCCCTCGTACAGGACCGTGGTGCAGCCCGTAAGCAGCGGGGCATAGACGATATAGGAGTGGCCCACGACCCATCCCACGTCGGAAGCGGCCCAGTAGACGTCTCCCGGCTTCACGCCGTAGATGTTCTCCATGCTCCAGCGGAGCGCCACGGCGTGGCCGCCGTTGTCCCGCACAACGCCCTTGGGCTTTCCGGTCGTGCCTGACGTATAGAGGATGTAGAGAGGATCGGTTGCCTTGACCGGGGTGCAGCCCGCAGGCTTCGCCTTGGCCATGAGCTCATCCCAGTCGAAGTCGCGGCCGGCGATCAGGGGGGATCTGACGATCTGCCGCTGGAAGATGATGCATTTCTCCGGCTTGTGTTCGGCCTCCTGGATCGCCTTGTCGAGCAGGGGTTTGTATTCCAGGAGCTTCTTTCCTTCGACCGCGCCCGACGCGGTGATGATGACCCTGGGTTTCGCGTCGTTGATCCTGATGGCGAGCTCATGGGGCGCGAACCCGCCGAAGACCACGGAGTGGACAGCGCCGAGCCTCGCGCAGGCGAGCATGGCGATGGCGGCCTGGGGGATCATGGGCATGTAAATGATGACGGTCGTACCCTTCGAAACGCCCGAGTCTTTTAAAACGCCGGCGAACCGGGAGACCTGGTCCAGGAGTTCCTTGTAGGTGATCTTCTGGAGCGTATTGGTCACCGGGCTGTCGTAGATGATCGCCGTCTGGTCGCCCCTGCCGTCGGTCACATGACGGTCCACGGCGTTGAAGCAGGTGTTCATCTCGCCGCCGCTGAACCAGCGGTAGAAAGGCTTGTTCGTATCGTCAAGGACCTTGTCCCACTTCTTGTCCCAGGTGATCGCCTGCGCTGCCTCTCCCCAGAATCCCGCGGGGTCCTGGATGCTCCTTTGAAAAACGTCCTCGTACTTTCCCATGCCGTTCCTCCCCTGAAGCAATTATGGTTAAGCAGGATCGAGCCTCCCTGAAAGGTCCGGCCCGCTTTGATGTGCAGATCAGAACATTACTAATGGTAACATCGTCTACTATAATAAGCCGTCCGTACTTCTGTCAAGAGCTCTTTTGATGCCTCAAATTGAAATTATCGAAAAAACGACCCCTCACCTTGACCACAGAGAGCTATTTCGCTTTCATCAATTCCCGCAGCACAAAGGGAAGTATCCCTCCCTGGAGATAATAATCCACCTCGATGGGGGTATCGATCCGCGAGAGGAGAACGATCTCCCGCCGGCTTCCGTCCCTGCGGCGTATCACCATGTTGATGTCCTGCTGCGGCCTGAGGTCACCGGCCCCGACAATGTCGAACTCCTCATCGCCCCGGATCGAGAGGGACTGAACGGAATCGTCGCCCTTGAACTGGAGGGGGAGAACGCCCATGCCCACGAGGTTCGAGCGGTGGATGCGTTCAAAGCTCCTGGCAATGACGGCGCGCACTCCGAGAAGGCGCGTTCCTTTGGCGGCCCAGTCCCTTGATGAGCCCGTGCCGTATTCCTCGCCTCCGAATACGATGGTCGGCGTATTACCGGCAAGATAGCGCATCGCGGCATCGTAAATGGCTGTCTGTTCGCCCGAGGGCTGGAAGAGCGTGAGCCCGCCTTCCACGGCTGACCCGTCTGTCTTTGACGGCATCATGAGATTTTTGATCCGCACGTTGGCGAAGGTGCCGCGTATCATGACATCGTGATTGCCGCGCCTCGTGCCGTAGCTCTGGAAGTCGGCCTTTGTGACGCCTTTTTCGAGCAGGTATTTTCCCGCCGGGGTGCTTTCCTTGATCGAGCCTGCGGGACTGATATGGTCGGTCGTGAGCGAGTCGCCGAAGATGGCGAGGCATCGAACCCCGGTTATCGAACCCGCGGCGGCGGGCTGCATCGAGAAATCCTTGAAAAAGGGGGGCTCGGCGATGTAGGTGGATGGGGGCCAGGCGTAGACCTGGTCCGCTACGGACGTCACGCTGTTCCAGAGGACATGGTCCTTTGTCGGGTCTGCGTAGAGCAGCCGGTAGGTCTCAGGATCGGTGGCCTGGTTCAATATTGCATTGACCTCTTCGCTGCCCGGCCAGATGTCCCGGAGATAGACCGTGCTGCCGTCCTTTGCCGTGCCGAGGGGATCGCGTTCCGGGTCCCACAGCACCGTACCGGCAAGGGCGAAGGCAACGACAAGCGGCGGGCTCATGAGGAAGTTCGCCCGCAGGTTCGGATGGATCCTCGCTTCGAAGTTGCGGTTGCCTGAGAGCACGGCCGCACAGACGAGATCGTTCTGAACGATGGTCCGCTCGATATCCTCATCGAGGGGCCCGGAGTTGCCGATGCAGGTGGTGCAGCCGTAGGCGGCTACGGTGAATCCCAGACGCTCCAGGAAGGGGAGCAGGCCGGCCTTATCGAGATACGCCGTCACGACGCGCGAACCCGGCGCGAGCGACGTCTTGATGCCCTTTCTTACCGTCAGGCCTTTCTCAACGGCCTTCTTCGCGAGCAGGCCGGCGGCGATCAGCACCGACGGATTGGAGGTGTTGGTGCAGGATGTGATGGCCGCGATGATGACGTCTCCCGAACCCGTATCGATGCCCTCCCGTATCTTGAAACGCTTTTCCAGGTCGGCGGACTTCTTCGCAAAGCCGCCCTCAGCTGCGGGCTTGCTGTAGAGATCGGTGAACCTGTCCTTCAGCAGGGGCAGTTCGATGCGGTCCTGGGGACGGCGCGGGCCGGAGACCGAGGGGACGACCGCGGAGAGGTCGAAATCGACGATGCGGGAATAGTCTATGTCTCCGTCCTTCGGCATGCCGAAGAGGCCCTGGGCCTTGAAATAAGCGGCCAGGGCAGCGATCTCGTTGTTCGTACGACCTGTCGCGTAGAAATACTCCAGAGTTACCTCATCGACGGGGAAGAAGCCCATGGTCGCGCCGTACTCAGGCGCCATGTTCGCGATCGTTGCCCGGTCGGGAACGCTGAGGCTTGAGGCGCCGGTCCCGAAGAACTCCACGAAGGAGCCGACGACCTTCTGCTTCCGCAGCAGTTCGGTGATCGTCAGCACGAGGTCCGTGGCGGTCACGCCTTCTTTCGGTCTTCCCGTGAGGTTCACGCCCACGACATCGGGAGTGAGAAAATAGAGGGGCTGGCCGAGCATGCCTGCCTCGGCCTCGATCCCGCCCACGCCCCAGCCGACAACGCCGATGCCGTTGATCATCGTCGTATGGCTGTCGGTGCCGACGAGGCTATCGGGGTAGTAAAGGTCATTCTTGTGATGGACGCCCCGCGCCAGGTATTCCAGGTTCACCTGGTGGACGATGCCGATGCCCGGCGGTATTACCCGGAAGGTCTTGAAGGCGTTCATGCCCCACTTCAGGAACTCATAGCGCTCCCGGTTGCGGGAGAACTCTTTTTCCATGTTCGTCTTGAGGGAGTCGGGCCTGCCGTAGCTGTCGATCTGGATCGAGTGGTCGACGACCAGGTCGACGGGAACGAGTGGCTCGATGATGCGGGGGTCCTTGCCCATCGCGCGTGCGGCACCCCGCATGGCAGCGAGGTCGCATAACAATGGAACGCCGGTAAAGTCCTGGAGCAGGATGCGGCTGACGACGAAGGGGATCTCCTCGGTGCGATGGGCTGTGGGCTTCCAATTGGCGAGCTGACGAACGTGCGCTTCGGTCACCTTTTTGCCGTCGCAATTGCGAAGGACCGATTCGAGGACGATGCGGATGGAAACGGGGAGGCGGGATATGCGGTCAAAGCCCGCCTGCTGAAGCGCGGGGAGGGAATGGAATGTTCCCTCTTTGCCCGTGCCGGGGGCGAATTCCTTGATAGTTTTAAAAGGATCGTTTTTCAATTTGAAAATACCTGATCCGGACAAGCAGAAAAATCTAAAGGCGTTTCTCGCAAAGCTCGCAAAGTACGCCAAGAAAAGCAGGCGAGGCTTTGTTTTCAAATAAAACGGCTAATTTATGGACTTTCTTTGCGACCTTTGCGCGCTTTGCGAGAAAAAGTCTGGTTTTTATCCGTTCGTATTTCACGTCAAATCACGAACAGGTCCACATATTCGTTCACCGGCATCGCCCCCAGCGCACTATGATCGAGGCTGACATCGAGGATCGCCTTCTGCTGTTTCGCGGGGAACCGGCGGCCGAGATTGGTCTTGAACTTCTCGACCAGGACCGGCATGCCTTCCTTGCGGCGGCGGCGGTGGCCGATGGGGTACTCCACCATCACTTCGGGCAATTTCGTGCCGTCCTTCAGCTCCACGGTCAGGCCGTTGGCGATGGAACGCTTCTCCGGGTCATGGTAATCCTTCGTGAACTGCTTGTCTTCGCTGCACTCGATCTTGTCGCGCAGGGCATCGATTCTCGGATCCATCGCCACGCTGTCCTCATAGTCGGCGGCGGTGAGCCGTCCGAAGAGGAGGGGAACGGCGACCATGTACTGGATGCAGTGGTCCCGGTCAGCCGGGTTGTTGAGCGGCCCTTTCTTGTCGATGATGCGGATGGCCGCCTCGTGGGTGCGGATCGAGATCTTTTTGATGTCGTCCGCGGTCTTGCCCATGGCCTTCAGTTTTCCGTGGAGGGTCATGGCGCATTCCACGGCCGTCTGGGAATGGAATTCCGCGGGGAAGGAGATCTTGAAGAGCACCTGCTCCATGACGTATGACCCGTAGGGCCGCTGGAACTTGAACTCATTCCCCTTGAACAGCACGTCATAGAAGCCCCAGGTCTTGGCCGTCAAGGCCGACGGATAGCCCATCTCGCCCGTGAGTGCCATGAGGCTGAGCCGGACCCCGCGGGCCGTCGCGTCGCCGGCTGCCCAGGATTTCCGTGAACCCGTATTGGGGGAATGGCGGTAGGTCCGGAGGGACTGGCCGTCGATCCAGGCATTGGAGACCGCGTTGATGACCTCTTCGCGGCTGCCGCCGAGCATCCTGGTAACCACGGCGGTCGTGGCCACTTTCACCAGGACGACGTGGTCGAGCCCGACCTTGTTATAGGAGTTCTCCAGTGCGAGAACGCCCTGGATCTCGTGGGCCTTGATCATGGCGGTCAGAACATCCTTCATGGCCAGCGGTTTTTTGCCTTCGGACACGGCCTTGCGGGAGATGTAGTCGGCCGCCGCGAGGATGCCGCCCAGGTTATCGGAAGGATGGCCCCATTCCGCTGCCAGCCACGTATCATTGAAGTCAAGCCAGCGGATCATGGCGCCGATGTTGAAGGCCGCCTGGACCGGGTCGAGCTGGAACTGCGTGCCCGGGACCTTGGCGCCATGCGGGACGATTGTCCCCGGGACGATCGGTCCCAGGAGCTTCGTGCAGGCGGGATATCCGAGCGCTTCAAGTCCGCAGCCCAGGGTGTCGATCAGGCAGTGCCGGGCCGTATCATAGGCCTCCTGCGAAGTGACCGTGTAGTTGCAGACATAGTCCGCGATGTCGGTGAGGACCTTGTCGGGATCGGGCCGGACGTTGGAGATGTGAGAGCTCATTACTGAATTTTCCTTTCATGAATAGAGGCGACTAATAATCAACATCCACCACAGAGGCACAGAGACACAGAGGAAATACTTACTTCTTTTTACCGCAGGGGACGCAGAGGAAATCTACTTATCAAACCAAACACATCAATCTTTGTCCCCGTGTCTCCTTGTCCCCGTGTCCCCGTGTCGGTTCTTCCTACTTCCTCTCCCTGATCGGCACGTACTTCCGGTCTTCCTCGCCGATGTAATTGGCCGAGGGTCTGATGATCTTGTTGTCGAGGCGCTGTTCGATGATATGCGCGCCCCAGCCGGTGGTCCGCGATATGACGAAGATGGGCGTGAACATGGGGGTTGGGACACCCATCATGTGGTACGAAACCGCGGAATACCAGTCCAGGTTGGCGAACATGTTCTTCTCCCGCTTCATGACCGCCTCGATGCGGTCGGCGACGGCAAAAAGCTTCATGTTGCCGCCGTCGCTGCAGAGGTTCTTTGCGAGCTCCTTGATGATGGGGTTCCGCGGGTCGCTCACCGTGTACACAGGGTGTCCGAAGCCGATAATGATCTCCTTGTTCGCCACGCGGTTCTTGATGTCGTTCTCCGCTTCGTCGGCGGTGCGGTAGCGCCTCTGGATCTCGTGGGCCGCTTCGTTGGCCCCGCCGTGCTTCGGTCCGCGGAGCGCGCCGATGGCGCCGGTGATGGAGGAGTGGACATCGGAAAGCGTCCCGGTGATCACGCGCGCGGCAAAGGTCGATGCGGTGAACTCGTGCTCGGCATAGAGGATCAGCGACTGATCGAGCGCCTTCTCATGAAGGGTCGAGGGCTTCCTGCCGTGGAGAAGGTGAAGGAAATGCCCGGCAACCGTCTCATCGTCCGTTTCGACATCGATCCGGTTGCCGCTCTGGCTGTAGTGCCACCAGTAAATGAGCATGGAGCCGAATGACGCAACCAGCCGGTCGATGACGTCACGCGTGCCCTGGATATTGCGGTCCTCTTTTTCCGGAAGCACCGTGCCCAGGATGGAACAGCCGGTCCGCAGCACGTCCATGGGATGGGCCGCCGCCGGGATGTGCTCCAGCACCGTCTTCACCTGCACCGGCAGGCCTCGCAGGCTCCTCAGTTTCCTGCGGTAGTCCTTCAAATCCGATTCCGACGGCAGGTCGCCGTGAATGAGCAGAAAAGCCACCTCTTCGAACGTTGACTGCCGTGCGAGCTCAACGATGTCGTAGCCGCGGTAATGGAGGTCGTTCCCGGTGCGTCCCACCGTGCAGACGGCGGTGTTTCCCGCCATGACGCCGGAAAGTGCCACGGATTTTTTTACTTTGGTCGCTATCACATCGGTCCCTGTGCTCATATTTTTTCCTCCTTGGAAAAGATCACATCAAGCTTTTGCTCGAAAGCATGGTAGTCGAGATAATCATAGAGTTCCGCCCGGGTCTGCATCAGGTTGATCACGTTCTTCTGGGATTCCTCCTTGCGGATCGTGCCATAGACGGTGAGCGCCGCCCTGCTCATGGCCCGGAACGCCGAAAGAGGGTAGAGGATGAGGGAAACGTCGGCCCTTCTCAGTTCTTCCACCGTATAGAGGGGAGTGGAGCCGAATTCGGTGATATTGGCCAGGATGGGCACCTTCACGGCCTGGGCGAATTTCTTGTACATGGAGAGATCGGTTATCGCCTCGGGAAAGATCATGTCGGCGCCGGCTTCGACGCAGGCACGCGCCCGGTCGATCGCGGCGTCAAGCCCTTCGACGGCGAGGGCGTCGGTCCGTGCCATGATGACGAAATCGGCGTCTGTCTTCGCGTCGACGGCGGCCTTGATCCGGTCCACCATCTCTTCCTTGCTGACAATGGCCTTGCCGGGACGGTGGCCGCAGCGCTTGGCCTGGACCTGGTCCTCGATGTGAACCGCCGCCGCTCCGTGCTTGATCATCGATCTGATCGTGCGGGCGATGTTGAACGCGCTGCCCCATCCTGTATCGATGTCCACCAGCACCGGCAGATCGGTGGTATCGGTGATGCGCCGGACATCGGTCAGCACATCCTCCATCGTGGTGATGCCCAGATCGGGGACACCGAGCGAGCCTGCGGCAACGCCGCCTCCGGAAACGTAGAGCGCTTTGAATCCCGAGCGCTCAGCCAGGCGCGCCGCATAGGCGTTGATCGCGCCCACGACCTGGAGCGGCTTTTCTTCACGGACAGCAGCCCGAAAACGGGTGCCCGGTGAGAATGGTCTTGTCATTTTGCGGTCCTCCTCGGAACGTTCGTGACGCGAAGTTTGGGTTTCTTGTTTGGCAGTGATGTCAGGGCTTTGGCTGAATCCAGGAGCGAACGCATTCCCCGCAGCTTGCTGCGGGGAATGCGAGCGATTAGGATAAAAGATTCTCCCTGAGGATCGAAGATTCCCTGCAGCTTGCTGCAGGGAGCTTCAATGGCCGGCTCCTGCCGGACCGGGCGGAGCGATGTATAGTCTCTCATGATCATACCCGTATAAGAGCAATACTTGCGCCAAGATACGGCGCTTCAAAATATTGTCATTTAAATAGATAAGTGATTGTAATTAATGAAACTAAATTAGATAGGTACTGATGTATGCGCTATCATTGGTATATTATAGCGCAAATTTTTGCAATAATTGAAAATTATTGCAGGCATGATACTGCATTACTTCGCTGTCACAATACCGTACTTTTTGATCTTGTAATAGAAGTTTCTTAAGGCAACATCCAGCAGCTTGGCGGCCTTTTCCCGATTTCCTCCGGTCTCCGTGAGCGCCCGCGTGATCGCCGTGCGCTCCGCATCGGCAACAACGTCCGCGAGAGGGCGCACGACCGCTGTCTGCTCCAGGGCAAGGAAGGCCTCGTTTATCTTTTCGCACTCCAGCAGAGGCAGGTGCTGCGTATCGATCACTCGCTCCTGCGGCCGCATGTTGATCATTGCCCTGCCGAGGACGTTCTCGAGCTCCCGTACGTTGCCGGGCCAGGGATATTTCACCAGCTCTGCCACGGCTTCAGGGGCCATGCCCATCACCTGCCTTCCGAATTCCTGGTTCAGCCGGAAGATGATATGTTCAACGAGACGCGGAATGTCCTCCTCGCGTGTCCGGAGCGGCGGGATGGCGATGGGCAGGACGTTCAGGCGGTAGTAAAGGTCACCCTTGAAGGTGCCGTCCTTTACCTTCTGCTCCAGGTTTATGTTGGTGGCCGCTATGACGCGCACGTCCACGGGAACGGGCACGGTGCTGCCGACACGGACGATCTCCCGTTCCTGGAGGACCCGAAGCAGTTTGCGCTGGAGCGACAGGCTGATCTCGCCGATCTCATCAAGAAAGATGGTGCCATTGTTCGCTTCTTCAAAAAGGCCCTTCTTGCCGCCCTTGAGCGCGCCCGTAAAGGCGCCTTCCACGTATCCGAAGAGCTCGCTTTCGAGAAGGTTCTCCGACAAGGCGGCGCAGTTGACCCGCACGAACTGGCCTTTCTGGCGGGTGCTCGCGTTGTGGATGGCATGGGCAAAGAGCTCTTTGCCGGTCCCGCTCTCGCCCCGCAGCAGCACGGTGGCGGGCGTTTCAGCGGCCCTGCGGGCCTGGTCCTTTGCCGCGACCATGGCAGGGCTGATGCCGATGATGTCGCCCCACGTATACCGGGCATGGAGGTGGCGGATCAGCTTTTTGGCCTTGGCGAGCTCGTCGGTAAGCGCCATGATCTCGGAGATGTCGTGGATCGTTCCCACGCTGCCGTGGATCGCGCCGTCGATGAAGATGGGGGCAACATTGACGATGACCTCCTTCTTGGCCGGCCCGACCTTCATCCGGACGTTCCGTACGGGCTTCCCGGTCCTCAGGATCTGGAGGTGCATGCTCTCGCCCTCGGCAATGTCCACGGTCACGGGTTTGTTCAGCACCGCCTCGGGAGGGAGCCCGGTGATCCTGGTGTATGCCGAGTTTACGATGATCGTATTGCCCTTTTCGTCGGCAACGGAGATCGCGTCCTCCGTGGCATCGATCACGGCTTCCAGCAGGTTGCGCGACTTCCAGAGGCCGGACACCTGATCGGTGAGCGTCTTGACCTCGGTGATATCGCGGAACACGGCAACCGCGCCAATGACCTCGCCCGCGTCGTTCCGGAGGGGGACGCGGTTCGTGATGATGGTGGTGGCATCGAGGTCCTGCTGCTGGTTGATCTCTTCGATCCCCTTGGCAAGAATGATATGCAGTCTTGTATTGGGAATGACCTGCAGCGCCTCGCGTCCGAGAACATCCCCGGCCTTCAAGCCGGTGATGCGTTCAGCAGCCTTGTTGAAGAGGGTCACGATGCCCGAATTGTTGACGGCGATCATACCGTCATGGGTGGAGTTCAGAATTGTCTCGATCTCTTGCTGGGTGATTGAAGCCATAGCGGAATTGTATCCTGTGAACGATCCTTTTGAAAAAACTACATTAATTTCTGAAAAATGTAAAGAAATACTATGAAAAATATTGCAGTATAACTGTATCAGTATGAAATAATGTATATATTAATACGCTAATACACTAAATATAAATATGCTTGACAGGTGAACAAATGTTCACTATACTTGCTTCATGGCAATCGTTATAGATGAACCGGTCAAGGTCGGCGCTGTGTTCAGCAGGGGAACGATCCGTCCTGTCTGGTTCGCCTGGAATGGAAGGCAGGTCCGGATCAAGGAGACGACCTTTATCTGGACGACCTTTGAAGGTAGTTCCGTGATCCATCATTTTTCCGTGAGCGACGGGAAGGGGCTGTATGAACTATGCTATAACGCGGATGCATCTTTGTGGAAACTGGCCCATGCGGAATGTGAATTGTGAAGTTCGAAGTGAGGAGTGGGAAGTGCGAAGTGCGGAGTAAATAATGAAACATGACAATCTGAAAGAACGAACCAAGAATTTCGCCCTACGGATAATTCGAATGGTTGAATCGCTGCCTAAGAGCAATAGAGCTAATGTGATCGGAAGGCAGTTGCTGCGGTAGGGAACATCGGTTGGTGCAAATTATCGATCTGCTTGCAGGGCTAGGTCTGCGGCCGATTTTATTCACAAAACGAGTATTGTGGAAGAAGAAGCAGATGAGTCTCTGTTTTGGATGGAACTTCTTATTTTAGGCAAATTGATGCGCGAGCAACAACTGAAGGAATTATCGGCTGAAGCAAAGGAGCTCTTAGCTATCACAATAGCTTCTATCCGGACAGTTAAGAAAAAAAAATAATCGGGGAGATAAAAATGCCGGTTGAAACTTCATATTCCGCACTTCGCACTCCGCACTCCGCACTGAGTATGCGCAGCATACTGCACATCGACATGAATGCCTTTTTTGCGTCCGTCGAACAGCGTGCCGATCCGAAGCTGAGGGACCGGCCCATGGCGGTGGGGGGGTCGAGCCAACGCGGCATCATCCTGTCGCCATCCTATGAAGCGCGCGCTTTCGGCGTCAAGACGGGAATGCAATACCACGAGGCTCGGAAGAAGTGCCCCGACATCGTGCTGGTCCCAGCCTCGCCGGGAAAGTATTCCTCGGCCTGCAAAGAGCTCATCACGATCTGGGAGCGGTTCACGCCGCTTGTCGAGCTATTCTCCATCGATGAGGCGTTCCTCGATGTGACGGGCTGCAAATCCCTCATGGGAGATCCGGTGCAGATCGCGGTTCGACTGAAGAACGAGATATGGGAGATCATGGGGCTCACCTGTTCGGTCGGCATCGCGCGGAACAAACTACTCGCCAAGCTGGGCAGCGACATGCTGAAGCCTGACGGCATCGTGCTCATTTCCCCCGGCGACGAGGAGGAGGTGCTCGAGGACCTGCCCGTGAAGGAGCTTTGCGGCATCGGACCCAGCCTGACACAGCAGCTTTCCGCCATGGGGATCACGACCTGCGGAAAACTGGGGCGCACACCGCTTGCGAAGCTGACCGCTCGGTTCGGCATCCTCGGCGAGCGTCTCCGGGAAATGGGGCAGGGCATCGACGATGATCCCGTTGTCTCCCGGGCAGAGCAGGACGAAGAGGAGGCCAAATCCGTTGGGCACAGCATGACGCTTGACAAGGATTGCGGGGACATAGATATGATCCAGCGGCATCTGCTGCAGCTCTGCGAAAAGGTGGGACGCAGGCTTCGGCGCGGGGGGTACATCGGTCATACCGTATCGCTTACCCTCCGGTATGCGGACTTCCATACCTTTTCGAGGCAGCAGCGGCTTCCCCGGCCCGTTGACCATGAGCTTGACATCTTTGCGACTGCATCGTCGATCCTGACACGGATCTCGCTCGATCAGCCGATCCGGCTTGTCGGCGTGAGCGTATCGGGCCTTGAGAAGCAGATGTCGCAGGTTCCGCTGTTTACGGACGAACGCAAGCGGAAGTTCACGGCAGAGGCCATGGACGATATCAATGACCGCTACGGTGATTTCACGGTAACCTGGGGAACGCTTGCCGAACGATATCACCATGAGCGGGTCATCTCACCGGCATGGAGGCCGGGCGGGGACCGGGAATACTAAGAATTGCGGATTGTGGATCGCGGCTTGCGGATTTGAACGACAAAGAGATAAATCACACATTTCGGATTGAGGAGTAGAAAAAGCTGAGAATAGATCTCAGATATAGGATTGAGCAATGAGGAGCTGATGTCGGGGGATTGGGGAGAACCAAATAGAAGATAGGCGTGTTCAAAATGCAATCCCAGAATGATAACAGCAGTTGTTCTAGGATTTTAAAATAATCCGAAATCCGAAATCCGCAATAGAAAGGGGTTTTCGTGAAGGCCATCACCGAACGTCAGCAGGCGATATACCAATTCATACAGGAAACGACGGTTCGCCGCGGCATGCCGCCGACCATGCGGGAGATCGGCGGGAAGTTCGGCATCCGGTCGACCAACGGTGTCGAGAAGCACTTGCTGGCACTCGAGCGCAGCGGCCACATCGTCCGGGAGCGCGGCAAATCGCGCGGCATTGCCGTGATCGGCGGATCGCGTCCGTCAGGCAGTGTTCCTCTCCTCGGACGGGTTGCCGCCGGCATTCCGGTGCTGTCGCCGGAGAACCGGGAGAGCGACCTTACCGTGGACCTTGCTCTTTTTGCTCTCAGATCATCCCAACAGATCTTCGCGCTGGGTGTTCGTGGAGACAGCATGATGGACGCACACATCCTCAACGGCGACACGGTCCTTGTGCGGGAACAGGCCACGGCGGCCAACGGCGATATCGTCGTTGCCCTGGTCGAGGGCGAAGCAACGGTCAAACGGTTCTTTCTGGAGGACGGACGCGTCCGGCTCCAGCCGGAGAACAGCCGTATGGAGCCCCTGTATTTCAACGACGGAGACCTGCGCATCATCGGGAAAGTCGTTGGGGTGATGAGAAAAGTGACCTGATCCTGGCGCCCTTGAGCTGAAATAACAGGCGTCTCGCTACATCAGGTCGGCTATGCGGGTCTAACGAAACTTAGGAGAGAGAAGGGCTGCAGGATCATGAAAAGACAGTTATAAAAGACTTAAAGGTTCTGTCCCATCTTGCGGCGGAGCGTCTTGTCCGGGTGGCTTGAGGGATTATCGGTGAGCAGGATCGTCCCATCGTCGCCGGCGCCGACGTAGATCGTGTAGCGGGGCATGAAGGTCTTGCCGGTCCCATTGTAGATCTGCAGGATCTTTTTTACATAGTCCTGGGTCTCTTTAAAAGGCGGGATCGTACCCCATTTCTTTACCGCTGTTTCGCCGGCATTATAAGCTGCGAGGGCAAGCGATATGTTGCCCTCATACCGGTCAAGGAGGTAGCGGAGGTATTTCACGCCGCCCTCGATGTTCTCATCGGGGCTGAAGGTGTTCCGGACGTTCATGGTGTTGGCGGTCTGGGGCATGAGCTGCATGAGCCCCATTGCGCCCTTTCGCGATACAGCATAGGGATTGAAGTCCGACTCTACTTTCACGATGGCATGGACCAATGACGGGTCAACTCCGAAGCGGCTGCAGGCAGAGTTGATGATGTTCAGATAGGACGCGGGTACCGTATCCCGAGAACTGTTCCGCTGTCCGTTGCCGGCGGGTTGTGCCACGGCCGCGGTAAGAGGGGCGTGTTTTTTCTGCTCGGAATAGACCTTGGTCGGCTTTTTCTTGCTGTTGGTGGGGACATTCGTGAAATGGACGATGCCACTGTCATCCACGTATTGGTAGATGTCAGCGTGCGCCGTCTGAATAACCCCTGTCATCAGCAGAACACCAACCGCTATGGACCATCGATCAATGCTTGTCACGTAACCCGTCCCCATCTCAATAACCGCCTGAATTTGCCTATACATTAACAAAAAAACTTGTTTGTGTCAACAGGAATGGTTCTCCCACAGCGCTTAGTTGTACGGAGCGGCCGTTTTCTTCCACAAGAAAAGTCTTCTGTCTCTCTTGACTGTTTAACCGGGATAGATTATCATCGTCGAATTACAAGCCGTGGCGAGTCGTCCTTATTGTTCCCATGAATAAAATACTGATCATTGTTCCTGCCTACAACGAGGCGGAAAGTCTGCACGGAGTGATCCAGGACCTCCGCAGTCATGTTCCGCAAGCGGATATCCTTGTTGTGGATGACGGCTCCTCCGACTGTACCGCGGCCGTGGCGCGACAATCCGGCGTGAACTTGGCGAGCCTGTCATTCAATCTGGGTATCGGTGGGGCCATGCAGACCGGTTTCCAGTATGCGAGGACGAAGGGCTACGATATCGCGATCCAGTTCGATGGCGACGGTCAGCATCTTGGCGCCGAGATAGGGATCCTTCTTGATGCTCTGCGGAAGGGCAATGCGGATATTGTGATAGGATCCCGTTTCCTGAAACGGGGGGATTACCGGCCGTCCTTTTTCCGGAGGCTCGGTATTTCGATCTTTTCAATGGTCCTTTCCGCGATCATTGGCATACCGGTCACCGACACAACATCAGGATTTCGAGCGGTCAATCGCCAGGTGATCGAGTACTTTGCCCGCGTCTACCCCGAGGATTACCCTGAGGTGGAAAGCTTGGTTCTGCTCCATCGCGCAGGAATGACCATCGCAGAGGCGCCCGTGCGAATGCGTGATCGTACCGGGGGACGTTCCTCGATCACTCCCATTCGATCGGCATATTACATGGTCAAGGTTCTCCTGGCGGTATTCATCGATCTGTTGAAGAAGTGAGGTCTCCTATGGACATTGTCAAAATATTGGCGATCGCGGGAAGCGCGACGCTCCTTTTCCTCGTGTTCGAACTGATCCGGCGGGGCCGGTTGAAGGAGCGGTATGCGCTCCTCTGGCTGTTCTCGGGCGCGGTCCTGCTCATCTTGTCCCTGTCGCGTAGCCTGCTCGAGTACATTGCCCGCCAGGTCGGGATATTCTATCCCCCGTCCCTGCTCTTTCTGATCGCGTTCCTCTTCCTGCTGTTGATCACGCTCCATTTCTCCGCGGTCATCTCGGGGCTTTCCGAGAAAAACAAGCGCCTTGCCCAGGAGATCGCGCTGCTTCGCCAGGCATTGGAGGAATTAAAACAGTTATCGATGAAGCAGGTCAAGTCCCGTGATGAATAGGGAACGCCCCGGGTATTTCTGCACACATTCTTTACTTTCGGCCGTTTACGTGGTAAATTTCAGTCCGAGCCTTGATGGGAGGTAACACGGTATCTATGGTAAAACTTAAGGAGTTTCTTTCCAAAACATATGCCAGCCGGCGGTTCAACTGGATCGCTTTCGGCCTGATCGCGGTCATGATCCTGATAGCTTATTCCAACACATTCACGGCCAGTTTTCATTTTGATGACAATCCCGCGATACTCGAGAATGACTCGATCCGGCACGCGACAGTCGCGAACATTCTCCGCATCCTGGCAGGCAACCGTCCGGTCGTATACCTTTCTATCATGCTCAATTACCAGCTGAACGGGTTGAACGTGGTCGGATGGCATATCTTCAACATCGGGGTTCACATCGTCAACAGCATCTTCGTATACCTGCTGATCCTCTGGACCCTCACGCTGCCCGTATTCGGGGACAAGTTTTCCGACAAGGCGAAACGCATGGCGCTCTTCGGCGCGCTGCTTTTCGGCGTGCATCCCGTCCAGACCGAATCGGTCACTTATATCATCAGCCGTTCGGAGCTGCTGGCGACGTGTTTTTACCTCCTCGCCTTCCTCTTTTTCATCAAGGGTGCGCCCAGCGGCAGGTTCAGCTACGCCCTAGGCGTGCTGGTCGCAGCGTTCCTGTCCATGGGGTCCAAGGAGTGGGCCGTGACCCTGCCCGCCGTGTTGATGGCATACGATATCCTGTTCTTCGCCGACGGGAAACTGAAGCCTGTTCTGCGCCGCTGGGCGTTCTACCTTATGGCAGCCCTGCCGTGGGCACTGGTGCTCAAATCGCTGAACCTCACCGCGGCAGGCGGTACAGCCGGCGTCGGGTTCAATCTGGTCAGCACGACCGGCCTCACGCCCTGGACCTATCTGCTCACGTCCCTGAACGTCATCTGGACGTACGTACGGATACTGGTCCTGCCGATCAACCAGAATCTTGACTACGAGTACCCCGTCGCAAAGGCGCTCTTCGAGCTGCCGACCATCATATCATTCGCGGGCCACCTGGTCGTTGTCGGCGGTGCGTTCTGGCTGGCGTGGAAGAAGGGCTGGAAGCTCATCCCCTTCGGCGTCGCATGGTTCTATATAGGACTCTCGCCGACTCAGAGCTTTGTGCCGGTCGTCGATGTGATCTTCGAACACCGGGTTTATATGCCGTCCATCGGGTTCTTTCTTGCGTTCATCGTGGTGTATGAGGAGGTCTTCGAGTGGTGGCAGGCGAGACGGACCGCGAAGACCGCGGCAGGCGCAGCGTAGGCTAGGACCGGCGTACGGTCCTCAGCCGTCCCACGGCGTTGAGCAGAAGGTAAACCGCGGAGATGCAGAGGTAGCTGACCCGATGCAGGCCGTTCAGGAGTGCCGATGTGGAATGTTTTCGCGCAAGCAGCATCTCTCGTTCGAATGTCGTGAGGAACGAGCTCGATGTCTTTGACAGGGCATAGACCCGGAACCCCGCCAGATAGCTGTCCAGCACCGCCGGGGGATACTTCTTCCCCATCCTCAGCCAGTAGTCGTAGTCCATCACCAGATGTTCGTTCTCGTCGAAAGGCCCAAACTCGTCTACCGCGCTGCGCTTCCAGAAGGTGGCCGGCTGGCTCACGGGATTGGTCACGAGCAGCAGCGGGTAGCTGTAATGCCTCAATAGGAAGTTCTTGTATGCCGTGATCGGCCGCCGGACCTCCCGGTCCCGCTCATCGATGATCCGGCACTTTCCGGTGAGCCACCGTACCTCCGGATGAAACGAGAAATATTCCGCCACCCGCATCAGGGCGCCCGGTTCGTACACGTCGTCGGAGTTGAGATACGCGATGATGTCGCCGGTCGACCGGGCCATGCCCTTATTGATGGCGTCCGCCTGGCCTTTGTCCTTCTCCGAGACCCACGTTAAACTCCCCTCGTATTTTCTCAGGATGTCGACGGTCCCGTCGCGCGAGCCGCCGTCCATCACGATATATTCAAGGTTCGGATAGTTTTGGCCAAGGACGCTCAAGATGGTGCGCTCGATGAACTGCGCCTGGTTGTACGAGGGCGTGATGATGGCTATCTTCGGATAGGTATGCACGTTCATGGCTCCTGTCGGGCGGCCGGCGCCTCCTGCCGGAGGGAAGAAATAAAGTCATGGACGCTCCGGACGTAAGCGTCCACGTTGGACCTCAGGCGCCGCTCCCTCACCTTATCTCCCGTGAGCCGCTGGAGCAGGCCGAGTAGTTCCTCCTCGTTCCTTGGTCGATAGAAGAAGATCGAGTCGCGGTAGGTTTCGTACTCGAACATCGGCGGCGGGGTGTCCCGGTCCCCCGGGAGGATCACCCGGCAGCCCGAGTAAAGTCCTTCATACACGGTGCGGCCGACGCAGGGGAATTCCTCGCCGCGCAGCACGTAATCGCTGATGGCGTAGATCTTCATGATGTCCGGTTCCTCGCCCCAAAAGATGATCCTCGGGTCCGATTGGGCGAGTTTCCGGTACGCTGCCAGGGCAGCCGCCTCCCGCCCGCCGACGATGAGCAGACGGGCGTCCGGATGCTTCAATTTCAGGAACGCGCCGACGATGAACCCCGTGCCTTTCTTGTCGTTCGCGACGCCGATAGTGCTGAAAACGGTGTTGCGCGCCGCATCGAGGCCGGGAAGGTCGGGATGGTAGTCAGCGAACTCGGCGACGCGGGACATATTGAAGGGATTGTTCAGAACGAGGGACCTCCGCAGGAGAACGTCCCTGAAGGGCCGGCGGGTGGCCTCATCGATGAAGATGACCCCCCGGGCCTTCTGCACGTTCCCGACCGCGATCGGATCGGTCCCGTCGTAGACGTCCCTCATATGCAGGACGAAGGGGTGGCGGTCGCTGATCAGCGAGTGCAGAACGAGCGAGTTCAGGTGGACGACATCGTAGCCGCCGGCAGCAGCGACGCGTTCCACCAGCCGGGAGCCGGTCCTTGCCAGCGTTAGATTGTAGAGCCTGATGAGAACGCCGAACACGATCCCTTTGCGTCCATACTGGTAACAGGTGGCGAAGGGAAGAAATGCCTCCCATATCCTGTTCACCTGTCCGCCGAACCTGCGCCGCAGATCTTCGTGGTCATGATTCCCGAAGAAGCGCCTCTGGACAATGAGGTCCGCCTCTACGTCCTGGTAGTTCCTGAGGAGCAGTTGCAGGCTCCGGGACGCGCCGTAATTGCTCGTGTCGTGGGTGATGAAGAGAACTTTGAGCCGCTGGTCTGTCATCGTGCGTCCTTTGCAAGGGTCGTGCGAAGCACCTCAAACGCCCCGCCGCGGAAGCGATACGGCATCGCCGGCAGCAGTGTTAAGGCCACTTTCTCCTGATCCTGACCAGCCTGCGGTAGAGCCATGACGGGAAGAGATTATTCCCAGAGTTGTGGTTCTCCCACCGCTTCCTGGGCAGGGGCAGGGATCACGGATTGCCGCACGAGCCGGTCGTACTGTCGGCAGTGACGGCAGACGCCCTGATCATCGAACTCGATATTCGAGTCGGTGTGTCCATTACGGACCGCGCGCAGATCGGGTAATTTTCGCTCATGAGGCTGTCTGGTCCTTTCCCGCCGAGGTCGTGAACGCCCGGCTCAACTCGCCTTGTCCGGGGTAGCTGATCAGGACAGCCCGGTGCTTGCCGTGGAAAACGAACATGCTGCCGGCCGATACCGCTGATGCACCGCCGCGCTTCACTCCATCCGCCAGATGGTCGATCGTGCCGGCGCCACCGCAGGCGATGACCGGGATGCGGACCGCCGAGGAAACCTGCCGTATCAGTTCGATATCGTAACCCTGCATGGTCCCGTCCCGATCGATGGAGTTCACGAAGAGCTCGCCAGCGCCCAGCTGTTCCATCCGGACGGCGAAGGACACCGGGTCAAGCTTCGTGTTCTTCGTCCCGCTCTGCGTATAGATCTCGTATTTGCCGAAGAGGCTCTTCCTGACATCCAGGGAAACCACGATGCTCTGGTTCCCGAAAATGTCCGCGGCCTTGCCGATGAAGGACGGATCGTCCACTGCATGGGTGTTGATGCAGACCTTTTCGACGCCGACGGTGAAAATCTCCCGCAGATCGTCCAGGGTCCGGATGCCGCCGCCGTAGGAAAGGGGCATGAAACACTCGCTGGCGATCTCCGCTATCACTTTCAGGGGCGGGCGTTTCCGCTCGACGGTCGCCGTGATGTCCAGGAACAGGAGCTCATCGACCTCCTTGTCGTTGAAGATCTTGACGGCGTTGATCGGGTCCCCGACATATTTCGGGTCCTTGAATTTCACGGTCTTTACCAGTCCCTGTCCCTTGAGCAGAAGGCAGGGGATCACTCGCGTGTTCAGCATGCTCCGGCCTCCGCGAAGTTCCTCAGTAGACGCATCCCGAATTTGTGGCTCTTCTCGGGATGGAACTGGACGCCTATGACGTTGTCCCGCTGGAACGACGAGGTGAAGGCATAGCCGTGGCTCGTCTCGGTCAGGACGTCGCTGTCCAGCTCGCACACGGTGTGATAGGAATGCACGAAGTAGAACCGGGGCTCCGGGTACATGTCCCGGAACAGAACGCTCTCCTTCCGGATGTTGACCGTGTTCCATCCCATGTGGGGGACCTTCAGGTTCAATGACGGATCATGCATGAAACGAACGGTCCTTGCATCGATCCAGCCGAGGCCCGGGAGCGAACCTTCCTCGCTGCTCCTGGTCATCAACTGCATGCCAAGACAGATGCCGAGCACCGGGACCTTGCGACGCATGACTGCATCTTCCAATGCCGGCAGGAAACCCTGATCGCGCAGGTGCTTCATGCCGTTGTCGAAGGCACCGACGCCGGGCAGGATGAGCTTTGTCGCCTCGCCGATCGCCACAGGATCCGAGGATATCCTTGCGGGGGCTCCCACCTTCTTCAGCATGTTAAGAATGGACCCGAGGTTTCCCATCCGGTAGTCGATAATGATGATCATGGGGTGCTGTTCCTTGTCGGCTTTATTGCGTTCGGGCGAGGACAGTGGATGTCTCCGCGACCATCTTCGTTACCAGACAGGGAAGGGTCATCGTTGCCTTCAATGCCGGGTGCCTGTCCGCCCCGGCCAGATCTGCCCTGCTGTAAAGGAAAGTTCGTTGAGATGATAAACATATATTCTTTTTTGGGTGGCATTGATGACCGATTATTTGTCTCGTTCTTCTTCCACAGGAAAAATGGTCTTAATATCCTGTTTTCTTGCTCCCGAGGTTATGAGTTCTCTGCGAAGCTGATCCCGGCGAAGGTAAGATGTCACCAGGATACAGTCATAGTGCTGTGCATCGATCTCCCGAAAGGAATGAACGACAAGGTTGAAGAACTTCTCTCCAACCTTTTCCGGATCGTAGATACCAACGAGCTGAAGCTTCGTTTCCTGCAGGGTGATATAAGCGAACTCAGCCACCTCATCGGCGCCGGCGAAGACGATGCGCTTCGCCCCGGAGCGCTCGAGTTCGAAAAAGAGCTGGCGATAGTTGTTCTTGGCCTCACGATAGATTCGGGTGTAGTCATGCAGAAGGTCGTAGGCCAGCCTGGTCTTCTCAGCAAATCCGTTGGGCGTGAGGTAGTATGCATAGCGCTTCGACGGGATGTTCTTGACGGTAATATAGCCTTTGGCGATGAGGTTCTTGAGGTAGGAGTTGACGAGGCCAAGAGCCATGCCCATTCGCTTGCTCAGGTCGCGTTGCGTTAAAGCATCATTGTTCGATAGTTCGTCAAGGATCTGAAGGTCCCGATAACGCCCTGACTCCGAAGAAGCCGAGCCGGCCAATCCTTTGTTCATAAACTGAACGTTACCATTTTTATTTAAATCATGTCAAGGAAATTTATGACTTTTTTATGTTCATAATATGAAACTGAGCTGTCATATCGTTGATGAAAATGCTGTTTATATCTTTTCCTGCTGGGGAGAGAATAATTTAAAAAAAACCAGTAGTGTCGCTTACGTTAGATTCAGGACGAAATATCATTGACTATTTAATCATGGCATGAGGTGCTCTGTTGAAGAAATCTTTTGCTTTACTCTTTTTCATACCGATGCTATCATCTGATGACCAGTGAAGCTAAATCCCATTAAGCTCCGGAAAGATTGATGGAACCAAAGATATGTCTGGCATTGGGCGGCGGGGCGGCGCGAGGTCTTGCTCATCTCGGCGTGCTCAAGGTCTTTGAGGATGCCAAACTGCCCGTCGATATGATCGCGGGAACCAGTCTTGGTGCCCTCATGGGGGGGCTGTATGCTTCCCAACCCGATGCAGGGTACTGGATCGGCAGGGTGGACCAGTATCTTCGCAGTTTCCGTTCCCGCAAGACCCGCCTTGAGTTCATCCGTCGTTTGGAACAGCCCAGTAATAACCATGGTTTTTTCGCCGACATGGCGAACCTTATCCGCAAGGGGTATTTCTGGGGAGTTACCGCCACCAAGCCCGCCTTCATATCGGAAAGGGAGTACGAGGAGTTTCTGAACCCTCTGATCCCCGATATCAATATAGAGGACACCAATATCCCCTTCGGGTGCGTTGCCACCGATATCCGCAACGGAAAGCGGGTTGTCTATACGAGCGGCTCGCTGCGGACAGCGGTACGGGCGAGCTGCGCCCTGCCGGGGATCTTTCCGCCGGTGAAGGATGGCGACATGACGCTGGTCGACGGGGGATGGGTCGAGCGCGTCCCTGTTATCTGCGCTCAGAACATGGGCGCCGATGTGGTCATCGCCGTTGATGTCTCGAGCGAGATTGCCCAGTTCAGCGATACGTCCGGCCTGGACATCGTGCTCCGGGCCGACGCGGTGACCCGGGTGTTCCTGAACGAGCTCCTCCTCGAGGAGGCCGATGTTTCTGTCCATCCGGCAGTGGGTCATATTCACTGGGCGGACTTCAGTGACCCCCGCGAGCTCATCCGGCAAGGGGAGCTTGCCACGCTCGAACGCATGGTGGCCATCCGGAGCGCCATCCACCGCGCAGCTGTCCCGCCAAGGAAGCTCGTGGACCAGATCAAGGTCATCAAGGACATCATTCTGGAAAAGGTTGTAGGACCGAAGTAACAGTCGAACTGAAGTCGAGATGCAGTTGAATTGCAGTCGTGGATCAGCCGGGAATCTGTCATAATGCAGTTGTGAAGCAGTTAAATCATTGCTGAGTTCGATTGCCTTTAGACTGCGTTATGACTGCCCCATGACTGCTTCATGACAGATTCTATGCCCAAACCCCTTGTCATCGCCCATCGGGGAGACTCCTCCCGCGCTCTTGAAAATTCCCTTGAAGCCTTCAGGCTTGCTCTTTCCATTCCGGTGGATATGATCGAGTTCGACATACGGAAAAGCCGCGATAACAATCTTTATGTGATGCATGATAAGGAGACCGGGCGGACCGCAGAAAGCAATATCGATATTGAACGGTCACTGTCGGACGATATCGCCAGGGTCAGGCTGAAGAACGGCGAATGCATCCCGAGCCTGAGCGATGTGCTTTCTCTTGTAGCCGGCAAGGCAAGCCTGAACATTGAGATCAAGAGCGAAGGCGCCGGTGCGCTGACCGCAGCGCATATCGTCGGAACGGGTTACCAAGGGGGACTGATGATCTCGTCGTTCAAAGAACGGGAGATCATCGAAGCGAAACGGGTGATGCCAAACGTGCCGGCGGCCGGGATATTTGATGCCTTCGCGCCGTCGGAGGTGAGCGCATACCGCTCAAAGGGTTACCCGGTCATCAGTTTGAACAGGAAAACCGTTTCCCGTGAACTCATTTCCTCATGCCATAGCAGGAATATCAAGGTCTATGTCTGGACCATCGATAAAGAGGATGAGGCAGAGCAGTTTATCTCCTGGGGTGTCGATGGAATATATAGTAATGAGCCCATAATGCTAAGATCTATTGTGGGGTAAAAATGGTAATTATATTTTAAGCTATTGATTGAAGTGGGAAATAATTGGAATTTATTTCGCAAAATGCGTGGTTCTGTGGGATTATGTGTTTGAATCTGGCCTTCTCAAGCGATCTTTCCCGGAAGGAGCTTTTCTAATATCTTCATGAGGCACATCTTTAGATCGCTCATATTGCTTGTCGCGATCCCGCTTGCACTCGAGGGACCGCATGACGGGACAATCTACGCAGCAGAGAAGGATATCCCCCTGTTGTCAGAGCAGGAATTCCTGTCGGCGGCAGGGTCGGGACGCCGCATCATCCTGTTCAAGGGTGCCGACCTTCTCGAGCAGAAGAACGGAGGCCCGCGTGACAGTGAGCAGAAGGGCAAACGCCCGCGCAAAAACGATCCGAAGGGCAAGCGCCCGCGTGATAGCGAGCCCAAGGACAGGGGTCAGCGTGACAGCGCGGGAATAGTCCCCCAGCCGGTCGTTGACGAACTGGTGAAGCAGCTCCTTCTCTTCAAGGAAAGGATCGCTTCTTCCGTGAATCTTGCCCGGGTGGACGGTAAAGGCTATTCCGCAGACACGCTCACCAGGGTCCGGAACGATGCTGCTCTGCTGACGAAGGAGCAGGGTCCGGTGTTCGCCACCTATGATTTTAACGGCGCGGTGGTCTCACGGGTAAAGGGGCCTTTCCGGCCTGATGCCCTGCCCTGGCTCGTGCATGAGATCATGGGGTATTACATCCATTCGATCAAGACGGAGAAGGGGGAGTACCTTCGGGCGGGCTGGTTGATGACCGACACCAACACGTCGTCCATCAATCTCGTCGGAGAGAAGAAGGAGGACCGGGAGCAGGGCGGCAAGGTGGAGCGGGTCCAGGTCATCGACTACGTCTCGACTTCCCGCGAAGGGGCGACCTATCGTTTTCAGCGGATGTTCGGCGCCGACGGGAAACTGCTCGGGTCCCTCGAATCCTACGGGGACCTGGGAACGTTCGGTTACTTCGACCATGACCGGACCGGCAAGCTTCAATACCGGGTCAAGTACCCGGCACAGCAGGGCAATACCGAATGAACGCTGATCAGAGGATCCTCGACCTCATCGTCATCGGCGGCGGGGTTACCGGCGCCGGGGTGGCGCGTGACGCCGCGTTGCGAGGGCTTTCGACGCTGCTTTTGGAGAAGCGCGACTATGCGTCCGGGGTGAGCTCGAAGACCACGCGTCTCGTTCACGGCGGGCTGCGGTATCTGGCGAACTTCGAGGTAGACCTTGTTGCCGAGGCGCTCCGTGAAAGGGCCATCCTTCGCAGGCAGGCGCCGTATCTCATAACGCCCATGCCGATCCTGATCCCCATCTACCAGGGCGATCCGCACGGAAGGGCCGCCATCTCCGTCGGCATTCATCTCTATGAACTGTTGTCCCGCGAAAAGGACCTCCCCCGTTACTTCACGTCCGGAACGGAAAAGACCCTGTCCCTGGAGCCCCATCTGAACCGTTCGGGTCTGAAGGGGAGCGCCCTGTTCTACGACCACCAGATCATCCTGCCGGAGCGGCTGGTGATCGAGAACATCATCGCAGCGCGGGAGGCGGGCGCGACGGTGATGAACTATGCCGGGGCCGAGAAGATCGAGGAGATCGCCGACGGCGTCGTCGTGACCGCCCGCGATACAATGACCGGGGCCAGGGCGACCTACCGTTCCCGGGTGCTTATCAACGCAGGGGGGCCCTGGGTCGACCAGGTCCGCAAGGCCGGCGGGATCGACGGAAAAAAGATCATCTGTCCGACCAAGGGCATTCATCTGATCGTTCCGAAGCTGTCCGAACAATCGCTCTTCGTAGCGTCGAAGGACGGCAGGATGTTCTTCATCATCCCGATGGACAGATGGTCCCTTATCGGTACGACCGATACAAAATACGACGGCGACCTGGACGAGGTCCACGCGGATACCGGCGATGTCGACTATCTCCTGAACGAGAGCAGACGCGTCCTGCCGGGACTGAACCTCACGAAGGGATCGATCCTCTACACCTACGCGGGCATACGACCACTGGCGTTCGAGGGCGAGCGGGAGAGCAGGATCTCGCGCAAGCATCGGGTGATCCCGGAGGGGCGGACGGGTCGCATCATCACCATTGCCGGCGGCAAGTACACGACCTATCGCAACATGGCGGAGGACGTCGTGGATGAAGCATGCAAGAGGCTCGGCAGGAAAGCCGTGTGCGTGACACAGAGGGAACCGCTTGCCGGGAGCCTTCCCGCGGATCTGGACGAGTACGTGAGAGAGACCGTGCCGCAGCTGGCCGAGCGCTTTGGCGTCGAATCGGGGACCGTGCGGCATCTTATCCACTTCTACGGATCGCGGACGGCAAAGGTGTTGCAGTTCATGGGAGAAGATCGGCGTCTTGCCGAGCAGATCTCTCCGGAAAGCCGGGACATCTACGCCCAGGTCCTGTACGGGATCCGTGAAGAAGGCGCGAAGACCATCTCTGATGTCCTTCTTCGGAGAATGCATACGGGCATCACTGCGACCCGCGGCGAGCAGCAGGCGACGCGGATCGCAGGGATCATGGCCCGTGAGCTCGGATGGAGTGCGGCCGAGCGGGATCAGCAGGTAGAGAAATTCAAAGAAGACCTGATGAAGGAAAAGAGGTTCTGATCCCCAGCGGATTTTAATTTTCGCGACCGCGATACTCCTTGCCTGTATCTCAAGTCTCCGCGCCGGCAAAAAATCGGATAACCATGCAATTTCCCGATGGAATTCCCTCCTGCATTTTGGATTTTATATTGACAAACGTTCCAAGGTGTTTTATTATCAGCCTTGTTCTTTTTCAGCTCGTACAATCACAATAAATTCTTTAGAAACAAGAGGATATAAGGAAGGTCTTCCCCTCTCGCGCTTACCACTGCGGAGCCCGGATCACAAGCGGCAAATATCAAAAAGGCATCACAATAAACATCCAAAGACAAGCGTCCAGATGTTTGTATGATGCGTCCGGGAGCGGGCGCGATCTCCGCAGCTCGCCGCAAGGCGCTGAGATCATTGTCACATAACGATAATTGCGGATCCGCACTTTTGGATCTGCTATTTGCAGAGAGGAAGTAAAAATGACATCGAAAAAATCCATCAACGTCGGTATCATCGGTTTCGGGACCGTGGGTTCGGGGACCGCGTGCATCCTTATTGAGAACGCGGACATCATCAAGCGGAGGTTGGGCATCCCCGTGAAGCTCAAGAAGATCGCCGACCTGGACATCAAGCGCGACCGGGGCGTCAAACTCGGCGATGTGCAGCTTACGAACGACGCAAAAGGGCTCATCACCGATCCCGACATCGACATCGTGGTTGAGCTCATCGGCGGGTACAAACCTGCCAAGGAGTTCATCCTTGATGCGATCAAGCACAAGAAGCACGTGGTGACGGCGAACAAGGCGCTCCTTGCCGTTCACGGCGAGGAGATCTATGCCGCCGCGCAAAAGGCCGGAGTGACCGTGGGCTTCGAGGCGTCCGTGGCAGGGGGCATTCCCATTCTCAGATCGCTCAGGGACGGACTCGC
The DNA here is from genome assembly GCA_020052615.1 of Nitrospirota bacterium. Lineage (GTDB taxonomy): Bacteria > Nitrospirota > UBA9217 > UBA9217 > UBA9217 > JAAXXJ01. The sequence continues at coordinate 56,277 of JAGVOT010000052.1, read as the reverse complement.
GGCGAACCAGATCGAATCCATTTACGGGATCGTGAACGGTACGTGCAACTACATCCTGACCCTCATGACGAACGAGGGAAGGAAGTTCGACGAGGTGCTCAAAGAGGCACAGGCGAAAGGATATGCCGAGGCCGATCCGACCTTCGATATCGAGGGAATCGATTCAGCCCATAAGCTCGCGATCCTGACCATGCTGGCCTTCGGCACGCCGGTGAAGTTCGAGGACATCTACACCGAGGGCATTTCGAAGATCACGCCCCTGGACATCGATTTTGCCCGCGACCTCGGCTACAAGATCAAGCTTCTTGCCATCACCAAGAAAGCGCGTGGCGAGGTCGAAGCGCGCGTGCATCCCACCATGCTTCCCGGGGACTTCTCCATCGCCACGGTTGACGGGGTCTTCAATGCCCTGAACGTCGTCGGCAATGCCGTGGGATCGACGATGTTTTCCGGCAGGGGCGCCGGCGATATGCCCACGGGGAGCGCCGTGGTGAGCGACATCATGGACATCGGCAGGGACATTCTGTCGGGCTGCGCGGGCAGGATGCCCGTGGCGGCGTTTCGCGAGCGCGAGCCCCTGAAGATACGGAAAATGGAAGACATTACGTCGTGCTATTATCTGCGGTTCGCTGCCATGGACAAGCCGGGGGTCCTGTCGCGGATCTCGGGAGTGCTCGGAAAGAACAACATCAGCATCGAGTCGGTGATCCAGAAGGGACGGGGTGCGGCGGAAGCCGTTCCCCTGGTCATGATGACCCACGAGGCGGTGGAGCGCAACGTGCGGAGCGCTCTGGCCGAGATCAATACGATGGACTGTGTCGCCGGTCCGACCATGGTGATACGGGTGGAAGAAGGGCAGAAGTAAATCCGCAGCGTCACTGGAGAAAAGATGGCCGACGACATAAAAGTTGACAGGACGATCGACATCAGGGGTCAGGTCTGCCCCTATACGTTCGTGCGCTCCAAACTGGCGATCGAGAAGATGAACACAGGCGAGGTGCTCGAGATCATCCTGGACCACAGGGCAGCCGTCGAGAACGTTCCCAAGAGCATGGAGAACGAAGGGCAAAAGGTCCTGCTCGTGGAGCAGACCGGAGAGAAGGAATGGCGCATCGTTGTCCGCAAGGACAAGGAGAAGAAGAAATAAAATCCGTTAGGCGCAGGGGGTAAGGGGTAAGGCGATACTGCCGGGACCGTAGGTCTTTTCCCCCTGACGCCTTACGCCTGACGACTTACGGTGGTTACTCATGGAATTTACCGAAGACCAGATACTGCGATACAGCCGTCATATCCTTCTGCCCGAGGTCGGCGGGGAAGGGCAGGAGCGGCTGCTGAACGCGAAGGTCGTGCTCGTGGGCGCAGGCGGCCTCGGTTCGCCGGTGGGGTACTACCTCGCTGCCGCCGGTGTGGGTACCATCGGCGTGATCGACAATGACCGCGTGGAGATATCGAACCTTCAGCGCCAGATCGCCCATAACTCGAGCCGTATCGGCGTGTTCAAGGCCGACTCAGCGAAAGAGACCTATGAGACCCTGAACCACGACGTGACAGTCACTACGCACAAGGAGCGTCTTACGTCGGAGAACATCAAGGGCATCATCAAGGACTATGATATCGTCGTTGACGGGAGCGACAATTTCCCGACGAGGTACCTGGTGAATGATGCCTGCGTCATGCTCAGGAAAACGCTTATCAGCGCCGCGGTGTTCCGGTTCGAGGGGCAGTTGATGTCCATCTACCCGGGCGACGGACCCTGTTATCGATGCCTCTTCGAGGTCCCGCCGCCGCCGGGCATGGTCCCTTCGTGCCAGGAAGCGGGCATTCTCGGAGCCGTGACCGGCGTTATCGGGACCCTCCAGGCCACCGAGGTCGTCAAGGCGATCCTCGGCATCGGCGAGCCGCTGAAGGGAAAGCTCCTGCTCTGGAACGCCCTCGACATGAGCTTCCGGACCGTAAAAGTGCCGAAGAACCGCGATTGCCCGGTGTGCGGGGAACATCCGACGATCAAGGAACTCATCGACTACGAGCATTTTTGCTCGATGAACCATTGAGAGTGCGGAGTGCGGAATTCGGAGTGCGGAATGAACGAAGGTAGCCGCAGGCTTTAGCCTGCGAGATGTGCATGTTGACGATAACCAGGACCGATCTCGCAAGAATCATCGACCATTGCAACGCCGGGTACCCGAACGAGATGTGCGGAATTCTGGGCGGCCGGGACGGGAGGGTGGAAAAGGTCTATTGCATGACGAATGTGCGTCCCGGTCCGGTCTCCTACGAAATGGATCCGGAGGAGCAGTTCCGGGTGATGAAGGACATTCGGGAAGCAGGCCTTGCGATGGTGGGCATGTTCCATTCCCATCCGGGCGGCCATGCATATCCTTCGAGCGTCGATGTGGAAAGGGCGTACTGGCCGGGCACCAGGCTGCCGAACTATCCCAGCGCCGTGTATGTCATCGTTTCCCTCCTGGACCGCGCGAATCCGGTCGCCAGGGGGTATGTGATCGAAGAGGGCAGGGTAAGCGAGATGCCGCTGACCGTGCTCGAACAGCAGGAAGACCATGGCATTGCGCATTGATCCGTTGACGGTTCTGTGACCTTTAAAATTCAGGAGGAGAAGGCCCATGGGTGTGAAAGTGAGGATCCCGACGCCGCTGCAGAAACTGACGAACGGAAAGGCGGAGGTGGAATGCAGCGCCAGGAACATCACGGAACTGGTGGATGCCCTGGAGAAGGACTATCCCGGCATCAAGGAACGGTTGTCCGAAGGCGGCAAGGTGCGCCGTTTCATCAACATCTACGTGAACGATGAGGATATCCGTTTCGTCAACAAGGAAGCGACGGTGCTGAAGGACGGCGACACTATCTCGATCGTGCCCGCTATCGCCGGCGGGTGTCGATAGCGAGGGAAGGAAGGAAAGATGGGAAGAGGGTAAGAGAATAGGCGGTATGACGGAACTTTTTCTCGTACCTTCCTACCTTCCTTACATTCTTCCCCTCCGGTTCCAATAAGGAGGTCACATGGCTACGAAGAGGATCAAACTGACATTCCCGCAAGATCTGATCAAAGAGCCCATTATCTTTACGATGGCCAAGAAGTTCGATGTCATGCCGAACATCAGGCGTGCCAAAGTGACCGAGAGCATCGGTGAGGTCGTGCTTGAACTTGAAGGGGCGGAGAAGAAGCTCGATGAGGGTATTGCATATCTGCGTGAACGGGGCGTCAAGGTCGAACCCGTGGAAGGGGCCGACGCGGAATAGCCAGAAATAATCGCTAGGCATCAGTCGGCAGTCGACTGCCGACTGATGCCTAGCGATTGACCGACCGCATCTGATCATGAAATACATCATTTTACTGGGTGACGGAATGGCTGACCGCCCGCGCGCTGACCTCGGCGGCAGGACCTGTCTGCAGGCGGCGAAGACCCCGAACCTCGATCAACTGGCTTCAGCGGGCCAGGTAGGCATGGTCAGCACCGTTCCCGACGGGTATACTCCCGGGAGCGATGTGGCAAACCTGTCCGTCCTGGGATATGATCCGCGGAAGTACTATACGGGCCGGTCCCCCCTTGAAGCCGCGAGCATCGGGGTCTCCCTCGGCCCCGACGATGTCGCTTTCCGATGCAATCTCGTGACGCTCAAGGTCTCCGGCAGCGGATCAGCGGCGGAGCATCGCCGGGCATTCCTGATGGAGGATTTCAGCGCCGGCCATATATCGACGGGCGAGGCGCGCACGCTCATCGAGGAGATCGGCGGCAAGTTGGGGACCGAGCACATCCGATTTTATCCCGGCGTGAGCTACCGTCATCTCATGGTCTGGAAAGGCGGAAAGGACCGCATCGACTGCACGCCGCCTCATGACATTCAGGACAAGAATATCCAGGACTATCTGCCCCGCGGCGAGGGGGACGATATCATCAACGAACTGATGGAAGCGTCCTTCGAGATCCTCACGAACCATCCGGTGAACAAGGGCAGGCTCGAGGCCGGAAAACGCGCGGCCAACAGCATCTGGCTCTGGGGCCAGGGGAGGCGGCCAAGCATGCCGACCTTCAGGGAGAAATACGGACTGGAGGGGGCGGTGATATCGGCAGTGGACCTGACCAAGGGCCTGGGGGTCTATGCGGGCTTCGAGGTCATCAATGTGCCGGGTGCCACGGGCTGGATCGACACCAACTATGTGGGCAAGGCGGAGCACGCGCTCTTTGCGCTCAAGTCCAAGGACATCGTGTACCTGCACGTGGAAGCGCCGGACGAAGCGGGCCACACCGGGGACGTGAAGAACAAGATCAAGGCCATCGAGGATTTCGACGAATTGATCGTAGGTAATATCATGCACGGAATGAAGCAGTTCGACGAATACCGCATCCTCGCGCTGCCGGACCACCCTACGCCGCTCGAGATCCGGACGCACTCGGCCGAACCGGTGCCCTTTGTGCTCTACGACAGCAGGTCGGAACGGAAAGGCGGACCGGTAACCTATGACGAACGGATCGCGGACCGAAGCGATGCCCTGGTATTCAAGGAAGGCTTTACGCTGATGGATTATTTCCTCAAGAAATAACGTCACAGATCACGAATGACACGAATGGACGAATCACATGAATAAGAGCTTGTTGCCCCGCCGTTATTCGTGACATTCGGAGTATTCGTGAAATTCGTGTCCAAGCTTGATTTTATTAAGTTATGGAGGGAAAAACAGGGTGCTGATAGTCCAGAAATACGGCGGAACGTCCGTCGGGAATCCCGAGCGGATCAAGAACGTGGCAAGGCGGGTCGTCCGGACCAGGGAGCAGGGGCACGACGTGGTCGTGGTCGTCTCCGCCATGAGCGGAGAGACGGACAAGCTCATCAACCTCTCTTCTCAGGTCAACGAGAATCCCGACCCGCGCGAGATGGATATGCTTCTCTCCACGGGCGAACGGGTGACCATCGCGCTTCTCGCCATGGCCATCCAGGCGCTCGGGCACAAGGCGCAGTCCTTCACGGGAAGGCAGGCGGGGATCGTTTCGGACTGCGTTCACACGAAGGCACGGATCGAAAAGATATCGGGCGAACGGGTCAAGCAGGCGCTGAAGGACGGCAAGATCGCGGTCGTGGCGGGTTTCCAGGGCATCACGGCGACCGACGACGTGACCACGCTGGGACGCGGCGGTTCGGACTTGTCGGCCGTGGCGGTGGCTGCGGCGCTGAAGGCAGACGTCTGCGACATCTATACGGACGTGGACGGTGTGTACACCACGGACCCGAACATGGTGCCGCAGGCGCGGAAGCTCGATAAGATATCCTATGATGAGATGCTTGAACTGGCGAGCCTGGGCGCCAAGGTGCTCCAGACCCGCTCGGTCGAATTCGCGAAAAAATACAATGTTCCCGTCAGGGTGCTTTCCAGTTTCAATGATAATCCCGGCACCCTGGTGACCAAGGAGGATGCAGACATGGAAAAGGTTGTAGTGTCCGGCGTGGCATACGATAAGAACCAGGTGAAGGTGACCGTGCAGGGCGTGCCGGACAAGCCAGGGGTCGCCGCGAAGATATTCAACACCATCTCGGAGAACAACGTCGTGGTGGACATGATCATCCAGAACATCGGCGAAGGCGGCCTCACGGACATGTCCTTTACCGTGCCGAAGACCGATGCCAAGAAGATCCTCGATGTCATGAAGAAGGTGGTGGCCGAGATCGGCGCAAAGGGCGTCAGCGTGAAGGAGGACATCGCCAAGGTCTCCATCGTCGGCGTGGGCATGCGTTCCCACTCCGGTGTGGCGGCGAAGATGTTCTCCGCCATGGCCAAAGAGGGCATCAACATCATGATGATCAGCACGTCGGAGATCAAGATATCCATCGTGATCGAAGCCAAGTATACGGAACTCGCTGTCCGGGTGCTGCACGAGACCTTTGAGATGGACAAGGCGGCGTAAGAAGTGCGGAGTGATGTGCGGAGTGCGAAGTGTAAAATCGACGTTACCGCAAGTCCTTTTATTCCGCACTCCGCACTTCGCATTCCGCACTAAAGTCAGTCATCAGAAATATCGGGCGAGAGCCAAAAAACGCATGAAACCAACAGTTCTTATCTACGATACGACGCTCCGCGACGGGGCGCAGGCGGAAGACCTGAACTTCTCCGTCGAGGACAAGATCCGTGTTGCCCGGAAACTGGACGAGTTCGGCGTCCACTATATCGAGGGCGGCTGGCCCGGTTCCAATCCGCGGGATGTGGAGTTCTTCAGGGAGATGCGCCGGGTGAAGCTTAAGCGCGCGAAGCTCGCGGCCTTCGGTTCGACGCGGCGCGCCCGGCTCAAGGCCTCCGAGGACCCCAGTCTCAAGTCCCTTGCGACCTCCGGGGCGCCTGTCGCGACGATCTTCGGCAAGACCTGGGACCTCCATGTGCTCAAGGCGCTCAAGACCACGCTGAACGAGAACCTCGCGATGATCGAGGATTCGGTGGCGTTCCTCAAGGAACAGATGGACGAGGTTATCTATGATGCCGAGCACTTCTTCGACGGATACAAAGCGAATCCCGACTACGCGATCGAGACGCTTCTCGCGGCCGAAGCGGCGGGAGCGGACTGTCTGGTGCTCTGCGATACCAACGGAGGCGCCCTGCCTCATGAGGTCGAGGAGATCATTGTCAGGGTGAGCAGTATCATCGGGACGCCTTTCGGCATCCACGCTCACAATGACGGTGAGCTTGCGGTCGCCAACTCACTGGCGGCGGTCAGGCGCGGTGCGGTGATGGTCCACGGGACGATCAACGGCTACGGAGAACGGTGCGGCAACGCGAACCTCTGCGCCATCATCCCCGACCTTAAAATTAAAATGGGGATCGATTGCGTCACCGATGCAAGCCTCCGGAGGCTGCGCGAGATGTCGCGGTACGTTGACGAACTAGCCAACCTGCCGCATCGCAAGTGGTCTCCCTTCGTGGGGGACAGCGCCTTCGCTCACAAGGGCGGCGTGCATGTTGACGCCGTATCCAAGATCCCCCGGACCTATGAACATATCATCCCCGAGCAGGTGGGCAACCGGCGTCGTATCCTTATCTCCGACCTCGCGGGGAAGAGCAATATCCTCCAAAAAGCGGCAGAACTCGGTCTCACGGTCAAGAAAGGCAGCCCCGAACTCGCGGAGATCCTCAAAAAGATCAAACAGCTTGAGAACGAAGGCTACGAGTTCGAAGGGGCGGAGGGATCGCTTGAACTGCTCATGCTCAGGGCGCGCCACAGCTACCAATCGGTCTTCGCCATGTTCGATCGCATCGATTACCGCGTACTGACGGAAAAACGAAAGGTAGATCCCCATCCGGTGAGCGAGGCGACGGTGACGGTCGAGGTCGGAGGCCAGGTGGAGCATACGGCTGCCTGGGGGAACGGTCCTATCAACGCGCTGGACAAGGCGCTGCGCAAAGTCCTGCCGAAGTATTTCCCCGGCAGGGGTCTGGATACGATCAGGCTGCTGGACTACAAGGTCCGGGTCCTGACGGCCGCCGAGGGGACAGCTGCCCGCGTGCGTGTTCTCATCGAATCGGGCGACGGGAAGTCCAAGTGGGGCACCGTCGGTGTTTCCGAGAATGTGATCGAAGCGAGCTGGCAGGCCCTGGTGGACAGCATAGAATATAAACTGCTGCGGACAGCGAAAAAAGGCCGTAAGGCGTAAGGGGTCAGGCGCAAAGCAGGACAGCAACACGGCTGAACGGTTTATCTTTTGACGCCTGTCGCCTCACGACTGACGAGGTTCTTATGATCGAGGAAGAAGGCATTGTGGTAGAAACGACGGGCGGCCTGGCCAAGGTGTCCATTCTCACCAAGAGCGGCTGTGAAAAGTGCGCGCAGTCAGAGGTCTGCCATCCCCAGGGGGAAGACTCCTTCATGGAGGCTGCCAATCCCCTGGGCGCAAAAAAGGGGCAGAGAGTGAAGGTCGTGGTCGCGCCGCAGGTATATCTGAAGGCGTCGATCATCCTGTACGGCATTCCCATGACCGTTTTTGTCGCCGCCGCCATTATCGGCAAGAACCTTGCTCAAAGGTTCTCCGGCGAGGCAAGTTCGGACCTCTGGGCGTTCATATCGGGGATGACCCTGATGGTGGTATCTTTTTTCTTTCTCCGGCGCTATAATCAGAAGGTCGAAAAGACCCAGGAGTACAAGCCCGTGATCGTTGAGATCCTCGGCTGATCCAGACTGCATCCCAAGGCGGTTATCGTTATGCGATTGATCTCCGGTAATGATGAAGCAAAGAGGCTTGCGCGGACCATCCTCTCGGATATCCTGCTGTACAACCAGGCAAAGGTCAAAGAGGGTATCGAGAAGGACAGTCTCTTCGATGTCCTGTCGGAGGAACTTGCCGAGGGCAGGAAATACTACGAGACCATGGTGGATCCCTCGCTGCGCCAGAGCACGAATTTCTTCAACGAGGCGGTCATCGACGTCCTGCTCAAACAGGGAGGAAAGCACAAGTCCGATATCTGGTAAGATCACGACCGCCGCTGCTCCGTAAATTCCACCGTTCCAAAATTCTCTTACAAAGGAGTCGCATATGCCGAGCTCTGATGTGAAGGAAGTCCGCAATATAGCCATCCTGTCCCACGGCGCCGCAGGGAAGACGTCGCTTGCCGACGCCATTCTGTATGCCGCGGGTGCCATTGATCTGCCGGTCAGCGTGGATTCGGGGAATTCCGTGTTCATGCACGAGCCGGAGGAGATCGCCCGGAAGATCACGATCACGTCCTCGGTGGGATTCGCCGACTGGAAAGGCGTCCGCATCAACCTGATCGACACCCCCGGATATATCAACTTCCTCGAAGAGACCAAGGGCACCCTGCGCGCCGTTGACGGTGCGATCCTTATCATTTCCGCCATCTCGGGCGTCAAGGCCGAGACGGAAAAGATCTATAAGTTCGCCTGCGATTACGAAATTCCCCGCGTGGCCTTTGTCAGCAAGCTCGACAAGGAGCGTGCCGACTTTTTCCGTGCCGTAGGCGACATGGAAAAGTATTTCTGCAAGAACGCCGTGGTGCTGCAGCTTCCCCTGGGGCTCGAGGACAAATTCACCGGCGTCGTCGACCTTGTCAAGATGAAGGCGCTGGTGTTCGCGCAGGACGGGAGCGGCAAGAGCGAGGAAAAAGACATTCCCGCCGACATGAAGGAGCAGTCCGCGGTCTATCGCAAGAAGCTCGTCGAGCAGATCGCCGAGACCGACGACAGCCTCCTTGAGAAATATCTCGACAAGGGTGATCTTCCCCAGGAGGAGATCATCGCGGGACTCAAGCACGGCACGATCGGCGGCGGACTCCTGCCGGTGCTGTGCGGATCACCGGTCAAGAATATGGGCATCCAGCCGCTTCTCGACATGGTCCTGACCTGCCTGCCGTCGCCCGTCGAACACGCCCGAAGCGTCAAGATCAAGGGAACGGACGCCAAGACCGGGAAGGAGGCGGAGCGCAAGCCGACCTCTGACGAGCCTCTTTCCGCCATTGTGTTCAAGACCATCATCGACCCTTTTGCCGGGAAATTATCGCTCGTCCGGGTATTTTCAGGCACCCTGAAGGCCGATTCGACGGTCTATAATTCCTCCCGTCAGGTCAAGGAGAAGATCGGCTCGCTGTTCTACATCCAGGGCAAGAAGCAGGTAGCGACAAAGGAGCTGACCGCCGGACAGATCGGTGCTGCCGCGAAGCTCAAGGACACGCTGACCGGCGATACGCTGTGCGCCGAGGCGCATCCCATCGTGCTGGAGTTCGCTAAGTTTGCCGATCCGGTGATGTCCTATGCCATCGAGCCGAAATCGAGGGGTGATGAGGACAAAGTGAGCATCGGCGTTCATAAGATCCTCGATGAGGACAGGACGCTTAAGTTCGCCTTTGACGAGCAGACCAAGGAAATGGTGCTGTCCGGCATGGGCCAGGTCCATCTCGAGGTGACCATCGAGAAGCTCAAGCGGAAGTTCGGGGTGGACGTCAGGATGAAGACCCCGAAGGTCCCCTACAAGGAAACCATCCGCGCCCGGGCGAAGGCCCAGGGAAAATACAAGAAGCAGACCGGCGGCCACGGACAGTACGGCGACGCCTGGATCGAGATCGAGCCTCTGGCACGGGGCGCCGGGTTCGAATTCGTGGACAAGATCGTCGGCGGCGTGATCCCCCGGCAGTATATCCCGGCGGTCGAGAAGGGGCTGGTCGAGGCACTGCACGATGGATTCCTCGCCGGGTACCCCCTCGTGGACATCCGTGCCACCGTGTTCGACGGGTCCTACCATACCGTGGACTCCTCGGAAATGTCGTTCAAGATCGCGGCAAGCATGGGCTTCAAGAAGGCGCTGGAGTCGGCAAAGCCGGTGCTGCTTGAACCCATCATGAGCGTCGAGGTCGTTGCGCCCGATGATACGCTGGGCGCGGTCATCGGCGATCTCAACTCGCGTCGCGGCAAGGTGCAGGGTGTCGTGCCCCAGGCAAGCGGTCAGAACATCAAGGCGCTTGTGCCCATGTCCGAGATGCTGTCCTACGCGCCGACGCTCAATTCGCTCACGAGCGGCAGGGGCATGTATACCATGGAATTCTACGGATACGAGGACGTGCCGAGCCACCTGTCCCAGAAGATCATCCAGGAGCGGACAGCCGCCCAGCAGCAGGGGCACAACCACGGTAAAGAAAAATAACAGGCCCCCCGTTGTAGCAGGTCACGCCACAAAGATGCGCAGCACCGTCTTTGTGGCTGTTTTTTCAGAGTGGGAATAAACACCGCAGCCACGGAGCTGCAACCGCCGTTTATAGGATAATCCATGTATAGAAAAGACACCCTGTCGAACGGGATCCGGGTCGTGTCAGAGACCCTGCCGAAATCGCGGGCGCTCTCCATCGGCGTCTGGGTAAAGGTCGGCTCCCGGCATGAACCGAAGGAGATCGGCGGCGTTTCGCATTTCATCGAGCACATGTTCTTCAAGGGGACCCAGAAGCGCAAGGCAAAGGATATCGCCACCGAGATCGATTCGCTGGGCGGAGAGATGAACGCCTTCACCTCGCAGGAGAACACGACCTATTACGTCAAGGTCCTGGACGAACATCTGGCGACGGCGATCGACATCCTGTCGGACATCCTCCTGGGCTCAAAATTCGATCCAGCCGAGGTGGAGAAGGAGCGCAAGGTCATCCTGGAGGAGATCAAGGGCGTCGAGGACACCCCCGATGACTATATCCATGAGCTTTTCACCGGAACGGTCTGGGTGGACAATTCCCTGGGTCGACCCATCCTGGGGACCAAAGACACGATCAAGTCCCTCAATCATACCGATATCCTGACCTACATCGACAACTATTACAGCCCCCGGGAGATCGTGATCTCCGTTGCCGGGAACTTTGAACACGGCAAACTCATTGAGCTCCTGGACAACGCCTTCGGAAAGCTTTCGCGGCCCGGCATTCCAAAGGACGAGGCCACCCCTGAGTTCAATCGCGCGGTGACGGTCAGGAAGAAACAGCTCGAACAGGCCCAGGTCTGCCTCGGCTGCAAAGGCCTGCACTATACCCATGACGACCGGTTCGGCATCATGGCGCTGAACACGATCCTGGGGAACAGCATGAGCTCGCGGCTCTTTCAGGAGGTCCGAGAGCAGAACGCATTGGCCTATTCCATCTATTCCTATGTCACGGCGTACCGCGACACGGGGCTCCTGACGATCTATGCCGGCACGGACCCCGCCAACACCCTGCAGGCCATCGAGCTGATCGTCAAGGAACTGAGAAAGATACGGGACGAGGGGATCACGCCCGCCGAGGAAACACGGGTGAAGAACCAGATCAAGGGGAACCTGGTCCTGTCCCTGGAGAGCAGCAACAGCCACATGAGCAGGATCGCGCGGCAGGAGATCTATTTCGGCAAATACCTGTCTGTAGACGACACCATCAAAGCCATTGATAAGGTGACGGCGGAACAGATCCAGCGGATCGCCCGGCAGCTGTTCACGCGGGAGAGCCTTTCCCTCAGTATTCTGGGACCGTTGAACAAGGCCGATGTACCCGATTCGGTCCTGGAAATATAGAAACAGGAGTCGGGAGAGGGATTCCCCTTAGAGCTATTTTATTCTGGATACCGGCTCCTCGCTGCTGGATACTGCATTTAAACCATGTCTGATCATGTGCTGGTCGAAATACTGCCGCTCGGAAATTCCTCGGGGATCCCGGTCCCTCATTATCAGACCGAGCATTCTGCAGGTGTCGATCTCTATGCCGCTGTGGAGGTCGACCTGCTCATCGGACCGGGCCAGTGGAAGCTCGTTCCGACGGGCATTGCCGTCGCCATTCCCGAGGGATACGAAGGACAGGTCCGGCCCCGCAGCGGCCTCGCGTTGAAACACGGAATCGGAATGCTGAACGGCCCGGGGACCATCGACGCCGACTACCGGGGTGAGATCGGCATCATCCTGTTCAATTTCAGCGATCGACCATTTACCATCAACCGAGGCGATCGCATCGCGCAGCTGATCTTCGCGAAGCTTGCAAAAGCATCGTTTTCGGTGGTCAGCGGACTGGCCGAAACCCGTCGGGGCAGTGGCGGATTCGGACACACGGGTGTAAAATAATGCGAAATACATAATGCGGATCGCAGAATGAAAGAACGGAGTGAACAGTTATGAAGCTATTGAAAAAAATAACAGTTATGGTAATGCTGGCGCTCTTTGCATCAGCGGCGCCGGGCCAGGAACTGAAGGTCTCTGAGACGATACTGCCGAACGGGCTGAAGGTACTGCTCAAGGAAGAGCACAAGTCTCCCGTGGTGACATTCCAGATCTGGTATCGTGTCGGGGCCAGGAACGAGCGGCTGGGCAAGACGGGCATGTCGCACGTGCTGGAACACATGATGTTCAAAGGCTCGAAGAACTATGGCCCCAAACAGTTCTCGCAGATCGTCCAGCGCAACGGCGGCAATGATAATGCGTTCACGAGCAAGGATTACACCGCCTATTTCGAGAATTTTGCCGCCGACCGCCTCGAGATCGCCATGGAGCTGGAATCGGATCGAATGCAGAACCTTCTCCTGGATCCGAAGGATTTCCTTTCCGAACGCGACGTAGTGAAAGAAGAGCGCCGCATGCGCTACGAGGACGACCCGACCAATACCATGGTCGAGCAGATGATGGCGACAGCCTTTGCCGCGCATCCCTACCAGTGGCCGGTGATCGGCTGGATGGCGGACCTGGGGAACCTGACGCGGGACGACCTGTATCAGCATTACCGGACCTACTATGCGCCGAACAACGCTACCATCGTGATCGTAGGGGACTTCGACGCGAAGAAGGTGCTGCCCCTCGTGCAGAAGCATTTCGGGAATATTCCCCGGGGGCCGGAGGTGCCGAAGGTTGGAGCCGTGGAGCCGAAACAGAGAGGTGAAAAACGGGTCGTCGTGAAACAGGAAGCGGAGCTTCCGGCGATCTTCGCGGGATATAAAGTGCCGACCATCATGCATCCCGATGCCTACGCCTTGAACGTCCTGCAGGGCATTCTTTCGTCCGGCAAGAGTTCGCGTCTCTACAAAAGCCTCATTTACGACAAGCAGATCGCGCTGTACGCGGGCGGCGACTATGATGACGTTTCCGCTGATCCTCATCTGTTCTATGTCTACGCGGGCGTCATGCCGGGCAAGAGCACGGAGGAAGTGGAAAAGGCGATCTATGGCGAGATCGAACGGCTCAAAACCGAACCGGTGACCGATGAAGAACTGCAGAAGGCGAAGAACCAGGCGGAGGCAGGCTTCATCATGAGCCAGGACTCGGTGTTCTACCAGGCCATGCTCCTGGGCCAGTATGAGACCGTGGCGAACTGGAAGCTTTTCGGCCAGTATCTTGACGGCATCCGGGCGGTCAAGAAGGAAGATGTGCAGCGGGTCGCGAAGACCTATTTCACCGAAGATAATCGCACGGTGGGCCTTCTGGTGCCGGTAAAAAAACAATCAGGCGGAGACGCGGGGCAATAAGTAGGCGTTTCCACGCGACGGGGAAACGCGAAAATACAAAAAATAGGAAATGCGGAGTGCTGAATGCTGAATGAAAAAAAGATCATAAAATCGTTTTTCCTGCTTGTTTCTGCGATCACGCTGGTCTGCATGCCGATCACGGCAACGACCGCCGAATCCATAGGAAAGCGCATTGTGCTCAAGAATGGAATGGTGCTGCTCCTTTCGGAAAAACATGCGATCCCCATGGTGACCGTGAGCATGGCCATCAAGGCAGGCAGCGTTGCGGAGCCGGGGGATAAACCCGGCCTCGCTTCACTTACGGCGTCGCTCCTTACCCAGGGGACGACGAAGCGCACGGCGAACCAGATCAGCAGGGAGATCGATTTCATCGGCGGTTCGCTCTCGGTCTCCGGCGGCGATGACTATGCCTCCGCAAGCCTTCGCGTTCTCAAGAAGGACCTCAGGACAGGATTCGACCTTCTGTCCGACGTGCTGATGCATCCGGCCTTCGACCAGCAGGAGATCGACCGCAAGGTCAAGGAAACGCTGGCCGCGATCCGGCAGCAAAAGGAAGAGCCGGCGGTCATTGCCGGCGAGGCGTTCACCAAAGCAGTGTTCGGCAATCACCCCTATGGCAAGACGAACGACGATGTTGCCGCATACCTGCCCAAGCTTGTACGGCAGGATGTGCTTGATTTCTACTCGCGACGGTACGGTCGCAACGACGTCATCATCGCGGTGGTGGGGGATGTGAGGGAGCAGGAGATCGTGTCCCTCCTGAACGAAAAGTTCAAGGGAGGGAAGAACGCTGAGCGGGCGGACATCGTGCGTGAAAAACCGCCGGTGCTCGGCTCGGTCGTCGTCAAGAAACTCGACAAGAACATCACCCAGGCGAACATTGCCATGGGCCATCTGGGTATCAGCCGGGAAAACCCTGATTACTACGCCGTGTTGATCATGAACTATATTCTGGGCGGGGGAGGGTTCTCGTCACGGCTCATGGACAATATCCGCGATAATCGCGGCCTTGCCTACGACGTTCACAGTTCGTTCTCTGCGCAGAAGGACCCCGGTTCCTTCCGGGTCTGGATGCAGACCAAGAACGAGTCCGCCAACGAGTCCATCGACGAGATCTTCAAGGAATTGAAGCGCATCAGGACCGAACTTGTATCTGAGAAGGAACTTGCCGATGCCAAGGCATATCTGACCGGGAGCTTCCCTCTGCGCATGGACACGTACGCAAAGATCGCGGGCATGCTCACGGCCATCGAGATCTACAACCTCGGGCTTGATTATCCCCAGAAATATCCGGGCTTGATCAACGCGGTGACCCGCGAGGACATCCTCGGAGTGGCGAAGAAGTATATCGATCCGGACCGCATGGCCATCGTAGTGCTGGGGAACCAGGAAAAAATCAAACTCAAGTACTGATTGATGTAACCGCTGATGAACACGGTTTCAAGATAACAAAACTGTAAGCTTTATTTATCTGTGTCCGTCCGTGTTTATCCGTGGTTAAACCGTTCTTATTATGCCTCCGGTAATCAAGATCCTTCCTGACAACCTCATCAACAAGATCGCCGCCGGCGAGGTGGTGGAACGTCCCGCGTCCGTTGTGAAGGAGCTCATCGAGAACGCCATCGACGCGGGCGCTACTGAGATCGTTGTCAATGTCGAGCAGTCCGGCAAGCGTCAGATCCGCGTCGTGGACAACGGCAGCGGCATGTCCCGCGAGGACGCCCGGACCGCCTTCGAGCGCCACGCGACAAGCAAGATCGCATCAGAGGCCGACCTTGAGACGATCCGGACCATGGGATTCCGCGGAGAGGCCCTGGCGAGCATCGCGTCCGTAGCGCAGGTGACGATGGTGACAGCGCAGAAGGGTGCAGGCTCCGGGACCATCGTTGAGATCGAGGGCGGAACGGTCAGGATCATCGCCGATTCCGCGGCGCCCCGGGGGACCTCGCTCGAGGTGAACCACCTGTTCTACAATACCCCCGCCCGTCTCAAGTTCCTGAAAAGCGCTTCGACCGAGCTGTCGCACATCATCGCAGCCGTATCCCACCAGGCCATGGCCCGCCCCGATGTCCGCTTCAAACTTACGCACGGCAGGAGCATCGTGCTTGACCTTCCCGTGTCCGGCAGCATCGGTGAGCGGGCGTTCCAGATCAACGGCAGCGAGTTGTCGGACGGTCTTCTGGAAATCAGCGGAGGCAGGGACAATGTCCGGGTCCATGGGCTGGTCTCCAAGCCGAACCATGACCGGGGCGACCGGTCCTACCAGGAGTTCTACGTCAACGGCAGGTATGTGAAGAACGCCACGCTGTCCCACGCCTTGTACGCCGCGTTCGCCGGCCTCATCATGCGCGACCGCCATCCCGCCGGGTTCATCTTCATCGATCTGGACCCTGCCCTGGTCGACGTGAACGTCCACCCCGCGAAGGCCGAAGTGCGGTTCCGGAACCAGTCCCAGATCCATGATCTCGTCCGTGACGTGATCCGGGAGGCCCTCCGCACCGGCGGTGCATTCTCTTCCGCAGTGAACACTGACAGCGTAAGGGAAGCTGTCAGTGATTATCTGAAAAGTGCGGAGTGCGGAGTGGGTCGTGCGGAATTATATGGGGAACATCCAAAAACGTCATTTCGATCCAAGGATTCTGACGTATCCATTTCTTCAGAATCCGGGTCCTTGTCTTTTGATTCTCACTCCGCACCCCGCACTCCGCGTTCCGCACTGCTTTACCCGATTGCCCAGGTGCATGATTCGTTTATTGTAGCCCAGTCGAACGACGGCATGGCGCTCATCGACCAGCATGCGGCGCACGAGCGGGTGCTGTTCGAGAAGCTCCAGGACCGGTTGACGGACGGGAACATGCCGGTCCAGGACCTGCTGATCCCGATGCAGCTGGAACTCGGCCGCGCAGAGCAGGGACTGCTGGAGGAATACCTTCCGGAACTGCAGAAGTTCGGCTTCCTAGTAGAAGAGTTCGGCGGCGGGTCCTTCGTCATCAAAGGGGTGCCCGCGCTCATGACTGGAGGGGACTACCGGCAGCTCTTGATGGACATCGTTGATGAGCTCAAGGTCCACGGCAGGAGCGGCAAAATGGACGCGCTCCGCGACGAGGTCCTTTCCGTCATGGCATGCCATCCGGCCATCAAGGTTCACCGCAGGATGACCCTCCGGGAGATGGAGGGATTGATCCATGATCTCTTCACCTGCCGCATGCCTCATTCCTGCCCCCACGGAAGACCGACCGTGGTGCGGTTCTCCATGGATGAGATCAAGCGGATGTTCAAACGTCTGTAACTGAAAGTCTACCTTATCCCGTATTCACGGATGAAGGAACTTATTACCCGAAAAGTGAGGAGCCCTTATGGACTGGTTGACCAACCCTGAGGCGTGGATCGCGTTGTTGACGCTCACAGCGCTTGAGATCGTTCTCGGGATCGACAACATCATCTTCATCTCGATCCTGGTAGGCAGGCTGCCGGAGCGTCAACGGCACAAAGGACGGGTCCTGGGCCTCGGATTCGCCATGGTGACGCGCATTTTGCTGCTCCTGTCCATCACCTGGGTGATGCGGTTGACGGAGCCGTTGTTCGTGGTGAAGGGCACGGATATCTCGGGTCGGGACCTGATCCTGATCGGCGGCGGGCTATTCCTGCTCTGGAAAAGCACCATGGAGATCCATGAGAGCCTCGAAGGGGCGGGGGAGGAGCGGACCGCGAAGGCCTTTGCGGGATTCGCGGCTACCATCGCCCAGATCGCGCTCATCGATATCATCTTTTCGCTCGATTCGGTGATCACCGCGGTTGGGCTTGCCAACGACGTGGCGGTGATGATCATCGCGATCATCGCGGCGGTCGGCGTCATGATGTTCGCCTCGAAGGCCATCGGCGAGTTCGTGGACCGGCATCCGACGATCAAGGTCCTGGCGCTCAGCTTCCTTGTCGTGATCGGCGTCGCGCTCATTGCGGAAGGCTTCGACTGGCATGTGCCGCGCGGCTACATTTATTTCGCCATGGCGTTCTCGACGGTGGTGGAGATGCTGAACATCAGAATACGGAAAAAGGCGAAGCCCGTAAAGCTGCACAAGACAATTGAAGGGGATACCACCAGCGGAAACTAGATGAAACGAGGAGGTTGCATGCGGATTATCACTGCTCTTATCCTTTCGCTTTGCTGCGTCTCAACGGCAGTGGCTGCCGGCAAGACGCCGGTCATTGTGTTTGCACTAGCTACACCGGACACCGTAGCTACCAAGCTAACCCAAAGGGCTGACTATGTATCTCTGTCACTGACTATCAGCAGTGAAGAGCGAGATCCTGAAAAACAGTATGAAGAACTTAATCAAGCCATTAAGGTTGTGAGGAGTGCAGCAAAGGGAGATCAAAAGATCGATATTTACGCCGGGCCGGTATATCTTTCGTCCGAGCCGAAATCAAAGATCGCAAGCTCATCATATCAAAGTTATTCTCAGGCGCAACTTAATCTCCTCGCGACCCTTGGCACCGGGGATACTCTTTATTCATGCGCTGCTTCAATGCAGCGTTTTGTTAAAGCCTTAACGCTTCCTGGAAAATCAAAATCAAGCATAGGACAGATCAGGATCGCGGTCAAAAATCCGGAGCAGCATCGTGACCAGCTTATCAAGATGATCGCCGATGCAGTGAAGAAAGCAAAGGATGCCTTTGAGCCAGGCGCAGCGATTTCGCTCAAGGTCGAAGGACTTGAGAATCCGGTTTCCGTCAGACAACTCGACGACGAGCATGTCGAATTATTTATCGGTCATTCGATCCATATGGATGTAAAACAATAGATATTACCTGCGATCGCCATTTATTTCATGTCCTCCCCAAAACCCATTCTCATCATTTCCGGTCCCACCGCCGTCGGCAAGACGGACGCATCCATCCTGCTTGCACAGGAATGGGGGGCCGAGATCGTAAGCGCCGACTCCATGCAGGTCTACCGGGGCATGGACATCGGAACAGCGAAGCCTGCACCGGAGCAGCGCAGGCTTGTCTATCATCACCTGATCGATACCGCGGACCCGGCACAGCCCTACAGCGTGGGGGATTACCTGCGGGACGCGCGGAGCGCCATCGACGGGATACTGCAGAGCGGCGGCACGCCCATCGTGGTCGGCGGGACGGGATTGTACATTCGGGCGCTCATGCGAGGGCTCTTCCACGGCCCGCCGGCGGATATGGAGCTTCGTGAGCAGCTGCTGCGGAAGGAGATGGAGAACGGTGAAGGGACGCTCTACGCGGACCTGGCCCGTCTCGATCCCGAATCGGCCATCAAGATCCACCCCAACGATCTCAGACGCACGGTCAGGTCGCTGGAGGTGTACTATCTCAGGGACCGGAAGATGTCCGATCTTCAGAAGGCCCATTCCTTCAAGGATAAAACCCATGATTTCAAGCTCCTTTTTCTGGTGCGCAGCAGGTCGGAGCTCTATTCCCGCATCGAGCGGCGCGTGGACCAGATGATTGAGCAGGGGCTCGAGCATGAGGTGAAGATGCTGATGCTCAAGGGATACACCAGCGACCTTGTCTCCATGCAGGCCCTGGGCTACAGCCATTTTATTGATTATTTCAGCAACAAGGCTTCCCTTGAGGAGACCATTGAGCTGCTGAAACGCGACACGAAGCGTTTCGCGAAGCGACAGTTCACCTGGTTCCGGCGGGAGCCCGATGCCCGATGGGTGGACATCACGGGGCTGGAAAAAGCAGGCGAAATTGCTGCGCAGGTAAAGAAAACCATTGAAATTCCAGATACGTTAGTATAAGATTGCAAAAATAATTGTGCAGCGCGGGGTGCCGGTTTTGGTCCCGCTCCACGGAGGGTTTTGATGGGCAAGTCGCAGGTGAATCTCCAGGACATTTTCCTGAACCAGATGCGCAAGGAAAAGATCCCCGTGACCATGTATCTGGTGAACGGGGCGCGTATCTCGGGCACCATCAAGGGTTTCGACAACTTCGTGATACTCATGAAACAGGAGAACCAGCAGCTTGTGTATAAGCATGCCATCTCCACGATCATTCCCGAGAAGCCGGTCGAGCTCCTTGAAGGAATGGAGAGGAAAGAGCCAGAGTCTGCCCAGGGAACAACGCAAGGGTAAGCGATATGCCGCGGAGAACGCGAACAGGGACGGAGGCACGGGTGCATTCCTCTTCCGGACCCGGCGTGCTCTGCGGTGAATCATTTTTAGGACCATCATTCTATGGCAAGAAGAACCTCAACAACGGCAAAAGTGACCATCGGCGTCATCGGCGGCAGCGGCCTCTACGAGATGGAGGGGCTCACGAAGGTCAGGAAGGTCAGGGTCGCGACCCCCTTCGGCAGGCCTTCTGACGATTATATCGTCGGAACGCTTCATGGCAGGCAGGTAGCGTTCCTTCCGCGCCACGGCAGGGGCCACCGCATCATGCCCACGGACATCAATTACCGTGCGAACATCTTCGGCATGAAGAAACTGGGCGTCGAGAGGATCATCTCCGTAAGCGCCGTCGGCAGCATGAAGGAAGAAATAAAGCCCGGTGACATCGTGATCCCCGACCAGTTCTACGATCATACAAAGCACCGTCGGAGCACCTTCTTCGGGAACGGTGTTGTCGCCCACGTGGGAATGGCGGAACCCGTCTGTGCCGGGCTCAGCAGGACACTGATCGAGGCGGGAGAGAAGGTGGACGCGACGGTGCACCGCGGCGGCACCTACCTCTGCATGGAAGGACCGCAATTCTCGACGCGCGCAGAGTCCATGACGTATCGGACCTGGAATGTGGACGTCATCGGGATGACGAATGCCACCGAGGCAAAGCTGGCTCGGGAGGCGGAGATCTGCTACAGCACCATCGCCCTGGCGACGGATTACGACTGCTGGCACCACAGTGAAGAGGCCGTCACCGTGGAAGCAGTGCTGGCCGTCATGAAGCACAACATCGAGACGTCCAAGAACATGATCCGGCAGGCGGTCCGGATGCTTTCCGGTGCACGGGACTGCGGCTGCGGCGAGTCGCTCCGGAACACCATTATGACGCCGGAGAAGCTCATCCCGGCGAAATTGAAGAAGGACCTTGCGCCGATCATAGGAAAGTACATGAAGAAAAAATAGTTTTTCGCCGCAGAGACACAGCCAAAAGTAGGCGCTTCTAAGCGAGGCACTGAGAGAGTCAAATGACAGGAGTATTATTTCAAGGTTTTCTCCGTGTCTCAGTGCCTCCGTGGCAGATTTTTAGTTTTTGGAGGTTATAAGTGAGTTTGCTTGTCGTGGGCACCGTTGCCCTTGATTCCGTCAAGACCCCCTTCGGCAAAGCCGATAACGCACTCGGCGGTTCCGCCACCTATTTCTCCACCTCGGCGAGCTATTTCACCGACGTTCGGCTCGTTGCCGTCATCGGAGAGGATTTCCCGAAAGAGCATATCAATTTTCTGAAGAGCAAGAACATCGACGTCCGCGGCCTCGAGGTCCAGAAGGGCAAGACCTTCCACTGGAAAGGGGAGTACGGG
The DNA here is from genome assembly GCA_020052615.1 of Nitrospirota bacterium. Taxonomy (GTDB): domain Bacteria; phylum Nitrospirota; class UBA9217; order UBA9217; family UBA9217; genus JAAXXJ01. Next base: position 34,821 of record JAGVOT010000052.1, on the reverse strand, counting down.
TACGACCTGAACGAGGCACGCACGCTTGCCACCGACCTGAACGTCCTTGCCACGTTCAAGCCGAAGATCAGGGACGATCACAAGGACACCGATGTAGTGTTCCTTGCGAACATCGATCCCGATATCCAGCTCGATGTCCTCAGCCAGGTGAAGCGTCCGAAGCTGGTTGCCTGCGATACGATGAACTACTGGATCTCGAGCAAGCTCGATGCTCTGAAAAGGACGCTCAAGGAAGTGGACATCCTTACCATCAATGAAGCCGAGATCCGTCAGCTTGCAGGTGAATCCAGTCTCGTCAAGGCGGCGAAAGCAGTACAGGCCATGGGCCCGAAGACGATCGTGGTCAAGCAGGGGAGCTACGGAGCGGTCATGTTCCACGGCCACAGCGTCTTCAGCGCGCCGGCATATCCGCTCGAATCCGTGTTCGATCCAACGGGCGCGGGAGATACGTTTGCGGGCGGCTTCATGGGCTACCTGGCGAATACCATGAATTTCTCCGAAGCCGGCATGCGCCAGGCAGTGATCTTCGGCAGCGTCATGGCGTCGCTGAACGTCGAGTCCTTCAGTCTTGACAGATTGCGCAGCCTGGATTATAAGGAAATTGAAGCGCGCTACCGCGAGTTCAAGAAACTCACGCATTTCGAGGACATATAGGGTCACAAGCGCAGAACTAAGGAATGAACGCGAGACCGACCGAATAACAATGTTTACCATCTCTCCCAGCTTAACGGACCTCAAGGTCAAGGAACGGAACATCTATAAGATGCTCTATTCCATGAACAGCCCCCAGGTCGCCACGCCGGAATTGAGCGTCGAAGAGGCGCGGTGCTATGTGCTGTTCTTCAGCGAAGGTCCGAACCTGTCCGCGTACATCGGGCTCTATTTGCCGAGGATCGACCGCAAGATCTTCTATGCCTATACCTCGAACCCCTTTCCCTTTGAGGCGGCGCCTGATGTGGAATTCGAAGCTACGGGCTTCGCGGAGGATATGGGCTTTTTGCTCGACGAGATCAGCGTGAGCGGTATGCCGGCAGACGACCGGAACAGGTGGATCGAGGAGCAGTATATCTTCGGCTACAAGAAGCCGGAGATCGCCGATGACAATGTTACCATCACGACCGCTGACAAGGTCACATCCCCCCTCACCGAAAGGGAAGAAGCCCGTGAGGCGCAGGCAAAAGCAGAGCAGGCTGCGCAGGCCGCTCCGGTTGCCCCGGTGAAGCCTGTTGAACTCTCGCCGGCGCCTGCGGTCGAATCCGTGCCGCACCTGGAAGTCCCCGTGCTGCATCCCGAACCTGTTCAGCCGCAGCCGCAGCAGGCGAAACCGCAAGCACAGCCGCAGCTTCCGGTCCAGCCACAACCTCAGGCACAGCCACCGCAGCAGCCCTCTCCACAGTATCAGCAGCCCGTTCCCCAGCAGGGCCAGCCAATGCAGCCGCAGTATCCGCCTCAGCAACCCATGCAGCCGCAATATCCGCAGCAGATCCCTCAGCAGGGGCAGCAGTATCCCCCGCAACCTTACGGCCAGCTTCAGCAACCGTATGGGCAAGCGCCACAGCAGTATGTTCAGCAGCCCTATGGTCAGCCGCAGCAGTATCAGCAACCGTATCCTCAGCAGGCCCAGCCGATGATGCCCCAATATCCGATGGCTCCGCCCCAGCCGCAGCAGGTCTTTGAACAGCCCGCCGCGCCGCTGAAAAAAACGCAGCCGGCCCAGCCGGCCAAGGCTCCTCAGAAGAAAAAAGCCCAAAAGGCACCGGAACGGGAGCCTGAAGAGTCGTTCGAGGTAACGGTCCCCGTCGAATTGAATGCGGCGCCCGTGCAGCAACGGCCGGCCAATGTATTCGAGGAAGCGCTCAGGGAAGGCGTGGTGAAGCCGCCGAAAGCGAAGGCGCCCAGGGCGGCCCGCCCGGCCTCGGGCGTCGTACCGCGGGACAAGGAAGCGCTCGCGCGTCTGCTCGCATCGTTCTGATCGATCGGGACCTTGTTGTTATCTCCCGTTTGCAGCAATCGGGCTAAGGCGGACAGGCAGCGATAGGGCCCTTGTACGCAAAATGATCGAAGTAATCATGTCAGCCAGGGAGTTATAGGAGACTTCATGAGGGGAACGATAGCTGCCATTCTGTTTCTGGTGCTTGCCGGCTGTGCGACCACCGGTACAAATGAAGATATCAGCAAGATGGCCGAGGGATACTATAATCGCGGGATACACCATCTCCAGACAAAGGATTATGAAAAGGCCATGGTCGAGTTCCAGCGCTCGATCAACACCGATCCGAAGTACAAAATGTCCTATTATGCCACGGGCATGGTCTATGACATGATGGGGAAATTAAGCGACGCGGAAAAATATTACAAGGAAGCGATCGATATTGATTCCGAGTTCTCTGACGCTTATAATGCGCTGGGCACCGTTTATATGAAGCAAAAGAAATGGAAGGAGGCATTGAAGGCCTTCCAGAAGGCGCTGCAAAACAAAATGTATGCGACCCCCCATATCGCCCATGTGAACATCGGGGACGTGTACTTGAACCTTGAGGACTACCCAAAGGCGATCGAATCCTACCGGGAGGCCAAGCGGTACGCAAATCAGGATTATATCATTTATCGTCTCGGGATGGCCCTTTCCCGCGCGGGGAAGACCAAAGAGGCCATAGCAGAATTTCAGGAGGGTGTGGCGCTGACCCCGAAGAATCCTGATATGCGTCTTGCGCTCGGACTTGCGCTGCTCAAGGACGGGAACAAGAACGCGGCGCTCACCGAGCTCAAGAAAGTTGTGGAATTTGCCCCCCAAAGCGATGCCGCAAAGACCGCAAGAGACTATATCATCACCCTAGCCCCCGATGCGGCGAAAAAGCAAAAGACAAGGTAGATCTGAGGAAATGGCATGGGCACATTAGGATCTTATTTTCGGAGTGCACGCGAGGCCCGGGGTCTTGACCTGAGGGATGCAGCGCAGCAGACCCGCATCAGCATCAATTATCTGAAGGCGATCGAGGAGGAGGACTTCTCCAAACTGCCGGGTGAGGTCTTCGTCAAGGGATTCCTGAAGAACTATGCCCGGTTCCTTCGTCTTCCGGAAGATGAGGTCGTAAAGCGCTACGGGGAGTTCATGAAGCCCCAGCAGGCGGCCGCACCGTCTGCTGCTCCGAAGACCGACAGCCAAAAACAGGTGACTGCCGAGATACGGACTGTGGATGCCGGATCGAAATTGCCGAAAGGCTTAAGTGTGGAGCCTTTCCTGTGGGGCGGGGTCATCCTCATCGGCATTGTCCTGTTCATACTTGTCGCCTTGCCGTCGAGCCCCCCTGTTCCAGAACGGGACAGACTGACGTCCTCCCAGGTGACGCCGACCGACAGCCTCCATACAGGAACGACGGGCTCTGCAAACAAGGAAAAACTGTACCTCGAGATCATTGCGCTAGAGGACGTGTGGGTGCTCGTGAGGACCGATGTCAGCCCTCAGAAGAAGGCGGTCCTGAAAAAAGGCGAGAACATCACCTGGAGTGCCGATGATCGTTTTCTGCTGACCTACGCAAGTGTAGGCGCCCTAAAGATCCTTCTGAACGGGAACGAATTGACGGTAACTGGCCCAAAGAACGCTGTGGTGCGCGACCTGATCGTCACCGCGACCGGGATCGCGTTCCAGAAGGTAGAGTCAGAGCAGCCGCTCCGGCCGCGAAAACCGAAGCCCGTGACCGAGGCGACCTCAACGGCTCAGCCACCGGTGCAGGCAGCGCCGGCGCCTCCTGCGGAGACCGTCAGCCCACCGCAACCAGTTACCCCGGTGGAACCGCCTCCTTCGCGCGAGTAAGTCCGTTTTTTTTGACGATCAACATGCCAATGGCTGATCATCTGATATGATCCAAAATACATTGATTTAGAAAGGGGTTTCCTATGAAAAAGACTTTGGTGCTGATGCTCCTCATGCTGACGCTTATTGCTGCTCCGGCCATGGCAAAGGAAGGGTTCTTTATCGGGGCATCATTGATACCCTCTATTGACATCTCGGGTGATGCCGGGAATGGGCTCGATGAAGGGTCCGGCTACGGGTTCCGCCTGGGACTGGGATTCAATAAGTACTTTTCAATCGAGGGTGTCCTGGAAAGAACGGAGTTGGACATGACCGGAGGCGGCACGATGGATCTGGACGGTATGGCAGTGAATGCGAGGCTGAACTTCCCGCTCACCACGCTTGACAGCGCCAAGGTCATGTCTTTTGAACCTTATATCCTGGCGGGGTATGGAGCATACGAGGCAACGTCAGGCGGGCAGTCGTTTGACGGCAACGGATTCCGCCTCGGGATCGGCATCGAGCAGTATCTGTTCAAGGAGCTTTCGGTCAACATCGGATATACGAGTACCAGCGTTACCTTTGATACGAATCCCGAAAGGGACGGGACCATCCGGGTCATCGATATCGGACTGATCTATCATTTTCTATAAAATGGGAAGCCTATATTGCGAGCCGGTCCTGATACAGGACCGGCTTTTTTATTCGCTTTGAGGACGGAAATCGAGAGAGATATGGGAAGAGCAACGACATTGATGGCCCTGGTAGCGCTGCTGTTTATCGCCGCGCAGCCTGCCGGGGCAAAAGACGGCTTCCACATCGGCATCAACATGCTGTTCAATGATATCAGCGGCGATATCAATGAACCGGAGGGTATCGAGTCCGGCCATGGCCTGGGTCTTCACGGAGGTTATGGGTTCAACCAGGATCTTGCCGTCGAGGCGGGCATCTGGAAAACGAAACACAGCAATAAGGACGCCGGGAAAGCTGCGGACCTGAAGGCCGTGACGATCGATCTCAAGGTCAACTTCCCGCTCGTCGACAGCTATATCGAGCCCTATCTCCTGTTCGGCGGGGGGATCTTCACGGTAGAGCAGAATGGCATGTCCAGGGAAGGCAAGGGCGGCAGGGTCGGGATCGGCATGGACATCTATCTGTTCCCGGATACATCCCTCAATATGGGATTTACCCGGAGCAATGTTACGTTCACGAACAATACAGCTGACATTGACTGCAGGATCGACACTATGGACGTTGGCCTGACCTACCACTTCATCTAGCCGCTGCTCGGAATGATCATGACAACCAAGCCCCTGCCGGTACCGGCTCTTTAGTTGTCCTTATGTTGTCATATGCCGCACATGGCTGCCCTTCCAGTAGACCTTGCCGCATTGCTCACAGCGCCAAAACTCATGTACGGTCGCAGCAACATGATCAGGAACAAGGTCACGAGCATCCTTTCTCTCCAGCATCGAAAGTTGCCCGTTGCAGAGGGAGCAGCGGGTCAACGCGTGTCCGCTGGGCGGTGAGAAAGCCTCAAGGACCTGGCGGAGCTGATCATCGATCAGGGCGCTCGTTATCAGCAGGTGGTTTTGGGCAAGGGGGCGTGATGCAAGGCCGGTGTCCCGCGTCAGGATGATGCGGCCCTGGTCAAGAGCAAGGCGCAGCACCTCGTTGTCGTCGCAGCTGGGTCCATAGAGCACATCGAATCCCATCAGCCGCATCCGCTTCGCGAGCTTTCCCAGCATGACATCGGCGATAAACTTCATAGGTGCCAATATTCCGCCACGGAGACACCGTGACTCAGAGACACGGTGAAATGCTTGAACGAAATGCGACCATCGATGGCAAAAAGCAGGCGCCTCCAGGCGAAACGGTTAAACGTCAAGCCAAACAAAAATATTTCAATAATGAATGCTTGTCTTTGTTCCCGGTGCCTCTGCATCTGAAGTTCAGGAAAATCTTTTCAGCCTGAGAGAGTTTGTAATGACGCTGACCGAGCTGAAGGCCATGGCCGCTGACGCGTACATTGGATTCAGCAGTCCCGCTGCCCCCAGAAAGGGATAGAGGGCGCCGGCCGCGATGGGGATGCCGATGACGTTGTAGAAGAACGCCCAGAACAGGTTCATTTTTATCGTCCTCATGGTCCTTCGTGAAAGGCGCATTGCAGCAGCAACGACACGAAGATCGTCCTTGATAAGAGTAACGTCCGATGCTTCGATGGCCACGTCAGTGCCCGTCCCGATGGCGATCCCCACGTCGGCCTGGGTCAGGGCAGGGGCATCGTTGATGCCGTCGCCCACCATGGCGACGATCCGGCCTTCTCCCTGGAGCTTTTTGACCATGTCCATTTTGTCCTGGGGGAGCACCTCGGCAAGCACGCGGTCGATGCCCAGTTCCGCGGCTATTGCTTCGGCGGTACGGCGGTTGTCGCCCGTCAGCATTACGACATCGAGGCCGAGCGCCCTGAGGCCGGCCACGGCTTCCTTAGAGTGCTCCTTGGGAGTATCTGCAACGGCGATGATGCCGGCTGCCTTTCCGTCGATTGCGACGAACATCGGGGTCTTGCCGCTCAAGGACAAGCGTTCTGCGTCAGATGACAGAGAAGCGAGGTCGATCTTCCGGTCGGACATAAGCCTTTCATTCCCCAGAACGACCTCTTTGCCCTTCACCAGGGCGCGAATGCCGTGTCCCGGCAGCGCCCCGAACTCATCGGCCTGTTCAGGCGTGAGGCCCGCGTCAATTGCGCCGCGAACGATGGCCTCACCGAGAGGGTGCTCCGACCCTTTTTCCGCAGAACCGGCGAGGAATAAAAGCTCCTGCCTGTTCATGCCGATGGCAATGACGTCGGTGACCTTCGGTTCGCCGCAGGTCAACGTCCCCGTCTTGTCCAGGACAACGGTGTCGATCTTCTGGGCCCGTTCGAGACTTTCGGCGTTCTTGAACAGGATGCCGTGCTCCGCACCCTTGCCGGTACCGACCATGATGGCCGTAGGCGTTGCCAGCCCCATGGCGCAGGGGCAGGCGATGATCAGAACAGCGATGAAGTTCACCAATGCGAAAGTAAAGCGTGACTCGGCCGAACCGAGAAAGTACCATATCCCGAAGGTCACCAACGCAAGGGTAATGACCGTGGGTACGAAGATGCTGGAGATATAATCGGCAAGCCGCTGGATGGGTGCCTTTGATCCCTGCGCCTCCTGGACCATGCGAATGATCTGGGAGAGCATGGTGTCCTTGCCCACCTTGGTCGCCTCGAAGGTGAAGGAACCGGTCTTGTTGATAGTCGCCCCGATCACCGCGTCGCCCATCCTTTTCTCGACAGGCAGGCTCTCTCCGGTCAGCATGGACTCGTCCAGAGATGAATAACCGCTTCGGATAACGCCGTCCACCGGGACCTTCTCGCCCGGCCGCACGACTATCAGGTCTCCATGCTCGACGTCTTCAATGGGAATATCCTGTTCTGTGCCGTTACGGACCACCCTTGCCGTGCGCGGCTGGAGCCCCATGAGCTTCTTGATCGCCTCCCCGGCGCGGGACTTTGCGCGTGCCTCGAGGAACTTTCCGAACAAGATGAGCGTGATGATGACCGCCGAGGTGTCGTAATAGGCGCCTCCGTGGCTGGCATGATCGCCCAGCAGATCGGGGAAGAAGGTGAGTGCCGCGCTGTAGCCGTAGGCCGCACTCGTGCCTACGACGACCAGGGTGTTCATGTTCGTGCTGCCGTGCTTGAGGGACGCCCAGGCGTTCTGGTAGAAATGCCGTCCCGCCCAGAACTGGACCGGCGTGGTCAAGGCGAAGAGGATGAACCACATGGTCCTGCGGGGGAGGAGCGACAGGCCGGGTATCATATCCTGCATGCTGCCGATGAAAATAAGCGCCGACAGGGCGGCGCTGACGATGAGCTTGGTGCGAAGTTCGGAAAGCTCGCGCTCGCGCGCTTCCTTCTCGATGTCCAGAGCGGACCGGCCTTCGGCCTGCTCGGGCAGCCGGAAACCCTCGCGCTCGATGGCCCGGCGGATGTCCCGGAGACCGATCTGGCCGGGGACATACTCCATCTCGATGGTTCCTGCCGTAGCGTTCACCGTTGCTTTCAATACCCCGTCGATCGTGGACGCTGTCTTCTCAAGTTCCGGCACGCGGGAAACGTCGAGGTCGATGACCGGGACCGTTATCCTTTCCGTGACCGCCTGATAGCCTGACTCGTGAATGCTTGAGATGAACTGTTCAAGCCCGATGCTGGCAGGATCGAACTCCACCACGGCCTTTTCATTGGCGTAGTTTACGTTCGCGCTCTTGACGCCCACGAGCTTCGAAATGTCCTTCTGGATCGCAGCGGCGCAATTGACGCAGGTCATGCCTTTGACCGGGATGACGGCCTTTTTCGTTTCCATGCGGTTATATTACCACAAAGCAAGCCTGGGACAAAGAAGGGAAGAGCGGACAAAGCCGGTTATAAAACGTGATTTGATTATGGCGGGGGAGGAGTGCGGAGATGGGTCCTGCGCCATAGTGGCGCAGGACTCGAACGACTTGCCGGAATGACAATAGAGATCGAAGCAGTAAATGATGCTTTTAGGGAACGCACACAAAGGTAGTTGATGTATCTTGTTTAAATGATATTTTGTCTTTAAAGAACTTAGAGCCAGTCTCGTTTTGCATGAAAAAGACCAGGTCATAAACCGCGGTGGAAGATCTCAAAATATCATACGTCAGCACATACGTCGACTCATCGATCAGAGACAATGGCAGGAACGCTTCATCGGCAATGTATTTCCCCTCTGCGATGTTGTGATGGTAGGCATATATTTTCATTGGGGATAACGATTTATTATCGGCCAGTACGGTCGCTTTGATCAGTTGATACGTCTTGCTGGACTGAAAAACGTAGAAACGTATCTGAACCGGACCATTTTGTTCTGAGTGATCGAGGCCAAACAATGGAATTACGGGCAGTGGTATAGGAATGCAAGGCCCGAACGAGTATATCTCGGACGCTAGATGAGGGGAGTAAACTTTAAATTCAATTTCATCTTTTATATATCTTATTGAGTCCGGCTTCCCGGTAATGTGAAAGATATCAGGATCGTCGGACCATTCGGGTATTCCGTCGGTGGTGTCTGCGGCAAAATAGCTTTCTGAGCCAAGTATGGCACAACCAGGCAACAGGAAAATGAAGGATATGAACGTTATTACTATTTTCATTGACGGTAGTACGCATGGCACAATGACATCTACAGGTGATTGAACGGAGAACGAGACAACTATCCAAAAAGGGGTGTTAGGCAGTCGCAGATAGTATTCCCCTGGACTTCAATTGAAAGAATCGCATCGATACCATCGATGGAACGAAGGAAAAAAATGCCGAAATAAATTATTTTCTCCTATAGAACGGCAGCTCTACGATCTTGGCCGCGATCTCTTTGTCCTTGACCTCGATCTCGATCTCCTGTCCCGGCTGGGAGTAGCGCGTCAATACATAGCCGAGGCCGACGTCCTTGCGGCGGTTGGGGGAGTGGTTGCCGCTGGTCGTTGATCCGATCTCGCGGTTCTCGGAGAAAATGATGCCGCCAAGCTTTGGTATGCCCTTGTCGTACAGTTCATATCCCACAAGCTTAGACTGCGTCGGTTCACTGGCGCGCTTGACAATGGCGTCTTTTCCGATGAACGTTTTATGGAGGTCGACGACCTGCATGAGGCCTGACTCGACGGGTGTACGGGTCTCATCAAGGTCAATGCCATACTGCGCATATCCTGCTTCGAGCCTGAGGATGTCCCTGCTGGTCATGCCGCACGGCAGGAGACCGAAGCGTTTACCGGCGGCCAGCAATGCGTCCCAGAGGACGACGGCCCTGGCAGCAGGGACAAAAAGCTCATAACCCCGTTCACCGGTGAAGCCGGTACGGGTAATTATAACCTGGGTATCCGCCAGCGTTATCGTCTTCAGGTGCTTTTGCTTGATCTTTTTGAAGTGCGATCCAGTAAGCGCTTCGAGGACCGTGTCGACCAATGGACCTTGAAGGGAGAACTGCGCCATGGCCCCGGTAAGGTCGTTGATAACAGCATTCTTCGGGGCATTCTTTTTGAGCCATCCCAGCACCTTGTCCGTGCTGACGGGATTGGTGGTGATAAGGAACCGCATTCCCGGGCCCTCCGGCTGCAGTTTGAAAAGGAGGACGGTGTCCAGAATGAAACCGGAATCGTTGCAGAGGAGGCCGTACAGCGCCGTGCCTTCGGTCATCGTGGTGACGTTACGGGTGAAGAGCGAATGGAGCAGGGCTTCCGCGCCGGCGCCGGTGACCTCGATCCTGCCGAGGAATCCCGCGTCAAAAAGTCCAGCCGAGCCCCTGACCGCATGGTATTCATCGGTAGGGTCGGAAAAAAAGGCGGGCTGCTGCCAACCCTGGAACTCGATCATTTTTGCGGCGGTCATCGAATGCACTGAGTTGAGCGCAGTCTGTTTCATCGGTCTCTCCAATCACGCCGTGCTGTCAGTCGGGAGAACGGAACACCGGGAAGACGGTTCTGCAGCCTATCGCGGGGTCATTCTTTTACGCGGAATCGTTCCGGATCGCGCTTGGGATCGGAAAGGTGCTGGATGTCCTGGGGTTTGAAGGCGCCTTTTTCGGTGATGATGGCCGTGATGTACCGGGCCGGCGTGATGTCGAAGGCCGGGTTCAGCACGGTCACGCCATCCGGGGCGATCTGGGTCGTGCCGAGGATGTGGGTCACCTCGCGGGGATCGCGCTCCTCGATGGGGATGTCGAAGCCCGTCGCGGTGTTGTAGTCGATGGTCGAAAAGGGGGCTGCGACATAGAAGGGGATGCCGTGCTCCTTGCACAGCACTGCCAGGGGATAGGTCCCGATCTTGTTGGCAACGTCGCCGTTCCGGGACACGCGGTCAGCGCCGACGATGGCGACGTCGACCATATCGTGCTCCAGGAGGTAGCCGGCCATGTTGTCCGTGACCAGCGTGCAGGGGATCTTTTCTTCCATGAGTTCCCACGCGGTCAGGCGCGCGCCCTGGAGCACCGGCCGGGTCTCGTCAACGTAGACGTGGATCTTCTTGCCCTCCTCGACGGCAGCCCGCATCACCCCTTCGGCGGTCCCATACCCGGCCGTGGCGATCGAACCGGCGTTGCAGTGCGTGATAATATTATCCTCATCAGCGACAAAGGCCGCGCCGAAGGCCCCGATCCTCTTGTTGGTCGTGATGTCCTCGTCGAGCATCTTTTGCGATTCCTTCACGAGCAGGTCGCGGATGGCGTCGAGAGACAGTTCTTTGTTCTTCTGCACGAAAGACTTGATGCGGTCGATAGCCCAGAACAGGTTCACCGCCGTGGGCCGCGTGGCTGCCATCTCCCCGCAGATGGCCTCGAACTTCGGCCAGAATTCTTCGAAGTTTGCCGCTTCTATCTGTTTGGCGCCGAGCGCCAGTCCCATGGCTGCTGAAACGCCGATGGCCGGTGCGCCGCGGACCCAGAGCTCCTTGATGCCCCGGGCAACGGTCTGGTAATCACTGCACTCCTGGTAAACGGCCTCGAAGGGGAGTCTGGTCTGGTCGAGCATCATGACGATGCCGTTCTTCCACTCTACGGTGGGGATCATTAAATGTCTCCTTATATTAGGGAAATAGCGCGAAAGGGTAGTACTAATATAAAGGATGCAGGCGTACTTGTCAAAAAAAATCGGGGAAACGTCGATATAAAGGCAGGCAGCCATCAAGAACGGGATGGATCACGAGGGTCCGGAAGGACCGCAGACCGTGACCGAACAGAGGCAGGATGGATACTTGATGTATTCGTAAAAAGCCGTAAAAGCCGTCTTTGCGAGCGCAGCGAAGCAATCTCGTAGTTCGTATCCGGCTGATAAATCTAGATTGCCGCGTCGCCCCGTTCCTCGCAATGACAGCACGGGGGACTTTTTACGAGACCATCATACTTATACCAGCAGGATGAGATATATTGACCTATATCCTGGGGAAGAAACCGGGATCAGAGCGCTTTTAAGGTTCATTTGGCTTCAGGCTCCCGTATCTCGCACGCCATGTGGCGGATGACCTTGCCCTTCACCATGTAGACGACCATCTCGGCGATGTTGGTTGCATGATCGCCGACCCGCTCCAGGTACTTGGCGACGTAGGTGAGGCGCACGGCGCGGCCGATGTTCTTGGGGTCCTGCAGCATGTACACGAGCAGTTCGTTGAAGATCTGCTGGTTCAGGTTGTCTACGAAGTCGTCGGCAGCGCAGACTTTGACCGCCAGGTCGGCGTCTTTTTCCACGAAGGCGTCAAGGCTTTCCTTCAGCATCTTCTGGGAGGCCTCCGCCATGCGCGGGATGTCGATGTAGGGCTTGAGCTGCGGTTCATCCATGAGTTCGATCGTTCGCTCGCAGATGTCCACGGCCAGGTCGCCCATGCGCTCCAGGTCCGTGATGATCTTGATGGCCGTGGTGATGAAGCGGAGGTTGCTGCCTGTCGGCTGCCAGATGGCGAGCAGGCGGATGCACTCCTCCTCGATCTCTACATCATGGGTATTGATGACCGCATCACCGTCGATCACGGCAAGCGCCAGGTCCCGGTCCCGGTCCACCAGGGCTTTGATGGATTTGCGGATGGCTTCCTCTACAAGGCTTCCCATCCTGAGGACCCGGTCCTTCAGGTCTGACAGGTCATGCTCCAGTTTGCGTGCCATGGTGATCTCCTTCGGAGAATTCAAAATTCAACATTCAAGATTCAATGGATCTATACGTCGCACTTCGCATCCGCACTTTGCACTGCTTCTACCCGAACCTTCCCGTGATGTAATCGTCGGTCTGCTTCTTTTCCGGAGCGGTGAAGATCTTCTCCGTCGAGCCGAACTCGATGAGTTCGCCGAGGTACATGAATCCCGTCATGTCGGAGACCCGGGCCGCCTGCTGCATGTTATGGGTGACGATGATGATGGTAATGTGCTTCTTCAGGGTGACCACCAGCTCCTCGATCTTTGCCGTGGAAATGGGATCGAGAGCCGATGTCGGCTCGTCGAAGAGCAGCACCTCGGGCTCCACGGCAAGCGCCCGGGCAATGACCAGCCGCTGCTGCTGCCCTCCCGACAGGTCATAGGCATTGGCGTTCATTTTGTCGCGCACCTCTTCCCAGAGCGCTGCGTTCTTGAGCGCCTGTTCGATCCGCCCGGTCAGTTCGCTCTTGTTGCGCACGCCTTTAAGTCGGAGGCCGTAGGCGATGTTCTCGGCGATGGACATGGGGAACGGCGTGGGTTTCTGGAAGACCATCCCGATGCGGCTCCGGAGCTTGATCAGGTCCACATCGTCAGCCAGGATGTTCCTGTCCTCGAAGATGATCTCCCCTTCATAGCGGTGGCGCGGGTAGAGGTCGTGCATGCGGTTGAAGCACCGGAGCAGGGTGGTCTTGCCGCAGCCCGACGGCCCGATCAACGCGGTGACCTGGTTGCGGTGAATGGGCAGGGTAACGTCTTTCAGCGCATGGTTATCGCCGTTATAAAAGAAATCCAGGTTCTTGACCGAAAATTCGATGTCGAGCGTCACTGCTTGAACCTCCACTTGAGGACGAATCTGCCCAGGAGCGTCAGAATGAGGATGAACACCGTGATGACAAAGGAGGCGGCCCAGGCCTGCTGGTGCCAGTCGTCGTACGGCCCCATGGCGTACTGGAATATCGTGACGGTCAGCGAGGCCATGGGTCTGCTCATGTCCCAGGAGAAGAAATTATTATTGAACGAAGTGAACATGAGCGGGGCCGTCTCACCGGCCACCCGCGCGATGGAGAGCAGGATGCCGGTCAGGATGCCGGTCGCGGCGCCCCGGTAGACGACCTGGATGATGACCTTGTAGTACGGCGCCCCGAGGGCGAAGGCCGCTTCCCGCAGTGTCCACGGCACCATGGACAGCATGTCTTCCGTCGTCCTCAGGACCACCGGGATCATGATCAGCGAGAGGGCGACCGATCCCGCCCAGCCGCTGAAGTGCCCCAGGGGCCTCACCATGATGGCGTAGATGAACGTGCCGATGACGATCGACGGAACGCTCACGATGATGTCCGCCAGGACGCTGATCACCCGGGCGTATTTCGTCCGCCGGGCATACTCGGCGAGGAACGTGCCCCCCAGGACGCCGACGGGAACGCCGATGAGCGTCGCGAAGAAGGTGGTCATCAGCTGGCCGACCATGGCATGCCTGAGGCCTCCTCCGGCCATGCCCGCGGGGACAGGATCGTTGAAGAACAGGCTGAGCTTGAGCGCGCCGATGCCGTGGACGATGACGTCGCCCAGGATGAAGACGAGCCAGAACAGGCCCGCGAAGGCCGCCAGCGTACTGAAGACAAGGGCGACAATGCTCTCGATTTTGCGTTTTTGTTCGATGTCCATGTCAAATCCTGACGGTACGAACGTAAGAAGGTAGGAAGGTAAGCAAAGGCAGCATTTCTCTTGATTCTGTATTCATACCTTCCTTCCCTCTTACCCTCTCAAACTCTTCCGGTTCTTAACGTGAGTACTTCCTCTCGGCGCGGATGAGCATCAGTTTTGCTATCGCCAGTGCGATAAAGCTCATTACGAACAGCACGAGCGCAAGATAGTAAAGCGATGAGAGATAGATATCGCTGTCCGCCTCGGTGAACTCGTTTGCCAGCGTCACGGTGATGGTCGCTGCCGCATCGAGGAAGGAGGTGGCGATCTTGTGGTTGTTGCCGAGCACGAAGGCAACGGCCATGGTCTCGCCCAGGGCCCTGCCCAGGGAGAGCACGATCCCGCCGAACACGCCCAGCTTGGAATAGGGGAGTACGATGTTCTTCACCACCTCCCACTGCGTGGCGCCGAGGGCGTACGCCGATTCCTTCACCACCGCCGGGGTGAGGTTGAAGGAGTCCCGGGCGATGCTCGCGGTGAAGGGGATGATCATGATGGCAAGGATCACGCTGGCCGTCAGGATGTCGATGCCGAGCGGCGTGCCGCGGAACAGGACCTCGAGCACCGGCAGCTTTCCGAGGGTTTTCTGTAAGAATGGTTCGATATGCCTGCTCATGATCGGGGCCAGGGTGAAGAGCCCCCACATGCCGTAGATGATGCTCGGGATGGCCGCCAGCAGTTCGATGGCGATGCCGACGGGGCCCTTGAGGAAATTGGGAGCCACTTCAGTCACGAAGATGGCGATGCCGATCGCGGTGGGCACGGCGAAGAGCAGCGCAAGCGCGGTGGTCATAAACGTTCCTGAGATGTTCGCAGCCGCGCCGAATAGCTCCTTGACGGGGTTCCATTCTGTTGAAATGAGAAAGTCGATGAAACCGAATTTATGGATGGCGGGCGCGGATTCGCGGACGAGGATCCAGAAAATGCCGACAATGATGAAGATGATCGAGAGAGATGCGACCGCCGTAATCAGGGAAAATGAGAGGTCGAGGACGTTCTTTTTGTTTGACGTTGCCAAGCTATGGCTCCCTGATGGAGGTGAACAGCAGGTGCTGAGAATAATAAAAAGCCGAAGGGCCGGATACGCGATTATACCTATCCGACCCTTCGGTGTCAAATCACAACAGTATTAAATATAGACAACGGTTTGAAAGACGAATCGGACGCTAGAGGATGCCGTTCGCCTTCCAGTATGTTCTTATCTTGTCCTGCAACGATTTCGGCAGGGGGACATAGATCAGTTCCTTTGCCTTGTTCGCCCCGTTCTTGAACGCCCAGTCGTAGAACTTAACGGTTTTCATGTTCGAATCCTTCTTGTCCTTAGCGAGGAGGATGAACGTAGCGCCCGCGATGGGCCATGATTTTTTGCCCTTGGCGTTGTTGAGCCAGAGATAGAAGTCCTTTTTGGGGTCGAAATCGCCTGTCGCGGCGGCGTCCTCGAAGCTTGCAAAGCTCGGCGCTACAAAGATCCCGGCCGCGTTCTTCAGCAGGGTATAGGCCATATTGTTCTGCTTGGCATACGCGAACTCAACGTAACCGATCGAGTTGCTTTGCTGCTTCACATAGTTGGCAACGCCTTCGTTGCCTTTGCCGCCGATTCCCGCAGGCCAACTTACGGCTGTTCCGGAACCGACTTTTTCCTTCCAGGCGGGGCATATGCCGCTCAGGTAGTCCGTGAATATTGCCGTGGTGCCGGACCCGTCGGAACGGTGGACCACGGTGATGTCGCTCGCAGGCAGGCTCGCTTTGGGGTTCATGCTCTTGATCTTTGCATCGTTCCAGGTCTTGATCTCGCCCAGGTAGATCTTGCAGACCGCATCCGAATCCAGTTTCAGCTCACCCGCCTTGATGCCGGGCACATTGACGACGAGAACGACGCCGCCGATAACGGCCGGGAACTGGAGCAAGTTGTCCTTGGCAAGTTTTTCCGAGGCCAACGGCGCATCAGAGGCGCCGAAGTCGACCGTCCGCTCCGTGATCTGCCTGATACCGCCGCCTGAACCGATGGACTGATAGTTGAGCTTGGTCCCCGTGACCTTGTTGTACTCGTATGCCCAGGCGGAGTAAACGGGGGCCGGGAACGTGGCGCCCGCGCCGTTCAGGGTCTCTTCGGCATGGACGGTCACTGCAAGGGTTGACATAAGTACTGCGAGAACGAGTGCTGCTGCTTTTTTCATCGGGTGGATCCTCCTTAAAAGTGATTTGGATGAACTTTGAAGCTGTATGGTTATACCAGAGCAATGTTACAATTGTGTTACAAAATCGTTAATATTCTGCTACACAGCGGATCTGCGGAGAAAAAGGGAGCTTCACCAATTTCTAATCAAGGGCATACAGAGCTCTCCTCTGCTCCGCGGCTCGGAGGGGAAGGGTGAGCGTGAACATCGCCCCCCCTCCGTGCGCGCTTCTCACCGAGATCGAGCCGCCGAGGAGCCGGGCAAGGTACCTGCTGACGCCCAAGTCAGGCTCGTTTTTCCCGTCGACCCGCGATACCCCGTCATGGTACATAGCGGCTTCACGACCGGCAGGACGATTCGAACGGTGGCCGCTGCCGGTGTCGGTGACCACGATCTCCGATGTGCAGCCGATGACCTTGAGGGCAATGGTGATCTTGCCGCGCTCTGTGGAGCGCAGCGCGCTGCGTACGAGATTCATGATCACCCGGCTGAGCACGACGACGTCCACCGTGACCATGACGGGCGTATCGGGCGTTACGAGCTCTACACGTACGGGTTTCTCTCCCGCAAGGATTCGCATTGTTTCTGCCATCCCTGCAACGAACGCGGTGGCGTCGACGGCCCCGTTTTCGATCTGCCATCCGCTCCGCACCAGAGCTCCTTTATTGCGGGTCTGTTCACCATCGACACAATGTTCGACGTCCTGAAGCATAGCTTTCATGTGTTGGCCTCCTTTGCCGGCCTCCGGTCTCTGTGCGTTCCTGATCCCGGCGCTCTTTCCCCGCTGCTCCCTCTCCGGAGCAGCCCACTGATGATCTGCCGGTGTCTCCTGCCGGCAGGGACGCTGATATGCTGTCGAACTTCAGCGCAAGTTCGCAATATCACCCATGCAGGCATATCCGTGAGCGCCGCAGGACGATACGCTTTTCCGCAAGCTATCCTTATCGTTCGACGAATAGAAAATAATGCGAACAGGGTTCCGTGTGCTCATCGGCAAGGAGCTCCGTGGTGTCTCGAGCAGCATCTCGTCATCGTCCGC
The DNA here is from genome assembly GCA_020052615.1 of Nitrospirota bacterium. GTDB lineage: Bacteria > Nitrospirota > UBA9217 > UBA9217 > UBA9217 > JAAXXJ01. The sequence goes on along the minus strand of JAGVOT010000052.1, from coordinate 17,388 downwards.
GACAAGTGTTTTCTTTACGGTCGTCATAAACCAGCCTTCGCGCCGGACCTCTGCGGGCTTCTACGCCTGCAGCCTGAGATACCGGTTCACCTTGCTTCGCAGATCGATGATGTTGCCTTTGCAGATATACCCGCTGACACCGTGATTTTCAACAAGCTCTCTCAAACTTTCTTCGTCATTGGAAGAATGGAAGACAATTGGGGTCCGGGTCGCGTCGCAATAAGGCTTGATGATCGTGGAGAGCTTGTCACCCGACAGACCCGGCATGTTGATATCGAGCAACACAAGATCGGGCTCGAATTCCCTCACCCGGTTCGTTACGCCAAGCCAGTTCTTGTGGGTGCTGACCTCGATGAGATTGTTCTGGAGCAGTTCTTTCGTGGTGTAAAGATGCATTTCGTCATCGTCGACCACGAGCACCTTTTTCTTTTTATTCTGCATGGTTAAGTCCTCCCTTGTTTGCTGGTGAGCGGCAGAGAAACAATGAATGTCGTTCCCTTGCCGTAAATGCTGCTGATCGAGATCGTACCGCCGATAAGCTCGACAAGATTCTTACTGATCGTCAGTCCAAGCCCCGTGCCTTCATATATCTTTGTTTTGGCATCTTCGATCTGGCCGAAGGCGGTGAAAAGCGTTCCGAGGTCCTCTTCTTTGATCCCGATACCGGTGTCGCTGACGGCTATCGCCATGCTTTTTCCGACGATGGAAAGTTTGAGACCGATGCTGCCGGACTCGGTGAATTTTGCCGCATTGCTCGCCAGGTTCATGAGGACCTGCCGAAGTTTGATGGGATCGGTGATTATGCTCATGGGAAGGTCGGGCGCCGATACCGCCACGGTGACCGGCTTTTTCCCGAGAAAGATGCGGGTCGTTTCCGCGATCTCGTTTATCAGCGATACTGCATTGACCTCCTGGTACGATACTTCCATCTTACCTGCTTCGATCTTCGACAGATCGAGGATATTGGTGATGACGGTCCTGAGGTTCGTAGCGCTCGATATCATAAAGGAAAGACGTTCTTTGATCTGCTCGATCGAGCCCTTGTCCGCCGACATGCGCAGCAGCTCGGCAAGTCCGATAATGGCGTTCACGGGGGAGCGAAGCTCGTGGGTGACGTTCGCGAGGAACCGGGACTTGACCTGATTGATCTTTTCCAGCTCACGCGCCCGCGCGCTGGCGATCTCCTTTTGCAGCACGCTGCTTGCAAGGGCGTTGCTCTGCTGGACCACGAGCTGCTTGACCGACAGGAGTCCCTTGTAGGCGCCCGCCGCCGATGTTACGATGATCTCGTCATAGATGTCCTGGGGCGTCCGCTCGAGCGCTTTGTCAATGACCACATCGAGCCGCTCGTTCTCGGGAACGATGAGCGGCATGGTATCGGCTATCGCGATGACGGGATGTTTTCCGTAGAGCTCGAAGCCGAACCGGCGGAACAGCGTAAAGAGCAGCTTCGGTCGGGTAACAAGACCCACCGGTTCGGTCCCCTCGATTACCGCCATCGCGTCCAGGTCGGTCGAGCTGAAGAATCGCTCTGCAACGTTGTTCACCAGGTTCTGCGGCGTCGTATGCTCTTTGGATACGATGAGCTCTCCGACGGAAAGCATGCTTTCCCGCGCCGTTATCGCCTGCATACGGCCGCCGTGTTCCCTTCATGCAGAATGAGTGAAACCGTAAACGTGCTGCCTTTCCCCTGCCGGCTGACGACCGTGATCTCTCCGCCCATGGCATCGGTCAGAAGTTTGACGATATACAGGCCGAGTCCCGCGCCTTTTACCTGTTCGCTCCCGGTAGCGCGATAGAACTTGTCGAATATTCGGCTGAGCTCGGCTTGCGTTATTCCGTTCCCCTCATCCTGTATGGAGATGTTCACTCTGTCATTTTCGGCGTCGAAGGAGATCAGGACCTTTCCACCGGAGCGGTTATACTTTATGGCATTGGATATCAGATTGATCATGATCTGTCTGATGGCCGTTCTGTTCCCCTGGACAAGTGCTGTCGCGCTGTTTTTCACAGTTATTTCGATCTTTGATCCTTTAGCCGCATCGCGGAGGAAATCAGCTGATTCGTCGACCAGCACACCGACTTCGACCGGACCGATGGACAAACGCTCTTTTCCACCCTCCAGCCGGGAGAGAAGCGATGCATCATTCAGTAGGCTTTCCGCATGGCAAGCAGCATTGTTTATCGTTCGAAGGTATTTATTCGCATGGTCTTTTTGCAGTGCAAGTGAAGAAAAACCCCCGATCGAGGACAGGGAGTTGCGCAGCTCATGGACCATGTAACGCATTGCTGTATCCTGGTCCTGCTCCCGCAACCTGAGCTTCTTGACGAGGGCGTACCTTCCCACGATATTTCGGACCTTGATCAGGAGTTCCTGTACGGAGAAGGGCTTGATGATATAGTCGTCGGCCCCGAGCGAAAGCCCCTTGATCCGGCTTTCTTCGGTGGTCAACGCCGAGACCATGATGATGGGGACATGCCTACCCTTCGCGCTGTCGCGGATGGTCTGGCACACCTCCCAGCCGTTCATCCCGGGAAGCATGATATCCAGGAGGATGAGATCCGGCGTCGACTGGAGCGCCTCATCGACGGCTTTATCCCCGGACTCGGCGATAAGCGTCGCATATCCTTCCCGGGCAAGGTTGTACCGGATCAGTTCGGCGACGTCGGGTTCGTCCTCGACGATCAGCACCAGCGGGCGCGCGTCAGGGAGGTTGACGGACCCCTTATGGGTCTTCGGGGCCGGTGCGTGGTCTGTCAATGATGATCGGACTTTCTTGGTCATGAGCGTGATCATTTCGATATCGTCTGTCACAAGAGTACAGTGCGGTTGTTACAGGAGTATTACAGAACGATGAAATTCTCGTGACCGGCAAGGGGGAACGGACGGCAAGGCGCAGACCGGCGAAGTCTCGTGACAGTCACGAACCCGAACAACCGGTACAGGAAGAGACTCCCTGTTCGCGGCGTTTCCGCCTGCTGAGCAGGCAGAAGAACTGCGTTACGCTGTCATAATAAAGGCACGGTGGCAGAGTGGTCTTCCTGGTCCGCGCCTCGGCATCACAGGCGGCGGAGCGGGAGTGCGGATCGGACATGCCGGGCATGGGCGCATCGGACCTGCCATTTCGATCCCGTTTTGCGCTCATATGCGGGACCTCGCCGTCAGCTTCCGGTCGGGAGCGTTTTCCGCGCGGAGGGGCCAAGAGGCAGCCGGACCTCAACGATGGTGCCCTCGTTCAATCTGCTGGCAAGGGAAAGCTTTCCTCCCAGGAGTTCCACCAATGCGTTGGTCCGAATCAGACCGGCATCGCCTGCGCGTGAGCCGGAGGTCCTCCTTCCGGCGCGGTCGTTCATGCGGGATGTGACGCGCTTGACGTCGGCTTCAGTCATCCCTTTGCCCGTGTCGGTCACCATGAGCATCAGTTGGTCCTGCTGCCTGCCGAGAATGAGGGTGATCCTGCCCCGGTCCGTGTACCGCGCTGCGTTGCCGAGCAGGTCCGACGCGATCTGCATGACCTTGTCGCTGTCCGACCACAGGGTGAGCGGCCCGTCGCCGGAGACCATTTCCACTTTTACCGGCTTGCCGCCGACAAGCACGCGCGTTGAGATCATCAGGACCTGGAACAGGTCCTTGACGTCGAACTGTTCCCAGAAGATGCCGCCCTGCGTGTTCCCCGCGTTCGAACGTTCCCGGAGGTTCTCCGCTGCGGCGCTTAAACGGGAAGCGCCCGTAATGAGCAGGGAAAGGCTTTGCTCCATGTTCCCGGCGGGACCGTGCGCCGAGTTTTTGCCCACCTCTTCGACCAGTTCTCCCAGGGTGCGGGTGAGCGAGAAGAGCTCGCGGAGATCCTGACGGGTAATGCGCGGAGCCTTCCGGGCCCGTGGCTGCTGTGCGGGGTCCGAAGAAGCCGCTTCGGCCGCTGCCGGGGATGCTGCCGCCGGGATGCCGGCGTGGTGCGGGGCATACAGTTCCATGGGGACCTCCTTGCAGGGGGACTGGGTCGTTATCGCGCCGGCACTAGTTTCCGTGGATACCATGGTCCGCGGCTTTCCGCTCTGCCGTGCCCCTGGCGAAGGCATAGCAGAACAGGATGACGCCGAGCACCACGAGGAACCATTCGGTCAGATGGCTGAACTTCTGCATGAACGACGTCACAGCGTCGATCAGGCCTGTTGATTGCGATGTCGTATTCATGATCACCTCCCTGGTTCACGCGCAGGTTGCGAACCCGCTGCTCGTGTCCACTCCCTGGTATGCGAGAAACGCCTCGGCTCCGTCCTTGCCCAGATAACGCGGGATTATTTTCGGATCGGTCCGCGTAAGATCGACCATAATGAGCGCGTCGAGAACATTGCCGAAATCCTTGTCGATATTGAATCCCAGTATGCCGCCGTTCAGCTTGAGGTACTGGCGGATCAGGACAGGCACGCCTTTCCCGTCGGGCTCGATCTCGCCTATAAGGGACGACAGCCCATCGATGTCTTCACCCATGATGGTCATCGCGGCATTGGTGTCCAGGCCCCTGAGAGGCCGGTCCCGGAGGCCCGTCCGGGGCCGCACGAACGCGGCAAGATCTTTCCGAAAACAGTGAGCTTTCAGATAACTGACCATGATCCTGCGGGAAAGGTCCTGGTATTCCTTCGAGATGCTGACCGGCCCGAAGAGAGTCTTGTAACGCGGATTCCGAACGATGTATCGACCGATCCCTTTCCAGAGCAGCAGGAGCGGCGCGTAGGAACGCTGATACTCGGCGCGGATGAACGACCGGCCCAGTTCCAGGGCGGCCCCCAGGCGTTCGATCAGTTCAGACCCGTACCGGAACAAGGTGCTCGTATAGAGGCCCCGGGTCCCCCGCGTCCTCATGATCTCGTCCACCTTTCCCATCCGGTAAGCGCCGACCACCTCCTCTTTCGCCTTGTTCCAGATGACCAGATGGAGGTAGTGGTCGTCGAAGCGGTCCAGGTCCACGGATCTCCCGGTCCCTTCTCCGACGGTCCGGAACGTGATCTCGCGCAGGCGTCCGACCTCGAACAGGAGGTAGGGGATCTGGCCCGCCTCCGCCTGGATCACGATCTGGTCGCCGTTCTCGACGAGCACCTGGTCGGCCGGGAGCATCGCTATCTCCTCGGCCATCAGGAGCGGGTGCTGGGCCGCAGCGACCCGCTCCGAAACGACGGCGATGGTCCGAGGCGACAGGGACGGTATGGCGCGGCGCGGCGCCGGCGGCGTCATGCGCTCCATCATGTAGGTGCGGAAGCGGAGGTGATCGGTCATCAACGCGTCGCACGAGAAGGGATCGAGCCGCTCGAAGGGGATGGGTGATCCTACCCGCATTTGAATGACCCGGCGCTGCTTGTTCAGAAGCTCGCTCGGCAGGAGGGCGGTCCGGAACAGGGGGTGGACGAAGCCGGCGAGCTGGAACCAGGCGCTGTTCATTCCGTGAATGAAGAGGGGGACCACGGTTGCGCCGGTCTTCCGCACGAGCCGCGCTACCGTGGTGCTCCAGGCGGGGTCAGTGACCGCGCCGTTCTGGACATCCAGGTGGGAGACCGTTCCCGCGGGGAACACCACCAGCATGCCGCCGTTCCTGACATGGTTGATGCACTCCCGGAGGGGTCTGATGTTCCGGCTGGCCGAACCCATGACGTTGAAGACGTCCACGGCGATGATAAGGTCCCGCATCTCGGGGATGATGCCCAGGAGATGGTTGGCCATGAACTTGACGTCGCACCGGAGGGAGGTCAGGAGTGACGACAGGATAATACCTTCGATGCCGCCGAAGGGGTGGTTCGCGACGATGATGGCGGGGCCGTTCACCCGCGCCAGCCGCCGCAGGTCGTCCGACGGAATATCGTAGGTGACGCCGAGCCGTTCGAGCGCCTTGTCAAAGAACGAGCGGTCGTCGCTCTGCCGACGGACATCGGCATAGGCCGCGTTCAAACGGGGGAAGGCGAGCATATGTTCCACCGGCCCCCGCATCAGGGTGAAGAGCGCCCGCCTCAAAGGGTCCGGGAACGGGGTCTGGAGCTTGAAGATGCGGTCCTGTACACTGCTGCTCATGACGGAGGCTCCTTTCAGGTCCTGCCGGTTTCCGTACCGGGCGGTTGAGTCTAAGCGAACCGTTCCTTGATAACGTCGCTAATGCGGTATCCCCACGACCACACACCCGTCTCCGGGCAAGCCGACAGGCGGGAATCCTGCCCGATGAGGTAACGGTTCCCGCGCCAGACGACCGTGGCGCTTACGAGCGGGATGAACCACAGGACGCCGATGATGATGTCCTTGAGGGGAACGAGGAGGTACGTCAAGGGGGACCGTTCAGCGGACGGGTAGTCGGTTCCTTGCGCCTCGATACGCCGCCCGGTGATCGCATCGCAGAGGACCTTGATGAGGCTTGCCAGGGCTGCGAAGCCCGCGGTCAGCCGCGACGGCCCGCAGAGCGCGACCGGCAGGAAGGCGATGAAGACCGGATTGGCGAGGAGCTCGGAGAGATACCTGGCCCCGCCGATCCGCCACCGGAGCTTGCCCCAGCGCGTATGGCGGTTCAGGAACCGCCTGATGTCCCAGTACTCGTTGACGTTGCTGATCAGGTAGTTCGACAGGACGACCCGCTTCCCGGACTTTTGCATCTCCCTGCCGATGATGAAGTCCTCGGCCAGGATGTCCTTGAAGGCCTCGAGGCCGCCCAGCGCTTCCAGATCGTCCTTCTTCATGAGCATGGACTTGCCGATGACGCAGGGCATGCCGAGGAAACGGTCGAGGAAGCTGACGCTCCCGATGATGAAGGAGTTCAAATGCAGGTTCTCGAGCAATGCACCGAGGCTGCCGCCGCCGACTCCGCGGATCAGGTTGCTGACGAGCCCGACCGACGGGTCCAGGGTGTGGCGCATGGTCTCGGTCAGGTAGTCCCTGCCGACCATGACGTTGCTGTCGCTGATCAGGATGAAAGGATGGCGGCTTTTCCGGTATGCCGGGATGAGGTTGTTCACTTTGGGATTGAGGCCGGCGCTGCAGCGCTCCACGACGATGGTGATGTTGCTTTCGGGATATCGGTTCTGGACCATCTTGGCGACTTTGTAGGCGGGATCGTTGCGGTCTTGCAGGGAGAAGAGAATTTCGTACTCGGGATAGTTCTGGGTGCAGAAACTGGAGAGGTTGTCGAAGAGGTTGTCGTCCAGACCGCGCAGCGGTTTCAGGATCGAGACCGGGGGGGACGTTCTTTCCTGTCCGGACGGCGGGGCGTCGGGTTTCCGGTCCCTCTTGAGGGTCGTCCAGACCGTTCCCGCCTGGACCACGGTAAGGATGATCCCTACGAGCGAAATTATCGCGCATACAATGAAGATGGTCATTGATACCTCCTTAGTTCCGGAAGAGCGTGATGGCCACGCCCTTGTTGTGCCGGATGCAGTTCTTCACGGCATCGACGTTCTTGTCGCAGTTCAGGAGCGTTTTCCACGAGTACAGGTGCCGGGCCTTGTGGAAATCGCTGTTGGCGATGTAGTTGTACTTCTTGAGGCTGATGACGTTGAACACGTCGTCGCGGTTCGCGATCTCCCAGGCGTCGATGTACTTCGCGTACTTGTCCCGGTTCTTCCAGAGGAAGAGCGTGTCCTTGTTCATGAGGTCCGGCGTGTTGTGGGGATGGCAGGCCACGGTCAGGGCGTTCTGGCGCTTCGCGTCGAGAAATATCTCTTCGTAGTCGAGGCAGGCGGGAACGAACTCCTTGATGTCGAGAAGGAGCAGATGCGCCGACCGCTCCCGGGAGATGTAGTTCTTGCTGATCTCGACGCCCGGGATCACCAGCATCCCGTATTTTTCCCGGGCCCGCACGGCCTCCTGACGGATGGTCGCAAGGTAGTCGTCGAAGTTGTCTCCCCGCACCGAGAGGTTGAAGGTGCGGGCGAATTTGCCGATGGAATTATCCCCGTTCACCACATGGTCCGTGATGGCGATCACGTCGAAGCCGGCCTGGCCGAAAAGGTCGATGGTCGTTCGCATGTCCAGGGAACCGTCGGAGAAGGTCGTGTGGATATGAAAATCGCAGAGCATCATTGTCGAAATGATACCCATGCCGTATTACAGGAGTATTACGGGATAGTGAAGATTCTGTTACGAGTGATGAGCGGAACAAAGCTGCAGAAAAAATCCCCTGAAGGGTTTGCGACCCTTCAGGGGCAAGAGGGGGAGTTACGATGAAACCAGGAACGAGCGATGAATTACCCTGGGATCGAAGATTCCCTGTCCCGCCAGTCCGGACTGCGGGGACCTTCGATAAGCGGCTTTAGAACGAGTGGTTGATGCCGAAGGAGACCACGGACGGGTCCTCGCCGGCAGCCGGCGTGAAGGAGCCGCCCGCGCCGCCCTGGCCGAGTCCGTAGGCGGCATTTTCGTCGTTCTTTGTTTTTGCGTACAGGGCGTAGACGGTGGTGCGCTTTGACAAGGAGTGATCGATGCCGGCCGCCATCATCGTGGCGCCCGTCTTGGTGGCCGGGTTGTCGCCGTCATCGGCCTTGCCAAAGGCTATTTTTATCGTCTCTTTTCCGAAGGTCTGGCTGGCCGCGACGTACAAGGCTGCGCGGGTCTTGTCGGAGTTCGGCTTGTCGTCGTCGATCTTCTCGTAGACCGCCCCGACCTTCGTGCCTCCGAAGACAGCGCCCGCGCCGATCTTGGCGCCCGTGTTCTGGTATGCGTCCGAATCCCAGCTCGTGTAGCCGTTCTTGTGGACCTCGTAGGCCGCCGTGACGAATACGGGCTTGGCGTCATAGGTCACCGACGCCGACGTGAGGTTCGTGTTCCCGGCGCCGTTGTTGTTCGACTCCGATCCCGTCACGGAGCGCGAAAGGCCGATGCTGATGCCGCTCCAGGAGGACGACAGGAACGCGACCGTGTCCTTTGCCCGGAGGTCGAAGTTGGACGATCCGTTCACGTTGCCGATCACCGCGTTATAGTCGGCCATGGTGTCGCCGAAGAGGTCCAGCTTGCCCGTGGACAGCTTGTAGGGAGTGTCATGGATGCCGAACAGCACCGTGCCGATATCCTTGTGGCGAATGCCGGCAAAGGTGTTCCGGTAGGTGATCTTGTCGATGTCCGTGGTCTTCGAGGTCACCGGGCTCGGCGTCACGCTCGAGACCACGGTTGTCTGCGTTCCGTCCAGGTTGACGCCCAGCTCCACCTGGAAGACCGCGTTCATGCCGTCGCCGAGGTCCTCGGCGCCCTTGAAGCCGAGGCGCGACGAGTTGGTGGAGACCTTGTGCAGCGTATCGTCCGCCGCGGGAGACTTCGTGCCGGTGTCGATCATGTCGTAGGAGATCTTTGCCTGGCCGTAGATCTCGATGTTGCCCCTGACCGCCGGCGCATCGCCCTCTGCCGCCATTGCCAGGGAGCCGAAACTGCTGATGACTGCAACTGCGAGTCCTGCCACAACCTTTTTCATTCGTGTGTCCTCCTGAAGTGGGAATATTCCGACCAACGGCAGCGGACCGGTGACCGGTGAAGTTCGTGCAGGATAGGCCGCTTCTGTTACGGGAATATGACAGGCAGGTGAAGATTACGTTACAACTGCGACCTGCTGGCGATCAGGTAGGAATAGTAGGCTGCGGCGGGCGTGGGGCTGCGCTTGAGAGTGTTGAAGTCCACGCGGTACAGGCCGAACCGGGCGTCGAGGCCCAGGAGCCACTCGTAGTTGTCGATAAGGGTCCAGTAGTAGTAACCGCGCACATCGATGCCGCTCCGGAGGCACCGTTCCACGACGTCCACGTGGCGCTTCATGTAGTCCGCCTTCCGCTGGGCATCGTGGGTCGCGATGCCGTTCTCGGTGACAATGAGCGGCAGGCCGAGCCGCGAGGCGTACCGCAGGACCTTTTCGAGGCCGCGGGGATGCACTTCCCAACCGATGTTCGTCAGGCCGTGGCCGTCCAGGTCGAGGTGGCGAAGCTCGACGCCCATCTTCTTGAAGGGGTTGAAGCGGAGATGTATCCTGGTGTAATAGTTCACGCCGAAGAAGTCGAGCTTGTCCTTGATCGGGACGGGGATCTCCACTGCCCGGGAAAAAGGGAACTTGACGACGAACACGCCGGTCTGGAATGCGTTGATGATCGAGTGGTTGTAGAAGAAGTTCGCGGTCTTCTTCAGGATACGGTCGAGGGGGTTCCATTTCTTCCAGGGCGCGAAGACCGACATGTTGTGGGCGATGCTCACCTGGGCGCCGAGATCGCGGCTATGGATGATGTCATAGGCCCTGCCGTGGCAGGTGAAGATGTTCCTGAGCGCGGCGAGCGCCTTCCCGGCGTCGCGCAGACCGGGCGGCGTGCAGCCTTCCAGGTACCCTCCCAGCAGGATGACATAGGGCTCGTTGAAGGTCAGCCAGTATTTCACGCCCGTCAGCTCCGCTGTGACACGCTCGGCATAGGCGGTGAACTTTTCTACCGATCCGTCCACGTGCCAGGGGTATTTGGCCGTGAACCAGAGGGGATTGGTGAAGTGGTGGAGCGTGACCATGGGCTCGATGCCGTAGCCCCGGAGGATGTCGATGATCTCCTGGTAATGGGCCACGGCATCATGGTCCCAGGCGTCTTCGCGCGGCTGGATCCTGCTCCATTCGATGGAAAAACGATAGGCATTCACGTTCATCTGCTTCAGGAGGGCAAGGTCCTCCTTGTACAGGCTGTAATGGCCGGTGATCCCGGGCTTGTCGCTCAGTACAGCGTCCCAGTTCGTCCAGTCGGCATGGGGCGACCCTTCGAGCTGGAAGGCCGAGGTCGCGACACCCCACTGGAAGTCGTCGGGAAAGATCTTTTTGCGCGCCGTCATGGGTTCCTGCCGCTGACCCTCGCTCATTTCCAATAGACCACCATAAAGAGCAGTCCCGCAAAGGCGATGACGATCAGAATGGTCTCTTCAAGCTTTTCCCATCGGTCCTTGTTCATACTGTTGTCCATGTTGTTTCTCCTCTTCGGGGTCGTGGTACTTTTCCGGGGAAAAGACGACGGCCAGCGTCCGGAGGCCGCCTATCACCAGGATCAGGGCCGAGAGCGCCATGATCATGCCCGGTTCCAGGCTGTGCTGGTAGAGCCCGATCATGATCTCGCGCAGCACGAAGACCAGGGCGGCGTCGGTGATGAAGGTGATCTTCAGCCGGTGCACGGCGAAGTACTCGATGATGCTGCGCAAGAGCTCGATGACGATGAACATCGACAGGATGTTGGTCACCATGCGGTCGAAACCCGCCGCGATGGTCTCGCTGCCGAACACGGCGCGCAGGTCGAGCACGACCCGCGCTATTCCCATCAGCAGGGCGATGATCACGATGGGTATCATGAACTTGATCATGACGTCGACGATCTTGTTGAAGTATTTCATGGCATGAACGGGCAGCTCCGACGGCCGCCCCCGTGAGGCCATATACTGGCACCGCAGTATTACAGGGATGTTACAGAACGGTTAAGTTCCCGTGACGGCCGGATAAATTCTTGCCGAAAAGCCTCCTCCGTGGTATTTCTATCCCAGAGAGGGGATATCGTGGAACGATAGCCCGTCAGGGAGGGGATCATGAAGATCGCGGTGTTCGGTGACATTCACGGGAATATTGATGCCTTATCGGCGGCATACCAGGAAGCCGCGGGCCGGAACGTTGACGCCATGTACCATCTCGGCGACCTGGGCGGCTATGCCCCCTTCGTCAACGAGGTCGTGGACTTTCTCGCGGCCCATGGCATCGAGGGGGTCCAGGGGAATTACGACGAAGCGGTTGCGAACAACCGGGAGCATTGCGGCTGCAAATACGAGGACCCCGTGCAGGCCGAGATGGCGGAGCTGTCCTTCGCCTGGACGAAAGGGCACGCCACGCAGAGCAGCAGGGACTATATGCAGGGACTGCCGACCGAACGGTCGTTCCTCGCGGAGGGAAAGCGGGTGAAGCTATTTCATGCCGCTCCGCACAAGAACAACCTCTACTGGTACGAGGACCGCCCGGAGAAGTTCTTTCTGGAGATGGCCGGGAAGGCCGACGCCGACATCCTGGTCTACGGACATACGCATAAACCCTACCGGAAAGAACTTGACGGCAGGATCTTTGTCAACGCCGGAAGCGTCGGCAAACCCAAGGACGGCGATCCGCGGGCGTGCCTCACCGTGCTGGAGATAACGCCGGACGACGCTGCCGTTGATTTCAGCAGGGTCCCCTATGACGTCGAAAGGACCGCAGCGGCGATCGCATCCAGCGGGCTCCCGCCCTATTTCGCGGAACGGCTGAGGAAGGGGATGTAGCGATGGCGCTCATGATGAAGAGACTCGATACGGACCAAAAAAGAGGAGGCCAAAGGGCCCCTGTTGCTGAGGTTTAACAGGCTGTTGAAAAAGGCCTCTTTAGCTGTCATTGCGAGGAGCGTGAGCGACGAAGCAATCCCGTAGTGCTTGAAAAGATTAACGACGAGATTGTTTCGCTTCGCTCGCAAAGACCCCGAAATCGTTTTTCAACAGCCTGTTAATTGTGTTAAAAAACGGGAGAGGCCGGCATGTTCGGGATCGGGCCCCGGGGAAGGGGGCGGGAAATGCGGCATCGGAGCAGCAGTAGGCCGCCTTGTACGGTGTGCTCACCGCAGCTTGCCTGTTCGAAACCAGGCATCGTGATGCAGTGCCGGGTCCGAAATAGGGGCACCGGAGCACATCCCGGACGCGGCGCCCTGATCGCCGGTGATGTCCGATAAAGCGAAAGGCATGCGTCCCTCCCTGAAACTGCCCGCAATTCATGCTTGATTCTTCCTCCACGCGGAAGGCTTGCGCCGCCGGGGGCGCTATCGGGAGCGTGAACAAGCTGCTGCGGCATGATCGTTCTGCAGAGCCTTCCTGCCGGGAATGACGTTGCCTGACGCTGCCGCCGGAGCGTTCAATGCGCCTGCCGGGATCTCGCCTTTTAACGCCTGGAGTATGTTCTGCGCCGCTTGCATCGCGATCTCACGCCGGATGTCATCGACAGCAGATCCGATATGCGGAGTGAGGAGGGTGCGCGCGTCGCCGGCAAGGAGCTCCGGCTCGATCATGCGGGGACGGTCGTCAAGCGCCCAATCTTCGAACTCGAAGACATCGGCTGCATACCCTGCGAGATGGCCGTCGGCGAGCGCCTCGGCGACGGCTTGCTCATCAACGACGGAACCGCGGCACACGTTCACGAGATAGCTTCCCCGCTTCATCATGGCGATCTCCCGACTGCCGATCAGATGTCTGGTAGCGGGGGTCAAAGGCGTCAGCGGGAGGACATAATCGCTCGTCGCCAGCACCTCCTCGAAGGACGTCGGCGTCAGCCGCAGCGCATCCTCGGTCTCCCGGGGAAGCCTGACCGGATCATTGTAGGTCACCGCGCCCATGTCGAACTTCGCCAGGCGCCGGGCAATCGCCTGTCCCACGGCGCCCATGCCGATGATGCCGACCGTCCGGCTCGCAAGTCCCGTCCCGTACAGTTTCGGCCGCCAACCATTGAACGCGCCGCTCCTGACGATGCGGTCCCCCTCCAGCACGCGGCGTCCGAGACCGATGAGGAGGCAGATCGCCAGTTCCGCCGTGGGGACGGTGAGAAGGTCGGGAACGATGGTGAACCATATCCCTCTCCGGGAGCAGGCGTCCACGTCGAAGTTGTCATAGCCCTTGAGAGCGGCGCCGACGACCGTCAGGTCGGGACAAAAGGAGAGGAAGGCCTCATCGATGCGGTCGGTCATGAAGGCCATGATCGCCTGGGCGCGCGAAGCGCGATGGAGCAGTTCCTCGCGCGGCAGGGTCTCCCGCGTAATGTTGGGGACAACGTCGCAGTCCTTCTGCAAAAGTTCGATTACTTCCGGGTGCACCCATTCCGTAATGACGACGCGCGGTCTCATGATCCCTCTTTTCGTGCAACGCTCATTTGAATTTTCGCCGCAGCGCCGAACCGAGCCGGTCGACGACGGTTACCATCAGCAGGATCACCAGCAGGATGGCCGAGACGTCCTGGTACTGCATGATCCTGAGCGACCCCATCAGTTCGAACCCGATGCCGCCCGCGCCGACCATGCCCATGACGGTCGATGCGCGGAAGTTATACTCCCACCGGTAAATTGACACATCGGCCATCTGGGACAGGACCTGGGGAAGGATCCCGTGAACGATCACCTGGAGGTCACGGGCGCCCGCGGCCCGAACCGCTTCCACGGGCTCCCGGTCCACATGCTCGATCGATTCCGCAAAGAACTTGCCCACCATGCCGATCGAGTGAAGGCCCAGGGCGAGGACGCCGGGCAAAGCTCCGAACCCGACCGCGGCGACGAACACGATGCCCAGGATCAGCTCCGGGACGGAACGAAGCAGGTTCAGCGTCCCGCGCGCGGCCGAGTAGACGAGCGGGTGCGGCGCGGTGTTGGACGCGGCGCACAAGGCCAGGGGAAAGGACAGCGCTACCGCGAGGGCAGTGCCGCCGATGCTCATGGCGATTGTGTCGAGCAGGGGCTTGATCCAGCCCAGGGCGCCCTGGAAATTGGGCGGAAAGCCCTCTCGCATCAGGCTGAAGATGCTGGGTATGCCTTCCAGCAGCCGTTGGGAGTCAAAGAGCCCCACATACCACGAAGCAAGGCCGATAGTGACGGCTATGCCCGCGCCCAGGGCCAGAGAAAGACGCAACGAGCGCTCCCGCGTTTCGATGATCTCCCTTGCGTGGATGGTGAAGCTGTTTTCCATAATGCCCCTACAACTTTGCCAGATCGAGGTTCAGAATGCGCGCCAGGTCCCGGATGACGTCGTAATCCTTGTCCGCCATGGGCCCGAAGCCGTCGGCCTTGAATGCTTTCAGGACGTCCTTGTCCGTCAGGTTGATGAAGGCGCTGCGGATCTTCACTTTCAATGCCGGCGAGAGGTCCGAGCGCATGGACCAGGGATACTCGGGGTACTGCCTGGATTCGGCGATGACCTTCACCTTCGCGGGATCGATGATGTTCCGCTGCACGAGCGATTCGAAGATCGGCTTGCTCAGGCCGCCCGCCTGCGCCTTGCCGTTCTGGACCGAGATCGCCACGGCGTCATGGGCGCCGAGAAAATGCTCCCGGTAATCGCGTTTCGCTTCCAGGCCCTTTTCCTTAAGCATGGATTTCGGGATCAGGTGGCTCGACGTGGACGCCGTATCGCCGAACGCCATGTCCTTGCCCGCGATATCGGCCAGGGAAGTTATCCCCGCCGACGTGTTGGCGATGATGACCCCCTGGTAGGTCGTGCTGCCCTTCTTCTTCATGGCCGCAAAGGCCTCGATCTCGCTTTTCGACCGCGCGAGAACATAGGAAAGCGGCCCGAAATAGGCCAGGTCGATGCGTCCGTGGCGCATGGCCTCGATCATGGAGCTGTAATCGGTGGTGACCACCAGTTCGATCTTCCTGCCCAACTGCGCTTCGAGATACTTTTTGAGGCCTTCGTTGTTCTTGATCACCGTTGACGCGTTTTCGTCCGGAAGCAGCGCGACCTTCAGGGTATTCGGGTCGGGATTGCCGGCCGCCCCCGCGTGGTGAACAATGCCGAAGCCCAGGCACACCATGAGAAGAACAAGGAATATCCGTTTCATACTGTTTGACCTCCTGTGTCAGGATAAATAAATGGCATCGGGACCGGCGTATGATCGGATGCGGCGTTTGCCGCTGCTCCGACGCATGCATCGTTCCCGCTCTTTGGGACCAGGGTGCCGTAGATAACGTTCAGCGCGTCCGGTGTCAGGTCCCCGGGCCCGCCGTCGAATACGATCCTTCCCCGCGAAACGCCGAGGACACGGTCGGCAAAGGTTCGTGCCAGTTCCACCTGGTGCAGGCTGACGATCGCCGTGATGTTCTCCTGCTCGCAGATCGAATAGAGCAGGGACAGCACCTTGGCGGACGTTGCGGGGTCCAGGCTGGCAACGGGCTCGTCGGCGAGAATAAGCTGCGGCCGCTGGGCAAGCGCCCGTGCTATGCCGACCCGCTGCTGTTCGCCGCCGCTCAATGCGTCTGCCCGCTCCAATGCTTTGTGCAGCAGTCCGACACGGTCGAGGCTTTCCAGGCCGATGACGAGTTCACAATGGGGAAGGGGCAGGAGACTGCGCAACGTCGTATGGTAGCCAAGTCGACCGACGATCACATTACTGAGGGCGGTCAACCGGCCGAGCAGCTGATGATGCTGAAAGATCATTCCCGTCCGGCGACGGGCTTCACGAAGGACCTTCCCATCGGAAAGCGGACCGAGACCATCGACACCTACCGTCCCGGTCGTCGGGGTGCAGAGGTGATTGATGCTCCGGAGCAAGGTCGACTTTCCCGCCCCTGATGGTCCCAGCAGCACGGTGAACTGCCCCTGCTCGAATCGGACCGATGTGGGATGGAGCGCCCTGATCCCGCCGGGGTAGGTTACGCTTATATTCTCCAAAGTGATCATAACGCTTGCCCCCTGTTCGCGCGCCGGCGGATGTCGTTGACGTTCCTGAACGATTTACGATGATCAGATGCTACGCCGGGAGTATTACAGGATCATTACGCGCAGGTTACATTTGTATGAAACCATCGCGCCTTGTGAAATGGCATAGATACATGGTTCGTTGCGCTCTCTTGACATCTTAATGTTTGCGAGTATATTTGTAATCACAGTTGTCTCACGACTGATCTACGACTGACCGGAGGGAGAAATACCATGGCGGACTTTCTGAAGGGCGACCTGGTGCGGCACGAGAAGTTCGGGATCGGCCGCGTTGCGGGGGCGTCAAAGGGCGATTGCGACGTCTATTTCCCCAAACTGGACAAGGAGACCCTTGTCATGGAGGACGAGCTGCAGGCGCTGTCCGACGCGGAGAGCGCCGCCTACGAGATGGTGAAACTGGCAGCGCACGAGATGCGGGAGCAGGAGATGCCCGCCATCGAGCTGGGAACCCGCTGGCAGGGCGGGGAGATGATCCTGAAACCGGCGGACGCGTCCCAGACGCCCAAGTCGATCCCCATCGAGACGTTCTTCCACAAGATCGTGATGGTCCGCGACCGTCTCCGCGTCATGGAGGCGCAGATCAACGGCCACAAAGTCCTGACCGACGCGGAGAAGGTGGAATTGCAGCAGTACATAACGCGGATCTACGGATCGCTCACGACGTTCAACATCCTCTTCAAGGACAAGAAGGACCATTTCGTCGGGCAGAAGGGGGAGGGGTAAAGAAGTCGATGGAGGATGTTATTGTTCGCAAGTTAAATGTATAAACAATATTCTGAAGTTGTACTCATTGCTATCCCTGGCAACGCAAGGTTGCAATCGCATTTTTCAACGCATGCCCTTAACAGGCTGTTGAAAAAGGCCTCTTTAGCTGTCATTGCGAGGAGCGTGAGCGACGAAGCAATCCCGTAGTGCTTGAAAAGATTAACGACGAGATTGCT
>JAGVOT010000109.1 GCA_020052615.1 Nitrospirota bacterium | reverse complement strand
GGTTCCGGTCGTGGCATGGCCATATGAGCATAAGAAACGGCATCACGATCACGGCTGCGACGATGATCATCGGGAGCACGAACATGGCGAGCTCAAGGTAAAGTTCAGGCGCAGCGAGGTGATAGCGGTCCTGCCGGCAGGCAATCATGTGCCGGTCCATGTCACCGGTGCGGTCGCCGGGACGCCGTTTGAGGGAGTGGATATCATCAAAGTGATCCAGAAGTAATTCGCTGCGATACGGTTCGATCACCTGATTTACTCAGGGAGATGAGGCAGAGACCTCATCTCCCTTTTCATTTATGGACGATCCGCCGAACTGCTCGAAAGTTGAGTTATAATACTTATAAATATTGTCCGGGATTGACTCCCTCCGGTTGCAAACACCCGGTAAGTATGCTACTATCTGAGCCCTTGGAGGCAGCATGATCGGTTTCTTTCTTCGGTGGTCCATGAACCTGCTCGCCCTGATGGTCGCCGCGTCCCTCATCGACGGCATCAGGATCAAGACCATCGGCATGGGCATCCTGGCCGCCGGGATCCTGGGCGTGGTGAACGCCATCATCCGGCCGGTGGTCCTGCTCCTGACCCTGCCCATCAACATCCTCACCCTCGGTCTGTTCACCCTTGTGATCAACGCCCTCATGCTCAAGATCGTCGCGAACCTGGTGCCCGGGTTCACCATCGAAACATTCAGCGCGGCATTCTGGGGGGCGCTGGTGATCAGCCTCGTCAGCTGGCTTCTCAACATCTTCATCGGAGGAGACGGCAGGATGGCCTATATCAGCTCGACGCGGAAGGGCGGGGACGGACAGAAAGGGTCTGACGGAACAAACCGGAAGCAATAGGTCGGAAGCAAAGGCGTCTCTCGCAAAGACGCCAAGAATAACTTTAATTCTTTTAAAATCTATTCGATTTGTTTTTCTTTGCGCACTTGGCGACTCGCTTAGAAGCGCCTCCTTTTGTTTGCGAGAAATATGTTTTCCATTTTTTTAGAATTTGATTCTTAACTAAGGTATCTTTATGACGCATATGCACATCCCCGACGGGGTCCTTCCGGCCTGGCTCTGGGTCTCGGGCTTCCTGGTCATGGCCTGTTTGCTCGCCTTCAGCCTGTACCGGCTCCGCGGCATGGACATGAAGAAGAAGATCCCGCTCCTGGGCGTCCTGTCGGCGGCCATGCTGGTCGCCATGACCCTCGAGATCATACCCATCGCCTATCACCTGAACCTGTCCGTCGCCACCGGGATCCTCCTGGGCCCCTCGCTGGGGTTCGTCGCCTCGGTCATCGTGAACCTCATGCTGGCATTCATGGGTCACGGCGGGATCACCGTCATCGGTTTGAACACTATACTGCTGGGGGCCGAGGCCATGCTCGGTCACACCTTCTTCTATTTCTTCTCCAAAAGGCTCTCGACCTATTGGCGCGCCGCCCTTGCGACTGTCCTGGCGCTCTTCCTGGTCTCGCTGCTCCTGATCGCCATCGTCGGCATCTCCCATGTCGATCCCCAAACGTATCGTCACGAGCAGGGACATGAGGCTGAACTGGAGCGAGGGCATGAAGCCGCTGTCCCGGCGTCGCTGACCGCCTTCGCGGTCGTCGTGCTGTCCCTCGGCGTAATCGGGTGGATCATCGAAGGGGCCATCACGGGCGCGGTCATCCGGTTCATCTCCCAGGTACGGCCGGACCTGCTCGCCCACACCCTGCACAAGGATACCTGCCGGATCGATCATACGAGGTGCGGCCCATGATCGATGTGGCAAGGATCGACTATTGGGCGGCCAACGGCTCCGGTCCGTTCCACCGTGCGTCGGTGCTGTCCAAGCTCCTGTTCCTGGCGTTCGTAGTCGCAGCCGCGGTTGCCTGCCGCGACCCCTATCCGCTTGCCGCGGGGGCGGGCACGCTGATCGTTCTTGCGGCCCTGGCCGGCCTCCCCTGGGCGGTCATCGGCGCCCTGTCGCTGTATGCCGCGATCTTTTCACTGCTCTATGCCTTCAGCCTCCGGGGCGACGGGTGGACCTATGCCCTGCTGCTGCTCAAGGCCGTCACGCCTGCCTATGCCGTGGGCATGGTCATTGCCAGCACTCCCTACCCGAGGATCTTTTCGTTCCTCAGCGCGTTCCTTCCCGAGATACTGGCAGCCGGGCTGTTCATGACGTACCGGACGCTCTTCCTCCTGCTGGACATGATGGACAATTTCGGCACGGCGATCCGGCTCCGGGGCGGGTTCTCGCCGGGGAACATCGTGAAGAACAGCGCGAACATCGCCAAGGGCATCGGCGGGCTGCTGGTCCAGGCCGTTGAACGGTCCTCGCGGCTCTATGCCGTCATGGTCGTGCGGGGGTACAGCGGGAAAATGGCGGAAGCGTCCGTGGGAACCGTCGGTGTTTATGACGCGCTGCCCGTCGGAACGGGTATGGCCGTGCTGACGGCGGTCCTGTTCTGGCGCTAGACGGGAGATCGAGACAAGGTATGATCACATTGCCCGCAATTTCCGGCAGCATCGTAACCGTCAGCTGCCTCAAGCACATCTATCCCGACACGACGGAGATCCATATCTGCGGACTGGATTTCGTGGTGAACCGCGGGGAACGGGTGACAGTGCTGGGCGGGAACGGGTCCGGAAAGACCACGCTGCTCTATCACATCCTCGGGCTGCTGAAGCCCGACGAAGGCAGGGTGACGGTCTTCGGGGTGAATCCGGCGACCGAGTATAACACGATCCGCGAGCGCATCGGCGTTCTGCTGCAGAATGTGGAGGAGCAGATCCTGTCTCCCACGGTCTGGGAGGACATTGCGTTCTCACCGCGGAACTACGGCATCAGCAGGGACGAGACCGGCAGGATGGTGGACGCGGTCATGGCCGAGCTCGGCATCGTTCACCTGCGGGACAAGATCTGCCATTATCTCTCGGGCGGGGAAAAGCGCAAGGTTGCCCTGGCCGGCGCACTGGTCATGCGCCCCGAGCTCCTGATCCTCGATGAACCGTTCGAGGGCCTCGACACCCGCTCCCGGGCCGAACTCGTGGGGATCCTGAACCGGAGGAACCGCGAGGGGATGAGCATCATCATGTCCACCCATGACCTGAACCTTGTGGGAAGCTTCGCGGACCGCGTCTATGTCCTCGCCAAGGGGCAGGGGGTCGTCACCGCCGGGACGCCGCTGGACATCTTTACGCAGGTCGACGCCTTGCGGAGATCAAGCATCGATCCGCCGGTGCTGACCGAGCTGTTCAACAGGCTCAGGGAGAACGGCGTCGAACTCGCGATGCCGATCAATGTGGAACAGGCAGTGAATGACCTGCTCCGTTCCCTGAAAAAATGAGGATATTCGTTCTTAAATTTGAGAAGGGCATCGTTCAACGCAGAAAAAATATGATTGAATTATGATGGACGCTGTCAACAACTGGTTTCATAAAGAATCATAAAAAAATCAGTGTAACTCAGCGTTGAATTCTTTGTTTTGATGATATAATCAACGTTATTCCGTATCAACGAGGAGGAGCAATGCCGAACAGGAGAAGTGGCGGCGGACGGCTGTCCGATGTCGAACAGGGGAGCAGGAAGGGTCTGAGCATCATTCTCCTCGCCCTGGTGCTGGTGGCGGCCATAACCGCAGGCACGGTGGGAGGCTACTATATCTCCAACCATGATGCGCGGGGGTTTGCCCTGACCATCCTGTTCTTCCTGGTCATCCCGATCGTGGCCTATGTCCTGTACCGCAGCATGATCGCCCCCTACTACCGCAGGCTGGAGGACGTCAACCTCGAAATGCGCATCAAGCAGGACGAGCTCCTGGACATGAAGGACGACCTGTTCATCAAGTTCCTGGGGATCCATGACGCCAACTACGCGGCGAACTCGCCCCGATTGTTCCCCGACCGGCTGAAGGACGTCGCCGACATCACGGCCCGGGTCATGTCTGCCGATGTCTGCCTGATCTACCGTTATGAAAAACAGAAGGACGAACTGGTCCTGGCAGCGACCAACGGCTACCGCCAGGAGGCCGTCGGCATGGTCCGGATCCCGCAGGGACAGGGCATCGAGGGGTGGTCGGCCCGCAGGGTCGAACCGGTCATGCTCAAGGACTTCGCCAAGGACAAGCGGTTCAGCGAGGCGCCGGGCCTCGCGCTGTCCAGCTACGCGTCCCTCTACTGCCTGCCGCTCTATGTCTATTCGAACGGCGCGCTGATGGGCGTCATTGAGCTGCTCTACGGAAAGGCGAAGAACTTCACCGACGAGGAGATCAACTTCTTCACCACCCTCTCGGGCATCCTTTCGAACACCATGCAGAACGAGCTGCTCCAGACGGAGCTCCGGAAGATGAACATGGAACTGGAACAGTGGGTCACCGAGAAGACCGAAGAGCTCCGCTCCTCGGAAGAGCGGTACCGCACCCTGGTGGAGAACGCCAACGAGTCGATCTTCGTGCTGTCCGAGGCCGGAGACATCGTGTTCGCCAACGAGCACGCCGTGCGCCTGTCGGGATTCGGGAAGTTCGACCTCGTGCACAAGAACCTGACGGAGCTCCTGTCCGACGCATCGCAGGTGCAGGGCATGCTCGCCGAGACGGTCCAGGGCGGCCAGTCGCTCAGGAACGCGGGACTGAAGCGCAACGACGGCGTGATCGTCCCCGTCGAGGTGAGCTGCGTCGGTCTGACGCTGATGGGCAGGCGCTTCATCCAGGCCGTGGCGCGTGACATGTCCGCCTATGCGCGGCTGGAGCAGCGGCTCGCGGAAAAGGAGCGGGAGATCGCGGAACTGCGGAAGCGCTGAACGAAACTCGCACCGGCGGCCAGTACCCGCTGGTCCTCTGCATGCAAAAAAACGGCCCCGCAGTATTCCGGGGCCGGTGCTGTTTGCTGGGGCGCTTCTTGCAGTTGTCTGTTACTTCGCTTTCACCTCGATCTCCGTGGCGCGCGACTCATACTTCACCGTGACCTTGGCGCCGACCTTCAGGTCGCCCTTGATCTTCGTGTTGGCGTCCTTTGCCATTTCAAACTTCTCTCCGTTCTTATCCACTACAATGACCGTGTCCTTCACTTCCAGGACCTTTCCGGTGAACTGATAGGTCTTGCCGGCGGCGAACGCCACCACCGCGACCAGCACCAACGCCACACCCAGGACTGCGAACTTCTTCATGGTGATCCCTCCTTCGAGATATGAAATAATGGAAAAACTATAGCAAGCTATTGTGTTCTGTCAAGCCGTGCGGCCTGTGTTATCGCCGCTTACTGCTGCCTCCGCCCAGGATCGAGCCGAGCACGCCGCGGATGATCTGCCGGCCGATCTGGCTGCCGATGGCGTGGGCCGCGCTCTTGGCCATGGCGCCGAAGATCTTGGTGGTTTCCGATCGGGGCTCTGCCCGGCCCTGTTTTGGCGCCGGCGCCTCGGCTGCCTGCGCCTCGGCCTTTGCTTTCAGCTTTTCGTAGGCCGACTCCCGGTCCACGGCCTCCTCGTAGTGGCCGAAGAGGACCGATCCCTTGATGACACCGCTGCGCTCCTCGGGAGTAAGCGGGGTGAGGCGGCTGCGGG
>JAGVOT010000121.1 GCA_020052615.1 Nitrospirota bacterium | reverse complement strand
GGTTCCGGTCGTGGCATGGCCATATGAGCATAAGAAACGGCATCACGATCACGGCTGCGACGATGATCATCGGGAGCACGAACATGGCGAGCTCAAGGTCAAGTTCAGGCGCAGCGAGGTGATCGCGGTCCTGCCGGCAGGGAACCATGTTCCGGTCCATGTCACCGGTACGATCGCAGGAACACCGTTCGAGGGTGTGGACATCATCAGGGTGGTCCATTAACAGTTTGCTGAAAAAGTTCCGAATTGTCATTGCGAGGAGCGATTTCTGCGACGCGGCAATCTCGTAGTGCGTAACTACGAGTTTGCTTCGCTTCGCTCGCAAAGACACAAAAAACTCTTGCAATTCGTCCGTTAGTGTGTTAAAAAGCACCATCACTCTGGAGCAACTTTCTGGGAGTGGGCATCAATTTGCCCACTCTTTTTATTTGGAGCAGCGATGTCCAACCTTCAAGAACAGATCCAGCAGCTCCTCGATCCGATCCTGGGCTCGCTGGGGCTTACGCTGTGGGACCTTGATTTCAAGAAGGAGGGGCCCCAGTGGCTCCTCAGGATCTACATCGAGCATGAGCCCGGCGGCGTTACCTTAAGCGACTGTGAAACAGTGAGCCGCGACCTCGGCACGGCCCTCGATGTAGAGGACATCATACCCCACGCCTATACGCTGGAAGTCTCTTCGCCGGGGCTGGACCGGTCTCTCACGAAACCGGAGCACTACCGGAAATGCCTGGGAACGCAGGTAAGGATCAAGACCTACCAGCTGATCAACGGGGAGAAGGTATTCCGGGGAAAACTGATCGAATTCGATGGGACCGTGGCGGTCCTGGAACCGGAAAAAGGTGATATCCTTCGGATCCCTTTGGAAAGCATCGCCAAGGCATCGTGTGAAGTGGTTTTTTGATTCATAAAGCGGACAAGCCGGAACCAAAAGTATGATCTAAAAAGGCGTCTCTCGCAAAGCCGCAAAGGACGCCAAGAAAATCTTTAAGTCTTGGTCTTGTTTTGAGTTGAAGTTGATTCTTAACTAACTTAACCTATTAGTTCAACGACATAGGATTTATTATTCATTCAGGAGGAAACACAATGGGCCAGGAATTGGTTCAGGTCATTGACCAGATCAGCAAGGAAAAAGGCATCTCCCGGGAGATGGTTATCGAGGCGGTTGAGTCGGCCCTCGTGAGCGCGGCCAAGAAGAAATACGGCGCACAGCGGATCGCCGTGCAGATAGATCCCAAACGGGGAGATATCGTCATGTATGCCTATCGGAAGGTCGTGGCCGAGATCGCCAATCCCGAAGAGGAGATAACCCTCGAAGAGGCGGTAAAGCTCTTTCCCGAAGCCCAGCTTGAGGGTGAGGTGCCCCTTCAGGTGGAATTCGAGGGTTTCGGCCGCATCGCCGCCCAGACCGCCCGCCAGGTCATCGTTCAGAAGGTCCGCGAGGCGGAAAGGGAAGTGGTTTTCAAGGAGTTCAACGACAAGATCGGCCAGCTGGTGAACGGCATCGTTCTGCGTCACGAAAAGGGCGCGTATTTCATTGACCTCGGCAAGACCGAAGCGGTCCTTCCCGCCCGTGAACAGGTGCCCCGCGAGAACTACCGACGCGGGGACCGGCTCCGGGCCTTTGTCCTGGAAGTGAAAGACACGTCAAAAGGCCCCCAGGTGGTGCTGTCCCGCAGCCATCCGGACTTCGTTGCAAAGCTCTTCGAAATGGAAGTTCCCGAGATCTATGAGAACATCGTTGAGGTCAAAGGCGTTGTCCGGGAGGCAGGGGACCGCACCAAGATCGCCGTTTCTTCCAAGGAGTCCCAGGTCGACCCGGTGGGCGCCTGCGTCGGCATGAAAGGCGCGCGGGTGCAGGCCGTGGTCCGCGAGCTTCGCGGCGAGAAGATCGACATCATACCGTGGTCCGAGGACCCGCGCATTTTCATCGCAAAAGCGCTGAGCCCGGCGGTCGTGGAGAAGGTCGGGGTCACCGAAGAGGACCGTTCTGCCCTGGCTGTTGTCGCCGACGCGCAGCTGTCGCTGGCCATCGGGAAGAAGGGTCAGAACGTCAGGCTTGCTGCAAAGCTGACGGGCTGGAAGATCGACATCCTGAGCGAGTCGGAATACGAACAGGAACGCCAGAAGGAGCGCGACCAGGAGATCGAAGCGGCCATTGCCGAGGAAACGCGCAAGCTGGCGCAGGATACCGAGGCCGCCGAGACCATGGAAGCAGAGCATGCCGAGGCTGAAGCCGTGGCCAAGGCGGCCTCGGATATCACGAACATCGACGGTGTCGGTCCCAAGACCGCGGAGCAGCTTGTTCTGGCCGGCTATGACACTATCGAAAAGATCGCAGCCATGTCTGACGAGGAGATCCTCGCGGTTCCCACGATCGGTGAAAAGACCGCCCAGAAGATCCTTCTCTCGGCCCGTCAACTGCAGAGCAAGTTGTCGTCGTAAGAACATGGGACATCAGCCGGAGAGGACCTGCATCGGATGCCGTGGCGTTTTCAGCAAAGCTGACGTTGTGCGTGTTGTGTCCGGTCCGTCAGGTGCCGTCATCGATTATCGGGAGAAGCTTCCAGGGCGCGCGGCCTACATCTGCCCGCGCCGGGAATGCATCGAAAAGGCCCTTTCCCGGGAGAGCCTCTCCCGCGCATTGCACACGAACGTGAGCGTGCCGCAGATCGAGGTGTTCACAGCGGTGCTGGCGTCAGCCATTCGGGAAAAGATCAGATCGTTGCTGCCGATGGCAGCCCGGGCGGGAATGCTGGCAGCGGGGGCCTCCGCGGTTGACGATGCCCTGCAGAAGGGCAGGGTGGAGATGCTTGTTTTCGCCGAAGACCTTTCAGAAGGGACGAAGCACAAGCTGCTCACCGGCGGACTTCCGCCGAAAAAACAGGCAACGCTCTTCACGAGGGACGAGTTGGGGCAGATGGTCGGTCGCGAACTCGTCGGTGTCGTGGGAATCCTTGATAAAGGCTTCTCCGACGCGGTCTGGAGCGAGTCGGAAAGATTAAAAGGCTTGCTTAATAAGCATCTGTAGAGTAAAATACGCTACCGATGTATCAAAATTGCCGGGGGTATCAGATTTTATGACCGTGATCAGGGTGCATGAGCTTGCAAAAAAAATGGGGGTCGAGAGCAAGGACCTAATCGCCGTCCTCGAAAAGATGGGCATCAAGGAAAAGACCCCCACGAGCGGTCTCGACGAGAAGGAGACCAAGTCCCTGATCGAGAAACTAAAGGCTGTCCGCAAGGAAAAGGAAAAGATCAAGAAAGAAAAGCCGGCGACTGCAGCAGAGGTCGCCGTTTCCCTCGATGAACGGAGAAAGAAAGCCGCGGCACTCATCGGGAAGTTCTCCTCCACTCTCGAAAAGCCGGGCACCCGTCCCAAACCGGCGCCTATCCCTCCTGCAGTGAAACCGACGATGCCTGCTCCTCCGGTGATCGCCCCTGCCGCGACCGCCGCTGCAGCTCCGCCGGCACAGGCAGAGATGGCTGTTGAGCCGAAAACTGCCGCGCCGGCAGCTCCGGCACGGCCTGTCCCATCACCCGGGGGGCAGACCTATCCCTCGGCAAGGCCCGGTGCGCGCCCGTCGACCGGTGCGCCAGGGGGCAGATTCCCTCAACAGAGGCCGGGCTTTGCCGGCCGCAGAGCATCGGAACCGTTCGCCCCCGTGCTGGAACCGTCGCTCTTTCCTCCGGCCGTCCCGGTACCGGCTCCAGGCGGTAAACCAGCGAAGAAAAAGTGGCAGAGCAAGAAGGTTGAAGGCAAGGAAGACCGCGATTTCCGCGCTAAACCTTCATTTAAAAAACTTCCCGACCTGAAAACGCTTCCCTCCGGAAAGAGGCATCACCGGAAGGACGAGCGGTTTGCACCGCAGACCGACGTTGCCGATATCACCAAACCCCGCAAGAAGGTCGTGAAGATCCAGGAAGGGTCCACGATCAAGGAATTCGCCGAGGTCATCGGGCAGAAGGTCGGCGATATCATCAAGAAGCTCATGACCATGGGCGTCATGGCGACGCAGAACCAGCCAATGGACATGGATGCAGCGCTCCTCATTGCCGAAGAGTACGGCGTGAAGGGTGAAGTTGCAACGATAGAGTCGGCTGAGGATGTGCTGGAGGAAAAGGCGGATACCGCCGAATCGCAGGTGCCCCGGCCCCCGGTGGTCACCATCATGGGCCACGTTGACCACGGCAAGACCTCGCTCCTCGACGCGATCCGCGAAGCCAATGTGGTCGCCAAGGAAGCCGGCGGGATCACCCAGCACATCGGCGCCTACCAGGTAAGCCTCAAGGGCAGAGAGATAACCTTCCTCGATACGCCGGGCCATGAGGCGTTCACGGCAATGCGCGCCCGCGGCGCCAAGGTCACAGACATCGTCATCCTTGTGGTAGCCGCGGACGATGGCGTCATGCCGCAGACCCGCGAGGCCGTGAACCACGCCAAGGCAGCCGGCGTGCCTATTATCGTCGCCATCAACAAGATCGATAAGCCCGATTCAAAACCGGACCGGGTCAAACAGGAGCTTTCAGACCTCGAACTGGCCCCTGAAGAATGGGGCGGACAGACCATCTTCTGCGAAGTATCTGCAAAGAAAAAGATCGGCATAGAACATTTGTTGGAGATGATCCTCATCCAGGCGGACGTCCTCGAGCTCAAGGCGAATCCCGACAAGATGGCCCGCGGCACCATTATCGAGGCGAAGCTGGACAAAGGCAGGGGCCCCGTCGCAACGGTGCTGGTGCAGTCCGGCACGCTCCATCAGGGAGACATTTTTGTCTCCGGAACCATGTTCGGCCGCGTGCGTGCGCTGAACAACGACAAAGCTGAACGCGTCGAAACGGCGGGTCCCGCAGTCCCTGTCGAAGTGATCGGGTTTTCCGGCGTTCCCAGCGCGGGAGAGCGTTTCATCGTGCTCGATGAAGAGCGAAAGGCGCGCGCGCTGGCGGAGTTCCGTACAGCCAAACAGCGCAATGCCGAGATGGCGGCCATGAAGAAGGTGACCCTCGAAGACCTTCACAGCCAGATACAGGAAGGGACCGTCAAAGAACTTAACATCGTGCTCAAGGCGGACGTCCAGGGATCTGCGGGAGCCATCGTGGACGCCCTTGCCAAACTTTCCACTCCGGCGGTAAAGCTCAAGGTCATTCACAGTTCCGTGGGAGCCATCAACGAAACGGACGTGATGCTTGCCGCCGCGTCCAACGCGATCATCATCGGCTTCAGCATCCGGCCCGACGCCAAGGCAACCGATATTGCCAAGCGAGAAGGCGTTGATGTGAGGATGTACAATATCATCTATAACATCATCGACGATATCAAGGCTGCAATGGAAGGCCTGCTTGAACCGACGCTCAAGGAAAAGGTCCTGGGCCACGCCGAAGTGCGCCAGACATTCCATGTTTCCAAGGTCGGGACCATTGCCGGGTGTTCAGTGACCGATGGTGTGATGACGCGCCAGAATGACGGCGTCCGGGTGCTCCGCGACAATGTGGTCATCTATACCGGCAAGCTCCACTCGCTCAAGCGGTTCAAAGATGACGTCCGCGAGGTCCAGACGGGATACGAGTGCGGTCTCGGCATCGAGAACTTCAACGATCTCAAGGTCGGCGACATCATAGAGGCATTCATCGTGGAGAAGACCGCTACCAAGCTCTGATCCGCATGCCCATGTTCATAGGCGTTTGCACCATCGAGATGCATATTCCCGAGAGCGGTTCCCTCAAGACCAAGCGGCATTCGCTGAAGAGCCTGAAGGACCGCATCCGGAGCAGGTTCAACGTATCCGTTGCAGAAGTGGATTATAACGACCTGTGGCAGAAGGCTTCCCTGGCGGTGGCTGCCGTCAGCAATGACAAGTCCTACCTCAATCAGACGCTCGACCATGTCCTTGACCTGGTGCGGTCTGTGCCTGAAGTAAGCCTTCTCGATTATCACATTGAAATATTCTGACAATGTCTAAACCTACCTACAAAAGAGCGGAACGTGTCAGCGATCAAATGAAGCAGGAGATCGCCGACATCCTGATGCGCAAGATCAAGGACCCCCGGATCGGCTTCGTGACCGTGACGGACGTCGAGGTCGCGGACGATCTGAGGAACGCAAAAGTCTTTGTGAGCGTGTACGGGGCGGAAAAGGCGACGACGCTCAAAGGGTTGGAGAGCGCCTCGCCCTACATCAGATCAGAGCTCGGCAAGCGAATGCGCATGAAGTTCATCCCCGAACTACTTTTCCGGTACGATGAATCCGTCGAGCGGGGCGCTCATATCAATGAGCTCCTGCATGAGATCCAGGAAAAAGATGACGAGAAAGGTCCCGGCCATGAGTGAACCTTCCGGTCTCGTTGCGGCTCTCAGAGATTGCACAACAGTCCTGATCTCGGTGCACAAGAACCCCGACGGCGACGCCCTGGGGTCCCAGCTTGGCTTGATGCTGGGGCTCGAGAAGATCGGGAAAAAGGTATTTTTACACAACCTCGACCCGGTGCCCGAGATCTATCGCTTTCTGCCAGGAACAGACCGTATTACCTCAGGCCCGTCGGTCAAGGGTGCCTACGACGCGTTCATCGTCCTCGACGCGGATCCCCCGCGCACGGGTCTCTTCAACGGCTCCTGGCCGGCGAGGACCCTCATCAACATCGACCATCATGTGACCAATCCCCGGGAATGGCCGCTGACCTGGCTCGACCCGGAGGCAACGGCCACCGGTGAGATGATCTACCGCCTCATGACCGGCCTCAGGATCCCTTTCGACAAGGACATGGCCATCTGCCTGTATACGGCGATCTTCACGGACACAGGCTCTTTCCGTTATTCGAACACTACGCCGGAAAGCATGCGTATCGCGGCGACGCTTATCGAGGCGGGCGCCGATCCCTGGATGGTCACCGAGAATGTGTATGAGTCCTACGCTTTCAAGAGGATACGGCTTCTCGGTAAAGTGCTTTCCGGGATCGAACAGAGCCGGGATGGAAGGATCGCCTGGGTCCTTGTTACGGATGATCTGTACCGCCAGACCGGCACGAGTGCTGAAGATACGGATAGCTTCGTCAACTTCGTCCGCTCCATAAAGGGAGTGGAGGTTGCAGTACTCTTCCGTCAGACCGGGGCGGCTCAGTACAAGATCAGCCTCCGAGCCAAGGGACGCGTTGACCTTTCCGGGCTTGCGACGAGCCTCGGGGGGGGCGGTCACAAGAACGCCGCCGGCGGCGTATTGGACGGTACCTTCACCGATGTCCGGGACAAGGTCATCGATGCGGTCGCCCAGGCGCTTGAAGCACAGATGGGGAAAGGTCCGCAAGCCGCCTCGTGAACGGTGTCCTCGTCATAAACAAGCCGCAGAACTGGACCTCCCATGACGTGGTGAACAAGGCACGCGGGATCTTGCAGGAAAAAAGGATCGGCCACACAGGAACCCTTGATCCCCTGGCGACGGGCGTTCTCGTCCTGTGCATTGGAAAAGCGACGAAGATCGCCCGGTATCTGGAATCGGACGATAAGGAATACACTGCAGAACTGAAACTGGGCACAACGACCGACACGCTGGATTCGGCCGGCAGCATACTGGAAACACACGAGTATCATCCCCCCTCGCGGGACGAGGTACAGCGTGCCCTGGACAGGTTCCGGGGCAATATCCTTCAGCGTCCGCCCGCTTATTCCGCAATAAAGGTTTCCGGCATTCCCTCCTACCGTCTCGCCCGCCAGGGAACCATCCTGGAGCATGAGGAACGACCGGTGACGATCTCCGCGATAACGCTGCTGGAGTATCGTGATCCCTTGATACGATTCAGCGTGTCCTGCTCCAAGGGGACCTATGTCCGGAGCCTCTGTGCTGATATTGGTGCAACCCTGGGAGGGGGGGCGCATCTTACCGCACTTGTCAGGACGAGGTCAGGTCGTTTCCGCATCGAGCAGGCGGTGGACCTTGAACAACTTGCCCAGGAGGTGTCCCGGGGACTTGCAGAAAAGACCCTCCTGACGCTCAGTGAAGCATTGGGATCATTCCCGATGGTGACCGTTGATGCGTCGGAAGCTCGGAGGATCTCCCATGGCAACAGCATATCCATCCCTTCAGGATTCGCTGTGAGCGATGCTCAATCGCTGATACGGGTTCTCGACAGCGAAGCGCGGCTGCTTGCCGTAGCGAAGTCCAGTGCCGGACTCATCAGGCCTGAAGTGGTCCTTGCCTGATTATTTTGAAGAATTCACATAAAATGCTTTACAAGGGCTTGTAAATATGATAGTTTGTAATGCTTTTATAGCTTGTACTGCTGTTAAATCCTTATTGAAAGGGGGGTGACTGATGGACAAGGAAAAGAAAACAAACACGATCTCGACCTACCGCAGACACGCCTCGGATACCGGTTCCCCGGAGGTTCAGATCGCGCTCCTGAGCGGACGCATCAACCACCTGACCGAACATCTGCAGGCGCACAAACAGGACCATCATTCCCGGAGGGGTCTCCTGAAAATGGTCGGCCAGCGCAGGCGCCATCTGGAATACCTGCGGGTGAACGATCTCGATCGTTATCGTCAGATCGTCGACAAACTCGGCCTGAGAAAGTAATCCGTAATCACCATTCCGAAAACAAAGAAATGAGGATGCATGGCAACAACAGTAGAGACTGAAATAGGCGGAAAACGCGTGATCCTGGAAACAGGCATCATGGCAAAACAGGCGGGTGGAGCTGTCGTAGTCCGGTATGGAGACACGGTGGTCCTTTCGACGGCGGTCGCGTCGAAGGTGGAACGCGAGAACGTCGATTTTCTCCCGCTTACGGTGGACTACCAGGAAAAGGCCTATTCTGCGGGAAAGATCCCCGGCGGATTTTTCAAGCGTGAGGGGAGACAGACGGAGAAAGAGATCCTCACGTCCCGTCTTATCGACCGGCCGCTCAGGCCCTTGTTCCCTGACGGGTATTACTTTGACACGCAGATCATCGCGTCGGTCCTGTCCCTCGGTGACGAGAGTGCCTCGGACCTTATGGGCATGATCGCGTCTTCGGCAGCCGTTGCAATCTCTGACATCCCGTTCAACGGTCCCATCGGCGCCGTCCGTGTCGGCCATATCGACGGAACATTCCGTATCAACCCGGGGTACAAGGAACTTGCCGCTTCGGCCCTCAACCTGGTCGTGGCGGGAACCGCTGACGCCATCATGATGGTCGAAGGAGGCGCTAACGAGCTCACCGAAGACCAGATGCTGGAAGCACTCGAGATCGCCCACCGGGAGATAAAAAAGATCGTAGCGCTCCAGCTCGATCTGGTGGCAAAGGTCGGCAAGAAAAAACGGGTCGTCAAGACCGTGGAGATCGACAAGGAGCTCCAGTCCCAGGTTGCCGCAATGGCCATGGACCGTCTCCGGTCCTCGATCATCATCCCGGACAAAATGGAGCGTCAGAAGACCCTTGACGTCCTTCTCGACGAGATAAAACAAAAGCTTAAGAAGGAAGACGACCCCCTGAGGGGACGCCAAATAGCGGCGATCTTTTTCAATATTGAAAAGGATGAGGTGCGGAAGATCATTCTTGAGAATAATACGCGCGCCGACGGCAGGAAGCCGGACCAGATACGGCCGATCAGTTCCCTGGTCGGATTGCTGCCCCGCACGCATGGATCGGCACTGTTCACCCGTGGAGAGACCCAGGCATTGGTCATTACGACGCTCGGAACATCCGAGGATGAACAGCGCATCGACTCCCTCGAAGGAGAATATTTCAAGACCTTCATGCTTCATTATAACTTTCCTCCGTTCAGCGTAGGAGAGACCAAGCCCCTGCGAGGCCCGGGACGGAGAGAAGTAGGGCACGGGGCGCTGGCAGAACGCGCGCTGAAGGCGATGGTCCCTTCCAAGCTGGAGTTTCCCTATACGATCAGGATCGTTTCGGACATCCTTGAATCCAATGGATCTTCATCCATGGCCACTGTCTGCGGCGGCACGCTGGCGCTCATGGACGCCGGAGTTCCCATCAAGGCCCCGGTCGCGGGCATCGCCATGGGGCTTATCAAGGAAGGCGAAAAGGTGATCGTGCTGTCCGATATCCTGGGACTGGAAGACCATCTCGGGGACATGGATTTCAAGGTAACCGGAACGAGCAAGGGGATAACCGCGCTCCAGATGGACATGAAGATCGAGGGCATTACGATCGACGTCATGCGTTCAGCCCTGCAGCAGGCCAAAGAGGGTAGACTGCATATTCTCGGGAAAATGCTCGAGGCGCTCGCCGCTCCACGAAAGGAACTGAATCCCTTCGCACCCAGGATCATTACGATGCAGATCAATCCTGATAAAATCAAGGATGTCATCGGAAGCGGCGGCAAGGTGATCCGCAGCATCGTTGAACAGACCGGCGCCAAGATAGACATCGAGGACAGCGGTGTGATCAATATCGCCTCGTCCGACGAGGCTGCTGCCAACAAGGCGAAGGAGATCATCCGGGGCATCGTGCAGGACGCAGAGGTCGGCAAGCTCTATATGGGCAAAGTAAGGAAGATCATGGACTTCGGCGCCTTCGTGGAGATATTCCCCGGGACCGACGGACTTCTCCATATTTCACAGATATCTGAGCATCGGCTCGAAAAGGTCACCGATGAACTCAAGGAGGGCGATGAAGTCCTTGTCAAAGTGCTGGAGATAGATCGTCAGGGGAAAATACGCCTTTCCCGCAAAGAAGCCATGCGGGAAAAAGGAAAATAACCATCGCGACGATGCACCAGAATAACAACAGTATCACAAGGAAATGGGGAGCCGTACGGTACCTGTTTCCTTTTTTTGTTTATTCTTGCGGAGGGCGGCATGCCGAAATATGATATTGCATGCATCGGTGCAGGAATGGCCGGTCTTACGGTTGCAGCCCTGCTGACCAGAGCAGGGAAGGCTGTTTGCCTCATGGACCCTGCCGAAAGCGCAGGGGGCTGTGTTGCCGCTCAAGAGATCAGCGGATTCCGTTTTACTGCCGGACCGACCATTACCTATGGTTTTGAGCCGGGAGGTATACTGCAAAAGCTCTGCTATGATCTTGATCTGTCTGTCGGCGCGACGAATGCATTTCCTGGCTACCAGGTCGTCTTCCCTGAGCACCGGATCACGGTCTCGGGAGATCCGCGAGAAACGTTGGAGGAACTGGTTCGCGAATTTCCCGATGAGACGCACGGTCTTGCGAAGCTGTATCGCGACGTTCACAGGCTTTCCGAGCGAAGCGCGAAAAGCAGCTTCTCGCGCTATATTCTCCGTCGGAGAAATGCGGACGCTTACCTTCAATCGTATGGATTATGCGCAAGCCTC
Source organism: Nitrospirota bacterium (assembly GCA_020052615.1). Lineage (GTDB taxonomy): Bacteria > Nitrospirota > UBA9217 > UBA9217 > UBA9217 > JAAXXJ01. Next base: position 11,562 of record JAGVOT010000121.1, on the reverse strand, counting down.
CAGGCCTATTTCGATGTTCAATCACGGTTCTTCTTCGGGTGTTCTCTCAAGCACATACCTCTTGCATCACTCGTTCTCATGCTCACCACCGCTCCGCACTATCTGCCCGAAGGCTTTACGTTGCTTGCCGATCAGCTCATCTCTATCATTCAGCAACAGAACGGGACATGGTATCGCTCTGAACCGTATCCGGAATTATTGTTCCGCGGCAGCCGGATCACGGGTGTTCGCACCTCGCAGGGGATCATCGAACCGCATACGGTGATCCTGAATGTTCCTGATGAACGTGCTGAAACCATATTGTTCATCGGGATCCGCGACGAGGTCATCCCCGTAGGCATGCGCCCGAACGTGCTTTGTCTCGCCGATGATATGCTCTCCAGCGACTATTATGCTCTTTCTCTTTCGCAGGCTGGCGCCAGGATGACGGCCCCAATGGGGATGAGCTCACTTGCTGCGGAGTACCTTCCGTCACCGGGAATTGAACAAACCGCAGATTCATTCATGCCAGCCATTGTATCCGTGGTGCCCTTCCTGCAGGAATTTCAGGTCATTTCATTGATGCAGGACCTTCAGAAAAGACGATTCCCCATGCCGCCTGCGGTTACTGTGCGATCATCTGAATATCGTTTCGGCCGGCCGATGCTTGCTTCCTGTTCGATAAAAAATCTAAAGATCGTCAGGGACAGCGTCAGGGCCCTGCTTCCTGCTGTGTTCACGGCCCGGTCACTGGCTGAAAAGCTCAAATGAACGAGATCCAGAAGAGGATACGGCCATGATAGTACTCCCGAAGACGAATTGCCGAGCGCGCATGATCCTGTTCTTGACGATGGTCTTGGTCGGGAATTTCCTTGCAGAAACGGCGTTTGCACAGACATCGGAGCAGTTGGTCCGGGCCTACTATTTTAAATGGATGCCGTCTGATTATAAAAAACAGGAATTGCTCGTTGCTTCACTGAGAGATACGGGGGCGAATACCCTGATTCTGGAGCTGCCGATGAACGAGCAGGGGTATCCCGATCTCCGCAAGATTCCCAACTCGGTCTATCTTGCTCACCAGGCAGGCCTTGAGATCCATATCGTACTGCCGACCAGGCAATATCCCGGCATTCTATCCCGGCACGGCGATTGGGAGGATAATCGCTATGCACTGGGAAGCGGAACGGTCCAGCCAACAGGAAAGCTTGATCTGTTCAATAGGGCGGCTGTAGAGTATTTGACATCACTTGCCAAGGAGATCGCATCATATTCCGTAGATGCTTTGCTTCTTGGTCCTGATTTTTACTATGCGCCTACCGAAGGCATTGGACCTGCTGCGCTGGAGCAGACCAATATCGATCTGAAATGGGCTCCCGATCCGCGGACGCTGTTTCAAAAGGTAAGAAGGGGAGCAGAGGGAACGATCATCGAGGAATACGGAGAGGATTACGGGAAGTGGACAGGGTTTAAACGAGACCGGCTGTTATACGTTTTTGATCAGATCAGGAAGGCGGGTCGCTCGGTGAAAGGCGGACTTAAGCTCGGTGTTCCCATTCCCATTGTCATGCCGGTTACGACAGCAGACAGGATATTCACACAGTTCGCATACGATATAAACGCGTTCCGAAAGCTCAACACTGACTATTATTGGACCGCGATCGAATACCGGGAGATCAGGACAAGACTGAACGTGACATCCCGTCAGTCCATGGAGCTGCTTTCCCGTATAGCGAATTCCGCGGTCACGGCCGTAAAAATGCCGGACCAGGTCATTCTTGCCCTTCAGGCAACAACCGATACCGGTTCGGTGATACCGCTGTTCGAGATGGAAGAGATAACGGGACTGGTCAGAAGTTCGGGCAAGACGGGTATTGCCTATATCATGGGACCGAATGCGATGGTCAACCGGATCTTCATGAAAAAGATATTCAACGTCCAGGCTCAACCATAAGGGTGTTGCCCGAAGGGGCAAGCGGCGACCAAGCGGGTTACACTTTGGCGAGAATTCCCGCTTCCTCCTCCTGGAACTCGATCTGATCGTCCTTCATGGTCACGAGGACCTTTTGTGCATCCTTGAACCGGCCCCGGAGCATCTCTTCCGAAAGGGGGTCGGTAATGTGCTTCTGTATGGCACGTCTCATCGGCCTCGCGCCATACGTGGGCTGATAATTGTCCCTGATCAGCCGCTCCTTCACTTCCTGGGATACCTCAATATGGATATTTCTGCTCTGAAGCATCTGCAGGTTAAGTTCGTTCACCAGCATGTCCACGATCTGGAGCAAGTGATCGTTAGAAAGCGGATGGAACACGACGCTGTCATCGATCCGATTCAGGAATTCCGGGTTAAAGGAGCGTTTGAGCTCGGCAAGAACGTTATCCTTCATCTTGGTGTACTGGCTCTTTGAAGTGTCCTGGCGGAATCCGAGGGTCGTATCCTTGTCGATCATCCGTGCGCCCAGGTTTGACGTCATGATGATCACGGTATTCTTGAAATCGACCTTCCTGCCGACGCTATCGGTCAAATAACCGTCGTCAAGCACCTGGAGGAGCATGTTAAAGATGTCCGGGTGAGCCTTTTCGATCTCATCGAAAAGGACTACAGAATACGGCCTCCGTCTGATCTTTTCCGTCAATTGACCACCCTCATCATATCCCACATATCCGGGCGGCGAACCAACGAGGCGGGATGAACTGAACTTTTCCATGTACTCCGACATGTCCACGCGGATCAGCGCGTCCTCGCTGTCAAAGAGGAACAATGCCAGTGAGCGGGCAAGTTCGGTCTTCCCGACGCCGGTGGGCCCCAGAAATATAAATGACCCGATGGGCTGCCTCCGCAGCTTAAGACCGACCCGGGAACGCCGGATAGCGCGGGAAACGGCCACAATGGCCTCGTCCTGACCCACGATACGCTTATGCAGTTCCTCTTCCATTCTGAGCAGCCGGGAAACTTCTTTTTCCTCAAGCTTCGCCAGGGGGATCCCCGTAATATGCGAAACGATCAGCGCGACCTCTTCTTCACCGATGACGGGGACGTTCTTCTCCTGAGAGTCCTTCCAGTCCTTATGGATGCCGTCAAGGGACTCCCTCAGACGGTCTTCCTCCTCATGGAGCGATTCCACCCGAACATAGTCCTTGATGCGGGTGAAAAGGTTCTTTTCCTGTTCGAGTTTTTTCAGCTTCTTCTCGATGGTCTTCAATTCAGCAGGATAGGTATTGCGGGTAAGCTTCGCCTTGGCTCCCGCCTCATCGATCACGTCGATGGCCTTATCGGGGAGGAATCGGTCGGTGATATAGCGGTCGGAGAGATGGGCGGAAGCAATCACCGCCTCATCAGTAATCTTGATCTTGTGATGCGATTCATATTTAGGGCGTAAACCTTTGATAATATTTATGGTTTCCTCAACACTCGGTGGCTGTACGTAGATCGGCTGGAACCTGCGCTTCAGAGCGCCATCCTTCTCAATGTGTTTCCGGAATTCATCGAGCGTCGTAGCGCCGATGCACTGGATCTCGCCTCGAGCAAGGGCCGGCTTAAGCATGCTTGATGCATCAATGGACCCTTCAGCTGCGCCTGCACCGACCAGCGTGTGCAACTCATCGATAAAGAGGATGATGTTATCGGCCTGAACGATCTCTTTCATGACGATCTTGAGCCGTTCCTCGAACTGACCGCGATACTTGGTCCCCGCGATCAGCGCCCCGAGATCAAGAGATACCACCCGCCGGTTCAGAACGTTCTCGGGCACGTCGGCGCTCACAATACGCTGAGCAAGGCCCTCAACGATTGCCGTCTTCCCGATGCCGGCCTCACCGATGATGACCGGATTGTTCTTGGTGCGTCGGGAGAGTATTTGCAGGACGCGGTCGATCTCCGCGTCGCGTCCGATCACCGGATCCAGCTTTCCGACCTTGGCGAGCTGCGTGAGGTCCCTGCTGAATTCGTCCAGGGCAGGGGTCGGACTTTTCTTCGCTGCGACCTGCGTTGCCGAGCGGCGGAGATAATTGATGACCAACTGCCGGGATCCAAGAAGATTGACGCCAAAGCTCCTGAGGATCTTTCCGCCAATGCCTTCTTCCTCGCGGATCAATCCGAGAAGAAGATGTTCGCTTCCAATATAGTTGTGCCCCAGAAGCCGCGCTTCTTCTACGGCATACTCCAGCACTTTCTTGGCTCGCGGCGTAAAGGGGATATCTCCGAACGTCAGGGTATTCCCGCTGGAGGGAAGGTTCCGTTCCACTTCCATGCGGACCTGATCTATATCGATGCCCATCTTGCGCAGCACCGCCACGGGGATCCCGTCCTCCTCGCGGAGGGTGCCGAGAAGGATGTGCTCGGTCCCGAGATAATCGTTCTGGAGACGCTCGGCCTCTTCGCGGGCATAAACGATGACTTTTCTTCCACGCTCAGTGAATTTCTCAAACATCATGCAGGTAACCGCCTCCGACAAGATTGGTTTACTGTTGTCTAAAATATACTCCAATCAACCTTTTAAAGTCAAGAGCTCGTTGCCTCTCCGCACGTGCAGATCATTCCTACCCGTGTCCACGCGCACTATCATCAGTTGCACGGGCCGATGCAGTGATCTCCTGTTCAGCGTACTTGTATTCTCTCTGATCGAAGCACGCTCGGCAAGAGGGAAAGTTCCGATCCCGGACACGGCCGATGCCTGATGTGAGGCAGGTTCACTATTGACATTGCTGAACCAACGAGGTACTCTTGCGCCATGGTTCGTAAGGCAAAGATCGCCGATGTAAAGACAATCCAACTCATCATCAACGAGTATGCCGACCAGGGCCAGATGCTTCCGCGGTCGCTCAATGACCTGTATGAGAACCTTCGAGATTTTTCGATCGTTGAAGACCGTGATGGCATCGCAGGCGTCTGCGCGCTCCATATCAGCTGGGATGGACTTGCGGAGGTCCGTTCACTCGCGGTCCGCAAGGAAAAGACCGGAAAGGGGATCGGGCGCAGTCTGGTCAGCCATTGCCTCGGAGAAGCAAAAGACCTTGGTGCCGAGCGGGTTTTTGTGCTCACCTACCAGGAAGCGTTTTTTACTAAGCTTGGATTCTCGCCGGTCGATAAAAAAGAATTGCCTCACAAGATCTGGACCGACTGCCTGAACTGCGTTAAGTTCCCGAACTGCGATGAGACCGCACTGATCATCACGTTGCACCGGACATAAAACTCCCCCAAGATTGGCATACCTATTGCTGTATTACGTACGTTAAGCGTACAGATCTCGCTATAATGATACAATAGTAAAATAAAACAATATGTTAGATCTTTATATCCATGTCCCGTTTTGTGTTAAAAAGTGCCCTTATTGTGGCTTTTATTCAACACAATACACCAGTCTAAGCGCCGATGACTACCTTGCGGCATTACTTCTCGAGGTAGGTATGCATTCACGGCAGCTCGGTAAGCAGACTGTCGGAAGTGTATACATCGGCGGGGGAACGCCAACAACGTTGTCACCAGGGCAGTTCTCACGACTCTTCAGTATCATCACAGAGCATGTTCAATTGACCGACGATGCAGAGATCACGGTAGAAGCAAATCCCAGCACAGTCACCGCGAACTTGCTGTTACACCTGAAGAGGCTGGGCGTGACACGCCTCAGTATCGGCGTTCAATCCTTCTCTGACGGGGTGCTTGCTCTTCTCGGCAGGGTCCACACAGCCGGACAGGCTGTCGCGGCCGTGCATGCCGCCCGTGCGGTCGGTTTCGGGAGCATCGGCATTGATCTGATATTCGGCGTACCGGGACAGACGACAGAACACTGGAGCAAAACTCTTGAGACAACCACTTCTCTCAATCCGGAACATATTTCAGCATACAGCCTGAGCATCGATGAAGGATCCCAGTGGTACCTGGCTGTGAAGAACGGCTCTGCAGAACCACCTGATGATGATACCGGTGCGAATATGTATGCCACCTCAATGGATTTTCTGAGGTCGCGCGGCTACCATCAATATGAAATATCCAATTTCTGCCTGCCCGGATATGAATGCCGTCATAATAGCAACTATTGGGACCGGGGCGAGTATTTGGGGCTTGGTCCGGGCGCCTGGTCGTTCATGGGCAACAGACGCTGGGCCAATATCTCTGATGTCGAGCAATACAACTCACGCTTGATGAGCGGCATGACGGTCCGAGATCATGAGAGGGATGAATTCGTGAACGCCGAGCAGGCGGCCCGGGAAAAACTGTTCCTCGGTCTCCGCAAGACATCGGGTATCGATCTTGCCGCCTACGGTTCGGAGTTCGGAGGCGGGATGCTCGACGCGCTCCTAAGACGCATCGGGGGCATCGAGCGCGCCGGACTCGTAAATATCCAAAAGGGGACCCTTGTGCTTACCAGTCGCGGTATGCTGCTTTCTAATGAGGTGCTGTCCCGAATCGCTACATGATTTTTGTTTACAGGCTTGCCTGTTAATGCTATAGTACTTTGATTTTATTCAGAGATTACCGGAAGGAAGTCCATTGGTTCTCATACAGCGCACGACCGTCCTCATCATAGCGATCCTGGCCTTTCTTGCACCGGTCACGAAGGCGATATCCGCAGAAGAAACGATTGTCACGCTTGTTGAGGTACAGGGCAATCGGCGGATCGAATCGGCAACGATTCTGGCCAAGATCAAGACACGGGAAGGAGCGGCATTTTCACCGTCACAGCTCAAGGAAGACATCAGGCTCCTGTATCAACTCGGCCACTTTGAGGATGTCCAGGTGAAAACCGAGGGTTTTGAACAGGGTCTCAAAGTGATCTTCTGGGTCAAGGAAAAACCTCTTATCCGGGAGATCAGCTACGAGGGGAATGCAGAAGTGACCCTGGAAAAGCTCAAGGAGATCGTGACCCTTCTTCCCCGAACGGCCTTTAACCAGCAGTTGATCCAGGACAACGCCGAAAAGATCCGTCTGAAATATCAGGATTCCGGATATTACCATGCCGTGATCGTGCCGGTCATCGTCGAACTCAGGGGTGGCGACAAGAACGTCGTTTACTACATCGAAGAGGGGAAGAAGATCAGGCTGAGCGAGATCATCATTACCGGAAACGCCGTTGTCCCCACTGCGGAGATCAAGAAAACCATGAAGAACCAGGAACACTGGTTCTTCTCGTTCCTCGGAAACAGCGGAACGCTTCGCTCGGAGGAGTTGAAGGAGGACGTTGAATCCATCAGGAACCTCTATTACAATCGGGGTTATATTCAGGTCCAGATAAACGATCCGATCATTGAGGAGCGGCCGCTCACCGTGCATACCCATGAGTTCATGGGGCAGACCGAGACCTACACGACATCGAATGAGGTCGCGGTCCGAATACATATCCAGGAAGGCGAACGGTTCCAGATAGGCTCCGTGACGCTGAAAGGGAATACCACCATTACCGACAGTGAACTGCTCAAGGAGATTCAGCTCAAGCGGGGGGATGTTTTCAGCCGTGAGATCCTGCGGCAGGATGTGACCCACATCATGGACCGGTACGACAGTATTGCACGACCCTTTGCCAGCGTAGTCCCGCTCTTCGACATCAACCAGGAAAAAAAGACCGTCGCCCTGACCTTCGATATCCAGGAGGGCGGCGAGGTCCGCATCGGAAGAATCGACATCACCGGAAACAGCAAGAGCAGGGACAAGGTGATCCGCAGGGAAATGAGGCTGGATGAGGGTGACCTGTATAGCAAAAAAGCCCTCAAACGGAGCTATGAGCGGATCAACAACCTGAATTTCTTCGAAGCGGTGGACATAGCGCCTGAGCGCAGGCTGCAGGAGCCGGTCATGGACCTGAATATCAGGGTCAAGGAAAAAATGACCGGAAGCCTGAGCATCGGAGGCGGTTACAGCTCCGTCGACAGGCTCATGGCGATCGCGGAAATCACCCAGGGGAACCTCGGCGGCCGCGGGCAACTGCTCAAGTTCAAGGTCCAGTGGAGCCATACTCGCCGCATCTACATGGTGAGCTTCATGGAACCCTATCTCTTCGACAAGGCGATCTGGGGCCGGGTCGATATATACAACCAGGACCAGACGTACGACGGCTACAATCTGAAGTCCAACGGGTTCGGTCTCGGCATAGGAAAAAGCTTCACGGAATACGTTTCAGGCTCACTCCGGTACAGTCTGGACCAATCGGACATCTACAGCGTTACGACAGCGCCGACGTTTCTTCTGCAGCGGCAGATCGACTACTATGGCACTGCCATCACGACAAGCTCCCTGACGGCGAACCTGTCCCGGGACTCCCGTGATTTTTATCTCGATCCCAAATCGGGGTCCCGGAACACGGTGTTCGTTCAGTATGCCGGCGGCTTCCTCGGAGGCAGTCCCAATTTCATCAAATCCGTCGCCGACTCAGCATGGTATTTCCCGCTCTTCTGGGACACCGTATTCATGACCCGCGGCCGAATTGGATATGTTGAAACAGTGAGCGACCTCCCGGTGCCTTCGGGAGAGCGTTTCTTTGTCGGCGGTGCCGGTTCGGTGCGCGGCTATCAGTATGGGACCGTCGGCACTATCGGTCCGTACGGCCCCATAGAGATCGGTCCCGACGGCATCCTGTACCGGGTGGGGGGCAACAAGGAACTGATATTCAACATCGAATACTCGTTCCCCCTTGTACCGGCGGCACGTCTGAAAGGGATTCTGTTCTATGACATGGGAAGGGCATTCAACGACTATGAGCCCATACGGCCCATGCAATTGCGGCATTCCTACGGCTGGGGCTTCTGGTGGCTTTCTCCCATGGGGCCGTTGCGCTTCGAATGGGGCTATATCGTCAACCGGAAGGCCTCGGACGTGCCAAGCCAGTTCGAATTCTCCATTGGTACGCTCTTCTAACGAAGAGGCGGCATGTGAACTTTTCTGCCAAACTATTCTTAATGAGGAGGTTGTGATGAAAAAGGTATTAGCACTCATGGTTGCGCTGCTGCTTGCGGCAACGACCGCATCTGCCGCAGGAGGAAAGATCGCGTTCGTGGACACCCAGACGGTCTTTGACAAGACCAAGGTCGGCAAGAAATACCAGGGCGTCCTCAAGGAATATTTTGAGAGCCGGAAAAAGATACTCGACCTCGACGCCGATGATATCCAGAAACTGCGCGAAGACTACGGAAAACAATCTGCCGTTCTCAAACCCGAGGCCCGCAAGGAAAAAGAGGAGTCCATCAGCAGAAAGATCAGCGAATTCGAAAAGAAACGGAGCGATTTCAACAACGAACTGTCAAAAAAGAACGAAGAGCTTTCCACAGAGTTCAACGTGGAAATGATGGCGATCCTGAAGGATCTGGCGAAAAAGGAAAAGATCTCGATGATTCTGAACCGCACCATCAACGTGATGTCAAAAGGCGAGGTCCCGGCGGTCCTCTATGGGGATGAAGACCTCGACCTGACAGAAAAGGTCGTTGTGGAACTGGACAAAAAGTTCGATGCAAAGAAGTAGTCACGGGGACCCTGCATGACGATCACAGAACTGGCAGTCAAGCTTGGTGCAGTACTGCATGGCCCCGGCGACGCCGAGGTCCGCGGTGTGGCGGCCATCCGTGAGGCCCGTGAAGGGGATGTGACCTATCTTTCCGATAAGAAGCACGGCGGTGATCTGGCCGTATGCCGCGCATCGGCCGTCATCATCTCCAGGGACCTGTCCGAGGAGATGCGATCCCTGAACATTCCGGCGCTCGTGGTGAACAATCCGCGTTATGCCTTCGCCCTGGCACTGGGGATCATTTACGGGAAACCGTACCTGCCGGGCGGCATCAGCGATCGTGCCGTTATCGGCAAGGATGTTGTTCTGGGCAGTGAGCCGACGATCCATCCCAACGCGGTGATAGCCGACGGGGCGAGGATCGGCAGCCGGGTAACGCTGTATCCCGGTGTTTATGTCGGCGGCGGTTCGATCATCGGCGATGACTCGGTGCTCTATTCAAACGTCAGCATCCGCGAAGGGGTGTCGCTTGGCTGCCGCGTGATCGTACACTCCGGCACCGTGATCGGAAGCGACGGCTTCGGATTCGTTACCGATGCCGGACAGCATCACAAAATTCCCCAGGTAGGCGGCGTGATCGTCGGGGACGATGTAGAGATCGGCGCCAACTGCACCGTCGACCGCGCGACCCTGGGGAACACGATCATTAGAAAAGGCACCAAGCTGGACAATATGGTGCATATCGCGCACAATGTGACCATCGGCGAACACTGCCTTCTGGCCGGGCAGTCCGGTGTTGCCGGAAGCACCGCTATCGGCAATTATGTCGTCGTGGGCGGCAAGGCCGCGATCTCCGACCATCTGACGATAGAGGACCGGGTGATGATCGGCGGCGGATCAGGCGTTACCCGCGACATACCGTCCGGACAGGTCGTCGCGGGGTACCCTGCAATACCGATCAGGGAATGGCTGAAGGCACAGGCCATAGTGCCAAAATTGCCGGAGCTGAAAAGGATCATCGCTAAACTCAGCGCAGCCATCGACGAGCTGAAGAAAGACCATAGGTGAACTCATTTTATCAAGGGGGACGAAGCATGATCGGCATCGATGAAATCATGACCTACCTTCCGCACCGCTACCCGTTCCTGCTGATCGACAGGATCGTGGAGTTCGAGGAGAACAAGCGGGTGGTCGGCATCAAGAACGTTACGATCAACGAGCCATTCTTTCAGGGCCATTTTCCGGGACATCCCATCATGCCCGGCGTTCTCCTGATCGAGGCCATGGCACAGACCGGCGGCGTTATGGCCCTCAAATCGGAAGCAGAACCTTTAAAGAAGGTTATCTACTTCATGAGCATCGATAATGCGAAGTTCCGGAAGCCCGTCGTTCCAGGCGACCAGGTGCGCTTCGAACTGGACCTGATCAAGAAGCGGTCGACCATCCGCACCTTCAAGGGCGTGGCGCTGGTCGATGGGGCTGTTGTCGCCGAGGCGGAGATGATGGCGATGATCGTGGATAAGTAAGGGAGGAGTGATCGTCGTGAACATCCATCCAACAGCAATCGTCCATCCCGGAGCAAAGATCGCCGAGGGTGTCGAGATCGGCGCCTATTCGGTCGTGGGAGAACACGTCTCCGTGGGAAAGAACACCAGGATCGCATCGCACGTCCTCGTCGAGGGCTGGACCACCATTGGCGAGCGGAACCAGATATTTCCCTTCTCGTGCATCGGGACCGCGCCGCAGGACATCAGTTATAAGAACGAGGAAACATCGCTGATCATCGGCGACGATAACGTGATCCGGGAATCCGCCACCATTCACCGCGCAACGACAAAAGAGGACCGCGTCACGGTGATCGGAAACGGCAATTTCCTGATGGCCTATTCACACGTTGCTCATGACTGCAAGCTGGGGAACCACATCATCATGGCGAACTCGGTGGGTCTGGGCGGACATATAACCGTGGGCGATTACGCCATCCTGGGCGGGATCGTCGCGGTGCATCAGTTCGTCCGGATCGGTGCCTATGCCATCATCGGCGGGCAATCGGCTGTTCCTCAGGATATTCCGCCCTATGTGAGCGCTGCAGGGAACCGGGCGAAATTGTACGGTCTCAACCTCGTTGGCCTCAAACGGCGGGGATTCAGCGATG
>JAGVOT010000104.1 GCA_020052615.1 Nitrospirota bacterium | reverse complement strand
TACCCTGCTGGTAAAGCGTTTGTCCCCTGCACCCTTGTCCCTGATCTTATACCGCTTACGAAGATGGATGGCCAACCGCTGCTCTACATGCCATTTGAGCTTAGCAAACGGTTGCGTGCAATTGCGGTAGTGAAAGTAGCCTACCCAGCCCCGGAGCTTCTGGGGGTCAGGCCTGCGTTCCTGCCTTTTTTCCTTCTGCCCTAAACCGGAGACCCCTGGGGGTCTTTACTTTTGACACTCCTCTTTTCTCCTTAATCCACCGGCGTTGCCTGCCCCCAGCTCCCCCCGGGCTGCTTGACGGAATACATGATCTTGACCCTGCCGGTCGCCGGATCGCCGCAGCCGAAATACAGGTATTGTCCGTCGTCGGTGATGGAGGCCTCCGCCGCGTAGCTGCATCCCGGGATCGTGACGAGCTCGGGAGGTGCGGCGCATGTCGATTTCGATTCATTCCAGGTGCAGCGCTTGAGCCCGTCGGAGGTATTCCAGTAGATCTCCGGGGTCGTCCCGGTCGGCGCGCTCCATATCTGGTCTTCCTCTCCCGTGGTATTGAACGGCGACCCCATGTTCACCGGCGTGGACCAGGTTCCGCCCGAATAGAGCGAGAACCAGATGTCCCGGCCGCCCGCCCCGCCTGCGCGATTGGACGTGAACCAGAGACCCAGTCCGTCCGGGGAAAGATGGGGGTTGTCCTGAAAGACCCCTGCCGTGTGATCGTTGACGCCCGGTCCCGGGTCGACCGGGGTGTTCCAGGTGCCGTCAAGGGCCTTGCTTGCCATGACGATGTCGTTCCCCGCGCCGTTGCCGTGAAGCCAGATGAACGTGTTCCCGCCATCGATCTCCATGCCGCTGGAATCGCCATAGGCGCCGTTCAATCCCAGGTTGACCGCCTCCGACCAGGACCCGTCAGGATTCCTGGTGGCCATATAGATGTCTGATTCGTCCCAGGGATTGGCGCTGTGATGCAGGCCCGGCCGGTCCGGTCCGGCAAGCACCGGCTGCGTCGTTCCGCCGCTGATGATCCACGGCCCGAAATCGTACCGTGAGTACATGAAATAGAGCCGCTGTCCGTCGCGGGAGATCGAAGGAGAATCCGACCACCCCGTCGCGGTGTTGATCGGTAGCCGGACGGGAGGAGCGGAGCCGCCTCCGCCGCCGTTGCCGCACTGTGACAAAAGCCCTGCGAAGAGAGCGAGAACCGTGAAAAGGACAAGAGAAGTTCCCCGGGGACTCTGGTGCCGTGTGAACGCTGCTTCCCGACCATGTCTTCTCACGTTTTTGCGTCCCCCCTGAGCCATCAAAGGATGCTGATCCCATCAACCCTCTTATAATGTTTGACATCGAAGGTGGCGACCTTTGTGTACTCCTTCGATCTCATGTAGGCGATATTATAGGCGTCGATGAAGTCCATGGTTCCCGATGCGTAGAGAACGGCCGCATGACCGATCTTCGTATGATTGGCTATTTTGAGGTTTCGCGATGCAAGGAGGGTGGTAAGCACTTCGGCGATCTCTTTCCTGGTGAACCCGTAGAAGGATTCAAGGACCCAGACGATCTCGGCAATGACCAGTTCGCTCGTCTCTAGTTTGATCGTTCCGGCTTCGGCCTTTTCGAACAACGCCCGCGCTTTTTCGTACTGGGCTTCCACGTCCCTCACGAAGAAACGCAGGAACACGTTGGTATCGACAAAAATGGGACCATCCATGCGCTAGATGCCTTCCCGGGCGATCTTCCGGGCGACCGCTTTTTTCGCGTATTCCCGCTCGCTCCCGGCCCCCCGTTTTCTTCCCTTGGCGATGCCGCCGAGGTTCAGCAGGGACTTTCGTTCCTTTCGCTTGAGGATGAGCACGTTATCCTTCACCTCGAACTGCAGGCTGTCCCCTTCCTTGATGTGGAACCGGTCACGCACGGGCTTGGGGATCGTGACCTGTCCTTTTTTCGTTACGGTCGACATTTCCTACCTCCCTATCGGTAATACCTGTATTGTAGGTATTACCGCGGCAAAAGTCAACGCCGAACATCCGACACGGGGACGCGGGGAAAATTCCCGCCCCGGGGCCATGGCCATCCGGTCACTTGTATATCTTGAGGGGAGCTACCCTTGTCATGCGGTCGAAGTCCGCGTCATTGTGCAGCAGGGTCAGGTCGTTCTCTATCGCGGTCTGGGCGATCAGGCAGTCGACGGTGCTGTTGATCGTGATCCCCTTCCTGCGGCAGTCGAAATAGATGCGGGAGGCCGCCGCGTAGGACTCTTTCTCGTCCAGCAGGGAGAAGAAACGGTGCGTTTCAAGGTAGCTCTTGACTGTTGCGTAGTCCTTATCGGTCCTGGTGCCCTGGAGCACTTCAAGGTAGGTCAGCGGGGAGATGCCGAAGGGGATATTGCTTTCGAGGATCTGCTGGAAACGCCCCACGGCTGCGTTTTCGGCCCCGCGCAGGAAGTCGATCAGGATGGAAGTGTCCACCAGGACCATGGTCACGCTCCCTTGCGAAGCTTCTTGTGATCGTAGCCCTTGGCGAAGGAGATCTTCCCGCGCAGGTCGCGCAGGTCGCGGCGCTGCCGTGACGAGATCAGCTCCTCCAGGGCCTCATGGACCAGTTCTCTCTTGGTCCGTGCCGAGGAGTGCCGGAAGGCCTTTTTGATCAGTTCGTCGTCCAGAACGATGTTCGTACGCATTCTATACACCTCCCCATACACACATCTTAGCACAGGCCGGTTCATCGGTAAAGAAAATAGACCGGCATGCCCGGAATCGATCTGCTGGAGGACATTGGCGTCGAAAAAACGGCCTCACGACACTTCCGTGAAGATGTCCTCGTCCGTCACCATGCCCTTCTTCTTGGCCCGGCTGCCCGGGCCCTTCCGGGTGCCCGCGAAGCGGGATTCCCACAGATAGATGCTGATCGACTCCCTGACAACATCGCTCGTATTCCGTCCCCGGCTCTCGATCTGTAGCTATTTCCGTGTTCCGCTTTCCGCGCCCCTTCCCTCGATATACGCCAGCACCTCGTTCAGGTCCCCGAAGAGCCCGAACCCGTTCCCCGCGAACGCCCTGTTCCACGGGAAGAGCAGCCCCGCCCCGATCGCCCTGTTCGCCACCGCCTTTTCCAGCGTCTGCGGCGCATCGTCCACCACCACTGCCGCATCCTTGAACAGCACGCTCTTGTCGAAGGAAAGATGCAGATCGTCGAAGGCCAGCCCGTGCGCCCGGAGCCACCGCTCGGTCGGTTCACGCATCTCCGTCCTTCGGTGGCTGGCGATGATCACGCGATACCCCTGTTCCTTGAGCGACCGCAGGAATCCCTTTGCCTCGGGATAGGGCCGGAACTCTTCGCTGTCCTGGCGGACATGGACCGCGTCCACCGCGCCCAGGAACTGCTCCTCGGAGCAGAAGGGCCTGAAGAAGTCCCAGGTCGTCCACTGCTCCACAAGAGGGAACGCGCTGTTGATCTTCTTCAGCTCCGCGTAAAAGGCGTCGCAGAACTGCCAGAGCGTGTTGTCGATGTCGATGACCGCGGTCTTTATCATAGGGTCATGGGTACCGGGGCATGGGTCAGGCGGGAAAACAAGGCTCCCCTGCCTGCCGCCATTTATGCCGCCCGCTTCCCCCTGGAGCGGCTGACCCGCCTCTGACAAGACAGGGATGGGAAAGAGGGAAGGACGGCTGAGACGCCGCAAGCGAAGTGGAGCCCCTGCCGCCAGGAGCCGGTGGCTCCCTTCAAGAACGCGACCTCCCGCGAATTCCGCACCTCCCCCGGCGGGAGCCGGGATTCCAATTCGCAGGGATTGAGTCCACTGATCGCGCGGCATCCTCCGAGAAGTCTGAAAAAAAAGCCCCTGTTTTCAAGGGGCTTTTGCACTTCATTGGACTACCTTGGATTGTTAAATGGTGGAGGCGGCGGGAATTGAACCCGCGTCCGAAAACCTTCAACCGGAAGCTCATACATGCTTATCCCCTCGTTTACAGCTCTCGCTTCCTCCGGCGCCTCAGGGAAAGCTCCGGTATCGGCCAGCCCGGTAGTTCTTATCGCTCCGCCCCGGACAGAGCGGAGAGACCAGCCCGAATTGTGACATCCCTTCGGCCGCTCGGGCGGCAGCCGGGAGACGCGCTACTTAGTTAAGCAGCGTATGCCAGTTCGTTATTGGCAGTTCTATTTTGCCATGTGTTTTACGAGCCCCATGGCACCTCGGCATGCAACTCCCGATCTCTCGATCCCCGTCGAAGCCAGTCGCCCCCCTTTTCCTTAAGAAGTCCCGAAGGTTGGAAGGTGGGAAGGTATGAAGGTAGGCATCTGGTTCTGCTCTTACCCTCTTTCCTTCTTACCCTCTTTCCTTCCTCTACTATATTACCCTATTCATTCTCACGAAACAACATCTGTTCCACGTCCGCACGGTCAATTCCGCTGATCCGCACGATCTTCTGCCTCCCCGTATGTCCGGAGACGATCTCGACCTGGGACCTGCCGACGGAAAGGGTGTCGGAAAGGAACGTGACCAGGGCCTCGTTCGCGGCGCCGTCAACGGGCGGCGCGGTCAGCCTGATCTTCAGGGAGCCGTCCGCCATGCGGGTGACGCCGTTCTTCGAGGCGCGGGGCTGGATCCGGACGGCAAGGGTTGCGCTGAGGTCAGTCTGCTTTTGCTGGCGGCTGCTGCCCGGCCGTCCCTTCACCGCTGCCCTCCTCGAAATGGACCATCTCCAGATGCATGTTGATCGTCTTCTTCATGTCCTCGAGGAAGTGGTGCTTCTGGCGCCGCAGCTCGAGGAGCTCCGACTCCAGGCGGAGCCTCTCCTCCCGGGCGCGCTCCAGGGTCTGCTGGTACTTGATCTCGGCGTCCTTCACCAAAAGCGCCGCTTCTTTGCGGGCGTTCTCCCGGAGGTCCTCGGCGAGCTTGTGCGTCGTGATCATGGTGCTCTTGAGCGTGTCCTCGCGGTCCCGGTAGTCCCGCATGCGCTCATCGTAGGTCTGGTGGAACTCGCGGAGCTCGGTCACCTCGCGCACGAGGCCCTCCATCTCCTCGCGCACCACGTCGAGGAACGCCTCGACCTCGGAGCGTTCGTACCCGCGGAAGGCGACGTGGAACCGTTTCTGCTGAATGTCGAGCGGCGTGACCTTCATATGCATGTTCCCCCTTGTGTTAACGCAAAGAATTGCCGAAGCGGGCCAGGGTGTCCACAACCGCGATCTCCAGGAAGTAGATGATCAGGATCGCGATGAGCGGCGAGAGATCGACGCCCAGCTTCCATGTCGGCACCAGCTTCCGGAGCGGCCTGAGCACCGGCTCGGTGACCCGCGTCAGGAACTGGACGATGGGGTTGTAGGGGTCCGGATTCACCCAGGAGATGAGCGCCCGGATGATGATCGTCCACATATAGATGTTGAGGACCACGCCGAGGACCTTGGCGATGCCCAATATGATGTTGCCTAATGCGAACATTGTCCCTCCCGTTATAAACCATGAAGTTAGGAACTAAGAAAAAAACCGCTCAACATGGCAAGAATTTTCTCGCAGAGGCGCAGAGCTCGCAGAGAAATGCTTATAACATATCCGTATGAGAACCAAGACCTCAGGCTTTTGACTTAACTCTGCGTCCTCTGCGTGCTCTGCGAGAGATGCCCTTTGGTTCCGACTTCCTGCTCTCATTCCTTCAGCTCTTCCCCGCGTCTCCGTGTCCCCGCGTCGATGCTGTAACTACTTCCCGAGTTCCTTGCTCCGCGCAGCCGCCGCTTCCACCGCGTCCATGAGCGTTTCGCGCAGCTTCCCCTTGGTCAGCATATGGAGTCCCTCGACGGTCGTGCCGCCCGGCGAGGTCACCTTGTCCCGGAGCCTGCCGGGCTGTTCGTGGGTCTCGAGCACCATCTTCGCCGCGCCGTACACGGTCTGGGCCGAAAGCTCGAGCGCCACCTCCGGGGGGATGCCCGCCTTCGCGCCGGCGTCCGCCAGGGCCTCGATGATCGTGAACACGTAGGCCGGCCCGCTGCCCGAGAGGCCCGTCACCGCGTCCATGAGCTTCTCTTCGACCACCACGGCCCGTCCGACGGCGCCGAATATCCGCTGGGCGGTCATCATGTCCGAGACGGTGGAGGTCGACCCCGCGGCGAGTCCCGCGGCGCCGGAAAGGACCAGGGCCGGCGTGTTCGGCATCACCCGGATCACCCGGGGCTTGTTCGTCAGCATCTTCTCGATCCGGGCGATGGTCACCCCGGCGGCGATCGAGATCACGAGCTTGTCCGTACCCGCGACGGGCTCGATCTTGGACAGCACCACGTCGATGATCTGGGGCTTCACGCAGAGGAGGATGATATCCGCCTGCGTCGCGGCCTCCCTGTTGCCCCTCTGGATGACGATGCCGTAGGTCTTGTGGAGCTGCTCCAGCCGCTCGTTGGACACGTCCGACACGAGCAGCTGGTCCGGCTTCGCGACGCCGGCGGAAAGCATCCCCTTGATGAGCGCCTCGGCCATGTTCCCGCCGCCGAGGAAGGCGATCTTGCTGTCGATTGCCATAATTCCTCCCGGAAAAATCCGAAGTTGAGAAGGTAGGAGGGTGGGAAGTTGCGAAAATCTTTGCAACACCGCCATTTTCCAACTTCTCACCTTCTCATCTTCCCAACTTCAGCCTCTATTCCCGAATACCGCCGTCCCCACGCGCACCAGCGTCGCCCTCTCTTCGATCGCGACCTCGAAGTCGCCGCTCATGCCCATGGACAGCTCCGTCATCGAGACGTTGGGGATGTTCTCCTTTTTGATCGTCTCCGCCAGCTCCCGGAGCTTTCGGAAATACGCCCGCGCATTCTCAGGGTTGTCGGAGTACGGAGGCATGGTCATGAGGCCCTTCACGGAAATGTTGTTCAGCCGGGCGGCCGCACGCGCCAGGCCCGGCGCTTCGTTGACCGCGATGCCGGCCTTGCTCGCCTCGCCCGCGATATTCACCTCGATCAGGACGTCCTGGACCTTTCCGATCTTCGCCGCCTGACGGTCGATCTCAACGGCAAGCTCGAGATTGTCGACGGAGTGGATGAGGTCGAAGAGCTTGACGGCGTATTTGGCCTTGTTCGTCTGGAGGTGTCCGATCAGGTGCCAGCCGGCGATCCTGCCCAGGGCCTCGATCTTCTCCTTCGCCTCCTGCACCCGGTTCTCGCCGAGGATGACGGCGCCCGCGGCAACGGCCTCGCGGATGAGGTCATGGCCGACGGTCTTCGTGACGACGACGAGCCTGACCGACGACGGGTCCCGTCCGGCGCGCTTCGCCGCGGAGGCGATCCTGTCCGTGACAGCGTTGAAGTTTTCAGAAACGGACATAAAGCGTTAGACACGGATGAACACTAACTGACAGAACCTTTGACACTGATAACTTCTGATTAAGATCCTGATAACGGCGGATAAGACAACGGCTCAATTCTTGTTTAAATACATACCAAAGACGTATCATGCTTCTTCAGGCTTTTCATCCGCCCTGATCCGTGTCAAAGACGCATATCTGGTCCTTGCCCGTTTCTCACGGCTTCACCATGATCACCGACAGCATCCTTCCGGTCTTTCCCTCGGCGCGGAAGGAATAGAAGCTGTCCTTCCGGCAGGACGTGCACAGCCCCACGGAATGGATGTTCTTCTCGCTGAGGCCGATCTGCATCAGTTCGAGCTTGTTGGCCTTGACGAGGTCGAGGCCCCACCGGTCCGTACTGCGCGGCGCCGACACCTCCCGCCAGAAGGAAAAGGCGTCGCGCACCGGCCCCATGACCGGCTCGTCCACCTCGTAGCATTCCGGCCCGATCGCCGGACCGATCGCCGCGATGAGCCGCGACGTCTCCGTGCCGAACTCCTCGTGCATGCGGTTCACCGTCTTCTGGACGATCTTCTTCACCGTGCTCCGCCAGCCCGCGTGGACCGCCGCCACGGCCTGCATCACCGGGTCGTAGAGCAGGACCGGCACGCAGTCGGCCGTCTCCACGCCGATGGCGATGCCCGGGACGCGGGTGATCATGGCGTCG
>JAGVOT010000009.1 GCA_020052615.1 Nitrospirota bacterium | reverse complement strand
AGCCGGTTCCGAGGAGCGGGACTTCCTGAAGGCCGTCGTTCAGGGTCTGATCGACGTCGAGCAGGGCAAAACCGTGAGCATGGCCGAAGCCAGGAAACGCCTGGGGCTGGATTGACCCCATGCCGCGCAGGAAGGCGGTCGAGTTCGCCGAGTCGGCGGTCCGCGACATGGAGGGAATTCTCGACTGGTATCGCGAACAACGGGTTCCCGAGGTGGGGAAAAGGCTGGTGCGGGAGATCGTTACCGACGTGGGGCGCCTTCCTGATTTCCCGGAGAGCGGCCGGATCGTTCCGGAACTCGGGGTCGGGAAAATCCGGGAGTTGATTCGCCCGCCGTTCCGGATCGTCTACCACATCGATGACACGCGCGTCCGTATCGTCCGGGTGTGGCGCAGCGAAAGGGTATTGGAAATCCCCGGGTGATCCGCCGGGTGATCCGGTCAAATTCGTCCCAAAGGGTCGCCCGCTTGGCGGAGCCCGATCGTCGCGCCTTCGATTTCGAGCATCTTCGCTTTTGTCTCCAGTCCTCCGTGAGCGGAAAATCCCCCCGGTTTTTTGCCGCTCGCAAGGACCCGGTGACAGGGGATGATGAGAGGGATCGGATTCCTTCCCAAGGCCTGCCCGACCGCCCGGGAAGCGGTGGGCCGGTTCATGTCCGCCGCAAGCTCGCCGTAGGTCATGGTCCGTCCTGCCGGGATTTTCCGGACCGCTTCGTACACCTGTCGCGCAAAGGGGCCCGCGCCGTCCAGGTCAACGACGATGTCCAGAAAGTCCTGCACATCCCCGTGAAAATGCTTCTGAACTTTCTTGATGATCCCGGCAATGCGGGGCGGCGGCACGCGCGCTTTGCGACCTCCGGAACTCCCTGCGATTCTCGTGTCGGTCAAGCTCCTTGTCGCTTCGGGAAGCTGAAAGAACGTCACCACCGGCGAGATGCGGGGAGTCTCCTGCTCTTTCCAGGCGATCCCGCAGGTGCCCAGTGGCGTCTCGAAGAGACAGTATGCGGCTTGTGTCATTAAGATGGCTCCTTTCATGCTCAACTGCGCACGCGCGGGCGATTCAGCCGGCTCGCCCTGAAAGAAGTACCGCGTTCCAGTGTCTTTATTATGACATCCTCCGGTTGCTCGACGGGGGCGCCGTTGGAGCCTTCCTGTGAGATATGGACGATCGGGAAGTAGACCTCGGGCTCGGTCCATCCCGGCCGGGATCTAATACTGTTACATTTGGGGAGCCATGATTGTTCCAGGCCCCGAGGTACCCCTTGGGGCCTTTTCGTTTTGACGTTTCCACGCCCATGAGCAGGCGAGGCTATTGATGTGCTTGTAGCCTGTCCTTACATCCTTCCACTAAATCCCTGTCAAGTTCGGAAATACGTTGTTTGGCCCGCTGATGCTGGCCGCGCATGGTATCGAGGTTTCTTTGGGCCGCTTCCCGCTCGGTTTCGCTGATCACCCCCTTCCCAAGGGCGACTGTGAAATCGATCGAAAGCCGGGCGCCGCGAAAACCGAGCGCCCCGAGCGGCCCCCCCAGTTTCCCCGCGAGTTCTTCTCCCACTTTTTCGGCAATGCCGCTTTGCATCAACAGCTTGTCGGCAAGGGGGAGGATCTGCTTGGAAAGCTTGTCCACCTTGCTTCTCAGTTCTTCACCGCTCTCGTAGCCGGCCCGGGAGGCCTGGGCGAGGCTTTCTCCCTCAAAGATTATGGTATCGAGCGACCGAATCAGCACGTCGCGCTCCGCCTTGTTCACATCCAACTCCTTGAGCAGCGCGACCTGCGAGCGAAGGGCTTCCGCAGATGTCAAGACGTCTTTGGCATACTCTTTTGCCTCCTGGATCGCTCCCTGAAGGAGCACTTGCCTTTTTTCGACGGAGGCCTCCCCCACCCCTTTTTTCGCCGCCTCGAGCTGTGCCTCGGTCCGCCTGATGGCCTCCAGTTGAACCGGGAGCCCTGCGGCGAGCCGGTCCCGGGCGGATTTTCTTTTTTCGCAATCCGCGGTACTGAAACCGGCCTTCTCCTTCTTCGTGTCCCGCGGA
Source organism: Nitrospirota bacterium (assembly GCA_020052615.1). Lineage (GTDB taxonomy): Bacteria > Nitrospirota > UBA9217 > UBA9217 > UBA9217 > JAAXXJ01. Next base: position 1,875 of record JAGVOT010000009.1, on the reverse strand, counting down.
TTTTCCCGCAGGACATTATTGTCCACCGTTATGGGCTTGCCGGGGTCTAGATGCCGGAGATCCACCACGGACGAGTCGATCAGGGAAGAGGAGTCGCTCTTGGGATTTCCGGGTATACCGAAAAAATCAGTTGCCGGTATTAGCGTAAGTTCGTCGCTTTGAGGTATCCCTTGAAGGGTCATTAGAGTCTCGTCCCGGCGCTGGTTGTCGAGCTGGCGGGCCTGCTCCGCCGAATGTTGGAGCATCTCGTCCCCGGTGCGCACCCGTTCCCTTGACATCCCGTCAAGCGAGCGGAGCATCTTCTGGTTCTCTTGTAATGCGCGCAGGTTATCTTGTCTCTCCTGCTCGGCGCGGGCACGCGCCTGATCGAATGCGCGGGTGATGCCCGACGAGATAGCGCTCCCGATCGCACCAGCGGCCGCGCCTGCGGGGGTATTGCCTCCAGTCGTTGGCTCTTTCCATCCGCAAGCTCTCTTGCACGCGTCGTCGCCGCACGGCGGGGATAAATGGATGCCGCAATAACAGACACAGGCTGCGGTCCCTCCGTCTTGAGCCAGGGCAGGGCCGCAATTCATGAATTGCAGGATAAGCAGGAAGAAAGGTATCGCCAGGCTTGTTGCGAAACCTCTTTCTTTTGTCGAAGAGGCTCGGCCCTGTTTCCCTGACATAACGGCAGCTCCTTACGGCAATAGAAGAACGTGTTCCTACTTGCTAAGGTACACTCCCGACTTCACGACCGTATCGTGTTGTTTTCCCCCCCTCATGAAGGTCACCTGCACATCGCTCCCGATGGGGGCCTTAATGATCGTGTTCACAAATGTTGCGTCATCCGGGATTTCCCTTCCCTGGCAGGCGATGAGCACGTCACCCTGCCTTATGCCTGCTATGTCCGCGGGGCCTCCCCGGTATACCTCCGTGATGAGCACACCCCTGGTTCCTTGCAATCCAAGAGATTTTGCCTTTTCCGGTGTGAGATCCTCCGAGTCCACGCAAAACCGGCAAGGACCTTCCAGAACCAGCTTGTGGTGCACGCTCTTCATCCCCATATGAGAGACGCCCGTGCATACGTTCCCCTGCCAGGTTGTTTGATAGAGCGACGACTCATAATGTAACTCCATGCGGGTGCCATCTTCACTGATGGTGCCGGTGACAGGGCGCTTTTCGCCGGGGATAGGACAGTTGTGAGAGGTGTACGGGGACGACTCGGAAAACCCTTCGAGCGCAAGGCCTTTCTTATCTACGTAAATTCCAGACCCTCCACCCACCCCGATCAAGAGTTTCCCTGCCTTTACCCTGATCCCCCACTGATTCCTTTTTTCGTCTTGTTCGTTGAGGTCTCGCCAAGTTCCCATCAGCCGCAAGGTCTTGATCGCATCTTCCTGCATGACCTCGAGCCCGAAGATCTTCGCTTGGACAGCGACGGCGTTGCGTGACTGCGGTGCGGCAAGAAGGAAGAGATGGAAATTCTGGATGGCCTGGTTAAACTTGCCCGTTTTATCCTGAACGGTCCCCAGATTGAAATAACCATCGGAGAACCAGGGCGCCTCCAGAACGGCCTGCTCCATCTCCTGGGCTGCAGCCTCGTAACTGCCTGCCCCTCCCATTTTCACCTTCGTCTCTCCCCGCACCATGTAGCGCAGGACGTTCTCAGGGAGTGCGGGCGGGCCCACCATGGCCTGCGCGGCCTTGATCGCCGCCCGGCGCACGCGCTGATCCTGCTCGCTGTATCTCTGGATATTCTTCAGGACCTCCCGATACTGCTCCAAGGCTTTGCCGAACTGGCCTTGCCGGGCAGCTTCATCCGCAGCCATCTCGGAAGCGCGAATCCGCTCCTCTGCCTGCCTTCTGGCCTCTGCCGCTTGCCTTCTGGCCTCT
>JAGVOT010000100.1 GCA_020052615.1 Nitrospirota bacterium | reverse complement strand
GCGTGGATCTCCAGCTCGCAGCCGTTGCACGAGCCGGCGTCGACCTGCCGTATGGCGAGGCTCCCCTGGAATCGCCTCCGTATCGTTTCCTCCAATTGGACGCCTATCTTCTCGATCTCGGGATCGGTGACCGGCGGCAGCGGCTCGGTAACGATGCCGGTGCGGAATATCTGTCTCAGGATGCGGATCATAAAGCTCCGATAAACTCAGAATTTACAGATCATTCCCCGAATAGGACTGATTGAAGCTTTTGTTGCACACCGGGAAATCCGGAACGATGTTCCCGTGGATGCACTGCTCCAACCCCAGCCAGTTCAGGCTCGACGGGTCCCGGACCATGGCGCGATTGATCTCCCCCTTCGGACCCGACTGCACCCAATAAATGATCTCCCCTCTCCAACCTTCGACAGCAGCGAAACCGGACCGGTCAGGCCCCGGCGCGGCGACTGCGCTGGCAAGTCGGCCGTCCGGAAGGGTCTTCAATATCTCTCGGATGATCCGCACGGAATCCCTGATCTCCTCGACCCTGACCCATGCGCGCGCATGAACGTCGCCCGAGACAAGCACCGGGGTCGTTACGCCGATGCGGTCATAGGGAGGGTATGGATCGTGGACGCGGCAGTCCAGGTTCAGGCCGCTTGCACGGGCCACGAAGCCCGTCATGCCGAGGTCACGAGCCTTTTCCGAACTGAGGATGCCCGTATCCCGGACGCGGTCCTCAACGGAGGAGTTCTCGTCATAGATGATGACGAGCCGTTCGAATTCCTTCAACAGCTGGTCCATTTCCGACAGAATGGCTGTTATGCCCGACCCAGCGATGTCCACGGACACCCCGCCGGGAACGACCCTGTCCATCAGGAAGCGGTGGCCGAAGAGCTTCATGTTCGTCCTTACCACCATCTCCTTGAGCCGGTAAAAATGATAAAAGAGTACGGCGAAAGCCACGTCGTTGCAGATAGCGCCCAGGTCGCCGAGATGGTTCGCGATGCGTTCCCGCTCGAGGAACAACGCCCTGAGCCACAGGGCCCGGTCAGGAGGAACGCACCCGGTCATGGCCTCCAGTGCCCGGCAGTAGCCCAGGCTGTGGGCAACGGTCGTGTCGCCCGAGACACGGGCAGCCAGCTTCGTCGCCTCCTGCCAGGAGAACGATTCAAAGAGCTTTTCGATACCTTTATGCACATAGCCCAATTTTTCTTCCAGATTGATGACATCCTCGCCCATTGCCTGGAAGCGGAAATGTCCGGGCTCGATGATGCCGGCATGCACAGGACCGACCGGTATCTCGTAGATGCCTTCTCCCTCGGCCCGGACCCAGCGGTACTCGCCGTAGACGCGCGGCAGCCGCTGCGAACCGTCGAAGATTTTCCTCAGCGGCCACGCATCGGCGGGCCAGTCTTCATGCTTGATCCAGGGGCGGTCATCGGGATTTCCCGCGGCCGTGAGACCCACCAGGCTCCTGATCTGGCGTTCGAACCGGTAAGCGGGCGTGAATTTCTTTGTCAGGCTCGGGAAGGTGGGATCCTCGGAGGAAGCAAGTGTCTTTACGATGAGATATTCGGATTCCTTTCGATAGCACGCGTAGATCCCGAACCCCCGCCCTAAGAGCGTTTCGTCCGTCGCCCATTCACCCGCAAGCAGGGCGTATTCCTTCTTGAGCGCCTTCGCCGCTTCGGCGAAGCGTTTCTTCGGAACGATGAAAACGGGAACGGATGAAGGAAATTGCCCTTCAACCTCCTTCACGTCAGCGCCTAATGTTGATAACAAGGTATCTTTCAGTCTTCCCATTTTAAGGTCCCTACTTCACTGCGGCCACGAAGGCACGAAGACACTAAGGACAACTCTTACCTTCTCACCTTCTTACGTTCTCACCTTCCTACCCTCTTACCTTCATATTCCGCACTCCGCACTTCGCACTCCGGACTATTTTAACAGTACCACCGCCGTCTGGAACCACCCGGACAGGAATTCCGGCAGATACAGTCCGAGCAGAAGAACGACAGCCATGTGCATGATCACGGGAAGATTTGCCGCTTTCAGCCGCTCCTGGTAGGGAGGAACAGCGCCGCCCACCATGGGCTGCACCCTTCTGAAAAGGGCTGCGAAGGACACCCCGAGACCCAGCAGCAGGAACGGCGCCATCAAAGGGGCCTCTTTGATCGTTGCCGTGAGGATAAGGAACTCGCTCGTAAAAACGCCGAACGGCGGCATCCCCACGATCGCCATGACCCCGAGGGCCAGCCCCCACCCGACCAGCGGATTTCCCCTGATGAGCCCTTTGATCTTCTCCATTTCCTGCGTCCGGTGCATTTGCGATGCATGGCCGACCGTGAAAAAAATGGATGACTTCGTGAGGCTGTGGACCAGCATGTGCAGCAGAGCGCCGAACGTGGCCACCGGTCCGCCCAGTCCGAAGGCAAAGGTCGCGATCCCCATGTGTTCGATCGACGAATAGGCGAACAGTCGCTTGATATCCTTCTGCCTCAGGAGCGAGAATGATGCGACGAGGATCGAGATGATGCCGAAGCCCATCATGATGTCGCCGGAATGGTGCGTGCCCGTGGATCCGTCGACCAGGACCTTGCATCGAACGAGGGCATAGAGGGCGATGTTGAGCAAGAGACCGGAGAGCACGGCGGAGATCGGCGTGGGTCCTTCGCTGTGCGCGTCAGGCAGCCAGTTGTGGATCGGCACCAGGCCCACCTTCGTTCCATAGCCCACCATGAGGAATACGAAAGCCAGGGACAGGATCGTGGGTTCGAGCTGGTCGCTCACCTGGGCGAGGTTCGTCCAGTGGAGCGCCGCTCCGCCCGCGCCGAGGACCTTTTCCGCGGCAAAATAGAGGAGCACCGTCCCGAAGAGCGCCAGGGCGATGCCGACGCCGCAGAGAATGAAATATTTCCATGCCGCCTCGATCGCGGCAGGCGTACGATACAGGGACACGAGCAGGACCGTGGACAGCGTTGCCAGCTCCATGGCTATCCAGAGTATGCCGACGTTGTTCGTCAGCAGGCAGAGCAGCATGGCGAAGATGAAGAGCTGGTACATCGCGTGGTAGAAGCGCAGCCTCCGGTGGCCGATCGTGCCGTGTTCCCGCTCCCGCCGCATGTATCTTCTACTGAAGATCGCAGTGGTCATGGATACGAACGCGGTGAGTACCGTAAGGTATACACTGAAGGCGTCGACAAAGAAGAAGTTGTTCCCTGCAAGGATCGGCCCCTGTTCATAGACCTGGAGCGCGAGGACGACGCCCGAGACGAATGTTGCCGCTGAACCGAGGATATTTATCTCGGGCGCGAGCTTCCGGTCGCCGATGAATGCAAGCGCCAGGGACGCGATGAGCGGAACTATCAGGAGAACAAGTAACGTCATGATACTTCAATACCTCCGAAGGAAAGAGGGAAAGAACGTAAGAAGGTAAGACAACAAATCAACAAAAGATCAACCGCCTGCCATTTTAATTTCATTCCCTCTTACCATCCTACCTTCCCACCATCCTACCCTCTTCCCCTCTAATCCTCTTCTTTTAAACGCGCCATCTGGTCCACGTCAAGGCTGTCGAAGGTGGTGCTGATGTGAAAGAAGAACATTCCGAAGATGAACGCGGCGATCAAGAGGTCCAGTGCCACGCCCAGCTCTACCACCAGCGGCATTCCGTAGGTCGCGCTCGTGGCTGCGAACAGGAGTCCGTTCTCCATGGCGAGGAACCCGATGATCTGGGTGACGGCGTGCTTCCGGGTGATCATCATCAGGAAGCCGAGCATGACCGTTGCCAGGGCGACCGCGAGGGTCGAGCGGGTCACGAGCGTCGACAGCTCACGGATCGGCGCCGTGAGGTGATAGGAAAAGATGACGAGGATGATCCCCATCAGCATGGTGGTCGGGATGTTCACCACGGTCTCCACTTCTTTGTGGATCTTCAGTTTCACGATAAGCTTGTGCAGGATATACGGCAGGAGCACGACCTTCATCGAAAGGGTCAGGATGGACGAGATATACAGGTCGTGCGCGCCGCCCACGTACCCGACGATGGCCGTGCTGACGGCAAGCAGGAACCCCTGCCACGCGAACAGGTGCAGGAGGGCGTTCATCCTCCGCTGCACGACGAGGCCGAAGGCCGTCAGGAGGATCAGTGCCGCCAGGAGGCTGTTGATCTGTGATGCGATATGCGTGTCCATAACATACCTCTTTAAATCGCAATTCTAAGAGCGCCACAGAGACACTGAGGCACAGAGAAAGCTAAATCCTGTCAAAATTCTTTTGCCTTCCTCCGTGTCTCTGTGCCTCTGTGGCGAAGTTCGCCTTTACTCCAGCATGAAAAATGACAGCATCCCGAGCGTCGCGAAGAGGAACGCGCTCCCGAGGAACTCCGTAATGCGGAAGATCCTCATCTTCGCCAGACCTGTCTCGATCAACACGAGTCCGACGCCGACGATGCCGAGTTTGAACAACAGGACCGGAATTGCGGCCAGCACCGCGACCAGGTCATCGTTCCGGGCGATCCCCCAGGGGAAAAAGGATGCGATCCCCAGGGTCGTGAAAAGAAACAGCTTCATCATGCTCGCCCATTCGATGAGGGCCAGATGCCGGCCGGAATACTCCAGGATCATGGCCTCATGGATCATGGTCAGTTCCAGGTGCGTGGCCGGGTTGTCTACGGGCACCCTCCCCGTCTCGGCCAATGCGATAAGAATGAACGCCAGGAGCGCGAAGACCAGGGACGGCCTGAGCATGGCGTGTCCCTGGGACACCACGAGCGCCATCTGGGACAGGGACGTGGACCTGCTCACCAGCGAAACGGCGAAGACCGCCATGAGCATGGCCGGCTCGGCAAGAGAGGCGATGGTCATCTCGCGGCTCGACCCCATTCCGCCAAAGGCCGTACCGATGTCCATGCCGGCCAGCGCCGTGAAGAAACGTGCTATGGCAAAGAGGGCGACGAGTGCGATCACGTCCGCAGTGGCTGACAGCGGCAGGTCCATGGAAAGAATGGGAATGATGCCGCCCGCCATGATCGACACCCCGAAAACAAGATAGGGCGTGAACCGGAATATCCACGACGCGTTTTCGGCCAGCGTCACGTCCTTGGCCAGGAGTTTCCTTATGTCGCGGTAGGGCTGGAACAGGCTCGGAGAAGTGCGGCCCTGGAACCAGCATTTCACCATCTTCACCCATCCGGTAAACAGCGGAGCCGCGACAAGGAGGACGGCGATCTGGGTAATCTCGACAATGAGCGGGTGAATGTTCAATGAATGACCCCTGACCTCTTTTTTGACAGGATCACAGGATAAAATCAGAAAAGCTTATAAATGACACCTAACGCTGAATAAAATATAAAATGAGCCTATGATCTGCGCAGTTAAATCAAAGACCTTACATGATTTTTTCATAAGTATTTCAGCGTAAATCTGCGTTAAAGTCCTGATTCGTCCTTCTCTGTTAATTCCGTTATCCTGTCAAATCATGCTTGTCTTTTTCATCTCGAAAATATCAGCAGAACCAGGATCGTCACGAAGGAATAGATAAGATAGACCTGGATCCGTCCGTGCTGCATCCTGCCGATCCTGCGGGAAAGCCAGAAGCTTGCATCGACCACGGGTTGATAGAGCCACATCCAGAAGCGGTCCCGCACGCGAAGATGGTAATGCAGGCGTTCGGGAAAGGCCGGATGGCTAGCGGGAGGATAATGATGGACATTTTCTTTGATGCTGAAGAGATAGCCGAAGATCCTCCGCAGCGGCATAGCAAATGAGGTGGCCGTATACTGCATCCGGTCGGTCACCTTCTCGAACCCGCAGTCCCAGAGCGGCACGCGGTGAATGGCTCCCGGCCGGGCATGGAGCACTACATACGTTATAATAACGACTGCAAGGACGCCGAGAAATGCGATCGGCGCCGAATAGGAGGCCCGTTCGGCCGCGATCGGCGTGAGCCACATCCAGCCGAAGCCTGATGCCGAAGCGGCGATCGTTCCGCCGGCCAGTTCCTCGGCCAGCGGGTCCATCCATTTGATGACGAGCGTCGGCATGACGCCGAGGCCCAGGCACGAGAGCGCCGCCAGCAGCATACCGGTCCTCATGGACCAGTCCACCTCGTGAATGATGCCGTGATGGCGGCCCCGCCGGCTCCCCAGAAAGGTCACGCCGAAGGCCTTCACGAAACAGGCCGCCGCCAAGGCGCTCGTGAGCGCCAGGAGCGCCGCACCCAGGGGGATCAGCAGGTTCAAGAGAGGGCTGGGAAGCGACGGCGAAAGCAGAAAGGCCTGGTAGGTCAGCCATTCCGACACGAACCCGTTGAACGGCGGAAGCGCCGAGATCGAAACGCAGCCGGCAAGAAAGAGAGCGGCCGTCCACGGCATAAAGCGGATGAGCCCGCCCATCTCCTCCATGTTCCGTTCATGCGTTGCGTGCAGCACGGCGCCCGCGCCCATGAAGAGGAGTCCCTTGAACAGCGCGTGGTTCAAGGTGTGGAACAGACCGGCGATCAAAGCAAGAGCGGCCAGGAGCGACATGTCGAAAGAGGTGAAGATCATGGCGAGCCCTATGCCGATGAGGATGATCCCGATGTTCTCCACGGAATGATACGCCAGGAGCCTTTTCAGGTCATGCTGCATCAGGGCATAGAGAACGCCCATGACCGCGGAGACGAGCCCGAACACGAGCACCAGCGCGCCCCACCACCAGGGAAAATCGCCGATGAGATCGAAAACGACGCGGACAATGCCATAGATGGCCGTTTTGAGCATCACGCCGCTCATAAGAGCGGACACGTTCGAGGGCGCGACGGGATGCGCCTCGGGAAGCCATACGTGGAGCGGCACCACGCCCGCCTTGGCCGAGAACCCGGCAAAAGCGAGCAGGAACGCAGTCGTGGCCCATCCCGCCGGCAGCGCGGTCTCCCGCATGGCATCGAAGGCGTAACCGCCGAATCCTTTGAAATCCGTGGCGAGCCCGGCCATAACACCGAAGGAAAGCAGGATCGAGATGGCGCCTACGTGCGCGACGATCAGATAGAGGAACGCAGCCCGCCGGTTCTCAATACGTTCGTCCTCGAAAAGCACCAGAAAGTAGGACGACGCTGCCATCATCTCCCAGGCAACCAGGAAAATGAACGCGTCGTCGGCCAGTACGACCAGGAACATACCGCCAAGAAAGAGCGCCGAAAAGGCGACCAGACTGGTCACCGGCCGGAGGCCCAGATATCCTTTGAGGTACCCCAGGGAATAAATGGAAACAAAGGAGGACAGCAGCCCGATCACCACGAGAAAGAACCCGGACAGCCGGTCAAGGCGGATGTGGAACGGAAGATCGGGCAGTCCCAGTGGAAGGATGACGCGGCTCATCGCGCCGCTCGACACGGTCCAGATACCGGCGGCAACGGCCGCAAGTGCCGAGAGCATCATCAGGGCGGACCCGGCGAATATCAGGTGTTTCTGGTTGGAACGCAGGACCGGTATGATCAGCAGGAGGAACGCGAGGAGAAGAAAGGAACAGGCTACCAGGAGAAAGGGCGACAGGCTCATGCTCTCCCCCTCCCGTCACGAGCTGCCGACAATTCCGGAAAGAGACCGCGGAGAGAGCTGTGTTGCGGTGCACGGAACATTCGCGCGACCACGGGATGAAAGAAAGGCCTTATGCCTGAAGATTGCATGCTTTCAACGCTCACCTTATCAAATACCGAGATACGTGCAAGAACGAGGTGCGTTTTCAACAATGAAAAGAATTTACTACAACCCTGAGACAGGAGTCAAGAGAAAATCGGATGTCACGACGGGCGGCCGGGGTTATCCGTTACCCGGCGCATCTTCTTCTCCGACGCACGGTCCCAGTCCACTTCCGGCACGATGGCAGACGGCTGCTCCGGCTGCGGCGCGCCGACGATGGCCCGCGCCCGCTTTAAGGCGTCGCCGAGGTTCTCGAACACGTTTTCCACCCCGACGATATCGAGAAAACCCGCCTTGTCCATGGCGATCATGGGCTGCGCGTGGATCCCGGCAAGAATGAGCACGGACCCTTCCCGCTTCGTCATAGAGTATACTTCTTCCAGCGCGTGCAGCGCTGTGGCATCCATGGCCAGCACGGTGCGTGTCCGCAGGATCAGGACCTTCGGCTTCTTCACGATCAGATTGAGCGTATGTTTAAACCGCTCCGCCGCGCCGAAGAAGAACGGCCCGTTCACCTCGAAGACCTCGACCCCGTCAGGAACAGAGAATTTATTGATACTGTTCGGGTCCGCCTTCTGATCCTCCTCGTCCTCCTCTTCAAAGCCGACCATCGAGGTTATATACCCCACCTGGGTCACGTCGGACATGCGCTTCATGAACAGGAGCGCAGCGAGGACCACACCCGCCTGGATCGCCACCGTCAGGTCCACGAGCACGGTGAGGAAAAAGGTCACCAGCAGGACGGCGATATCCATCTTCGGGCTCTTGAGCAGTTTTACAAAATGGTGCAATTCGCTCATGTTGTAGGCGACTACGACCAGGATGCCTGCAAGCGTCGCCATGGGGATAAGGGCCGCCCATTTTCCGAAAAAGAGCATGATGAGCAGCAGCACGATCGCATGAACGATCCCGGCGATCGGCGTCTGACCGCCGTTTTTGATGTTCGTGGCTGTCCTCGCGATGGCTCCTGTGGCCGGTATGCCTCCGAAGAGCGGCGAGGCGATGTTCGCCACGCCCTGGGCGATGAGTTCCATGTTCGACCGGTGTTTACGGCCGGTCATGCCGTCAGCGACGACCGCTGAAAGCAGCGACTCGATGCCGGCCAGCAAAGCGATCGTGATGGCCGGAGAGACCAGCGAGGAGACCGTACGCCAATCGACCTGGGGCAGACGGAACGAGGGCAGGGAGCCGGAAACGCTGCCGAACCTGCTCCCGATCGTTTCGACCGGAAGATCGAGAAGCTGCACCGCCGCCGTTGTCAGGATGATGGCAACGAGCGATCCGGGAACGCGCTGGGTCACTCTCGGCCAGAGGAACACGATCGCGATGGTCGCGATGCCGATCACCGCCGCCGCGGGCGCGATCGATCCTGCATGTTCAGAATAAGCGACGATTTTTTCGATGAACTCCGCCGGCACCTTCTCCATCGTGAGCCCCAGGAGGTCGCGGACCTGGCCTACTGCGATGATCAGCGCGATCCCCGCCGTAAAACCCACGGTGACCGGATAAGGAATGTACTTGATCACGGCGCCGAGCTTGGCAAACCCCATGACCACGAGCAGCACTCCCGCCATGATCGTGGCGATCACCAGGCCGTCATACCCGAATTTCTGGACGATGCCGTAAATGATGACGATAAAGGCGCCCGTGGGCCCGCCGATCTGGACTCGGCTTCCGCTCAGCAGCGAGATGAGCAGACCGGCCACGATGGCCGTATACAGCCCCTGTTCGGGTTTCACACCCGAGGCGATGGCAAAGGCGATGGCAAGAGGCAGGGCGACGATCCCGACGATGATTCCCGCGGTCAGGTCCTTGAAAAATACCGGGCTTGAGTAGCCTTGTTTGAAGACGGTTATGATCTTGGGTTTGAGTTTTTCGTGCGACACGTGTTTATCCCTTTCAGAAAATGCGTATTGGCTCTATCGCGAAGCCGGCTGACATAAGGCGCTGAGAGAACGAAACAGAAAGGCTAGGAAAAATGGTCCCGTGGACGTCCCGGGAGAACATGCCTGCTCCTGTGGGCGGAACAAATGGCAGGGACTTGCGTGAAGATGGTTGTAGTGTTCTTAGGGACTATTCGGGAAGGTAATGCAGTGAATAGAGGTAAAGGTATGACTGCCGGTAAATTACTGGATGCATTCATTTTTCAAAAACCGTCACCGAAGAATATCGAGGTGGATTGGACAGGCAAAAACTTTACAATAAATGAAGGCGTTCTGTCAATGATAAAAACGATTTCACTTTAGGGAAACGCGGGTTGGCGTAGTCCACCCCACCCAACCTTCAAAGGGGAGATGCGGCGGGGTCCATTCCAGGACGCGAAGGAAAATGTGCAAGGAACAGATCACGCACTTCTTTTGAATACGACCATTCCCAGCGGCGGAACGGTGATCGAGACGGAATGGTCCTTCCCGTGCATGGGAACGGGCTCGACCTCGACGCCGCCGAAATTGCCCTGCCCGCTGCCGCCGTACTCCCGCGAATCGCTGTTCAGGACCTCTCGCCAGTATCCGCCTGAAGTCACACCTACGAGGTACTTATGCCTGGGCACGGGCGTAAAGTTGCTTACGATGAGCAGGACATCGTTGCGGTCCTTCCCTTTCCGGAAATAGCTCACCACGCTCTGTTCCCAGTCGCTGAGATCGCCCCACTCGAAACCCTCGTTCACGAAATCGAGCTCATAGAGCGCGGGTTCTGATGTATACAGTATGTTCAGGTGCTTCACCCAGGTTTGGAGCGACCGGTGAGCGGGGAATCGCAGAAGGTGCCAGTCCAGGCTCTTTTCGTGGTCCCATTCGCTCCATTGACCGAACTCGGCGCCCATGAACAGGAGCTTCTTGCCGGGGTGGGTATAGAGGTAGCCCATCAAAAGCCGCAGGTTCGCGAACTTCTGCCAGTCATCTCCGGGCATCTTGTTCAGGAGCGAGCCCTTGCCGTGCACCACTTCGTCGTGTGACAGGGAAAGCATGAAGTTCTCGAAGAAGGCGTACCAGATGCTGAAGGTCAGCTGGTTGTGGTGATATTTCCGGAACACCGGGTCGGTCGAGAAATACGCCAGGGTGTCGTGCATCCAGCCCATGTTCCACTTCATACCGAAGCCCAGCCCCCCCACATACACGGGCCGCGAGACCATGGGCCATGAAGTGGACTCCTCGGCAATAGTCTGGACATCGGGAAATCTTCGATACACCTCCTCGTTCATTCTCCGGAGAAAGGTGATGGCCTCGATGTTCTCCTTGCCCCCGTACTGGTTGGGGATCCATTCGCCTTCCTTCCGCGAGTAATCGAGGTAGAGCATGGACGCCACGCCGTCGATCCTTATGCCGTCAACGTGGTACCGTTCGAGCCAGAACAGGGCGCTGCTTACGAGGAAGGAACGGACCTCATGCCTGCCGTAGTTGAAGATATAGCTCTTCCAGTCGGGATGAAACCCCTTTTGCGGATCGGCATGTTCAAAGAGGTGGGTCCCGTCAAAGTAGGCCAGGCCGTGCTCGTCGCTCGGGAAGTGCGACGGCACCCAGTCGAGGATCACGCCGATCCCGTTCTGGTGCAGATGATCTACAAGATACATCATATCCTGCGGGCTTCCGTACCTGCTCGTAGGAGCAAAATACCCCGTTGTCTGGTATCCCCAGGATCCGTAGAAGGGATGTTCCATCACGGGCATGAGTTGCACGTGGGTGAAACCCATTTCCTTCATGTACTCTGCCAGCGATTCCGCCAACTCCCGGTAAGTGAGGTAGCCGTTGTTCCGCTCTACCGCCCGGGCCCATGAACCGGGGTGGATCTCATAGACCGACATCGGGGCGTGGAGTCCGTTCAGCCGGTGCCGGTCCTTCAGCCACCCATCGTCCGCCCATTGATAAGTGAGGTCGGTGACGATCGATGCGGTCCGGGGCGGCGCCTCCCAGGAGAAGGCGAAGGGATCGCCCTTGTCCGCACTGTAGCCGGCATGTCGAGAGACAACGTGATATTTATAGAATGCCCCTGCCTCGATGCCCGGGATGAACCCTTCCCAGATGCCGGACCCGTCCCAGCGGGCGCTCAGGTGATGGGACCCCTTGTTCCAACCATTAAATTCGCCGATGACCGACACCCGCTCCGCTTCCGGCGCCCATACCGCAAAAAGAGCGCCCATCACGCCTTTATGCACAAGCGGATGGGCTCCAAGCTTGTCATAGAGGCTGAAGTGGTTCCCCTCCTTGAACAGGTAGATGTCATGGTCCGTCAGAAGGCTCGGGCCATGGATTGTGGATACCTGTTTTGTTTTTGTCTTTTTGACTTGCGCAGACATGGGGACCGCCTTACCGGGGAGTTATCGTTCGCATCCAATTGTTATAATTGTAGGGCAAGGAGGAACAAATGACAAGGACTAATGGACAAGACTTTGACAGGATAACAGGATTGACAGAATTAACAGGATATTGTTAAAGATCTTATCCGTTTTTATCCTGTTATCCTGTCAAAAAAAACATCTTGGCTCAGTTTTTTTACTGGTCAGGAACAGGCACAAAAAAGAAACGGGCGGCTCGATGCCGCCCGTTCCGGAATTCGATCAGGTCGATGTCGTAGAGATCAGTGCCCGCCGACCTTCAGGAGACCGCTCGCCGCCAGGGAGAGGACCAGCACCTCAGCTATAGCGATGACCACATAGGCCGTATCCTTCTTCTTGATAAGGATCGGCAGGATCACCAGGTAGCACAGGATGGTAAGCCCCGACAGCATCGCGATGCCGACAAAGTTCAGGTAATCGCCCTTTCCCACGAACGTCGCCCAGCCCCAGCCCGTGGGGGCGTTGAGAGCGACATTGTAGTCGTGCACCCGCATGGTCCAGTACTTCGGCAGGTCATCGATCTTGACGAAGGTCGGCATGATGCCCGACAGATAAACGAAAAAAGTTACGATGAGTACGGCAAGCCCCAGCCACATGCCGAAATTGAGGACCTTTGCGTACGCCATCTGCTCTTCCGATGCCTTGGTCTTTTCAGAACCCATGAGGAAACCTCCATCCTTTTGTTTTGTACTGTTCCTGCCGTCACCGTGTCCGGACTACTTCCATATCTCCAGCCCCTTGAGCAGGGACCGAAGGCCTGCAAAGAGCAGGAGACCGATGACCATCCACTTGATAGCCTTGGGTTTTGATTTGGCAAGTATCTTCACGCCGATCATCGAACCCAGCATGATGCCTACGAGCGACGGCACCACGATCATGGGCAGCACCGCGCCCTGGTTCAGATAGACCCAGGCAGCCGATGTGTCCGTGATGGAAAGGAGGAACTTGCTCGTTGCCACCGATATCTTGAGCGGCGCGCCCATCAGGAGATTCAGCACGGGAACGTTCGCCCATCCGGCGCCCAGCCCGAACATGCCCGCCATGATGCCGATCACGACGAACAGCGCCAGGCCCATCGGTGTCTTGTGGACGGTCCACTCGACATCCTTGCCGATCGACTCCTCGCGGTAGATGCCCATGATCCCGAGGCTCTGCGAGAGGTTGTCCGGCTTCGGCACGATCGGGAAATCCGATTTCTTCGCCGTTGCCATGATGGCAACGATGAACAGGATCGTTGCGCCAAGGAGTATGTTGACCACATTAGGTTTGAGCGCCAGACCGATCATGGCGCCGACGATCGCAGCGGCTGAAGCGATCAGCGCTACGGGAAGCGCAAGGCGGATGCTCGCCAGGTTCCGCTTAAGGAGGCCAGGTCCTGCAGCAAGGGCGCCGGCCAGGGCAACGAGCAGTCCCGCGCCTCTCACAAAATCGATATTGAAGGGAAAGAAGCCGCCCACGATGGGCACGAAGAGCACGCCGCCGCCGACGCCGCCGAGAACGGCGAGGATTCCCAGGATGAAGGTCACGATGAACAGGGCCAGGGGCCAGACCCACCACGGTGCCGTTGACCGGGGATCCTCGGTCACCACAGGGGCAGTTGCATGAGGGTCAGCCTGGCCCTGAGCAGCAGGCGCAACAGGCGCCGAAGATGCGTATACCATCCCCCCGGTCATGAGCACGGCTATCGCGAGCGTTATGATCAATAAGAGCGTGTAACGTTGAGTCATTTCCGGTGCTTATCCTCCTTATACAAGATACAAGAGCTTTTATGCTATGGTATGAGATCGGCAGATGTTCTTTCCAGTTGCATAACGCAACAATTCGTGATGTTATTATAATGATGGGGATAAATCAAGAAAATATGCAACAATTTCCATAAAATGATTATTTGGAGGTATAAAAAACGCTTATGGGAAAGGCCGGTTACAACTAACCGTCATCCCCGAACGCTCTTATCGGGGATCCAGTCGTCGTACCGTAAAACGTATCATCGTATGGAGTGATCAGTGCTCCCTCCTTTTTCCTTCCGAGGGCCAGTTCCTCCCCGCCCCTCCTCCTAAATTAAGGGGAGGACAAAGCAGGGGTTACTATTATTGATCGGGGGGATAGGATAGGATAGGGTGGGTTAATAGCCGCGAGACTTAGTGTTGAATTCAGTACACTTGCGGGCTTCCTGCGGGTCGGGTCTTGAACCGGCGGTATCCCCAGAGATACTGTTCGGGATTCTGGCGGATGGCCTGCTCTATCTCCCCGTTCATGCGGCGGGCGTCCTTCTCCAGGTCGCCCGAAGGAAAATCCTTGAGCGGTTCCTCGAATCGGACCTCGAATCCCCTTCCCCAGGGCAAAATACGGTTGTAGCAGGGAATGACAGCAGCGTTCGTCATCTTCGCAATGCGGCTTAGTGCCGTTACTGTTGCCGCGGGCACGCCGAAGAACGGAACAAAGACCGATTCCGCGCCGCCCGGGTCCTGGTCGGGCAGATAGTAGAAGGGCCTGCCCTCGCGCAGATGGCGGATGAGCGCCTTGAGGTTCGATTTCCGTTCGAACAGGACAGCCCCATACTGGGCACGTCTCTTGAGCATCCTGTCGATAAGCCTGTTTCGCGAAGCGCGGTACATGCTTATATACAGCCGTTCACTGCTGAGCGTGATGCCGGTGATGTCCAGCGCGAGAAAATGGGGAGCGAAAACGATGATGCTCTTCCCTGCGGCGATCGCATCGTCATAATATCGTCTGTCGCGGAACTTGATGAGCCGATGAAGACGGGCCGGGGACGACCACCAGCCCAGCCCGTAGCAGAGGATCGATACACCGAGAGAATGGAAGTGCCGCCGCACGAGACTAGCCTGCCCGTCCTTCCCGAGTTCCGGGAAACAGAGGCCGGCATTGATCAGTGCGGTCTTCTTGATCTTCGACGGGAACAGGTGGAAAAGAGCGCCGAACACGGTGCCCAGCGCCCAGAGCACCGGTAAAGGCAGGAAGGAGAGCAGACGCATAAAAGCGAGCCCAACCCAGGTCGGCCAGTATGCGGGATGATAAAGTGGAAGGTCCTGGAGTCCCATAGAATTAAGGTGCAGAGTCTAACGCGAAATCGAGGTCCGGTCAAGCGGCAAGTTGAAGCAAGTCATGCCAGGACACGTTCGAACGTCTCCCGCACTTCCCTGCTCGTCCGTTCATACTCTTCAAGAAGGTTCTTCCCCGCCGAGCCGTCATCATCGGCATACCCCATGCGTTTCGCCAAGGTCCGAAGTTTGCCCGCATCGCGGGACAGAAAGCTCGTTGACTGGTTCGCGACGATCCGGAGCCTGCTTTCGAGGCGACGGAGAAAGAGATAAGCGTCAAGGAGCATACGATGATCATTGGGAGAGAGAAGGCGTTCCCGCCGCAAGGCCCGCAACGCGTTGACCGTTCCGGGCACCCGTGTACGGAGATGCTTGTTTCCATGTCTGAGTTGGAGATACTGGGCCAGGAACTCGATGTCAACCAGCCCGCCCTTCCCCTGCTTGATATTGTACTGCGATGCATCCTCCTTGCCGCGCTCTTCCTGCATCCGCTTCCGCATGGACCGGATGTCCGCGGCAAGCGCAACGGGATCATAATCACGGTAGATCAGTCCCTGCAGCGTTTCCGAGAATGCCCGTCCAACGTGCCGGTCCCCCGCGACAAACCGGGAATTCACCAGAGACTGTCTCTCCCAGGTGTCAGCGCCGGAGGAATAATAATTCCTGAAGGCATCGATGCTCTGGACCAGCGGGCCTTTTGCTCCCGTCGGCCTGAGCCGGGTGTCAACGCGGTAGGCGAAACCCTCTCGCGTCATGGTGGTGAGATAGGAGATGGTCTTCTCGGCGATCTTGCTGAAATATTCGAACACGCTGAGCCCGGGCGGCGGCGTCTCCGCACCCGCTTCGTCGTACACGAACAGGATGTCGAGGTCTGAACCGTAGATGAGTTCCCTGCCGCCCAGCTTGCCTGCGCCGATGACGGCAAGACCGCCGCATCCCCCTCCTGCGCCGCAGCGTTTCCCGGTCTCTGTCGCTGCAAGAGCGAGGCTAGCGCTTAAACAGGCATCGGCAAGCCGGGAAAGTCCGCGGCAGATCGCCGGCAGCGGAATGCTGCCCATGAGGTCCGCCATGCCGATGCGCAGTTCCTCGCGGTGTTTGAACCGGCGAAGGGCGTCGAGCTTGTCGGTTATCGTCGATGCCTTATCGAGCGCTGAAGTGAGTCCCTGTTCCAGGAACGCGCCGGAACCCAGACCGATCTCCCGGCTCGCGTCCATGAGGTCTTCGATGAGGCCGGGACTCCTGACCAGCATGCGGGAAAAATATTCACTGTTCCCGAAAATGGAGACCAGGACCTTCAGCGCCCGCACGTCCTGCCGCATGAACGCGTGAAAGGCGTCCCACGAGCCCCGCGACGCGATATAGGATTCCAGGTAGTTCAGCGCCATGTCGGGATCGGGAGCACCCGCGATCTCCTCGAAGAGGAGCGGGAACATCTCGTTGAACAGGCGTCGGCTCCTCGGCGTCTGGTGGACGAAGGCCTGGCCTTCCCGGAGCAGGACGATGTTCCGATAGGCCTTGGAAGGGTCCCGGAAACCGTACCGCAAAAGGACGGACACGGCCTCCTGTTCGCCCAGTTCCGGGCCGAGGAGCACGGCGAAATCAGGCTGGGCCGGTTCTTCTTCGCTGGATTCCGAGGATTGGCTCAATAAATTGTCATAGAGGCCCCGCACCTTGAGGGTATGGGACGCATAATCACGCAGCAGCATCTCCGTTTCCTGCCCCGGCTCGAGGTATCCCGTGCGCCGCGCCAGGGCGCGCAGTTCGGCCTCTCCCGCGGGAAGGGTCTGGGTCTGGAGGTCGTTCAATATCTGGAGGCGGTGCTCCACGGTGCGCAGGAACGTATAGGCCTTCGAGAGGTCAGCGACCTCCTGGTAGGTGAGCAGCCCCTTCTGGGCAAGGGTATGCAGGGCCTTGAGGGAGTTCTTCTCGCGGAGCCCCCGGTCGCGGCCCCCGTAGATGAGCTGGAGCGACTGGATCAGGAACTCGATCTCCCTGATCCCTCCGTACCCCAATTTCACATCACGATGGGTCTTACCCTTCAGCTCGACGTCCCGGTTGATCTTCTGCTTCATCTCGCGGATCTCTACGATGGCGCCGAAATCGATGTACTTCCGGTACACGAACGGGGTGATGCGCGTCAGGAACTCCCTGCCGACCGCTTCGTCCCCTGCTACAAAACGGGCCTTAATGAGCGCGGAACGCTCCCAGGTCTGGCCCCAGGACTCATAATAGATCTCGTATCCCCCCAGGCTTTGCACCAGGGGACCGCGCTGGCCTTCCGGCCGGAGGCGCAGATCAACGCGGAATACGAAGCCGTCGTCGGTATTCTGACCGATGGCGGCGCTCAGCTTCTCGGCAAGCTTTATGAAGTACTGATGGTTCGATATGCGGTTCGCCAGGTTCCCGTCCGGACCGGGTACGCCTTCGGTCTCTCCATCGGCGGTATAGACGTACATGAGGTCGATGTCTGAGCTGAAATTGAGCTCCTGGCCGCCAAGTTTGCCCATGCCGATGACCGCGAAACCCGCGGGAAGGGGGGCGCCGTCGGGTTTCTGGACAATGGGCCTTCCGAACCTGCCGCGAAGCTCGGTGTCGATCCGCTCATAGGCCGCCTGAAGACAGACTTCGGCCAGGTTCGACAGCTCAACCACGGTCTCCGTCAGATCAGCCTTTCCCAGCAGGTCCCGGAGCCCGATCCGGAGCATCTCCTGCTTCCGGAACCGCCGCAGGGCCCGGAAGAGGTCCTCATCAGCCATCGTTCCCTTGATAAGAGCAGCGAGGCGGTCATCGAGCAGTTCCTTGTGGGCGGGATTGGCAAGATAGGCAGGATGACAAAGGAGTTCGAAGGTCTCCGCGGCCGTTGACGCGCTATATACCGCGAGGAACCGGCTCGCACCGAAAAGAACGATGAGGGAAGTCAGGACAGCAGGCTGGCTGCGTGTTTCCGTGATGAATTGCGATACGGGATCCAGCTCGACGAGAAAGCGCTCCAGGCTGTTCAGCGCCATGTCGGGATCGCCGGTGCGTTTGAGCGCTGCGATGAGGTTCGGAAGAAGGTTGAAGAAGCCGCCGGAGCCGACCCGGCCTCTGATGAGCTCAAGGTTCTTGATCGCCTGGTTCATATCCTGGATGCCCGAGGCGGCAAAAAGGGCGGGATCGAACGCTATTTCATTGTCATTGCTCACGTTTTGTATTATACTGACAACCACTTGGATACACAAGCGAAAGACTTTTGGCCGTTTTCCGCATGAAGGAACTCAAGGACAACCAGCGCTGTTATGTCTGCGGCAAGGACAATCCCTCCGGGCTCAAGGTCCAATTCACTGTTGATCACTCAACCAGGACTATCACCGGACGGTTCACCCCCCGGACTGAGCACGAAGGATGGGAAGGCATCGTCCATGGAGGCATCATCGCAACGCTTCTTGACGAGGCCATGGTCAAGCTCGCAGCCCATCTTGGCGAGCCCGCGGTCAGCGCCGAGATCGCCGTAAAGTTCAAGTCCCCCGTCTCCCCGGGAGAAGAGCTTGTCGTGACCGGCAGGATCGTCAAAGAGGCCCACCGGCTGATAGAGGCCGAGGCGGCAGTTGAAAAAGGATTGATCGTCGTAGCGGAGGCAAAAGGAAAACTGCTGAGGATCTAATCTTAGAACTCAAATCTCACCACGGAGGAAATCTTCACCTGGCGCTTCTTTATCGCATTCATTCGTGTCATTCGTCCCATTCGTGACATTCGTGTTTCCGCCTCTCATCACCCCTGAACTTTAAGGTATACTTAACTCCATGAAACCAACAAAAAAAGACTTCATCACGTTCTTCAAGACCCGCGCGGGCAGGCCCCTCCTGGTGCGCGAGATCATGCGCCAGTTCAAGCTCAAGGCCGAGGACCGGCATGACCTGAAGCATGTCCTGGCTGAACTCGTCCGCGAAGGACAGATCGTCAAGACCCGCGGCAACCGGTACGGCCTGGCCGAAAAGATGGACCTTGAGCCGGGCAGGTTCCAGGCACATCCCTCGGGCTTCGGATTCGTCATCCCCGATACCAAGGGAAAAGCGGACGTCTATGTGGCCGCGGCCGGCCGTCTCGATGCCATGGACGGAGACAAGGTGGTCGTTCGGGTGTCTCCGGCGGCAGGCAAAAAGAAAGCGGCGGGCAAGCGGGAAGGCGTCATCATCCGCATCCTGGAGCGCGCGCGTACCAGGATCGTCGGGACCTATGAATCGAGCGGGACCCAGCGCAGCGGCCTCGGGTTCGTGGCGCCCACGAACCAGCGGATCACCCAGAACCTTGTGGTCAGCGCAGAGAACGCCGGAGCGGCAAGGCCAGGCGACCTGGTGTCCGCCGAGATCATCACCTACCCCCTGCAGGGCAGGCCTGCAGAAGGCAAGATCGTCCGGGTCATCGGGAAACCGGGAGACCCGGGGATCGACTCCGAGCTCATCATTGAGGAGCACGAGCTCCCGGTCGCGTTCACCCGGGCGACGCTGTCCGAGGCGGCTGCGATCCCCCAGGAGGTGACCCCTGCCCTTCGCAAAGGTCGTCGCGACCTGCGGGACCTTCCGACAGTCACGATCGACGGCGAAAAGGCCCGTGACTTCGACGACGCCATCTCCATCGAGAAGATCCGGAGCGGCTGGCGCCTCTGGGTCCATATCGCAGACGTCGCCCAATACGTGACCGCAGGATCGTTCCTCGACCAGGAGGCCTATGAGCGCGGGACCAGCGTATACCTGCCCGACCGCGCCATCCCCATGCTTCCGGAACAGCTCTCGAACGGCATCTGCAGCCTGAATCCTCAGGTGGACCGGCTTACCCTGACCGCCGAGATGGACATCGACGAGAACGGGAGCATCATCCGACACGACATCTACGAGAGCATCATCAACAGCAACGAACGCATGACTTATACGGCCGTGCGCCAGATCCTCGCGGACCGTGACGAGCAGGTGCAGAAACGCTACGAATCCCTCCTCCCCCGGTTCGAGCTCATGGCCGAACTCATGGATGTCCTGCGCAGGAAACGATCGAAGCGCGGAAGCATTGACTTCGACCTCCCCGAACCGGAGATCATTCTGAACCTCCAGGGGCAGATGACCGACATCATTCGGGCCGAACGCAACATGGCCCACCAGCTCATCGAGGAGTTCATGCTCGCGGCCAACGAGACCGTGGCAGGCCACCTCGAGGCGATGGAAGTCCCTCTCATCTACCGCGTTCACGAGGAGCCCGCCGAGGAAAAGCTGGCGGACCTGGTTGAGTTCCTGGCGACCATCGGGGTCACGATACCGATATCGGGAAAGGTGCGTCCCCGCAGTATCCAGAAGGCCATTGCCCAGGTAAAGGGCACGCCCGAGGAAGGCCTGGTGAATACCGTGGTCCTGCGCACCATGAAGCAGGCACGGTACTCCGAGGAAAATATCGGACATTTCGGCCTCGCAGCCGAGACCTATACCCACTTCACCTCACCGATCCGGCGCTATCCCGACCTCATCGTCCACCGCATCCTGAAGGGCGTCATCAAGGGAAAATACAGCAGTGAGGAATCGCGCGAGGAACTGGCCGAGAGGCTGCCTGCCGAGGCCGTCCACTGCTCCCAGCGGGAGCGAACGGCCATGGAGGCGGAGCGGGACGTTGTCGCCATGCTGAAGGTCCGCTTCATGGAGGACAAGCTGGGCGAGATCTACGACGGGATCATTACCGGCGTCGCCCAGTTCGGCTTCTTCGTCCAGCTCCGGGACCTCTTCGTTGAGGGCCTCGTGCACATATCGTCCCTCGGCGACGACTACTACCACTACATCGAAAACCGCCACTGCCTCCGCGGAGAGCGCACAAAGCGTGTCTTCCGCATCGGCGATCATGTCCGCGTCCGCGTGGACCGCGTGGACAAGGAGCGGAAGAAGATCGATTTTTCATTGATCGACGAGAGATCCGCCGAAAAACAGACCAAAGCTGTCACAGAGCCGCAGAGTACACCGAGAGGCAAGGATGGCAGGAGGGGAAGAAGATAGGAAGGTAAGCGAACTAATCCTTTTCTGTCTAATTTATTTTTCTCATTGACTCCTTATCTCCGCGTCCCCGGGTCACCGTGTCACCGCGTCAGATTCTCAAAGCGGTATCGTCATCTCCCGGTCCTGCTCGGTCAGTCCCAGGCTGTAGGTGAGAATGTTCTGAGGATTTTCGGGGTCATGGAGGCGGGCGTAGGGATCTGCCAGGAGCAGTTCGCGTGCCTTATTCACGATGTTCTCTTCGTCGAGTCCGATGTTCCTGAGATGAATGCCTTCACGGCTCACGGTGAATACCCGGAAGGCGCAGGGATAGGTGACGATCGCCGGATCGGCGACGTAGGTGATGCCGTTCACGGTCTCGACCTTCGAGGCGTGATGGTGGCCCGATATGACCAGACGGATATTGGGATGCTGTTCAAGGAGCACCCTCACCGCAGCGTGGTTCCTCACCATCCAGAGGGCCCCTTCGGGATCAGAATCCCCTCGGGTCGTCGGCAGCAGCAGCTGGTGGGTCGCGATGATGACTAGGCGCATCTTCCTGCTTGCTTCGAGCTCGTTCGCGAGCCACTTGAGCGACGCGGTGCTTGCCTCGCCGTAAGGTTTCCCGTCAACCGTCACGTCGAACCCGACGATCCTGACGCCCTTCTCCGGTTCAACAGACCACGAGGACCTGCCGGGCGCGATACCCCTTCCCCTCCATGTCGAGAGGTAGCCTTCCCTGGTCATCTTCGATACTCCGGCTATCGGAGAAACCTCGGTGTTCCCGAGCAGGATATAATACGGCAGGTCCAGGTGCTTCGTCCATTCCTGAAAGACATAGAGCGAGTCCCGGTCGTGCGGCCCCGCATGGATCTGATCGCCGCCGAAGACGACGAACTTCAGCTTCGGCAGCCTCCCGATCTGCCTCAGAGCATCGATGAACAGCGGGACGCTCTTCTCCCGGTGCTGCCACGTGCTGGTCCCCTTCACATCGAGATGCAGGTCCGTTATGTGGGCGAAGCTGAACTTGGGGATGTCCGCGGCCTCGGCAAAAGGGATGAACAGGTCACTCAGGAGCGGTGATACTGCTGCCGATGCGCCGGCAAGAGTGATGCTCTTTATAAAGTCTCTGCGCTTCATGGTTATGGGTAAGGTGACACATCCCTCCCTCCCTGTCAAGGGGTAGAAAGGCCTGCGTGTACCGCCTCCGATGCAATCAAGCTGTTGATATTCAATAGTATCTATGTTATCTTATCAAATATGCAAGAGCTCTTGCGGCAGTTGCCGTCCGTTGATGAAGTGCTGAAAGATGACCGGGTCAAGGCCTGGCTGGGAACGCATCCCCGCATCCTGGTCCTCGATGCCATCAGGCTTGCCCTTGACCGAAAGCGCAAGGCCGTCATCGACCGGTCTGGAAAAGGTTCGCCCGATATCGACCTTTCCGCAGCCGCTGTTCTGAACGGCGCCGAAGCCATCCTCAACGAACTTTCCGAGCCAAGCCTCCGTCCCCTCATCAATGCCACGGGAGTGGTGGTGCATACGAACCTGGGACGGTCGATCCTTTCCGAAGCGGCCATCGAGCGCATCATCGAGGTGAACCGCAGCTACTCGAACCTCGAATATGACATCCAGGCCGGCGAACGCGGGAAGCGCTACACTCATATCGAAGGGATCCTGAACCGCCTCACGGGCGCCGAAGCGGCCACGGCGGTGAACAACAATGCCGCAGCCGTGCTGCTCTGCCTGAATACCCTTGCCCGGGGCAAGGAGGTCATCGTCTCCCGCGGCGAACTGGTGGAGATCGGGGGATCTTTCCGCGTGCCCGAGGTCATGGAGCGGAGCGGGGCCGTCCTGCGCGAGGTCGGCGCCACGAACAAGACCCACCTCAAGGACTACCAGAAGGCCATCAACGAGAACACCGGCCTCCTTCTCAAGGTCCATACGAGCAATTACAAGATCGTTGGATTCACGAAAGAGGTCTCCCCTGCCGAGCTTGCCGCGCTCGGCAAGAAGCACAAGGTCCCGGTGATGTGGGACCTGGGAAGCGGCAGCTTCCTTGATCTCGCTTCCTACGGCGTCGGTGACGAGCCCACGGTGAAACAGGCCATGGACGCCGGCGTTGATATCCTCACCTTCAGCGGAGACAAGCTCCTGGGCGGTCCTCAGGCAGGGATGATCATCGGCAAGAAGCAATACCTCGACGCCATCCGTTCGAATCCCCTTGCCCGGGCCTTGCGGATCGACAAGATGACCCTGGCGGCGCTTGAAGCAACGCTCAACCAGTACCTCGACGAGGAAAAAGCGATACGCGCCATCCCGACACTCTGGATGCTGACCCAGCCCCTGTCGGAGATCGGGCGCAAGGCGGACCTCCTCGCAGCAGGCATCAAGGCCCTGGGCGACAGCAAGATCACCATCGCTATCCAGGACGATCTCTCCCAGACCGGCGGCGGCGCGCTTCCGACGGGCAAACTCCCTACCAAAGTGGTCGCCATCAGCCACAAGTCCCTGAGCGCGAACCAGATCGAATCCAAGCTCAGGCTCGGCAGGCCTGCCATTATCACCCGCATCAAGGAAGGCATGGTCCTCTTCGATCCCCGGACGCTGAACGATGGGGAGATAAGCAAGATCGTTGAAGCGTTAAGAAATATAACCAACTCATAAGGCAGCCACAGAGACACAGAGGTCACAGAGGACCCATTATTGTAAGTCGTTCTCCGTGTCTCCGTGCCTCCGTGGCTGAATTGTTTTGACCATGAAATACACCATCCTCGGCACAGCTGGTCACATCGACCACGGCAAGTCCACCCTCGTCAAGGCCCTTACCGGGACCGACCCTGACCGGCTCAAGGAAGAGAAGGAGCGAGGCATCACGCTCGACCTGGGCTTCGCGTCTCTTGACCTTCCCTCGGGAAACCGCCTCGGCATCGTGGACGTGCCCGGCCATGAAGGACTCATCAAGAACATGCTGGCCGGCGTGGGCGGCATTGACATCGTCATGCTCGTGATCGCCGCCGACGAGGGCATCATGCCCCAGACCCGCGAGCACCTTGCCATCTGCGACCTGCTCCATGTCAAAAAAGGCCTCATCGCGCTCACCAAATCCGACGCGGCAGAAAAGGACTGGCTGGCTCTGGTCCAGGAAGAGGTGCGGGAGTACGTAAAAGGCACGTTCCTCGAAAAGGCCCCCATCGTCCCGGTTTCGGCAAAGACCGGCGAGAACCTCGAAACGCTCAAACAGGAACTGGACAAGCTGGCCAAGGAGGTCGAGCCCAAGTCGCCCAACGGCATCCTGCGGCTGCCCATTGACCGGGTCTTCACCATGAAAGGCTTCGGCACGGTCATCACCGGCACCCTTCTGTCCGGGACCATAAGCCAGGACCAGGAAGTGGACATCCTGCCGAAAGGGACCACAACGAAGGTCCGCGGCATCCAATCGCACAACCAGGCCGCCCAACGCGCCGTGGCGGGCCAGCGGACCGCGGTGAACCTCCAGGGCATCGAAAAGGACCAGATCTCGCGCGGCGACACCATCGTGACCAAGGGGTTCTTCATGACGACCAGGAACGTCGATGCGTCCCTGAGCATGCTGAAGCAGGCCACCCGCGGCATCAAGACCGGGACCCGCATCCGGTTCTACAACAACACCCAGGAGTCCATCGGCAGGGCCGCGCTGGTCGGTACGAATGAGCTGAACCCGGGCGACGACGGCTTTGTACAGTTCCGCCTCGAACAGCCCGTCCTCATCCAGCACGGCGACCGGTTCATCATCCGCTTCTACTCACCCATGGAAACCCTCGGCGGCGGCATGGTCCTGGATCCCCATCCCCGGCGCCATAAGACGAGCGCGATGGCGGAATCGGTCAAGAACCTCGCGTTGCTCGTGAAAGGCAGCCTCGAAGAGAAACTGTCGGTCATCATCGCGGGCAAGGCGCTGGCAGGAATGGAGGAAGCGGCCATCATCGGCTCCTTTGCCGCGGACAAACAGGAGATCGTAAGCGCCCTTTCCTCCCTCGCCCAGAAGAAGGCCGTCGTCCGCGTTGATAATCTCTACGTCCACGCCGGTCAACTGGCCCTGTTGGAGAAAAAGGTCCTTGATCTGATCGCCGAGTTCCACAAATCGAACTCGCTCAAGCCCGGCATCGACAAGGAAGAAGTGAAGGGCCTGCTCAAGACGAGGCTCCATCCCAGGGCACTGAGCATGGCGATGGATGGATTGATCAGAAAAAAACAGGTGGAAACCGAAGGTTCGAAGCTGAAGCTGCCGGGATTCAAGCCTGCCGTGGGCAAGGACCAGGGGCTCTACAAGGACAGGATCGTCGAGGCCATCAGGAAAGGCGGGAGCCAGCCTCCGGTCCGTGAAGAGCTTCCCGCCTTATTCGGGATCTCCGACAAGGATGCCAAGGACCTGCTCAAGCTCCTGGCCGACGAGGGTCGGGTGGTGCGCATCAACGATTCGCTCTATCTGGACAAGGCGTTCCTCGATGCGATCAGGACGGACCTGGTCAAGCACCTGCAGGAGAAGAAGGAGATCGTCGTCGCTGAGTTCCGCGATATCGCCAAGACCTCCCGCAAGTTCGCCGTTCCTCTTCTCGAATATTTCGATTCGCAGAAGCTGACCCAGCGGGTTGGCGACAAGCGGGTGCTGCGGGGATAAGCTTCGTCAAAGAGGTGAACCGTATGAATGTCTATCAGAAAAGCAGACGATCACACTGCAACATCTGCGGCAGGCGATTAAGCTCAAAAGACCTGTTTGGAGATATTCGATGGCAGCCCAGCAACGTCGATGATAGGGGGATCACCTGCGTTCCTTGTCATAGATCTGTAAAAAAAGATACGGCCAGGGCGGACTGCCGCACGACAGAGCATAAGAACGGAAGTGCACGGTAACCTGCTGTATCCGTCTTTCACCGGCTGCCTGACGAAGAGTTTACGCTAGATCTCGCTCATACTGCCTGCCCTAGCTTCATTGCCCTGTACGGTTCTCTTCCGCAATGACTTGATCACCACTCTCCAATGAAGGCCGGGGTACGTGCTATACTGTAATTGTGATCATGGGACTCACTTCTGAACTGGAGGCGCTTTTTCGTTCCCTCCGCCATCGCAATTTCCGCCTCTTTTGGACCGGCCAGCTCGTTTCGCTTATCGGCACCTGGATGCAGACCGTTGCCCAGGCATGGCTGGTGCTGGACCTTACCCAGTCGTCCATCAAGCTCGGTGTTGTCTCAGCCCTCCAGTTCCTGCCCATGCTGTTCCTTTCGTTCTTTACCGGTCCATTCATCGACTATTTCCCGAAGCGAAAGATCATCCTCTGGACCCAGGCCGCCCTTATGGGACTGGCGTTCATCCTCGCCCTCCTGGTCTGGACAGGATCGGTCCGGTACTGGCATCTCGCGGTCCTTGCCACGCTCCTTGGTGTCGTGAATACCATTGATATGCCGGCGCGACAGTCCTATCTCATAGAACTGGTGGGGAAAGAGGACCTGATGAACGCAATAGCGCTGAACTCTTCGATCTTTAACGCGGCACGCGCCATCGGCCCTGCGGTCGCGGGTCTCCTGATATCCGCCGCCGGCACGGCATTTTGCTTTTTCATGAACGGTTTGAGCTACCTTGCCGTCATCGCGGGGCTCCTCGCTATGACCGTTCAAGAGCCGGTCCGGAGGTCGCCTCCGTCCTATGACGTGCTGAAGGACATGGGCGAGGCCATCGGATATATCAAAGGGACCCCCATCCTTATGACCACGATCTCCCTTGTTGCGGTGGTGAGCGTGTTCGGCGTGAACTTCAATGTCCTGGTTCCGGTCTTCACCAGGACCGAGCTCCATCTCGATGCCGCGGCGTTCGGTTTTCTCATGTCGTCCTTCGGTTCCGGCGCGCTGGTCGGCTCCGTCTCGCTGGCGGTCATGAGCCGCCTTGGTCCGAATCCCGCTTTTCTGCTCGGCGGAGGCATGGGGCTCTCGATCTTCCTGATCATCATCGGGGTCCAGCGATCGTATGGGGTCACGGCCTTCCTGCTGTTCCTGACCGGTTTCTGCATGATCATCTTCTTTGGTATGGCCAATACAACGGTCCAGTTGAACACCGAAGACCGTCTGCGCGGCAGGGTGATGAGCCTCTACACCATGTCCTTCGGCGGCCTCACCCCGTTCGGCAGTCTTTTCGCCGGGACCGCCGCCCATTGGCTTCATGCTCCCCTCACCTTCGCCCTGGGCGGACTGATCTCAGGAGCAGTCTTCTTTCGCGCGATCGTAAAGCGCAAACTGGCTCCATCCCCGCAATAAGATAGTCGCAATCCTTTTCTGGTATAATCGAAGAAGATCGGTCAGTTACAGGAAGGAGGAACAAATGACCAGATACAGATTTGCACTTTCAACAGTTGTTTTTATGGCGATGCTGATGCTTCAAGGCTGTGCCCTTGCCACGCAAATTCAGACCCAAATCGTTGATCCGAAGACGATCGCGGGTTCCTTTGACCTCATCCTCTACGGATGCCGCTATCCCGAGGACTACGAGATCGCCGCTTTTCTCATCTCACCGGATGCCAGGTTTCCCGTCAACCTGTTCGCTCGTGATAGCTCGTACAAGGTAAAGAAAGGACTTTCGGCTGAGAAGGCCCTGTCCGAGGCTGAGGCTTTTGTCCGGTGCGGGAATCATACGGTCACGGAGACGCGGATACTCAGGATCCCCGATGACAGCGGCGGAACGATCGGATACGAGGTTCTCCCGCGTTTCCCGGTCACCGACCTTGCGGGCTCCGATCCCCTGCTGATCAGCTATTCCCTTAAGGACGGGAAGGTAACCGTCCATATACGCCTTTACCCTGATGTTGAGCGAAAACTGAACGCGTTGGGTCGTCCTGGCGGGGGCATGTAGGCAGGTTCCGATGGTATTACAGACGGACACGTCCTGCACGATGTGCTGACCTTTCGGTCAACGCTGCTGTACTTCCTCGATCTTCACGACATTCTCGTACCACGACAGTGCAGGCACTCTCCATCCGTATTTTTTGATACGCACGATCTTGCCCTCTAAGCGGATCGCGTCGTTCTGGATCGTGCCGGAATCGAATTTGAGCCGGTACCTGGCGTCATAGTTCACGAACGGCCGCTCCTCGGTGGCGATCATGAACATGTCGTCCACTTTCGTCATCTGCGCATCGGTGATCCTGGTCATGATCGTGTCCGCAATGAAGTAGCTGTACAGCCCCATCATGGCCAGGGCCGCGATGCCGAGGAACAATGCCTTCGTTCTCAGATTTTTCATCCCTTCCGCCATGTTTTCCTCCTCATCGGTCGATCCTGCACTGAGGTCGACGGGACGCATCATGAATTACGATCTTCGTTTGTCCACCACATACAGGCTTCGCGGGAATGTCTTTGCATATTCCTTCAGTTCGATCGCGACCGCTGACATTTCCAGGGGGTTGCTGAACCTTCTCTGCTGGTTCGTGACCACCGCGATGCTGATGGTCATCAGGGGGAAATTCATTTCAACGCCCAGCCGGGATTTACCCGATATATACCCGTTCCGTCTGTCTTCGCCGCTGTAATACTGAGGTGCCTTCCCGTCGAACTGTGCGATGATCGCATCGCACACGAACTGGACGCGTTCGGGACTGGTAATCGCGACGAAATCGTCTCCTCCAATATGTCCAACGAAGTCCGTCGGCGTTCCGTGCTGTTTCGTTGCAAGGTCGATGATCCTCGCCGTCTCAATGATCACTTCATTCCCCCGGGCATAGCCATAACGGTCGTTGACCGACTTGAAGTTGTCGATGTCCATCACACACAACGCGATCGGTTCTCTTCGGTCCAGGCGTCCCTGAATATTCTGTTCGATCGCTATGCCGCCCGGAAGACGGGTCAATGGACTCGCATCGCGGTACATCTCCTCGAGCTTCTTCAGTCTCGCCCGCATGCGATCGAACGCACGGTCCAGGTCGCCGATCTCATCCTCAGCATGCAACTGTGAACCGTATTCGAAGTCGCCTTCGGCCACATGGGCGGCTGCATTCTTGAGTTTGCGAAGCGATGATGCTATATACAAGGTAACGAGCAGGCTTGCAAATATGCTGAAGACCGTAC
The DNA here is from genome assembly GCA_020052615.1 of Nitrospirota bacterium. Classification (GTDB taxonomy): domain Bacteria; phylum Nitrospirota; class UBA9217; order UBA9217; family UBA9217; genus JAAXXJ01. Next base: position 48,414 of record JAGVOT010000100.1, on the reverse strand, counting down.
TGAGCGTGCAGAGGAGGATCGTCGTTCGCAGCGTCGATCGCGTCGCTGAATCGATCATCCGCATCTGTTCATCCCGTGACGCCCTGAGCTTCGGCGGGATCGACCGTATGAGCTCGAGCAACCGTTCCACGACGTTGCTCATATCGCCATTCGATAGTTCCTCGGCAGCGGCTATCCTGCCTCTCCGGACGTATCCCGTCATTTCGAGATAGAGGTCGCCGTATCGCGCGTGCAGCCTTTCGATGGCCTCCAGCGGCAGGTCACCTGCCTGACCGACCCGTTTCAATTTCTCGAGGTTCGTGCCGAATTCCTTTGCCCGCTCCCAGTAAAGATGACTGAGCTCCTGCCTCCCGAGGATAAGATACTTTTTTTCGTAGGTATTCTGGGCGAGAAGTGCTTCGACCAGCCTCCCTGCGGCCGTGTCGCCGGGAATGTTGACCGAAACGATGCTCCTGCTCAAACGGTTGATGTTGGAAAGGCTGATCAGGACATAGCTGACCACCGTGACGGTAAGAACGACCAGGACCGCATAGCCGACGAGGATTTTGCCGGCGATAGTAAGCCGGGAAAAAGGCTTCCAGTCAAAGAGCCGGGCAAGGACGCTCCTCTTAAAAGGAATTATCATCTGCTCCCGTTCTCCATGATGCATCTGCTTTGCAGCTGTGCCGTTCTTCGGGATGCTTTGCTTTGCGGGCCATGACACACGTTGATGACCTCGCACTGTTTCTGTCTTGATCATAAGGTCAGGACGTATTCGTGCCCCTATTGGGCAGTACACTAACAGACCTCAATAGCGAAGTCAACATTCGGAAACGCTGAGGGAACAAATACAAAGCCGTCATCTTTATATGATGACGGCCTGCTGCCGCACCTGTTCTCAAGGTGGGATCACTTCACAATCCCTTGATAGATGCCCGATGTCCGTTTCACCGGAATGGTGAAGGTGAAGATGCTTCCTTTGCCTATTTCGCTATCCACCCAGATACGCCCCTCATAGTGATCAACGATCTCACGCGAGATTGCAAGGCCGAGTCCCGTCCCTTCGATTTTTCCGGTAAGCAAATCCCCGGACCGCTGGAACTTGTCGAAGATCAGGCCCAGATCACCGGACGGTATTCCTGGTCCCGTATCGGCTATCGCGACAGCGATCCCCAAAGGATCATTGGTTCGTTTCGTCGAAATGCTGATCCTTCCACCCGGCTGAATGAATTTAACCGCGTTCGACAGCAGGTTCATCACAACCTGCATGATGCGGTCTCGATCCGCGTAAAGCGTCGGCAGTCCGTCCTCGGCCGTTTCATTGATCTGGATATCCCTCATCTTTGCGAGGGGAATGATGCCGGCGACTGCCGTCCTTATCACGTCTTCGACAGCGATCTCCTGGTCCCGCCACAGTATAACGCCCGATTCGATGCGCGACAGGTCGAGCAGATCTCCGATCAGCCGTGATAAGCGATCGGTCTCGCTGTTGATCGTCTCCAGCAGCTTCATCTTCCGGTCCGCGCTCATGTCCGGTTTGATCAGGATAAGCTCCACGAACGCCTTGATCGACGTTATCGGCGTCCGGAGCTCGTGCGATACGATCGAAATGAAATCGGACTTCAGGCGGTCCAGGTCCTCGAGCTTCCCGTAGGCTTTCTTCAGTTCAGCAAGCGAGCTTTCCAGTTCGCGGTCCCGGCTCTGAATGGTCCCCAGCATTTCGTTAAAGCTTCTCGTCAGCGATATGAGCTCTTTCGGCCCCCTTGCGACCGCCCGTCGGGTGTAGTCCTTGTCCCCCGAAACCGTCTCCATCAACCCTACCAGGTCGGTCACCGGTTCCGTGATGCTTTTCTGCAGCCGGGAAAGCATCACCGATGACACTGCCAGAGCAAGCAGGAGAACCGCTGCAGAACCAAATCCATAGTGGAGCAGCAGCGTGCGCAGCTGATCGAGGTTCGCCCGTATTGCAATCCAGCCGATCTGCTCGCCGTGCAGGACAATGGGGCGCGTAAGGTCCAGATGGGCGGCCGTAAACAGATGGCCTTCCGCGGGCGGTCCTGTCGGGACCTGCCGCATACCGCTCCTGCCGCGGTATACGGCGAATACCGTACCGTCCACGCTGTAGACCGCGGCATACTCGATCTGTGCATCCACCTGAAGCGCCCTGAGGACCTCTTCCGCGTCTTTCGATCCATTAAAGGTCAAGGCGGCCGTGCACTGGCTGCCGATGATGTCAGCTTTGATAGTGATATCCCGGATCATCGCAGCTTTCCAGGTGCGCAGTTCCGAACCGAGCAGAAGCGCGATGGCCACCAGGAGCGCTGCTCCGGTCGCGGTAATGTTCACCAGGATGAGTTCCCGCTTCAGGGTCCTCATGCGATCCGCCTTTCCTTCATTTTCCCGTCCTTGCCGTGCCGTGAACGGCGACGGCAAGGCTCAGAAGCTTGGTGCTGATCCGCAGACCCGCGAGCCTCGCCGTCTCTGCATTGATCTCGAACCTCACTCGCCTGTTCTCGAGGTACATATTGATCATGACCCCCCGCTTCGCATACCCGTCCGTATCGCCGACGGTCAGGACAGGATGCCCTCGAACCAGTTCCAGCGTTTCGGCAAGCCGGCGCGACAGTGACGACGATATGAACAGGACCTGGCATGAACGCGCTTCCTGCGGTTCCTTGAGATATACAAGGTGCAAGCGCTTTCCCAGGAGTTCCTGTCCTTCAAGATCGTCGAAGGGGGCGGCATCAGGAAGTTCTCCCAGGATACAGAGACGAACGACCCCTGCTGCGGACGTCTCTCCTCCCGACGGCCATGTTACGAATTTGATAAAATTATACACGAACGCGGCCTTAACCTGATATTCGCCTGAAGATCGCGCGCCCCCCTCCGCCGCAATTGCGCGCCCGCTCTGTTCGAGACACAGAACGAGGACTGAGGCCACGATCATGGCAAGGCACCGACGGTATGAGGCAACATTAAAATGCATAGGTCAGTTTCACCCGGATGGACCGTCCATCCTGCTGCACGCTGTCAATGGGGAACAGGTCGCTTGATACGGGATCTTCATACTTCCTGTTCAAGACGTTGTATATACTGAGCGATGCCTCCATCGTGCGTTGTCTGCCGCTGCCGAAAAGGGTTAGGTTCGTTACGGCAAAACCCTCTGTACTCCGCCCCGCGGTGGTCATCCTCGGACCCGTGACCTGCTCCTCGATCCCGGTGAAGAAACGGTCCTTGATGATCGGCACGACAAGGTTAAGTTTCGCAAGATGCTTCGGTGAGTTGGTCAGCAGTTCTCCAGTCTTGGGGTCGACCGCCTTCTGGAATGCGTAGCTGAACCTGATGTCGGCGCTGTTCGGCCAGCTCTTCTGGACCTCGAGCTCCGTGCCCTCGGCTTCGGCGCGTTCCTGGTTCTGGAAGGAGGTGGTGCCGCTGGAGGGGTCATACGTCTGGGTAATGAGATTCTTGATGCTGTAGCTGTAGTGACTTGCGACCGCGCGCAGACCATTTCCGAGATTGTGTTCGTACACCAGTTCATAGGTCTCGATCCGCTCTGGCTGCAGGGCTGGATTGTTCAGCATCGATGGAGGCGCTTCATAGTACAACTCGTACACGGTGGGCGCCCGGAACGCTTTGCCGTAGAGTAATTTGAGCGTTCCGTGTTCGATGGGCGTGATGATCGCTGCTATGCGAGGGTTCGTCGTTCCGCCGAAGGTGCTGATATGGTCGTAGCGAATGCCCGCATAGAGAAGAAAGATCGGTGAGATGGAAATCTCGTCCTGCGCGTAAGCTGCCCATGTGCTCGAATTACGATGGTCATCGAGGTACACGGACGCAGGCGACACATCAGCGTTGTATTGGTCCTGCTTGATCCTGTCCTCATACTCGGTTCCGATGATGACATGGTGAGCGTTCAGAAGCCGCGTGGTTATCCGGATATCCCCGCCGTACCATGATGCGATGGCCCGATCCTTGTTCAACGTCCCGGTGTAGAGGTAATCGCCCTCATAGCGGTACTGGTCGTAATAGGTCCGAATGTCGAGCTGCATGCCTCCGTCGAGGCGGGTCTCGTACTGCAGATCAACGTAGCCCCGGCCATCTCTGGTACGATTTCCCGGTTCGTTGAAATCGGTTCCGAACGAAGCGGTCGGGATGCCTTTCGTCCGCTCGATATAAGCAGCGGCAAGCTGAAATCCCCGGTGTTCGAACTTCGCGTACCCGCTCTGGTACTTGTCGTGGTCTCCATTGTCGGAATATCCACCGTTGCCTGCCCGTGGGTCTGCCATGGGGTTTTCGGGATCAAACTCTGGAAAATACAGACGGTCGCCGGCTCTCGTGAAACCGCTCACCGACAGGAGAAAATCCTTGCCGTGCTGTCTCGATGCCCCATAGCTCAGGCGTCCCTTATACGCTCCCTGAGTTCCCGCCTCTCCGGACAGCTCAACGGCTCCCAGGTCCTTCGCACGACGGGTGATCACGTTCACGACGGCAAAGAACGCATTGCTGCCATAGAGCGATGAACCCGGTCCACGGGTGACCTCCACGCGTTCGATAAGATCGACATCCAGCACGAATTCGGTTCCGATGGCGGCACTGTCATAAATGGCGTCATTCAGTCGGTGACCGTCCACGAGCAGCAGGATGCGCGTATTATAGTCTCCGGGCCTTCCGAACCCCCTGACACCGACATATTGATAGTTGCGGTCGTAGGTGGTGGAAAATCCCCGCACGCTTCCCAGGATATCGGCCAGGGTCCGGTAACCGAATTTACGGATATCCCGTGCAGTGATGATGGTCACCGAGGCGGGAGCTTCATTCACCTTCTGCCGATATCGTGACGCGCTGACGACCGTCTGAACCTCGATGTCCATGAGCTCTTCCAGACTGAGATCCTGCAGGTCATGATTTTTCCGCGGTTCCCTCGTTCCCTCCTGGATCGCCCCTGCTCCCTGCGCCTGGTCCTGGGACGCCTCCTCTTTGACCGGGATGCTCTCTTCAGCCCGTACAGGAGCGCCTGCCGCGATGAGACATATCAGCAGGACCAGGAGGATACTGGAGGAACTTTCGAACGAATGGGAGAGAGGCATCGTTCTTCTCCTTCAGAACACAATGCGGTCAGAGGGATGATCGAGCGATCGGTTGTTCCGGGATCGTTGTGCTGCGGCTGACGTGCCGAGACGTCAAACGTGCTTTGAAGCAAATCCACCCGGCGCGGAATAACAAAAAAGGGGCTTTCGCCCCTTTCAGATCAAAATAATCTCTACCTGCGTTCCCTTAATCATCAATGATCATGCCGGCGGGCAGCACCTCGACCGATGCAGCAAGGTATTTCTCGGCTGCGGCATCATAACCGTCGAACCGCACGTTCACCCAAGCGCCGTCGACGAAGGTGCCTTCAACCACTGCAGGCGGTTTATAGCTTCCCGCGATCGGCTTGTCTGGCTGGGAGACGAGGGTAAAGAGCCACTGGGGTTGGTCTTGAACACCCGATACTGTTCCTGGAGCCTTCATGAAGATACGGTTTGCCGCGATCGCCCCTGTTTCAATGGCAATGCCGCCGGTCTGGACGATCACCGGATAGCCGTCGCTCTGCGCTGCCAGCAGCAGGTCATCGATGTTATTCTGGAGCGCCGGATTGATCCCCGAATAATCGACGGTCAGCGACAGGCCTCCCGCGAGCAGCGTAAAGGTGCGTGCGCCGGAAGCAAGGTCCCGTACGGTCCCCGTAACCTCGTGAGACCTTCCGCTGCTGTTCATGTCAGCGGCACTCACCACTGCGGCCACCAACGTCACGGAACAGTCAGCCGGATCCCCGAAGTCGTCCACCCTGAATTCTTTGAGGTCAAAATCAATGCCCAGGTCGTTATACCGATCCTCCTGCACCGTCACTGATCCGTCGCGTGAGCCACCTCGTATGCTGAACGAGCAGATGTCGGTTCCCTGATCGCATGTTAGCGGCTTTAGATTGCCGACTTCGTCTATATACGATGTGAATGAGCAGGCTGATGTCGCATCCAGCTGGTCCATCAGGAACGCGCCCTTGCGAACATCGATGTCTATCCTGTTATAGCGGCCATCGGGGCATTCCGCGAGGCTTGCATAGTGGGCCAGATTCGTGAGGTTCGCGATGTCGAGCGTGAGCGGATCGACCATCACCTCGCAGACACCTCCGGTCCCGGAGTTCACCAAGCGGACGCCGGTGATCGTCGATACTACCTGTTTGTAGAACGATATATTATCCGTAATGAAGAGCGAGACCTTGCCTTTTCCACTGCCCGGCTGGGGATCGGGTCCGGCGCCAACACCGCATGAAAGGAGGAGGAGCGAAGCGATAAGGAGTGAAATAATAAAGGATTCAGTTCGTTCCGGTCTGAACACTAGCATAGGTATCACCTCGGGTGATACTTCCGACAGACTGCTGCCCGATTCTTGCAAAATTCTAGCACCGGAACCATACAACGTCAAGCTAATAGTTGTCGGAACTAATATATTTATTTATTTCAACAACATAATTTTCTGTCTCATTTTTAGTCGGCTACTTTGTACGCCTACCGTATTGGGCGGCTTCCCCACCGCCTCATAGACGAAGGGCTCCGGAGGTTCTTTTCTCGGATAAGACTTTGATTTTATTAATAATAAAAGTCCCCTGCGGGACATCGCAGAGGACTTTCTGTAAGTGCTTCTTAAGAATGACTATCGCGCCCACTTCTGCAACCAGGAGGGTGGTTACACGTTCTCGACCATTTCCCAGACACCGCAGGGGCAGATGCCCGCGCAGAATCCGCAACCGATGCACCGGTTCTCGTCGACAACGTACTCGTAGGACTTATTCGGCAGGATCTTGCGTGAAATGGCGCCGTAGTAGCACGACTCGACGCACATACCGCAATCCCGGCAGGAGCCGCAGCTCATGCAGCGGTCGGCCTCCTTCTTCGCCGAGAACTTGCCCGCCAGCCTGCAGACCTCATAGTACTGGGTCTTGATGCGTTCATAGGGGATCACCCGCCGCTCCTCAGGCACATACCGGTAGTTCATGAGCTGGGCGTTGATCACGTCAGCGGCAACCTTGCCCTGGCCGATGGCGTGGGTCACGAGACCCGGTTTCGTCGCATCGCCGATGGCGAACACCTTCACGTCCGAGCTCTGGCCCAGATCGTTCACGACGATGTAGCCCCGGTCGGTGTGGACCTCGAGCGGAAGGAAGTCGAGCACCGGCTTCTCGCCGATGGAGATGATCACCATATCCGCATCGATGCTGGTGCCGTCCTTGAAGTAAAGTTTTCTTGCCTTGCCGTCGTACCGCTCGGTGACCTTCGGGAACAGGATCTGCGTCCCCTTCTCCTTCGCCATTTCCTGTTCTTTGCCGAAGCTTGCCGGCTTTTGCACGTCAACGGCGGTCACCGATCCCGCGCCATGGTCATAGGCCTGGCAAGCGATGTCCATGCCCACATTGCCCGCGCCGATCACGACGACCTTCTGCCCCTTAAGGTCCTTTGGCTTGCCGAAATTGATCTCTTTCAGGTAATCGATCCCCTTCACCACGTCCTCATGCCCCGGGAAGGGAATGACACGGCCTTCATGTGCGCCGACGGCGACGACGACCACATCGTGGTCCTTATATATCTTGTCGAACTTCTTCCGGTCTACAGGTGACTTCACATGAACATTGACGCCGATCTCGGCAAAGCGGGAAAGCTCCTTGTCGAGAATCCTCTTCGGCAGGCGCTCTCGGGGAATGCACATCTCCAGCTTCCCGCCGATCTTGCTGCCGGCCTCGTAGAGGTCGACGGAATGGCCCTTCAGACCGAGCTGCCAGGCCGCCGAGAGACCGCCTGGGCCGCCGCCGATGACGGCCACGCTGAAGCCCGTCGCCTTCGCCCTTTTCGGGGCCTTGAGGTTAAGCGCAGCCGAGCCGTATTCCTTTATGTTGAGCGGCTGATCGATCCTGCCCCGGGTGCAGTCGGTCATGCAGAGGTTCGGGCAGACCGTGCCGCAGACAGTTGCCGGGAGCGGGCTGTACTGAAGCACGAGCGCAAGGGCATCGGCCGTCCTCCCCTGCCGCAGCAGGGTTGCGCGCTTGTGCGACGGGATGCGCGACGGACAGGCGTAGGCGCAGGGAGGCAGATACTGGTCGTTCTTCCAGCTTGGTTTCCAGCGGCGTTCCTCGCCCGTGGTGACGTAGGGCAGGATGGACCGGTCATGGGTCAGGTACGCGCCGAACATACCCCCTTTGCCGACCTCCTTTTCCCAGACATTCAGGCGGAACTCAGTCAGGCCCATCTTGAGCTTGCCCTTGGCCTTGGCCTTTTCGGCCGGCGTATAGGCGATCAGCTTCTTCCAGGCGGTCATGTCCCTGGTCAGTTCCTCATGGAAGGACATGCGGTCGATGGCCTGGAGATAGGGCTTCATATTCGCCGTAAGCCATTCCCAGTCCTGGGGAGTAAGATCCACGAGCTGCACGTCGGCCTTGCTGTATTCCTTGATGGGGCCGCGGAAATAGATGGTGCCGCCGACCATGCCCACGCAGGGTCGGTAACCAAGCACATTCTCGGGGTCTCGGGGATCCACGCCGCATACAACGGCGATGCCTCCCGCCTTGAACTCGGCGAAGGAATCGCCGACACCGCGGAAGTACCAGGACTCGAGGTCCGGGAAACGGGGGTTCTTCTTGGTCATGGTATCGCAGCGCGCACCACCGCCGCCCAGGACGTAGAGCTTGCCCTGGGCCGCCGCGTTGTGTGCGCCGTTTGCCACGTCGCCCAGCACCGTGATGACAGCTCCGCAATTGAGCCATCCCGTGTCGTCGGACGTGCTGCCCTTCACCACGATCTCGGTCGTGTGCATGCCCATGCTGCCGACGCGCTGTCCGGCGGTCCCTTCGACAGTCACCTTCACTTGGCCGAATTGCGGCCAGATCCTGCCGCCGATGCCGTGCTGGCCGTCGGCCAGGACCGTGATGTCGCGATCGCCGCCGCTGACGGCCTTCTGGACCTGCTCTTCGAGCACCTTTGACGATACTCGTTTTCCGTCGATATTGCCCTTGATTATCATTTTTTTTGCCTTATGGTCTATTTTGAACCATGGGTTTCGCACACGCTTTTAAACCGTGTTCATCCGTGGTTACTAGCATACATACGATATCTGAAGCCGGTCGGCGATGTCCTTTTCACCGACACCCAGCGCGTCGGACATGCCGATGGGAAGCTCGGTGCTCCTGCCCAGCGGCGCGAAGATCTTCTTGAGCTCAACATCCGCCGACTTGAAGACCTCGACCACCCGTTCTGCGACCTTGTCGGGATCGAGCCGGCGGTACAGCTTCGGGTCCTGCGTGGTGATGCCGCGCGGGCACCTGCCGAGGTTGCAGACATTGCACCGGTTGTGCTCATCGCCGAAACAGCCCGCCGCGGTCTGCATGATGTATTTTCCGATGTCCACCGCCGACGCCCCCAGCATGATGAGCGCCGCAGCGTTCGCAGCGAGGCTGCCGGTCTTGCCCACGCCCCCGGCCGCGATGAGCGGCAGTTCGTTCTGCTTTCCCTGCTTCACCAGGTCCAGGTAGCAGTCGCGGATGTTCGTCGCGATGGGATGGCCCATCTTGTCCATGGACACGTTGTAGGCCGCGCCGGTGCCGCCGTCCTCGCCGTCGATGCAGAGCGCCGCCGCGTAGGGATTCCGCGCGAGGTTATTGAGCACCGCGCGCGCCGTCTTGGTGCCCGAGATCTTGGGATAGACCGGCACGCGGAAGCCCCAGGCCATGGACATGGACTGGATCATCTTGGCGACGGCTTCCTCGATGGAATATTTTGTCTGATGCGTCGGCGGTGAGGCCAGGTCGACGAACTGCGGTACGCCCCGGATCTTGGCGATGAGCCCCAGCACCTTGTACGCCTGGAGCAGTCCGCCGTCGCCGGGCTTTGCGCCCTGGCCGTACTTGATCTCGATAGCGCAGGGGTCCTCGATCATGTCGGGCAGCGCCCTGATGATCTCGTCCCAGCCGAAATAGCCCGAAGCGATCTGGATAATGAAGTACTTGAGATACCGTGATTTCAGGATGGACGGCGGCAGACCGCCTTCACCCGAGCACATCACCACCGGCAGGCCTTCGACCTCGTTGAGGTACGTGATGCCCATGGCGAGCCCCTCCCACATATGAGGAGAAAGTGCGCCGATGGACATGCTGCCGATGCGGATGGGGTAGATCTCCCGTACCGGCGGGATGAACGCACCCGCGCCGAGGGTGAGCCGGTCCCCCTCGACCTTGATGGGAAGCTGTTCCGCCGGAAGGTTCCGTCCCAAAAGCGTTCTGATGCGGAATTCGTGCCTGCCCGCGTCCAGGGCAGGGTCGGTGAGCATGGATATGCGCGTGAACTTGAGCTTGTCGAGCGTCGAGACCGACGGATCGTTCCTCCGGCCGCCCCGCATGTACGGGATGCCGCCCTTGTTCTTGAAGTGATAGAACTTGTGCTGGAAGTTGTACTCGGGAAAGATGGCGTCCGTGGGACAGACGAGCGTGCAGGTCCCGCAGCCGATGCAATAGCGCTCGATCTCCGTCACCTGCTTCACCACATGGGAAACGGTGCGGGAGACCTTGGGCGCCGGGTTCTCCCCTTCGGAATGGACGAGCCGCTGCACCTGTACGACCGGTTCGATGGACTTCATGGGGCAGACGGCGGTGCAGCGGCCGCAGCGGGTGCAGCGGTCCTCGCGCCATTGGATGATGTACGGTAATTCCTTCAGCGAGAGCTGATGGTTCTGATCTAGCCGTGCAGCTGATTCCATACCTTGACCTCCCGCGCGCCGGGCGCGATGATGACCGTGTCGTACTTCATGGGGAAGATGTCCGCTGCCTTGTCCCTGTCAGGGACCGCCCGGTCCACGCCGCACACCTCGGACATGAGCGCGTACTTGCCGGGTTTGCCGCCCACCGCTCCGGGACGGAGCTTTTTCGCGTCCTGCACCATAAAGACCGAACCGTCGGGCGTGAACCCGATGACACAGTTGGGGCCGTCGATGCAAAGCGGCCGCAGCGATTTTTTGAGCAGCCGGAGCGCAGCGGCGTCGGACCGATTTTCGATCTCGTTTTCCTTGAGCGGCGTAATGACATCCTTGTAGTAATGGAGCGGATAGCCGAGGGTCCTGTTGGTGTAGTGCAGGATATGCGTGAAGACCTCGGAGTCGGAGTTGTAGCCCATGTACCCGGGATTGCCGCGGCCGGAAAGGAACTCACGGATCGGAACGAAGGCCGTATTCTCTCCGTTCGTCATGGTGCCATAGCCCTGGATGAAGAAGGGATGGCACGCGTAGAGATAGATGGCATAGTTCGTGTTCTGCCGGCCCTGTGCCAGCACGATCTTCGCCTTGATGTCCGACCGGTCAAGGCCGAAGAACTCGCCCAGCGCGAGGGGGTCCCCCACTTCCTTGAGCGTCAGGACATCGGGATAGAAAGAGAACACAAAGAGCGATCCATCGGGCTCGCCGATCTTCCGGAGGGCCAGCCGAGTGTTCATGAGCAGGTCCTCTTTCTCACGCATCGGCTTGTCCCCGTAGCTCTCGGGATAATCGTACACCTTGGCAAGATAGTTCTCCCGGCGCTCGACGCCCGGTATGTTCTTGATGCTCGGCGCCCAGGTGAACTTCTCCTTGAACCCGTGCGCCTTCATGTATTCGTCCAGTTCCAGGAGACCCTGGTTCGAACAGATCGCGGACAGGACCGGATGCCCCTTGAACTCCTCGAAGGGGCCGCCCAGGTCCTTCAGCATCAGACCGAGACCGGAACCGTCGTGTCCTTCCTTCATGGTCTCCAGGGCAAGGATGTTCTCCATGGGGGAGAAATAGTCGCTCGATGTGATCGCGCTCAAACGGCACATACTGTTGCTCCTCTTCTTTTGCACCGGGGATATAGAAACGATCCGGGCGCGTAAGCGAATATCAGCCGGCACTATCCAAGCGGCCTGCCATCTTATTATAGACTGGATGCGTCGGATTTGGGGTATCAGATGCGGCTATGTACTGTTCATCGGGGGGACCGGACTGCCGGCGAGGGTCAATCTCTCCAGCTCTCCAGGCGGACGAACGACCAGTGGTTTCCGCCCAAACAGTTGTAAAAAAAGCCCCTTGAGAGGGGCTTTTTCGACGGCAATACATTGCCGATGAGCGTGTAAAATACACCCGATGAAGCTCTGCTGTCAAGCGAAAATTGCGCGCTCACGGGGGCGGGAACGAGGCTGCCGAGGAGCGAAGCCTCGCAAGGGAAGTCGGCAAGCGTACAAGGTCCTTGAAAGGCACCAGATGGGAATATTCGAACAGTGCTGACATGGCCTTGCTTTCCGTGGCAATGCCATGCTCCTCCAGCACCGCTACGGGATTCAGGCCGCCGATGATCACGATCCCGGCCTTGTCGATGCCGACCGGCACTTCGAGCAGCGGTTTGTTCGGGCTCCCGATCTGGAGGATGCCCCGGAGGCCCCGCTCTTCGAGCGTCCGGGCCAGCTTTACCGCCTTGTCCAGGCATACGACGGGGATCTCCCGGAAGCTGGCGAGGATCCTGCCATTTCTGCCCGCCACAGCTTCGGAAACCGCGGTCATGTTGCTCTTGATGAACATCTCAAGGGGGTCCAGGGACGAGCCTTCGTAGCTGATGAGTGACAAAAAACGCTGGGGTCTGCGCTCCGCGGTCTCGACTACCCCTCCATACCGTGAAGCCACCGGCATTCCCGCTTTCAGGAATATCCCGTTGATGGTCACACTGCAGATCGTGCCGAGCGCCGCCATCCCCTTGGGAACGCGGGCCTCGCCGATCTCCTCCCCTTCATCGGCAAGCATCACCCGGTCGCTCATTACGAAGGGCGACGAGAAGACCGGCTTAAGCAGGGCCAATGCCTTTCGAAGGCTCTTTCTCGGCAACAAGGAGACGTTCAGGATGATATCGCCTTCCATCGAGGCCAGGTCGAGCGTTGTCATGTAGGATAGCGTCTCTATCCGGCTGATCACAAATCCGATCTTATCGGAGACATGGGCATGTCTGAGCTCTTCACGTCCCCGGTCGGTTATCTTTCGGCCTTCCTTGCCGAAGACCTCGGTATACCCCTGGCTGTCGAGCCTTTTCAGGTAATACCGCACGGTCCGCTCGGTGAGGTCCACACCGTGCCTGGTGAGCTTGCGAGAGAGCTCCCGTGAGCCGGTGACGGTCGAGCACTTGTCGAGGATGGAAAGGATCGCGTGCAGGGTCTTGTTCACGATGAGTCTCCTAAATCAATACTTGCTGCAAAGACACGAAGGCTCTCAGAAATCAACCGATTCCTGAGGTGCATCCAAATGCTTCTTCTTCATGTCATGGTGTCTTCGCGGCAGGAACGTAAGGCTTTTGTTCCTTATACGCCGTTGCACAATATGCGCTCGGCTTCCTTCATGTCCGAATCCATGACATAGGGAATACCGGTAACCTCCGCGGCTTCCCTGGTCAGGGACACGATATCGCTCCGATCTATGTGCTTCAAGCCGAACTTCCGGGCGCCGGCCATCAGTTGCTGCAGACCAAGCTTCAGGCGGTCGGCGAAAGTGTACAGGGCAACAGCACCCCAGGGGATCCGGCTGAAGTCCTTGCCGTACTTTACCTTGAGCGTCTCGGCGGTGATAAAGATGCGCTCGGGCACGTCGCCGTACTTCTTGATGTCTGCGGGCAGTTTGTCCTCATCCACCCATTTCTTGATGTTCTTCCCGACGAAGGCGGGGATCATGAGCGCCCGGCCCATGCAGACCGCCTTGAAATGAGGCGCGCCGAGCGCCAGCGCCTTGAAGATATGGTCCTCAAGGGAAAAGCCGCCGGCAATGGCCATGTCAGGAACATACCTTCCCTTCGCCTTGAGCTGAGATGCGAACTTGCAGGCAAGTGTCTGAAGATAAAGGGTCGGAATCCCCCATTCGTTCATCATGCGCCAGGGGCTCATGCCGGTCCCGCCGCCCGCGCCGTCGATGGTCAGCAGGTCCACCTCGGCGTCGGAACAGTACCTGATCGCCCGCGCCAGATCCGATACTCGGTACGCACCGGTCTTCAGCGAGACGAACTTCGCGCCCGCGCTCCGGTAGTGCTTCACGGCCTTGGTGAATCCCTCCTGCTCGACCATGCCGAGGCGGGAATGGCGCTCAAATTCCTTGAACTCCTCCTCGGCAAATGCCTTTTTTACCGACCTGTCGTCGGGATCGGGCAGGACGATGTAGCCCCGCTTTTTCAGCTCCTCGGCGCGTTCGATCGTCTTGAGCTTCACCTCGCCGCCGATGTCCTTCGCGCCCTGCCCCCACTTGAGCTCAATGCAGTTCACGCCGAGCTTCTCGACGGCGTACTCGGCCGTCCGCATCCTTGTATCCTCAACGTTCTGCTGGAGGATGATCTCCCCGGCCCCGGTGAACCACTCCTTGAAGCACTTCACCCGTCGTTCAAGCTCGGGCGAACTCACGACCGCGCCGTTCCTGATCCCGGCCTGTGGGTCCATGCCGACGACATTCTCGCCGATCACGACCATGATCCCCGAGATGGCTGCCCCGACGGCCAGCCCTTCCCAATTGTCCCGGGCAATGTCCGTGGAACCCAGCGCGCCGGTGAAGATCGGGACATCGAGCCTGATCTTGTGTTTGTGGCCCAGTTCGGCCTTCGTGGATACCGCCGGGAAAACCGCCTTGTCCGGGTCCGCGGCAACGCCGAACGCGCCGACGCACGTACCCTGGATGTTCAAATGTCCATAGTCAACGGGATACTGCTTCGTCGCCCCGGCGGTCACCTTGCCGAAGGGCAGCGGATAGATGACCTCTCTGCCGCGGTAGGACGACTTTCCTATCTCGCACGGTCCCGGGCATCCGTCGAGACAGACCGAACAGATCCCTGACTGCGGTGCCGCATCGGACACCCTGTTTCTCGTTCCTGTCGCTGAACTTGCATTCGCCTGGCCTGGTCCCACGATCGTGACCTCCTTTACAACAAAGAGATTGAGAAAACATATCCCTCGCAGAGGCGCAGAGCTCGCGGAGAACAACAACGCATACCCTGGACGAAATATCGGGTTGTCGTGTCATTGTTTCACTCTGCGTCCTCTGCGTGCCCTGCGAGAGATGACTTTGATTCTGGTTTGAGCCGTTTACGAATTCAGGATCTTCATCGCCTCTTCACGGTAGGAATCCATGAGATAGGGTATCCCCGTGACTTTGGCGCACTCCTCGGTGAGGGACATCAGCTCGTTCCTGGTAACCGAATCGACATTGAAGCACCGCGCGCCCGCCATCAGCTGCTGCAGCCCCACCTTGATCTTGTTCGAATAGCTGTAAATGCCGATCGCGCCGAGCGGGATGTTCTTGATCTCGCTGCTGCCGACCTGCTTTTTCACATCCTCGTAGTTCACGAAGATCTCCTCGACAGTGTTGCCGAATTCGCTCACGGTCTTCGGAAGGTCATTGTCCTTGATCCAGTGTTCGATGTTCTTGCCGACCATGCCCGGGATCATCAGTGCGCGGCCCATGCAGATCGCCTTGACGAAGGGCGCACCCATGGCCAGGGCCTTGAACACGCCGTCTTCGCTGCTGAACCCGCCTGCAAAGGCGATGTCCGGTACGCGCTCGCCTTTGTCCGCCAGCTTTTTCGAGAACTCATATGCGGCAGCATGCAGATAGAGTGAAGGCATGCCCCATTCTTCCATCATCCGCCAGGGGCTCATTCCGGTCCCGCCAGGAGCACCGTCAATGGTCAAAAGATCGATCTTGGCCTTGGAACTCCACTTGATGGCCATGGCCAGTTCCCGCAGGCCGTAAGCGCCCGTCTTCAGGGTGATGCGCTTGAATCCGAGCTTACGCAGCCGATTGACCTCGGCGTAGAACTCCTGTTCGCCGATGAATCCGAGTCGGCTGTGGCGCTCAAACTCCTTGATGGCCGTCTCCTTGAATGCTGCCTGCACAACCGGATCGGACGGGTCCGGCGTGACGATATAGCCGCGCTTCTGCAGTTCCAGCGCGCGCTCGAGGGAGCTTACCTTGATCTCGCCGCCGATGCACTTGGCGCCCTGACCCCACTTCAGCTCGATGGTATCGAGTTTGTGCTTGTCGATGATGTACTCGGCGACGCCAAGACGCGTGTCCTCGACGTTCATCTGTACCAGGATCTCGCCGTATCCCTGGTGGTACTTCTTGTACAATGCGATCCGGCGGTCCATGTCCGGCGCCTTTTTGACCAGCTTGTTGCTGCCGAGCTCGAGCTCCGGATCGATGCCGCACACGTTCTCTCCGCAAACGATCGTGACGCCCGATATGGCTGCACCCACCGCGAAGTGCTCCCAGTTCTTCCGCGCAATTTCGGTGGACCCGAGCGCGCCGGTAAAGATCGGCACCTTCATCTTGATCTTCTTGTCCCAGCCATAGCTGGTCTCCGTGCTGACATTGGGGAACCGTGCCGTATCCGGATCGCCCACCTGCCCTGCGGGAAGCCCTTTGGCGCCAAGCGCATATCCGTGAATGTTCAGGTGGGAATAGTCGACAGGGTAGTTCTTGTCGCCGCCCGCGGTAATGCTTCCGAATGGCCCCGGATAAAGCAACTCCCGGCCCCGGAAGGTCGCTTTGAAGACCTCGCAATTCCCCCGGCATCCGTCGACGCAGCGGGTACAAAGACCGCTCATGGGCGAGACATTTCTCGATCGATTTGCAGTTCTTGTTGCATCATTGGCATTCGGCTGTTGCAGGTTCATGGTATTCTCCTTATGTTGTATATTTTTTTCCTGACACCTGGACCGTGGACATCGAAAAACCCGGTCATACTGTTACGTCCCATTAGCTACGCTTAACTATTTAGCCAACTAATTAAGTCTAGCTAACATCAAAAGACAAAAAAAATCCCTCTCCCCGCTTTCATTGCTCCTTCAGGCTTTACCACAATACCAGCAGCTCTGCATCATCACCTCCTTGGTTCTTCCAGTGTGAAGGGAACGCGTCCTTCAGGCGAATGACATCTCCAGATCGTATCCTCGCCTCCCGGCCTCCCATCGTCACGGATAGATCACCTTTTATGATATAGACCAGCTCTTCCTCCTTGTGATAGAAGAAATGCCGGTTCATGGCGGCACCAGACGGCAATACCACGAGCCGTACCGAGAATTTATCTCCCGAGGGCACATCATATATCCTGGCAACATCCTCTCGCGATGAAGCGCGGGAACGGATCGATTCCCCTTTTTCAAGCCAGGGACGTACATCCGGCGGTATCCCGGATTCCAGGAATTGACCTGGATTGATGCCCAGGGCCCTGCATATCTGCATGAAGGTGCCGAGCGATGGGCTGACCTGGTTGCTCTCCAACTGCGACAGAAAACTCGGTGTGACACCCGCCTTGTCAGCCAGTTCCTTCTGGCTCATGCCGCTCCGAAGCCTGGTCTCTTTCAGCTTTCCACCGATATCCGTGGCAGGCTCTTTTTTAAGCGACGTGATCGTTACGGTCTCGCCCCGAATATCGAACGGATGGGGTTTGAATACTTCCCGGTCCTGGCGGCCTTCCAGCTTCAGCGCTTTCAGGAAGAGATTGTTCTTCCGTTTGGAAAGATCGAAAACGACCTGGGTGATGTGCCGAAGGTTGGCCTTGAACCGCGGGCTATGGGCCTCCTTCTCCAGTATCCAGTAGGCTACCGTGCCCAGGTCATAGAGCCGGGGGCACATATAGGTGAAGAACCGGTGAGTCTCACTCTCGTCTCCCCACAGGTCCTGCATGCCCGTCAGGCTGTCAAATACGTACCGCGCGCCCGGAGGAAGCTTGTCCTCAATGGCGTTCAGCGTGGCCGTGAAACGCTCGATGTTCCGCGGTTCCTCGATCTTAACGACTGATGCCGGATGCTTTTTCTCATAGAACTTTAAAAAAGTGCTGTCGTTCTTACCCTTGCCCGCGGTAAAGCAATCGACGAGCGTGAAATGGTCAGGCGATACGATGGCACCCAGCCCCTGCAGGACCGTCTGGGGAGATCGGTTGAAACTGATGTAGATGATCTTCTGTTCGTCGCGAAACGACCGGGCGATGAAGCTGCGAATAAACACATCCGACGACGATCCCGCCTCGATCTCCCAGACGACATTGTCCCCGATGGAAAAGCCGTCGATCAGGATATCGAGACTTTCGATGCCGGAAGAGATGGTGCTGTTCGGTAAAGGTTTGCCGTTCGTCATGCCATGGGGTCGGAAATGCATTGCCGTGTAGAATGCTGCATTGTTGCCGTTTTCAACGGTTGTGTCAAGTTGATTTTCAGGCTTTGTTGTCATTGGAGCTCACGCGGCAGACTTCGTGGAATTCACCTGTTTCTGGATCCACCGTGCCTGGCAAATCGTCCATAACAAAAGAAAATGGCGCGTCGCATAACGCGAGGCGCCATCAGGGCACGCAGCAGTTTCTATCGATTATTGCTATTGAGCAAGAATACGATCTTCTACTTGCAGGTCTTACAGGTCGAGATGCCGAACAAGGCATAAGGCGGGCACCAGCCCATGAGACCGGTCGCCAGCGGGATAATGCCGAGATAGGCCCAGGGCGACTTGGGTCCTATGAACGCCAGAGACAGCACCACCAGCCCCAGCACAGTCCGGATCGCTCTTTCTGCAGAACCAACATTCTTTTTCATTAAATTCTCCTCCTCGTGATAGATGATAGGGTGCGGTGCAACCGCCCCTTTTGTTGTTACTACCATATCACCGATCCGAAGCACGGTCTGTGACAAAGTCACAAAGACAGTTCAAACGGGAGAAGGCAAACCATACAAATTCACTTCTTTTTTCCGCAGCACTTTTATTGATATATTTTAAGGGGTTGATCATGCAGCGTAACGACGTTCCGGGAGAGCTTTACCCTCCCCTTGCGCTCCAGGTCTTTCAGCAGCCTGCTGACGACCTCGCGGGAGGTGCCCAGATCGTTCGCGATCTTCTGGTGGGTGGTCTCAAGCCTGTTGTCCCCGGATCTTTCTACAAGATAGTCCCAGAGTCGCTCATCCATGTGTCCAAAGGCAACCTCCTCGACCAGCTCCATCACTCCTGTCAACCGGTGGCTGAGCAGCGTGAATATGAAGTTCCTGACCGTTTCATGCTCTGAGATGACCCTTCGAAACTCCGTAGACGGAACCATGAACAGCACTGTTTTCGACAGGGTCACCGCGTTGGCAGGATAGGTCTGTCCGGACAGGATACACGACGCGTTGAGGATACAGGTCTCCCCGGGACCGATCTCGTAAAGCGTGATCTCCCGTCCCGTCTGGCCGATCTTGTATACGCGAATATCTCCGGACAGGACAAAGGCGATGGCACTGCAGGCGTCCCCTTCATGGTAGATCTGCGTTCCCGCGGGAACGACCTGCCGCCTGCTGACGGTCAGCAGTTCCTTCAGCAATGCTTCCGGTCCGCTCCGAAACGCCGGAAATGCCTTCGTGAACTCGCTGGTCTTCATGGTAATCCTTTCACAGGGGAGGTCGTATCTGCCAGGACGGCATATTTGTTCCATCAGCAGTAGAGCGACTCACCGCAGGTCAGAACCTGTCCGCTCTTGCTGCCGCTCCTGAAGATGGTGATTCCTTTGACCCCCTCCCGGTACGCCAGCAGGAAGGCCTTCCGGATATCATCCCGAGTCGCTTCGGGCGGAAAATTGATGGTCTTGGAGACCGCATTATCGGTGTGATGCTGGAATGCCGCCTGCATGCGCACGTGCCACTCCGGCGCGATGTCGAACGTCGTAACAAACACCCTTTTCACGTCGTCCGGGATACCGTGCATCTGCCGGATCGATTCACCGGCCATCATACGCATGACGAGCGTATCACTGAAGAAGCCACGCTGCCGGGCAACCTCAAGGAAGTGGCTGCTGATCTCCGGCAGGTCAACATCGCCAAGCACATGGCGCGTAAACGAAAGGGCGAACAACGGCTCGATGCCGCTTGAACAGTCCGCTATGAGAGAGAGCGTTCCAGTCGGCGCGACCGTCGTTACCGTGGCATTCCGAAGCCGGCTGCCGCCCGGTCTGTCATACCTACTTCCCGGGAAGTTCGGAAACACGCCCCGTTCTCGCGCAAGGTCTTCTGATGCAGCCCATCCCCGCTCCCGGATGAACCGCATTATCTCTTCTCCGGTCCGTATCGCCTCCTCGGAGTCATAGGGAATGCCGAGACGGATGAGCAGGTCCGCGAAACCCATAACACCGAGCCCGATCTTCCGGTTCCCTTTCGCGAGACGGTCGATCTGATCGAGAGGATAACGGCTCATGTCGATGACATTATCGAGAAAATGAACGCCCGTCCTTACCGCCCGCTCGAGCCTCTCCCAGTCGATGCGATATCGCCCCCCCTCTTCCCGGTGCAGCAGAGAAAGGTTGATAGAGCCAAGATTGCACGGTTCATAGGGAAGGAGCGGCTGTTCGCCGCAAGGATTGGTGCTCTCCATGTCGCCGAGATGGGGCGTCGGATTGTCCCGGTTGATACGGTCGAGGAACACCACCCCCGGATCGCCGGTCCTCCAGGCCATGCCGACCATCGCATCAAAGATATCCCTTGCCTTCACGGTCCTTGCCGTCAGCTGATTATGGGGATTCACGAGAGGCACGTCCCCGTCCCTTTCCACGGCTTGCATGAATTCCTCGGTAACAGCGACGGATATATTGAAGTTCGAAAGCTCTGCATTGTCCGTCTTTGCAGCAATGAACTCAAAGATGTCGGGGTGGTCCACCCGGAGGATCCCCATGTTCGCGCCCCTGCGCGTTCCTCCCTGTTTGATCACCTCGGTGGCCATATTGAAGACCCTCATGAACGAAACGGGGCCGCTTGCAGCGCCGCTCGTACTTCGAACGGCGTCGTTCTTCGGCCGCAGCCGGCTGAAGGAGAAACCGGTGCCTCCGCCGCTCTGGTGTATGAGAGCGGTTTCCTTGACAGCGTCGAATATGGATTCGAGCGAGTCTTCCACGGGCAGGACGAAACATGCGGCCAGCTGCTGGAGCGGCCGCCCTGCGTTCATCAGGGTCGGCGAATTGGGCAGGAACTCAAGGTTGGTGAGAATGCGCAAGAACTCCTCTTCCGTCTTCCGCACGTCGGTATTCCCGTAGAGCAGGTCTGCCTGGGCCATATTTTCGGCCACCCTGCGAAACATCTCCCCAGGGGTTTCCATGATGTTCCCGTGCTCGTCCTTTTTAAGGTACCGGCGCCGGAGAACGGTCAAGGCGTTCGAGGTCAACCGGGTTGTGTTGGTATCAATGGACATATCGCTTTTCCTCTGTATATATTTTACCACCCGATAAGGGCATGGTGCCGAGGAAGTTGACCTTTCAGTCACATAATGAGGTTTAGCAGGAGGAGATCGGCGGATTCGAGGATAAACAGGCTTTTTGTTGTCTCATATTTCCCGGGACCAGAGAGGCTGCTCCTCTCTCCGGAAGATTTACGACAATATCCGGAGGGGACAGAGGTCCCTAAGGACTACTTGCAAGAACCGCCGGGCGAGAGACTGAAAATGAGTAAAAGCGGGCGCCGGCCGGAGAGACCGGTACCCCACAGAAGCAGACCGAGATAGACCCAGGACGGTGGGTCGATGAAAACCGCTGACATCATCGATATTCCGAATACTGTTCTGGCCATTCGTTCTCCAGGTTGACATTTTTCTTCATGTGGTACTCCTGCGGGGACCGGCCGCTGCGGTTTTTTTCGCCTGTTGCTGATTATAGGTGATGACGAATGAGGCTTTTACGTATCATTAAAAGTAAAACATCATCAATCCGAGGAATGCAAGGCTCTTTACCACCTCGATCCAGCCGGTCGTCTGCAACCTGACCTTGTAAAGGGTGACTGCCATGATGACGTTCTCCACCAGCGGCAGGAGCACGATCCCGGATATGTGGAAACGTTCATAGGCGTACAGAGCGAACAGGACATACAGCACCGTCAGTACGCGGTCCCGCATCTTCTTGAACAGGACCGCCTTCACCTTGAACACGCCGGCGGTAAAGTACAGGGCCGTGGCGACAAAGAGCCGGACATCGACACCCTGCACGACCAGGAACTTCGCCAGGACCGCCGCAAGGCTCAACAATGCGAAACCGAGCAGCTCGGTAACAACAAAATGCTCACCGGCAAAACGGTTCATCAGCAGATATGCAGCAGGCAATACGAGCAGCGGAAACAACTGGGGAATACTCTCCCCGAATAGCGCGATCAGGATCACAGCCGCAATGGTGACCTGGCCGAGGAATACGATGAGCGGCGTACGATCCCCCGTCTTCCTGATCCACTTTGTGTATGCCTGTTTGGAGTTTACCAGCAGACCCAGAGCCAGCAGCACCGGCACCGACTGCCAGGGGAATGCCCGGGAGACGCCCAATCCGATGATGAACGCGACGATCAGTACGCTCCAGGAGCCGTATTCTTTGAGAATATATCCTTTGCCTTCAGGTCTCATGAACAGAGTATATCATCAGGCAGGCTCATAAGGTATGAGGGAAATCATACATACCAGCGACACCATGGGGGGAGTGAGACTTCTGCGCGATCGTACAGGCGGTCCGGTTTTTTCAAAATCCCCAATACACACCCGCGCCATAGTAGTTCAGTCTCATATTATCGGTGTAGAACTGACCGTGTGGATTGAACCCCCTGTAGCCGTCGAGCATGATCCGGATGTACCGATGATCACCGGGAGGGTCTCCGCGGAACTCAAGACCTGCCGAGATGGACGCATTAACGGCCCAATGATGCTCCTCGGTGCACTTGAGGTCAAGGCCCCCCACCGGGGTCCCTCGCCCCCACCATGGCGACGATCCGTAATATTCGATGCCGGCCTGCGCCATAAGCGTCTTCAGATCGTGCGGTTGTTTGCGAAAGATCACCTCACCGCCGAGGTAGCCCCGCCATTCATGCAGTTCGTAGGACCCTGTCACGTTCAGCGCTTCATAGGAGAATTCCACCCTCCGCGTCGTTGCATGCAGCAAATATTCATCGCCCAGGTGGGAGCTCTGATGATAAAGGTTCGCCCGCCAGGATAGAGCCCCCGTTCGATAGGAAATCGGCACTCCGACGAAATAATCGGTGTTCAATAGGTCCTTCGACGACGTGTCGAGATTGAACTGCGCCAGCAGTCCTCCCGCGAAGTTCACCTGCCATCCCGAGTCGTCAAAAGTGTCGACCACGCGGTACAATCCGAACGACTCGCCCACGCCGACCGAAGATATATTGACGGTCTCGGAAGCATGTTGGTATCGGTGGTAACTGACATAAAATCTCGGTTGTTTCAGGTCCGCAATGAGGGGTTTGAAGAGGTCGCCGACGGGGAGAAAGGTCGTTTGTACGGATCCCGGTCCTTTTGTTGCTGACACCGGTGCTTCATTCGACGCGACTGCGTCCGTGGTGGCCAGCAAGAGGACTGCAGTCACGCTGATGAGCAGTAATACGCGGGAATAGGGATTGTCCATAGATGCGCGGGGTGGCGTCGGAACAGTTGTCGCTCCAGTATGCCAGCCCGGCGGTTGCAGAGTGATACTGGGAAGAAAATGGATCTATGCCGTCATCCCGCTAGAGGATACCGATGATGGACGCCCGGGCGAACTCAAGGACACCGGAAGGATAGACGCCGATGACGATGACCGCCGTGACCGCGATGGCCAGGGCCAGGGCCAGCGCCGGAGACTGTACGAGGTTGAACTCCTCCTTCGGTTCGTGCATGTACATCACCATGATCACGCGAAGATAAAAGTAGGCGCTGATCGCCGAGAACAGAACGCCGACAACTGCCAGCCAGACCATGCCTGCTTGTACAGCCGACTTGAATATGTAGAACTTTCCGATAAATCCTGCCATCGGCGGGATCCCCGTCAAGGAAAACAGGAAGATGAGCATGAGGAACGCAGCCGCCTTATTGGTCTTGCCGAGGCCCGAGAAGTCCGTGATCTCCTCGCCCCGTACGCCTGCGTTCCTGAGCATGATGACGACGCCGAAGGCGCCCATGTTCATGACCGCATAGATAAGGACATAGAGCATGACGCTGGCAGCGCCTTCCCGTCCGCCTGCTGCCAGGCCGACCAGGGCATACCCTGCATGGGCAATGGACGAGTATGCCAGCATTCTCTTGATATTGGTCTGGGCAATGGCCATGATATTACCGACGGCCATGGTGATCATTGCTATGCCGGCAAGGATGACCGTGGAATGCTCCTGGAGCGGCAGGAGGGTGTGGGCAAAGATGCGCAGGAGCACAGCAAACCCGGCAACCTTGGGACCGGCCGACATGAACGCCGTAACCGACGTCGGCGCGCCTTCGTACACATCGGGCACCCACATGTGGAACGGCACCGCGGCTACCTTGAATCCGAAGCTTACGATCAGCATGACCATGGAAAGGAAGAGCACCGGATTGGCCAGATCAGCACCGCGCAGGAACACGAGGATCCCGTTCAGGTTCGTCGTTCCCGAAAGGCCGTACAGGAGCGACATGCCGTAGAGCATGATCCCCGAGGAAAACGCGCCCAGAAGCAGGTATTTTATGCCCGCCTCGTTGGAGCGGCTGTCGCTGCGCATGAAGCCAGCCAGGACATAGATGGAAAGGGCCATGAGCTCAAGGCCGAGATACAACGAGATGAGGTCTCCTGCCGACGCCATGAGCATCATGCCGCTCGTGGCGAAGAGCATCAGGGCATAGTACTCTCCGCGGTGAATGTCCTCGATATCAAGATACTTCATGGAGATCAGGATACCCAGACCGCAAGCCGTATAGAATGCCAGCTTAAAATAGGCAGCGAATGGATCAAGAAGAAAGGTGCCGCCAAAGAACGATCCGGCCAGCCCGCTCAGTTTGATCGTCATGGAAGCGGCAATGACGATCCCGATGAGGCTATACCACCCCAGCATCGCCTTGTTCTGCCGGTCCACAAAAAAATCCAGCAACAGGACGGTGAGCGCAATGGTAATGATCACCAGTTCGGGATAGAGCGGCAGCAGCTGACCGATGAACGCTTGCAGCGAAGTTACCATGGAGCGTCTCCTTACTTAATTCCCAACCAGGGTGCTCACCGCCTGTGCGGCGGCCGGAAGCACCTGCGCTTTGGCATGGACATGTTTGATGAGATTGTCCGCCGAAGCGTGTATGACCTGGAACGCGGCATTCGGGTAGAGCCCGATGTAAAATACGAGAACAACCAGCGGCAACGCAGCGACGATCTCACGCAGGTTCATATCCTTCAGGTGCTCGTTGTGAGGGTTCGTAACGGTCCCGAAGATGACCCGCTGGTAGAGCCAGAGCATGTATCCGGCTCCCAGGATGATGCCAAGCGAAGCGATCACCGCATAGACCGCTTTGTACTGGAATGCTCCAAGAAGAATGGCGAACTCGCCGATGAACCCGTTCGTTCCCGGCAGGCCGATGGACGAAAGCGTAATGATCATCAGGAACGCGGCGTACACCGGCACCTTGGATGCGAGGCCGCCGTAATCCGCGATCACCCGCGTGTGCGTCCGTTCGTAGATCACGCCCACGCCGAGGAACAGCGCGCCGGTGGAAACGCCGTGGTTGATCATCTGAAGGATGCCGCCCTCCAGTCCCTGGCTGTTCATCGAGAAGATTCCCAGGGTGATAAAACCCATGTGGCTGACGCTTGAATAGGCGATGAGCTTCTTGAAGTCCGTCTGAGCAAAGGCCATGTAGGCGCCGTAAATGACCGCGATCACGGACAGGACCATGATGGCGGGCGTATATGCCATCGTCGCGTCAGGGAAAAACGGCAACGAGAACCGCAGGAAGCCGTAAGCCCCCATTTTGATCAGAATGCCGGCCAGGATAATGCTGCCCGCTGTCGGCGCCTCGACGTGAGCATCAGGCAGCCAGGTATGGAACGGGAACATGGGCACCTTCACGGCAAAAGCCGCGAAGAACGCCGCGAAGGCCCACATTTGGAAGGTATGGCCGAACTTGTGGTTCATGAGCGAAAGGACATCAAAGGTCCCGCCCGCCGTGAAATACACGGCCAGGATGGCGACGAGCATCAGCACGCTGCCGAAAAGGGTGTACAGGAAGAACTTGACAGCAGCGTACAATCGGTTCGGCCCCCCCCAGACGCCGATGAGCAGGTACATGGGGATGAGCATGGCCTCCCAGAAGATATAGAAGAGGAAGAGGTCGAGTGCGGCGAAGACGCCCACCATCGCCGCCTCGAGAAAAAGCAAGGCGACCATGAACTCGCGCACACGGTCCGTTATGGCCGTCCAGGAGACCATGATGGAAATGACCGTAAGGAGGGCCGTCAGCGCCACGAACAATATGCTGATGCCGTCCACCCCGAGCTTGTAGTGGATGTTCCATGCGCTGATCCACGGCATCGACTCGCCGAACTGCATGTGCGCCAGCGAACTGTCAAAATTCGAAAGGAGCGGAGCACAGAGCCCAAGTTCCAGCACCGAGAACACGAGGGCGATCCAGCGCGCCGCCCGGGCGTCCCGCACGGCAAGGAGAACGACCGCGCCGATGACCGGTACGAAGATCAGGAGGCTCAGCAGGGGAAATCCGAGCTGGTTCGGTATGAGTTCGAGCATTGAGAAGCTCCTTTGCGATATTCAGCGGGCGGGAAGTTCCCACCTTCTCACCTTCGAAATTGGTTCGTTATTTCAGCACGTAGTACAATCCCATGAGCACCACAAACCCCAAGCCCATGGTAAATGCATATTCCTGAACAAAGCCGGTCTGAAGTTTTCTCCCCTGCTCGCTCGTCCTGCCGATGGCGGCGGCAGACCAGTTGATGAACCCGTCGATGATCTTGACATCTCCAACAGTATGAAGGAACTTGGCGAGTTTATGCACCAGCCCGTCGACAAAAATATAGTTATAAACCTCATCAACCTTGTATTTATTCAGGAGCAGATTGTAGAGACCCTTGAATTTATCGGCGACCTGATCCGGGATGGCCGGTATCTTCACATACAGCGTATAGGCGATCCTGATGCCGATCGCCGCTACCATGACCGAGAACACCATCAGGCCGATCTCCAGCAGCCTGCTCTCCTCGCCGCCATGATGGGCCGGAGGAAACACGGGCGCCAGAAACTCCGCAAAAAGGTTTGCGTGGGAAATGATAGCGCCCGGTATGCCGATCAAACCAACGGTGAGGGAGAAGAAGGCCAGGATCATGAGCGGCACCGTCATGATCTTCGGCGATTCATGGACATGGTGCTCGACGTCGTGATCCATGCGCGATTTGCCGTAGAACGTGAGGTATATGAGCCGGAACGAGTAGAAGGCCGTCATCAGCGCGCCGATGACGCCGACGACCCAGAGCAGTTTGTTCGAACCGTAGACGCTCCAGAGGATCTCATCCTTGCTGAAGAATCCAGCAAAGGGGAAGATACCGGCCAGGGCGAGCGATCCGATCACGAAGACAGCGTAGGTGACCTTGATCTTCGACTTTAGGGACCCCATCTTGCGCATGTCCTGTTCGCCGGAGAGGGCGTGGATCACGCTGCCCGATGCGAGGAACAGAAGGCCTTTAAAGAACGCGTGCGTCGTGAGGTGAAAAATGCCCGCGGCGAACGCCCCCACCCCGAGGCCCAGGAACATGTATCCCAGCTGGCTGATGGTGGAATAGGCGATCACGCGCTTGATATCGTTCTGCACCAGGCCGATGGTGGCCGCGAAGAAGGCCGTCACGGCGCCGGTGACCGCCACAACGATCATGGCCGTGTGTGACAGAGAGAAGAGCGGAGCGCACCGGGCCACCATGAACACGCCGGCGGTGACCATGGTCGCCGCATGGATCAGCGCGCTGACCGGCGTCGGGCCTTCCATGGCATCGGGCAGCCACACGTACAGCGGAAGCTGTGCCGATTTTCCGGTGGCGCCGACAAAGAGCAGCAGGCAAATGAGCGTGATGATGCCCATCTCGATGCCGAACAGATCGACGTTCTGGCCTGCCGCCGCGGATGCGGCCATGAACACGTCGGTGAAATCCAGGGTCCCGAAGGTCACGAAAATGAGCATCATGCCAAGGACGAATCCGAAATCACCTACCCGGTTCACCACAAAGGCCTTGATGCCGGCGTCGGACGCTGATTTTTTCTCGTACCAGAAACCGATGAGCAGATAGGAACACAGGCCCACGCCCTCCCAGCCCACGAACATGAGCAGGAAGTTATTGGCCATGACCAGGACCAGCATGAAGAACGTGAACAGTTCCAGGTAGGCGAAGAACCGGGCGAAGCCCTTGTCACCGTGCATGTACCCGATGGAGTAGATGTGAATGAGCGTGCTGAGCGTCGTGACCACCATGAGCATGACCGCGGTCAGCTGGTCGATCTGGAACCCCACATTGATATTGAGGCTCCCTATGGCGATCCAGGAATAGAGGTTCTCATCAATAATGGTTCCGCCCAGCACGTCGATGAACGCGCTCACCGCGAAGACGAATGATCCGAAGACGCCGGCGACCGCCACCGTGGCGGCGCGCTCCTTGAGGTACTTCCCGAACAACCCCGCGATCAGGAAGCCGGTAAACGGCAAGAGCGGTATGAGTATGTATTTGAGCATAAACACCTCGATGAGGTAGAACTTCAGATGTCAGTAAGAAACGGGAGTTTGTAACTTATCCCTTTAAGAGATTGAACTCGTCCACATAAACGGTCCCGCGGTTCCGCGCAAGCAGGATGATTAGCGCCAGGGCAACTGCGGCCTCGGCCGCCGCAACGGTGATCACGAAGATCACGAATATCTGTCCGGTCAAATTCTGCAGATAATGCGAGAACGCTATCAGGTTGATGTTGGCGGCGTTCAACATGAGCTCGATGGACATGAGAATGATAAAGACATTGCGCCGGCTCAGCACACCGACAACGCCGATGGTGAACAGTGCCGCACTCAGCAGTACATACCAGGACAAAGGAACCATGGAACCTCCACGATAAAGATCCAAATTACAAGCATCAAATCACAAATAAACTTCAAACATAAGAAGATCAAATTTCAAACGTTTCAATAATTGAAATTTTGAATTTGGATATTATTTGGGATTTGTTATTTACTATTTGGAATTTTTCCTTACTCGTTCGTTTTCTTCTTCGCCAGCATTACCGCACCGATCAGACCCACGAGAAGAATGACCGATGATATCTCGAACGGAACGAGGAACTTCGAGTAAAGCACGACACCGAGATCCCTGACCCCGGCGCCGGCGACCTGCACGGCCATTTTCCCCTCGCCGGGGAAGGAGCCGCGCAGCACCAGAAGCGCGATCTCGCCGGCGATGATAAGACCGAATCCGGCCAGCCAGGGCCAGAACCGGTTTGCCCGCGCGGCCTGGCTCTCCCGTTCAACGCTCAGGAGAATGACCACAAAAAGGAAGAGGATCAGGATGGCGCCGGCGTAAACGATGAGCTGGACGGCCGCAAGGAACTCGGCGTTCAGCAGAACGAACACCCCCGCGATATGGAAGAACAGGAGCAGCATGAACATCACGCTGTGAACAGGGTTCTTGCGGGTTATTACGAGAACGGCGGAAACGACGATGACCGCGGCAAAATAGGCGAAGATGAGCTGATTGATCATTTACCCGCTCCCCCCTTTTTTTTGCCGAGGTATTTATCGCCCTCTGCCACCAGCCGGTCCTTCGTCAAGAAGACGTCCCTCCGGGAGTAGCAGGCCAGCTCGAAATTCGGCGTCATCTTGATGGCATTCACGGGGCAGGCATCCACACAAAAACCGCAGAACACGCATCGGAGCAGGTCAAGCTCGTACGCAGAGACCACCTTCTCCTGATTGGGGCCCTTCTCCGTCACCACGGTTATGGCCTTTGCCGGACACACGGCCTCGCACAGGCCGCATCCGATGCATCGCTCTTTCATTCCCGAGTCGTCACGGTCCATGTAATGGAGGCCCCGGGAGCCCGCAAAGGACTTTCGCTTGAACGTCGGATACTGCCGCGTCACCGCCGGTTTCAGCATGGTCTTGAGGGTGAGCGTCATGCCCTCGACGATCTCGATCATAAAGACCATTCTCAGTGCTTTTGTCAGTTTGTTCATCGTAAGAACCCTTCCTACCCCGTTAGAGATTCGACTGTTTCCAACGGCGTTAAGAACATTGCCACACCATAACCAGGTGCCAGCCACTTTCCCCTTCTCGAACGGGACCTACATCCAGCCTGCCTGCTTCATGAACGCCGCTACCAGCAAGGTCCCCAGCGATATGGGCAGCAGGATCTTCCAGGCGATCGTCATAAGCTGATCATAGCGGTACCGGGGAAGCGTCGCCCGGATCCACATATAGAAAAATATGAAAAAGTACAATTTGGCGAGGAGCCACAGCGTCGGCGGAATGGCGGCAAGGGCCGTGTTGATCCACGAGATGGGAGGAATGCCGCCGAGCAACTTCGGGAATATTTGTACCGGCATCCAACCGCCGAGGAACATGATGCTTGCCAGCAGGGAGACGATCATCATGTTCATGTATTCGGCCATGTAGAAAATGCCGAACCGGATGCCGCTGTATTCGGTAAAGTATCCCGCGACCAGCTCGCTTTCCGCTTCAGGCAGATCGAAAGGCGCCCGGTTCGTCTCGGCAACGCCGGCGATCAAGTACAGGAAGAACGCCACGGGGCCGACCGGGAAAACGATAATGAACCACTTCTGGGACTGCGCCTGCACAATCTCGGTGAGGTTCAAGGACCCCGCCATCAGCGCCACTGTCACGATGGCGAAGGCCATCGGGATCTCATAGCTGATCATCTGGGCCGCGGAACGGAACCCGCCCATGAGCGAATACTTGTTGTTCGACGCCCACCCTGCCATGATCACGCCGTAGGTGCCGATGCCCGCCAGGGCAACGATATACAGCACGCCGATATTGAGGTTCGACACCCAGAGATGCACCGTCCGGCCGAAAATAACCGTGTCAGGACCGAAGGGTATCGCCACAAACGCGCCAAAGGCCATGACCAGGAAGATGAGCGGCGCCAGGCTGAATACCCACTTGTCGGCTTTTGCAGGGATGATGTCTTCCTTGAACATGAACTTGACGGCATCGGCGACCGGCTGCAGGAGGCCGTGCCAGCCGGTGCGCATCGGGCCGAGCCGCGACTGCATGTGCGCCAGCACCTTGCGCTCCATGAGCTGCAGATACATGGCGTTCGCAAGGATGAAGCTCAGCAGGACCACCACGGGAATACCGATGGTGATGATGAAATTTATGATCTGTTGCATATCAGGCATGGTCCGCTCCTATACCTCAGCCTTGGTCCGGCAGAGCGTACTGATCTCCCTGGACCGGCCGATCATCGTCCCCGAGGAGAACAGCAATCGGTCCGCGGTGATCACTTCGTTCTTCATGACCGTATCCGACCACAGGGACAGATCCATGTCGGCGCCGGCCAACGGTGATCGTTCACGCGCCCAGATGCCGCCCATTGCGAGGTCGGCATACAGCGGGACCATCGACCTGATCTCGTTCAAGATATCGGCCGGCGTTCCGTAATGCATTGGGCCGCCCATCTTCCTGGCCAGGGTCTGGATAATGTCCCAGTCCGGCTTTGACTCGCCAAGGGGCTCTTCAGCGCGGCTCACCTGCTGAAGCCGCCGCTCAAGGCTCGTAACGGTCCCGTACTTTTCCGCCCAGCTGCAGGCCGGGAGGACGACGTCGGCAAGCTTAGCGGTCTCGGTCAAGAAGATATCCTGTACCACAAGGAACTCCAGTTTGTTCAGGATGTCCTTCAGACCCCTGTCACTTCCGGCCGGATCGTCACCCATGATATAGAGCGCGGAAACCTTGCCGGTCTTGATCCCAGCCAGCATCTCCAGCGCGTTCAGACCCGGAGCCTCGGGCAGGATGGCGTCCCAGGACCCTGCGAACCGGTTCATCGTATCCGAACCGACCTTCTGGTAGCCCGGGTAGTAATCGGGCAGAACACCCATGTCCATGGCCCCCTGCAGGTTGCTCCGGCGAACGATGGGATAGGTCGTGACCCCCTTGAGAAGGGAAAGCAGTTCTTTGATCTGGGAGAATTCCTTGTCCGTCGTCCGGCCGGGGATGATGACGGCTACGCTGGCAGCCTCTTTCAGGATGGCCGCTGCAGCCACAACGCGGTCCCCTCCCTTTCCGGATTTCATGGCCGGAAGAAGGTCCGCGAGCGCCGCCTCAGGCGCAAGGTAGTCCAGGACCACCGAGGCCAGACGGTTGAACTTGTTGAAGCCGCTGTTCACGAGGACCAGTTTTTTGTAGTTCCTGTTCACGGCACGGACGATCTCGATGCCCATCAGGGGGTTGAGCTCGCCCACGTCGCCGTCCAGGACAAGGACCGCATCATGATCGCTGATCTTCGACAGCTCGCCGGAAAAGAATACGGTGTTCAGGCCTTTCGGGACCTTGAGCCGGGCCAGCAGGTCGACATTGTTGGTCCCCACCACAGTGCGCATGAACTTCTGGAAGAGGTAGCTCTCTTCATTGGTAGTCCGAACCGAGCCGAGGCCGCCGATGCTGTCGGCGCCTTTTTTATTCTTGATGACGTTCAGATTCGTAACGACCATCGCAAGGGCCTCGTCCCACGTGGCAGGCACGAGCTCACCGGAGACCCGCACCAGGGGGGTCGTAAGACGGTCCTGATGATGGACGGCATCCCAGCCGAACCGGCCTTTGCTGCAGAGGTAGTTCCTCGCGCCCGACCTCACCCGCACGATCCTGCCCAGGCGGGTCTCGAAGGAGGTCCGGCAGCCGCAGCCGCAATAGTTGCAGACCGACTGGATCCGCTCCAGGTTCCAGGTACGTCCCTTGAACTTGAACTGCTTGGTGGTAAGCGCTCCCACCGGGCAGATCTCGACGCATTCGCCGCAGAACTCGCAGTCCAGCGGCTGATCGAAGTCGGTGCTGACCTTGGATTTATCGCCGCGGCGGGTGAAGGCAAGCTCGCCCACGGCGTTCTGCTCGCGGCAGACCCGCACGCATTTGCCGCAGAGGACGCACCGGCTGACCTCGCGGTCGATGACATTGGAATGATAGCTTGGCGCGACGGTGCGCTTCTTCTCGGTGAATTTGCTCGGCCCCAGCCCATACTCGTGGACCAGGTCCTGGAGCTGGCAGCTGCCCGCCTTGTCGCAGATCGGGCAATCGAGGGGATGGTTGTTCAGCAGAAGTTCGAGGATGCGCTTGCGGGCCTCGGCGAGGTCCGGCGTCATGGTCTTGACCGACATGTTGTCGGTCACCGGCGTGGTGCAGGACGGCGTGAACTTCCGGGGAGACTTCTCGATCTCCACGATGCAGATCCTGCACGATCCATAGGGATGGAGCTTGTCATCGGCGCACAGAACGGGGATGCGCACCCCCGCGGCCTTAGCCGCCTCGAGAATGGTGGCCGTGGGCTTTACCTTGACCGTTATGCCGTCGATGGTTACTGTTACGGTGTTTTCCATAGGTAGTCGACCTTACTCAAAACTTGATCTTTTAACCACAGGCGGCTTCGCCGCACACGGTTAAAGCAATTCACTGTGCGAATGTACGAACAATTGAAACGAATATGATTCTGTTTGTCGTCATCTGTGTGTCCCGCGCAGCGGGACCCGTGGTTATCAGCCGTTATACGTGAGCGGACTTCCCGCTCTTGATCCACTGCTCGTAATCGCCGCGGAAATGCTTGATGCTCGACAGGACCGGCTGGATCGCGCCTTCACCGAGCGGGCAGAAGCACTTCCCCTTCACGGTGTCACAGATGTACAGGAGCAGGTCGATATCGTCAAGCTTGCCCTCTCCATGCATCAGCCGTTTATATACCTGATAAAGCCACGAGGTCCCTTCGCGGCAGGGTGTGCACTTGCCGCAGGACTCGTGGGCGAAGAACCGGACGAGGACATAGGCGACGTTCACCATGTTGACCGTCTCGTCCATGACCATCACCGCGCCCGAGCCGAGCATGGAGCCCGCGGCGACGAGCGAGTTGAAATCCATAGTCACATCCAGATGCTGTTCGGTCAGGATGGGCGTGGAAGCGCCGCCGGGGATGATCGCCTTGAGCTTCTTGCCGCCGCGGACTCCGCCGCAGTGGGTGTAGATGATATCCCGAAGGGTGGTGCCCATGGGCAGTTCGTACACGCCCGGCTTGTTCACCATCCCGCTCACGCCGTAGAGCTTGGGTCCCGGCGCGGTCTCCGCGCCGATCTTGGCATAGGCGTCGGCGCCCATGGCAATCAGGTACGGAATATTGGAAAGGGTCTCCACGTTGTTGATCACCGTGGGTTTACGCCAGGCACCCTGGCTTGCCGGGAACGGCGGACGGATGCGGGGCTGGCCGCGCTTCCCTTCGAGGGATTCGATGAGCGCCGTCTCCTCGCCGCAGATGTAGGCCCCGGCGCCGCGGTGCACGGAGAGGTCAAAGTTCACGCCTTTGCCGAGGATGTTCTTTCCGAGATACCCTTTCGCATAGGCCTGCTCGATGGCCTTCTCGAGGACAACGAGGGCCGTCGGATATTCATACCGGAGATAGATATACCCACGCTCGGCGCCGATGGCAAAACCGGAAATGATCATGCCCTCAATAAGGAGATGAGGGTCCTGCAGCAGAATGAACCGGTCCTTGAACGTACCCGGCTCGCCCTCGTCGGCATTGCAGAGGAGATACTTCAGGGATCCCGGGACCCGGGAGCAGAGCTCCCACTTCAGACCCGTGGGGAAGCCGGCGCCGCCGCGGCCGCGCAGATTGGCCCGTTTTACCTCGTTCACCACGTCGACCGGACGCATTCCAAATGCCGTCGCCAGCGTGGAATAGGCCCCGTTCTTCATGGCCACATCGATGTCCGCGGAGTTCGGGATATCGACCCGTTTGAGGAGCATTTTTTCCATTCGCAATTACCCTCGGGTATCCGTCTCGGATTGCCGACGGTGCAGTATACGGTTGTTATTCCGCACTCCGCACTCCGCATTCCGCATTGAAGTTACTCGTATTTCTTCAGGATTTCGTCGATCTTC
The DNA here is from genome assembly GCA_020052615.1 of Nitrospirota bacterium. GTDB lineage: Bacteria > Nitrospirota > UBA9217 > UBA9217 > UBA9217 > JAAXXJ01. The sequence continues at coordinate 13,488 of JAGVOT010000100.1, read as the reverse complement.
TCCGGCGTCAGTTCGCCGTGATAATCGTCGCCCACGAGCATGGCAGGCGCGCCGTCGCACCGCCCGATGCACTCCATCCGGATGAACGAGAACCTTCCGTCCTTGGTGACCTCGCCCTCGCAGACGCCGAGCTTCTTCTCGAGATGCTTGATCATCGTTTCCGCGCCCAGGAGCGAACAGGAGAGGTTATGGCAGATCTGGATCTGGTGCCTGCCGGGATTCTTCCAACGGTATAATGAATAGAACGTAGCCGTGCCGAAAACATCGGACTCCGGGACCCTGAGCTGCTGCGAGACGAACCGCATGGCCTCGTAGGTCAGCTTGCCGTATTCCTTCTGGATGATGTGGAGCGCCGGGAGCACCGCGCCCTGCTGATCGGGATAGCGCTGCTGCACCTTCTTGATCGCGTCGATGATCGCGTCACTGAACATGATCTTTTCACCGGCAGTCCGGCAGAAGTGCGCTTCCTCGTGTTGGTCGCTCATACTCTCGCCTACCTCTTTGTCCTGCCGAACACGTATCCGGCCATATCCACGTATTGGGTGTTCATCCGGCGGACCAGCTGGGAAATGTCCTGGACGATGTTCATCAGGACCTTGTAGCCGCCATTGGGATACCGCTGCACAAACTTCTCAAAATCTCCGCGGTCGATCTTGAGCACCACGGACTCCTCAGCTGCCGTCGTAAGCGTCGCGGAATGGGGCTTGTTGTCAATGAACGACAGCTCGCCGAAAAAGCTCCCCTCTCGCTGCACCGACAGGGTCAGAACGTCGCCGTCCTTGTTCCTCTTCTGGACGTCCACTTTGCCTTTCTGGATGATGTAGATGCAGGGGCACGTGACCTCGCCCTCCTCAAAGACCGGTTTGCCGGCCGGGAAGGTGTCGGATGTAACGATCTCGGCGAGGGCTTTTAGTTCATCACCCGTCAAACCTTTGAACAGCGATAATTCCTCGATGTCTTTTACCTTGACCATGGTTTGTTCCTTTCTCCCCCCCTGTTACCGATCGCATTCTCCGAGCACAATGTCGATAGTGCCGATACAGGCGATCACGTCGGACACCATGTGTCCGGTCACCATCTTGGGAAGCGCGCCGACGTGCACAAACGATGGGGCGCGGATCTTCACGCGGTACGGCCGTCCGCTGCCGTCGCTCACGATAAAGAAGCCCAGTTCGCCCTTGGGGGCCTCGGTCGCCACATAGACCTCGCCTTTGGGCATGTTCACCCACTTGCTCATCAGCACGAACTGGTGCGCGAGCGCCTCCATGTTCGTCATGACCGTCGCCTTATCGGGCACCGCATAGCGCGGGTCGGCGGTCATGATGGGCCCCTCCGGCAGCATATCCAGGCACTGCTTGATGATGCGGACGCTCTGGCGCATTTCGTTGATCCGCACGATATACCGGGCATAGACATCGCCCTCTGTGCCGAGCGGCACGTCGAACTCCACCTTATCGTAGGCCGCGTACGGCTCGACCTTGCGCAGATCGTAGTTCACGCCCGAACCGCGCAGCGTTGCGCCGGTCAGACCGTAGTTTATGGCGTCCTCGGCGGAGAACTTGCCGATCCCCTTGGTCCGTTTGAGCCAGATGCGGTTCTGCCGGATCAGGGTGTCGTAATCTTCCAGCTTTTTGGGGAAGATCTCGGTGAACTCACGGCATTTGTCCAGGAAGTCCCTCGGAACATCGTTCCGCAAACCGCCGATCCTGACATAGCTTACGGTCTGGCGCGCGCCGGTCACGGTCTCGGTGAGATCGAGGATCAGCTCCCGCTCCCGCAGGGTGTACATGCAGACCGTCATGGCCCCGATGTCGAGCGCATGGGTGCCGAGCCACACGAGGTGCCCGGAAAGCCTGGTCAGCTCCGCCATGAGCATCCGGATGAACTGCGCCCGCTCCGGGACGACGATCCCGGCCAGCTTCTCGACCGCAACGACCCAGCCGAGATTGTTGTTCATGCAGGTGATGTACTCCAGACGGTCGGTGATGGGGATGATCTGGTGGTAGGTACGGCTCTCCATCCATTTTTCGATTCCGCGATGGAGATAGCCGGGCCGCGGATCGATTCCGACGACCGTCTCGCCCTGCAGGTCCACCACGAGACGCAGCACGCCGTGGGTGGCCGGATGCTGGGGACCCATGTTGATGGTCATTTCTTTCTGGACGATTTCTTTTTCGGTCGCGTTGGTCAATGACATTTTTTCACCGTAAATACTGCTGGTCAAAGAGTAACCGTCGTCAGTCATCAGCCGGTAGTTTATCGTGTCTCTTCTTCAGGCTGTTGACCGTCGACTGTCGACTGGATTTTCCGGACGATGTTTTAATACCCCTTGAGCGGATATTCCTTGCGGAGCGGATGGCCCACCCAGTCCTCGGAAAGAAGGATGCGGCGAAGGTCGGGATGTCCGTTAAAGATGATCCCCATGAGATCATAGGTCTCGCGCTCGTGCCAGTTCGCCGTCTGCCAGATGGACGTCACCGTATCGATCCTCGGTTCTTCTTCGGTCACCCGGACCTTTAACCGGATGCGATGGCCGTAAACCGTGGAGATCAGGTTGTACACCACCTCGAACCGCGGCCCCGCATCTCCGGGGTAGGCGGAATAGTCCACGGCGGTCAGGTCCGCCAGATGGTCCATGCGTATCGACGGCTCATCGTGAAGGAACCGGCAGATGTCCCGGATCATGTCCTTCTTGAGCATAACGCCGACCTGCCCGGCATGGGTCACGGTACCCTGGACCTGGCCGGAGAACTTCTCTTCGATCATTTTCGCTATCTGATCAGCATCCATAGCCGTCTCTTTCGAACTGCCATTTTGGGAATTGCGCGCAAGGTGACAGACAACATCCGGAGCTGGCACCGCTTCGCAGCTGCCGCTATTTCCGGATATAGTGTTCCTTCCGGATCTTTTCCTGGAGCTTCATGATGCCGAACATCAGCGCTTCCGGGCGGGGCGGGCATCCCGGGATATACACATCCACCGGAACGATATTGTCCACCCCCTGGACGACGCTATAGGTATTGAAGATGCCGCCGGAGCTGGCGCAGCTGCCCATGGCAATGACATAGCGGGGTTCGGGCATCTGGTCATAGACACGGCGCACGATCGGCGCCATCTTCTTCGTCAGCGTCCCGGCGACCAGGAGGAGGTCGGACTGGCGCGGCGAAGGCCTGGGCACCGTGCCGAACCGGTCAAAGTCATGCTGCGGGGCTGAATAGTACTGGATCATCTCGATGGCGCAGCAGGCAAGACCGAAGGTCATGGGCCAGACAGAGCACGACCGCATGTAGTTCAGGAGTTCGTCGATCTTGGTCGTCATGTATCCTTCTTCGAATACGTTGTTGATTATTCCCATTCCAGCGCCCCCTTCTTCCAGGCGTATACGTAGCCGACGAGGAGAATGATAATGAAGATCACCATCTCCACGAGCCCATAGAGGCCGATGCGATCATAGGCAACGGCCCAGGGATAGAGGAACACGGCTTCGATATCGAATATGAGGAACAGCATGGCGATGATGTAGTAGCGGATGGAGAATTTCTGGTGAGCGTCCGAAAAGGGGGTGATGCCGGACTCATAGGTCATCAGCTTTTCCCGGTAGGGCCGACGGGGGCTGACCAGCCTGCTGAAGACCAGCATGCCGACGCCGACAGCGATGCCGACGAAGAGAAAGATTGCGACTGGAAGAAAATGTCCCGGGAGGTACGATCCAGGAGTCATGGCCACTCCCCCGCTTCTTATTAAATTTTAAATTAACAGGACTTCTAAAGTGCAGTCATGCAAAACGCGCTCATGATAAGATAACCCTGTTAGTTTGTCAAGCAAAACGTTACTAAAAGTTATAAGGATGCCAATAGTCTTAATTGTCGGTCCTCTCGCAAATATGCTACCTCGTGAAAATTTTTTTTTCAAATTAAGTCTTGCGGTAACAGCGGCCGATGACGTACACTGGAAAAAAATAACTCCCGGAAAAACAGGCCATGGACCCTTACTCCAAAGAACACCTGATCTCTTTTTACAACTTTCACCTGAAACAGTTCGGCGACCGGCCCGAGGCGCTCCGATGGACCCCCCAGGGCCAGCTCAAGCGGTACCACACGCTGGCGGAGATCGCTCCCGACCTGGACAAGGCGACCATCCTCGACTACGGCTGCGGCACCGGTGATTTTTACCGGTTCCTGAAGCGGCGCGGTTTCGACGTGCAGTACACGGGCGTCGATATCAACGAAAACTTCATCGAACTAGCAAAGAAGAAATACCCCGAATGCACGTTCAGCGTGCTGGACGGCCATGAGGACCAGTTGGAAGGCTTTTTCGATTATATCGTCATCTGCGGCGTGTTCAACCTGCGCGTACCGGGTGTTGCCGATGACATGAAAGAGTCGTTGGTCACGCTTTTCAAGCACTGCAACAAAGGGCTGGCCCTGAACGCACTGTCATCCCACACGCCGGTCAAGGACCCCGAACTCCACTACACCTCGCCAGAGGAAATGGTGAAGTTCACCCTTGAGAACCTCTCCCCCTACTTCGCCATGCGCCACGACCGGATCCAGGACGACTTTACCCTCTATATATATACAGCGCTGAACGCGATAGAACTTTAGGGGGCGCTTTCCAGAACCGGGGAGACCCGGATCTATTATGAAATAGACATCGCCTTACAGAACAGATATTCTGCTATCATTGGTGTTTGCAGATGTGCACTCAGTTCGGCCGAACTATCACACCATACCTTTACGCAGGAGACTGACCAAACTATGGGACATCACCGACAGCTGAAGGATAAAAGAGGTTTTACGCTGATCGAACTGCTCATCGTGGTGACCATCATAGTCATTCTGGCTGCCATAGCGATCCCGCAGTTAAACAGCTATCGGACCCGCGGTTACAACTCGTCGGCCCTCTCAGACCTCCGGAACGCACGAAGCGCCGAGGAGGCCTTCTACTCCGATTGCCGCGTGTACTGCTCCAGCAAAGCCGATGGTTCGTCAGGTGTCGGTCTTCCGCTTGCCAGCGCATCCGCTCCTGTTACCATTATACAATTCGGGATCTCTGCAGAAGCGCCGGCAGAGAACACGACCTTCACGACGGGCATTTCCCAGAATGTCCAGATCGTGATCAATACCTCGGCCGACGGCGGCAGCTTTGTGATGGCGAGCAAGAACACTTCTGGCGATCGGTGCAGCGGCATCGATTCCGATGTTACGACGCTGTATTGGACCAACGGACAGCTTGGACAGCCGATGGACAACGCATCCCTGCCCGCTGCAGTCATGAAAGCCAACGACCTGAACGGCATCGCCGGCACCGGCATATGCAACGGCCTCACCGGTGGCACCGGCCAGATGAGCTGGACGTCGCTCTAAAGCAAGAGTGAAGTATTGATCCTGGAGGTCACCGGACGAACAGGGTCGAGGAGGGATCAAGCGCATCGTTGTCGATCGATATTAAAAAGGCCGGAAAGATCCGGCCTCATCAGGGTATCTGGCTATACATCTCACGAGTGGACTCTGCTTATCGTAATGCTTATTGACGACTGCTCATCCATCCCCCTGAGCCCTCACTCCTCATCGTCCTTCTCTTCCTCGCCGTTGAACGGGCCCTTGATCCCCAGCTCCCTGATCTTTTTCCTCAGCGTGTTCCGATTGATGCCGAGGAGGCTCGCGGCGCGCACCTGGTTGCCCTCGGTCTTCCTGAGCACCAGGGTGATGAGCGGCTTCTCCACGCGCTGGATCACCAGGGAATAGATATCGCCATGATCGAGCCCGCCGAGCCGGTCCACGAGGTCAGCGAGCTTTTCTTCCAGAAAATTCTCGAACGATATGGTGACCCCCTGCCCGGGTTTGAAGATCTGCGGAGGCAGGGCATCGGGGAATATCTTGTCGCCCTGGGCAAGCGTGACCGCGCGCTGGACCGCGTTCTCCAGTTCGCGCACGTTCCCCGGCCAGTCGTAGGCGCGCAGGGCCTTGAGCGTCTCAGGGGTGAACGTCTTGGAGGTCGCCCCGCGCCCGTCGCGGTATTTCCGGAGGAAATGCTCGGCCAGCGGGACGATGTCGTCCTTGCGCTTTCTGAGCGGAGGGATATTGATCTGGATGACATTCAGTCGGTAGAACAGGTCCTCGCGGAACTTGTTCTCGCGCACCATCTTTTCGAGATTGTGGTGGGTAGCGGCGATCACCCGGACATCGGTCCTGATGGGCTCGGTCCCGCCGACGCGTTCGAACTCCCTTTCCTGCAAGACGCGGAGAAGTTTGCCCTGAAGCGAAAGGCTCATGTCGCCGATCTCATCGAGGAAGAGCGTGCCGCCTGCCGCAGCCTCGAACTTCCCGAGCTTCCGGGCCACTGCGCCGGTGAAGGACCCCTTCTCATGTCCGAAGAGCTCGCTCTCCAGGAGCTCGGAGGGGATTGCCGCTGAGTTCACGGCGATAAAGGGCCGTCCCGACCGCTTGCTGTGAAAATGGATTGCCCGGGCGACCAGTTCCTTGCCCGTCCCGCTTTCGCCGTGGATCAGCACGGTGGCGTCGCTCTCGGCCACGCGGCCGATGGTCTTGTAGATCTCCTGCATGGCGGACGTGGCGCCGACGAGCCCGCCTTCGTATTTTTCCCGCACTTCCGCCCGGAGCGTGTCCACCTCTTCGCTCAGGTGCCGGACGTCCAGCGCCTTTTTGACCAGGATGCTTACCTCGTCGAGGTCGAAGGGCTTGGTGATGTAGTCGTAGGCGCCGCGGCGCATGGCCTCGATGGCGTTCTGCATCGTGCTCTGGGCGGTCATGATGATGACCGAGATGTTCCGTCCTTCCTTCCGGATCTTCTCCAGGGCGTCGAGTCCGCTCATGCCCGGCATGCGGATATCCATGAGGACCACGGCAATGCCGCCTTCCTGCAGGCGCGAAAATGCTTCGGCGGCGTCCTTCGCGAGGACCGCTTCGAGGCCCTCCTTTTCCAGGGCCTTCTTCAGCACCCACCGGACGCTTTCTTCGTCGTCGACTATGAGAATCTTTTCGCTGGTCATAATATCATTCCTGCTGAACTTTTTTACCGCTTGCAGCCTAATTCGTCATCCCCGTGAAACTTGTCCTCGAAGGCTGAAATCGGGGAACGGGGACCCAGTAACAGCCTGAAAGGCCCGGATTCCCGCCTGCGCGGGAATGCAGGGCAGGATTCTATGGTCACCCCCCCAGCGGCAGGTATACGCTGAACGTCGTCCCCGCGCCCTCGTGGCTGTCCACCCGGATGGTCCCGAGGTGCTCCTGCACGATCTGGTACGACAGCGCCAGCCCCAGCCCCACTCCCCGGTCCTTGGTCGTGAAGAAAGGTGCGAAGATGTCCTGCAGGTGTTCCTGCTTGATGCCCGGCCCGGTATCGCTCACTTTCACGACCATGAGGCGGTGCTTCCTGCCGTCGGCCTGGACGCTCGTGAACAGATCGGACATGCGCGTCACCACCGTGAGCCTGCCGCCCGACGGCATGGCCTCGATGGCGTTCTTGATGATGTTCAGGAACACCTGAATGAGCTGGTCCCGGTTCCCGATCACCTCGGGAAGGCTCGGGTCATATTCCCGCGCGAGCACGATCGCATGCAGCCGGGCAGGTTCTTCGTACAACAGGAGCGCCCGGTCAAGAATGCTGTGGATATTGAAGGTGCCCGCCTCCCGGGGCTTCACCCGGGTAAAATCCAGGATCCCTTCGAGCACGCCGTTCAACCGGTCCGCCTCCTTCAGGATCACGTCAAGATACTCGGTGAGGCTCCCGCCTGCTCTGGGCGAATCCCTGAGCTCCGATCTCAAAAGCTGCGCCGCGCCGCGTATCCCCACGAGGGGATTCTTGATCTCGTGTGCGATGCCGGCGGCGATCTGACCGATGGCGGCCAGCCGGTCCGCCCGTCGTATGCGGTCCTTCAGGTCCCGTACGCTGCTCTGGTCCCGCACGGTGATGATCACGCCCTGGGACCTGCCTTCCGCGTCGGGAAGCACGCTGCTCACCACACCCACCGGCAGCGGCTGCCGATGCCTGGCTGAAAGCGCGGCCTCATAGTCCGAATAGGACCTTCCCGTCGCCAGGGTCTTTTCGATCTGGGTCACGATCGCGGGATTATCGGCAAAGACGGTCCCTGCACTCCTGCCGATCGCGTCGGCCGAGGCGATGCCGGTCATTTCCTCGATGGCGCGGTTCCAGATGATGATGTTCCCGCTCTCATCGGTGACAGCCACGCCATCGACTATCCCCGAAAGGATATCGGCGGTAAGATCGCTGAACTTTTGGCTCAGACCATGCATAACCTATTGATAGCACAATATATTTGAGTATTCAAGGTAATTTATGATATAGTCCGCCCAATTCGGAGTGGTGAGTGCGAAGTGCGGAGTAACTGCTCAAGCAGGTCAACTGCGAACTGATTTTGGTTTTATTCCGCACTCCGCACTTCGCACTCCGCACTTACGACATATGCTTGACCTTCGCCTGCTATTCGTGACCCTGGTCTGGGGCGTCAATTTCGCCTTCGTGAAATTCGCGCTCAACGACTTTCTTCCGCTCAGTTTCACCATCGTGCGCTTCTTTGTCGCCGCGCTGTTCCTGGCCGCCGTCATGGTCGTGACAAAAGAGCCCTTCGCGGTCGAGCGGCGGGACATACGTGCGCTCGTGAAGCTCGGGTTTATCGGGATCACCCTCTACAATATCTTCTTCATGTACGGCATCAAGTACACCACGGCTTCCCACTCGGCGCTGTTCATCTCGCTGTCACCCCTGTTCGCGGTGCTGCTGCAGGCAAGAACGGGAAAACGACTCACGCCCTCCATCGCCCTCGGGCTGCTCCTCGCCTCGACAGGCGTATACCTCGTCGTCAGCGGCCGCAGCGGCGGCTTCAGCTTCACCGCAGCAGGCCTGACCGGAGACATTTTGACGCTCTGCGCCTCGGTGCTCTGGGCGCTCTATACCATCCAGGCGAAGCCGCTTCTGGAAAAATATTCCGCCGTCGCGATCACGGCCTACTGCATGGCTGCCGGAAGCGTCCTCCTGCTTCCCTTCGGCCTCCACGAACTCCTCAAGCAGTCGTGGACCGCCGTTTCCCTCCAGTCCTGGGCCGCCTTCGGTTTTTCCGCCATCGTCTCGGCAAGCATCGCCTTCAGCCTCTGGTACCAGGGAGTGAGAAGGATCGGCGTCACGCGCACCATCGCCTATCACTATCTGGTCCCCTTTGTCGCCGTCCTGTTCGCCGCCCTTTTCCTGGGCGAACGCATCACGCCGGTCCAGCTCGCCGGCGGCATCGCCATCATCGGGGGAGTCGCCGCAGTACAGCGGGTAAAACCCGAAGGTAGGAAGGTAGGAACGTAGGAAGGTATGCAGCGCCACTTTCCATCTTAGCTTCTCACCTTCGCGGTCTTTCTTACCCTCTTACCTTCTTACCGTCCCAACTTCCAACCATCTCAACTTCCCACCCTCTCCCCTTGTCCCCTTGTCCCCTTGTCGGTTCTCTCTCCCCGTCCCCTTGTCCCCGCGTCTCCTTGTCTGAAGTTCAGTGCGTATACCCCGCCTCGCCGTGCTGGGTGAGGTCCAGTCCCTCGGTCTCTTCATCGTTGGTCACTCTCAGTCCCATCGTCGCATCGAGTACTTTAAAGAGGAACATGCTCACCAGGAAAGAGTACGCGGCGATCAGCAGGACAGAGCCGGCCTGGACCGCAAGCTGCCGGGGATTCCCGAAGAGCAGGCCGTTGGCCCCGCCGGAATTGATCGCCGTCGAAGCGAATACCCCGGCCATGACCGTGCCAAGGGTCCCTCCCACCCCGTGAACGCCGAAAGCGTCCAGCGAGTCATCATAGCGGAACTTCACCTTGGCGTTCAGGGCCGCGTAGCACAGCAGGCCGGCGCCGATGCCGATGGCAAGGGCGGCCATGGGGCTCACAAACCCTGCGGCAGGGGTGATCGTTGCCAGGCCGGCAATGGCGCCTGTTGCCGCGCCGAACATCGTCGGCTTCCCGCGGTGATACCACTCAACAGCGGTCCAGGTAAGGGTTGCAGCGACCGCGGCAGTATGGGTGGTGACGAAGGCAACGGCGGAGAGCTCTCCCGATGACAGGGCGCTTCCCGCGTTGAACCCGAACCACCCGAACCACAGGATGCCGGCGCCGAGCACCGTCATCGGCAGGTCATGGGGCGGCATGGACTCACGGAGAAAACCCTTCCGGTGGCCGATATAGAGCGCCGCCGCGAGCGCCGAGAACCCCGACGTGGCATGGACGACGATCCCGCCGGCAAAGTCGAGCACGCCCATCTGCTTCATCCATCCGCCCGTAGCCCAGACCCAGTGGCATACGGGATCGTACACCACCGTCGTCCAGAGCAGCGTGAACACGAGGAATGTTGAAAATTTAATTCGCTCGGCGAACGCCCCGCTGATGAGCGCGGGCGTGATGACCGCGAACATCATCTGGTAGGCCATGAACGCGAGGTGAGGCACCGTGGCCGCGTAGTCCGCGTTCGGCGCCGAACCGACACCGGAGAGCCCCGCCCAGTCGAGGCTTCCGATCCAGCCCTTGATGTCGGGGCCGAAGGCCAGCGAGTAGCCGAACAGGATCCACTGGACGCTCACCAGCGCGATGGCGATGAAGCTGTGCATGATCGTGCCCAGCACGTTCTTTCTGCGCACCATCCCGCCGTAGAACAGGGCGAGGCCCGGCGTCATCAGCATCACCAGCGCCGTTGACATCAAGATCCACGCCGTGTCGCCCGTGTCGATCTTCCGGGCTGCTTCCTCCGCCGCCGATGCCAGGGACGGCGTCAGCACCGCCGCGGCAAGCCCTGCGGCCCCATAGGACCAGCTCTTCTTCGTCATTCTTTCTCCTCCCGCTGCACAAGTAGTGACCACTCTGCAAATTAATTAAGCAAGGAATGTGCCACGGGAGTGCGCGGATCCGGGACCGTGTAAACAGTTGATTTACCTGCGACGGATAACGATCCCCGGTCAGGAAAGGGTACCGGCGCGTATTTCGAACTGGCGAATGTTTGGGCACCTGCGCAGAGAATAGGCATGTGCCCCAGTGAAATCCTCTTGCATTTTTGACGCGCTTACGGTATTCATTGACGGAACAGAAACCACGGACGAGTCCGTGACAACAAAGGAGGCATCATGGACCTGAAGAAAATCCTGGCCCTGCCCGGACTGACCGTCATCCTGGCCGGGCTCCTCATTTCCTGCGCGGCCCGGAGCACCAAGGACCCGGCGGTGATGCTCCAGTGGGCGTCCGAGGAATTCAGCAGCAAGGACGATCCACTTGCCGCCGAAGAGTTCCTCCAGCAGGCATTTGAAGTATACCGGAAGAAAATGGACCGCCTCGGCCTCGCCGAGACCTACCGCCAGTACGGCCTCTTCCTTCGCTCCAACGCGGTATCCAAGTTCGAGGAGCACTACAACACCATCGGGTTCCTCGACGAATCGGTGAAATTCGCCAACCGGTACCAGAAGGCCGCCGAGTATCTCCTCAAGGCGCAGGTCATCTTTGAAGAGAACAAGAAGTATGACGCCCTCTCGACGGTCCACATCAGCCTCGCAAAGACCTACGGCTACCTCGACCGGACCGGTGAGGCCTGCGACTCCCTCACGAAGGGCCTGGCGAGCTACAATGCCTTCAAGAGGTCGAATCCCGACATGAAGGAGTTCCACGCCGAGGAAGTGGCCGACTACGAGGAATACATCGGCATCCTCCGTCAACAGCTCGCCTGTCCGCCGGAAGCGCCCCCGCAGGCCCCGGCTGAAAAATCCCCTCCGCGGAAGTAAAAAAGGCCCGGCAGATCGCTCCGCCGGGCCCTGTGGTTCCCGCCACATCAGGGAGGTATGGGGGAAACTGATCTCCTTAGATCGCCGACTCGCCCTTCTCGCCGGTCCTGATGCGGATAACGTCCTCGATCCTGGTGATGAAGATCTTTCCGTCGCCGATCTTGCCGGTCTTTGCCTTCTCCATGATGGTCGCCACGACCTTTTCGGCGATCGCCTCCGCCACGACGATCTCGAGCTTCACCTTGGGAATGAAGGCGATGTCGTATTCCGCGCCGCGGTAAAGCTCCACATGGCCCTTCTGCCTGCCGAAACCCTTCACCTCGGTCACGGTCATTCCCTGGATGCCCAGGGCGTTCAACGCGTCCTTTACTTCGTCGAGCTTGAACGGTTTGATGATTGCCTCGATCTTTTTCATATATCCTCCTTGTGTGAATCGGAAGCTGGGAAGGTGCGATGGTGGGAAGTTGGGCCTGCATTTTGCCTCTTCCTACCCTCCCGCCTTCCTACCCTCCCACCTTCAGCCGTTACTTACGAATTATACGCCCGCTCGCCGTGCGATGTCTCGTCGAGCCCGATGGTCTCTTCTTCCGCGTCCACCCGGAGCCCGACCGTGAACTTGATGATCATGAAGATGACCAGCGTGGCGACCGCGCTGTACGCCAGCGTGGCAAGGACCGCCACGATCTGCGTCCAGAGCTGGCCGGGGTTCCCGTACAGGAGCCCTTTTCCCGCCGAGTTGATCGCCGGATCGGCGAACACGCCGGTGAGGATGGCCCCGAGGGTCCCGCCGATGCCGTGAATGCCGAAGGCGTCGAGCGTGTCGTCATAGCCGAGCATCGGCTTCAGCTTTGCCACGGCGTAGAAGGGAACCACGCCCGCCGCGATCCCGATGATGATGGCGCCGGTGATGTTCACGAAACCCGCCGCCGGCGTTATGGCGACCAGCCCGCCCACCGCGCCCGAGGCCAGGCCCAGGACCGTGGGCTTCCCGGAATGGATCCACTCAACGAACATCCAGGCGAGCGCCGCGACCGCCGCCGCCGTGTTGGTGTTGATGAAGGCCGCGCCCGCAAGGCCGTTCGCCGCAAGGGCGGAGCCGGCGTTGAACCCGAACCACCCGAACCACAGGAGGCCGGCGCCGGTCACGACCAGCGTCAGGTTGCCCGGAATGATGGCCTTTGCCTTCCGCTTGCCGAGGATGAGGGCTCCCACGAGCGCCGCGATGCCCGCGTTCACATGGACGACCGTTCCGCCGGCGAAGTCAAGCGCGCCCATCCTGGCCAGGAACCCGCCGCCCCACACCCAGTGGGCGACCGGGAGGTACACGAGGCTCATCCAGAGCACGGAAAAGAGTATCCAGGCCGAGAACTTCATGCGCTCGATGTAAGCGCCGCTCGCCAGGGCAACGGTGATCGCCGCGAAGGTGAGCTGGTACATGATGAAGATGTACTCGGGGATGGTCTTGGCCAGGTCCGAGATGCTGTCCGGCCCGATCCCCTTCAGGAGGGCCTTCGCAGCATCGCCGATGATGCTGCCGCTGCCGGAGAAGGTGAACGAATACCCGTACAGGACCCAGAGCAGGCTGGCGATGCAGAACGTGACGAAGGTCATCGCCATGGTGTTCAGGGCGTCCTTGGTCTTCGCCAGGCCGCCGTAGAAGAGCGCGAGCCCCGGGATGGACATGAGCATCACGAGCGCCGTCGCGACGATCATCC
>JAGVOT010000072.1 GCA_020052615.1 Nitrospirota bacterium | reverse complement strand
CGTTCCTGCACTTCCTGTCCCCTGGTTCTTGACCGTGGTCGCTACCGTGATCGTGCTGCCAGTCGCACCGGACGTGGGGCTGGAAACCGATGTCATTACGAGGTCCGGCAGCTCAACCGCCCAGGCTTTGCCGTAAAGCCCCGCGATGAGAACGAGCAAAAAGAGTCGTATGTAAAAGGTCCATTTGCGGACAGAGAAAGCGTTAAACCAGGATGCGGTGCTCATGATCTCACCTTTCTTAGTTAGAAAAAGTTTCACGTCTGAACTTATTCCGAAGCGCTGATCCGTTGCCTGAAGTATTCAGTTGAAATGCGGGTCAAAATTGCGGGTCAAGAATTGAAGCGGAGTGATCTATTTGGAATGCGGTGATGCAGTGGTGCAGAGAATAGCATTGGACGGGCATGAAAGCAACAACAAATAACAGAATCTATGGGGTATTTTTGGGGGATGCATCCTACCCATTCGGGTAGGTGGGTTCTCGCGCAGAGTAACAGATAATTGCAGCGATGCCATGATCATCCAACTCTACGGCCCAGGTTACGGTACTGGATGGCCTCGGAAATGTGCGCCGTCGTTACAGGACGGCTGCCTTCTCTGCCGGCGATGGCGCAGGCGACCTCAACCTGCGGTTGTAGATACGTGCGGACAAGCCGAGGCGGCTCATGATCGCCCGCCGGGCTGTTTTCGCTGCCGCGTCTTCTTCTTTCCGCCGGCCCTGTCCTTCTCCTTCGGCTCATCATTGTTCTCGTCCTTCTTTTTTTCCGGCTCCTTCTCGCCCTTCTCGTCGGTCTTCAGTTTCTTCGCGATGTCTTTGAGCCGTTTGTCCACCAGGAAGTTGAACGTGCCTTCCGGGAACGTGCCGTCTACCAGTCGTTCGCCGGCTGACATGCCGGTAAGTACAGCAATTGCCTCGTCAACGGTCGCGACCGCGTAGATCCCGAACTTGCCGTCCTTGACCGCCTGTGCCACTTCCTTTTTGAGCATCAGGTTCTTCACATTGAGCTTCGGGATCACGACACCCTGGCTGCCCGTGAGGCCGCGGGCCTTGCAGACCGCGAAGAAGCCCTCGATCTTCTCGTTCACGCCGCCGATGGGCTGCACCTGGCCCAGCTGGTTGATCGAACCGGTCAGGGCAAGGTCCTGCCGGACCGGCACTCCGGCGACGGCCGACAGGAGCGCCACCAGTTCCGCGGCGGAGGCGCTGTCCCCTTCCACCTCGCCGTAGCTCTGCTCGAAGGCGAGGCTCGCCGAAAGGGACAGGGACTTCTCCCGGGCGTACGTCCCTCCCAGGTATCCCGTCAGGATCAGGACGCCTTTATTGTAGATGCGGCCCGAAAGCTTGGCCTCCCGCTCGATGTCCACGACGCCTGCCTTGCCGAGGTAGGCCCGCGCCGTGATGCGCGAAGGTTTGCCGAAGGAGAAATCTCCGAGATCGTACACCGACAGGCCGTTCACCTGGCCGGTGACGGAACCGCCGACATCGACCATGATGGTCCCGTCGGTCAGGAGCTCCTGGATCCGCTCTTCCAGCAGATTGGCGCGGTAGACCTTTTCCTCGAGCGCCTTGTCGACGTGCACGGCTTCGACGGCCGATCCGCCCTCACGGCCCGCCCAGAAGGACGCCTCGCGGATGAGATCGGAGAGGTCGCTGAACCGGAGCGACAGTTTGCCTTTCTTTTCGGCAAGCCTTCCGGCGTAATCAATGATCCCGGCAACCGCTTCGCGGCTGAAGGGAACCAGTTTTTCCTCCGCGGCCATGGTGCCGATGAAATTCGCGTACTTGGCCTTCTCGTCCGGGGACCCGTCCATCTGGGTGTCGAAGTCGGACTTCACCTTGAAGATGCTCCGGAAGTCCTCGTCGTAGTAATAGAGGAGATAGTAGAGCCAGGGACTTCCGAGCATGATGATCTTGAGCGAGATCGGGATGGGTTCGGGCTTGATCCCGGCGGTTCCGATGCCGTAGAGCTCGGCGATGTCCTCGATCTTCACCTCGCCTTTCTTGATGATGCGCTTGAGCGCGTCCCAGGCAAAGGGGCTGCGGAGCACGTCCAGGGCGTTCATGATCAGGTAGCCGCCGTTGGCCTGGAGCACCGATCCGGACCTGATCATCATGAAGCTGGTAAAGGCCATGCCGAGGCGCATCTTGCGCTCCATGCGGCCGACAAGGTTGTTGTAGGTTGGATTTGCTTCCTCCACCACGGGGCCGCCCTTGGTGTGCGCGTTGTCCACGAGGACGTTCACGCGGTACCGCTCCAGGAAGCTCGCCTTGTCCATGCCCTCAATGGGGAACGGCAGCTCCGGCGTCTGGCCGAGGAATTCCTTGAGGTTGTTCAGGATGTCCTCTTCCACGTCGGTGAGATAATCGGGGATGCGGGGATTGGTACGATACTTCTCCTTCAGGTCCTCGAGCTGGTGGCCCATGGCGAAGTGCGCTATCTTCCGGTTCAGCTCATGGATCTTCTCGCGCGCCTCCTTGTCGAGCTGCCGGGCCTTGGACAGGAAGTCGCGGATCTGGGCGTCCACCTTCTTCTCCCGGTCGTCCATCTCGAGGCGCTGCTCCGCGGAAAGCTTCTCGAGGTCCTCGGGCTGGAGCGGCTTGCCCCTGAAGAGCGGCACCTTCACGATGCCCGTGCGGGTCACCGTGAGGTGGAACCCCAGTTCCTGCGCCTGACGTCCCGTATCGCCGAACAGGACCTCCTTGGCCTTCTCGAGCTCTTCCTGGATGCGCGTCTTTTGCTCATCGTACTCCTTGGATTCAAAGATCTTGGGGATCTCGTTCATCATGACATCGATGAACTTCTCCATGTCCTGCTGGAACTCACGGCCCCTTCCGGGCGCCAGTTTGATCGCCTGGGGTCGGTCGGGATTCTTGAAGTTGTTGATGAAGCACCAGTCATCGGGCGCCGGGCGGCCCAGGGAGATGCGTTTCACGATGGACCGGACGATGCTGTTCCGGCCGGTCCCGGGAATGCCGGACACGAATATGTTGTATCCGTGGTTCCTGATGGAGAGCCCGAACTCGATGGCCGAGACGGCGCGGGCCTGGCCGATCACCTCTTCGCGGGGCTTCACCTCAGCGGTCGTTTTGAAGGAAAATTCCGCGGGATCGCAGGTGTGCCGGAGCTCGGCGACCGGTACGACGAAGTCCTTGATGTCCACGATGGGCCTCCTCGGTGTAATATCCCTACTTAAATTGTAGGGAGCGGGAGGGGGTATGTCAAGGGAGGCGGAGAGGTGGTCACGCGAATATCGCTGCATACCTTTGCCTCCGGAGGTGAGGACCCGTTCGACCAGGCGGACCTGCTGCCGGGACAACGTGCGTGCAAGAAAATGCAACCATATAAATTGTGTTGCTTTTTTGGATAAGCGACTTTATAATCGCCGCCAATTGCCTTCCGTATTGCCCAATCCTCCCTCAGGAGTACGGCATGAACCGATCCAAGTTCCTTGCCCCACGGCCCGCGAATGTCCTGGAGCGGGAGCGTCTCATCAGCAGGCTCGCGTCGTGGGATGACAGGAAACTGGTGGTCATCCACGCCCAGGCGGGCCAGGGCAAGAGCACGCTGGCCGCCGGATACGCGGCAACGCTGCCGGCAGCGACCGTCTGGTATACCATGGACGTCGAGGATGGCGATCCCGCGGTCTTCCTTGCCTGCCTCGGAGAGGCGCTCCGGACCGCGATGCCGGAGCAATTCCCGAAACCGCTGCAAGCCCCCCGCAGCCGTGACGGATCACGCGGTACCGAACCCGTCGTTGCCCGATGGACCGGTCGGATGTTCGGAGCAGCGACCCGCCCCTGCCTCATTGTTCTCGACGACTACCATTTCGCCTCCCCCTCGCCGGCGCTCCGCTCATGCATCAGGGTCCTACTCGAAACGACACCGCCCACGGTGCGGTTCCTGCTCCTTTCCCGCACGCGGCCGGACCTTGACGTTGCGAAGCTCAGAGCGAAGCGGGGCGTGGCGGAACTGACGGGGAGCGACCTCCGGTTCAGCGACGGGGAAGTGCAGGAGCTTTTCGGCACGGTCTTCGGGATGCCGGTCGCCCCCGGAGAGGCAACGGAGATCAATCGGACCGTCGAGGGTTGGCCGGCCGGCCTCGTGCTGCTCCATGGGTATTTCTCATCATCGCCCGGCCATGACCGCATCTCGATGCCCGGCGCACCCGCGCGGTCCGAGCTCCACGCGCACATCTTCGAGTATCTCGCCCAGGAGGTCTTCTCGCACCTCCCCGCGAGCCTGCAGGATTTCCTGCTGCGTACGGCGGTAGCGGACGCGCTCACGGCGCCGCTGATGTCGGTCCTTTCCGGCCTGCCGGAGAACGCCGCCGGTGATTGCCCTTCAGTGACGTCCATGACCGGTGAACTGAGGCGGAGAAACCTCTTCGTCACTGCCGCCGATGCAGACGGCCCGGTCATCCGGTACCACGCCCTGTTCCGCGAGTTCCTCCTGAGAACGCTCAGGGACCGATATACGCGACCGGCCATCAGGAAACTCTATGCCGCAGCGGCAGGCAACTTTCGCGCCGGCGGCGATCCGGTGCGCAGCGTCAATCTCTGGTTCGAAGCTGGCGAAACGGACCGGGCCATTCGGGAGATGGAATCGTGCGCACAGGACCTCATCGCCCGGGGCCGCATCAACACGCTCCGCCGCTGGATCGATGCGCTCCCTGCCGCGGCGGCCCGACGGCCCTGGTTCCTCTATGCTGCCGCCGTAGCCTGCCGCTATACCGACCCTCCGGCGGCCCTTGCACTGTACGACCAGGCGCACCGGGGTTTCCGCAGGGAACGGAACGTTCCCGGACATATGCTCGCGCTCAGCGGCATCATCGAATCGTGCTTTCATACGGGAGGAGACTTCCTGCGGATGGGCCGTTCGGCG
>JAGVOT010000075.1 GCA_020052615.1 Nitrospirota bacterium | reverse complement strand
GCCATCGGCCGCGGTTTTGAGGGCCGCCTTTGCCGTCTCCGCCCGTATGACCCCGTATTTGAACCTCTCCAGGATACATGCCAGGCACTGCAGAACACCGGGATCGTCATCGACGACCAATATCGTTCTCATGGGGCGCATCCTCACTGCAAAAAAGCTTTTTTGACTTCGGCAAGATATATTGAAGGGAACAAGCGGAATCATTGCAGATTGAATGCCAGAAAAGGCGTGTAAACAACATCCAGCAAAACGATGAGTTGCGGCATCATGCACATGTGTTAATATCGCCGGATTCTCAGTTTGAATTTAGCATTCTCATGTTGAGAATTTGATGCTATACAAAACCGACTTACCTGCGAACGCAGGTCCAGTGATCAAGTGTCTGTTTGAAAGAATGGATTCTCGCCCAGAATCGCTGCGGGAATGACGATAGGCGGTAAGTGGCAGCGGCCGGTTCTTATTTGAGGTTATTGCCGACGAAGGGGGGTGGGCTCAGGAAGCGGTGGTGATATCGTATTTCTTGATCTTGCGGTAGACCGTTGCCGCGGAGATGCCGAGCTGCTTCGCGGCTGCGCCGACGTCGCCGCCCGTTTGTTCGAGTGCGGCCCGAATGCTGTCCTGCTCCATCTGGTGAAGTCCGCAGACAGCCGGACGGGCAGAGGGCGTGCTGATGCCCAATCCCGGGAAATGGGCCGGGTGCAGCGGACCGCCGCGCGCCAGCAGTGCGGCGCGCTCGAGGACGTTCTTCAATTCCCGGATATTCCCGGGCCAGGTATAGGACCGCAGAAGCATCATGACCTCGTTCGACACCTCGGCTCCCGGATATCCGCATGCATCGAGAATGTGCCGGACCAGGCCGGGCAGGTCTTCGACGTGTTCATAAAGCGAGGGGATGGGGATGGGCATGACCTGGATGCGGTAAAAGAGGTCCCGCCTGAACCTCCCGGCCTTCGCCTCTTCGGAAAGGTCCTTGTTCGTCGCGCAGATGAGCCGAAAATCGCTCCTTCTGATCTTTACTTCGCCGAGCCGGCGATAGGATTTTTCCTCAATCGCCTTCAGGAACTGCGCCTGTACAGAGACATCCATGTCGCCGATCTCGTCCAGGAAGAACGTTCCGCAGTCGGCGGCGTCGAGCAGGCCCTCCCGGTCCTTGATCGCGGTCGTAAAAGCGCCCTTGGCGTGGCCGAAAAGCTCGCTGGCCAGAAGTTCGCCCCGCAGGCCCGAACAGTTCACATCGACGAAGGCGCCGGACCTCCGGCCGCTGTTGTCGTGGATCCAGCGGGCCAGGACCCCCTTGCCCGTACCCGTGTCGCCCGTAAGGAGGACCGTATGGTCGTTTTCCGAGGCCAGCCGGGACATCTCGACGACCGGGCGCATGGCAGGGCTCGATCCGAAATAGGGCTGTTTGCCCTGCTGCAGGAGCTGGTGCGTGCGCGCGATGCGCCGGAGCGTCCCGATCTCCAGGCTTTTTCGCAGGAGCAGCTCGAGATCGGCCAGGTTCACCGGCTTGGTCAGGAAGTTGTCCGCGCCGCGGCGCATCGCATCCACCGCCAGCGGGATATCGCCCCTGCCCGTGATCACGATGATGGCCATGTCGGGATTCATGGCCTTGAGTTCCGCGATCAGGTCGATGCCGCTTCCGTCGGGAAGCATCTGGTCGATCAGCGCGCCATCAAGGGACCGCTGGGAAGCGATCTCCCGGGCGCCGGCGAGCGTCGCAGCTTCATGGACGTCAAAACCGGACTTCGCGAGAAAGCGCTTGAACAGCATTCTCAGCTGTACATCGTCGTCTACGACCAGCAGGGTCTCATTCATAGAATGGCGTTCTCATCATTGAAGCTCCCTGCGGTTCCGCCCGGGCGGGACAGGGGAGCTTCGATCCTCAGGGTGGACTAAAATAGTCTGATCGCACGCATTCCCCGCAGCAACCTGCGGGGAATGCGCTCGCTCCCGGATTCAGGGGCTGCGGCCGGGAAACAGCTCTTGAGCAAGGCCTGCAATGAAAAAATCATAGTATATCGGACATCGAAAAGCAAGGGGCTTGCGAAGCGGGACGTGCCCGTCATGGTCATTTCAGGATATCGGCCGTGAAGCTGAAGAGCCGCGCATCCTTGACCTTCCAGGATTCCCCGGCAGTCCCGCCTTGGAGCCCGGCTGTTCAAGGCAGGTCGTCAGGTCCCATCCCTGCTCCACCGGCACCTGGTGAAAAGACCAGCAAGACGAGAACGGTCGCGCCGCCGAGGAGCAGCGCTGATTTTATCTGGTCGGTCATGGGTTCAGGTCCATGGATTCCGTCTCATTTGATTCACAGTAAAAAAGCAGATCAACAGCAACTTCCGTCTCGCGCAAAGCCGCCAAGCCCGCAAAGAACTGCAGCTAAGAAAGCGCCTCAGACCCCCGGCATCTTCACCACCCGCGTGGTCGAAACGATCGTCCTAAGGAACTTTTCCGGCGCACGCTTCGGCCCGGTGATGAAGAAATGGATCTCCTCGTGCGGCCGGTCCCCCACGAGGACGATGTGGGATTCCTCCTCGCCGTCCCGCGTCCCCTGGGTGATGTAGCCGCGCAGGAACGGCGGCCCGATGCGGTATACCGTGATGTTCTCCAGCCCCTGGAGCTCGAGCGAGCGGAGGAACACCGGTATGACGCCGACACGGGAACGATAGGAAAGGTCCAGCAGCTCATAATAGTCTTTGACGCCCATTCCCCGGCGGAGCAGTTTTTCATAGGAAGCGAGATCGGGCCGCTGGATGTCCGCGGCGACCTTGACGCGGAGCTTCTTGATCTTGTCCTCGAAGAACATCTGGCTTCCCATATCGGTGATGAGATCGACGCCTGCGGGAAGAGTGAATTCGAAATCCTCGAGATACTCAGTCTGCGACCGCTTTTTGCTCTTTTCCGCTTCCCAGGTCACCGCCCCGGGGGTCTTTGCCAGCTGCGGAAAGCGCTTGTAGAGATAGCCATGGGCGACGCCGAACCCGGCGATAAGCAGGGCGAGCATGACAACCACGGCAACCGCCGTGGTCCATCGTTTTTTCCGGACCTGCAGACCGGGAAACCGCGCCGCCAGCGCTTCGTCGAGACGCCCGCGCTCGGACGCATCGAGCGCCTCGACCAGGAAGGTCGTCCCCCTCCACCCCTGCTGCAGGAAAACATCGAGCGAGCGGCCCCGTTGATTGATGAAGATGCCCGTGATCCTCCCGTAGGGGACCGGCCGCCGTCCCGGCTTGATGATGGCCCCCTGAGCGTCATCAAAGAGGAACCGGTTTCCCCATGCCGTAAGAAGCGTGATCACCGCGGCCACCGGCAGGACCGCCGCCAGGGAAAACGCAAAGAAGCTGGTCCAGTTCATGCCCATCAGGCCGTAGGAAACCAGCAGGCCGAACAGTAGCAGATAGAAGAATGTGTAGACGGACACCCGGAGGGTGCTTCCCTTGAACGGGAGGACTTCGGTCCGATCAGGCATGGCGTTCTCCTTACGATGACGGGATGGATGGTGCGTCACGATGCCGGCACCGGTTGCAGCGTATGCATTCCAACGTGTCGGGATGCGGTTTGTTCCCCATGGGGCAATCGTGCCTGCTGATATACGCCGGCTCCTGCCGGCTGAGAAAATCGTGCAGCCCGGGGAGGGACCACTTCCGCAGCGGGGAGCCTGCCCCCAGCGAGACGACCGCGACGATGGCAGGAAGGGTCCTAAGCATCTTCATGGCCCATGGAGACCGGGACGATGAGTGACATGTTCTAATATGATACCACAAAGAACAAGGTGTTCTGATTGCCGAAAAGCGGCACCATGATAATGGTGGTCAGGAGGGCGCCGAATAAAAAAGCTGCTGAAGGTTCGCTTCAGCAGCTCGTAGCATTGATAAAGATCGTTGATCAGGCCCGGCCGGTCACTGCTTGAAGAAGACCTTGTCCTCGGCAAACTCTCCCTTGCCGCTGCTCTTGATCCGGTAGGATCCCTTCAGCTTGGAATCATTGTCGGTCAGGGTGAGTTCGTAGTCCTCGGTCTTCCAATAGGACGGGATGGTGGCAAGCTTCCAGGTGATCTGTATCCGGATCGTGTCATCATCGAGCTCGAAGACCGAGACCGTGCCGACGGCGCCGGTGCTCCGGCGGGGCGCCGAGGCTATGAGCTTGCCGTCCGCACCCATGTTGATGGTGAACGCTTGCGTGGAGATCTGCTCCCCTCGCGGCGCCGTATCCTTATAGAACCAAGTGCCCACGAAGACCTTGGGATTCGTCTTCTTTTCCGGAGCGGTCTGCTTCTTGGCAATAGGCGCGATCTTGACCGGCGTCGGCGGGGCCGGCGGCGGGAGCGCAACATTCGGGGAGGTCTTCAAGGCCTGTTTTGCATCTTCCGCGTAGACCTCGAGCTCATAGGTGTGGTTCTTTATGTCCCGCGCGTTCTTTGTGCTGGGGTCCGCCAGAAGGGTAAAGTTCAGGCTCTGGATGGCCTCGGCGAACAGGCCGGCCTTCTCCTGGGCCTGGGCAAGGTTTTCATAGCCCTCGGCGAGCCAGGGGGCGACTGCGACGGCCGCGCGGAGCTCTTCCATCGCTTTCACATAGCCATCGCTGTCGGTCGCTAATTTCAGGTATGTGGTGCCGCGAGAGAGGTGCCGCTCGTAGTCTTCCGGGACCGGCGGCTTCTGCTTGAACGTCTGCGCGTATTTGATGGTCTTTTCCCGAAGTGCGGCGTTCTCGGGGTTCTTTTTAAGGTCGGCCACGTATTGCCTGAGGGTTTCGAGGGACCCGCCCTTTTCCGCTGCAAAGACCGCCGCGGATGCTGCTACGAGCATCGTGATCAGCAGCAGCACAACAGCATTGTTCTTCTTTCTTAATGCCATGCTCAGTCTCCTTAATTACGGCAAGACGCGTACCGCCGGTTACGGCCCCTATGATCAGATGCAACAATGCGTAATTATGCCCTATTTATAATGTAAATTCAAGAAAATTTATACTTATAAGGGCATACCCCGAAAATACCCCATCAAAAGCGAACTGCAGAAAAATCAGCCGCTTAGAGTATTCCCTGGATCGCGGAGAGGGAAAAAAAGGCGGGGAAGATTGTTCCCCGCCTCACGATCCTACTATGCTGCACCCGCCCCTACTTCGGAGCTGCCTTCTGCGCCGTCGCCGATCTCGCGCCAATGGCATCATTGATGACCTTGATGCCGGCCATGGACTCGTCCACGGACCTGGTGAGCGACTCCCGCGCCAGCTCGGGATTATGGAAGCCGTCGGAATTCTCGGCGGTCCAGTACTCCCAGAGGATATGGGCCTTCAGGTGATGGTCCTGGGCCTTCTTGATCACGTCCTCGGCGAGCCCGGCCTTCTTTCCCTCCACGATCTTGTCGATGATCGACGCTAGCCAGAACTCGGCCTTCCGCATCTTGCCCTTGCCGAAGGCCTTGATCGAGTCGATGGAGTACTTCGCCTCTTCCTCGGTCCACTTGGGATGACACTTGGCGGACAGGCAGGTCTCCTTCAGCATGACCCGCGGCGATACGGCAAAGTGAGACGTAAAGGTCTTGCCGGTCTTCTTGTTCTTCATCTTTGGCGTGTGGCAGGAATCGCAGCCCGCGCCCGCCCTGGCATGCTTGGAGTTGTAGTACGTTTCCGACTCGGGATGCTGGGCCTTCCAGAGAAGCCCGCCGGTCAGGGCGTGCTTGAAATCCAGGAAGTTGACCTGCTTCGCGTAGTGGTCATAGAGTCCGAGCACGTCCTTGTAAGGGAAGTGGTTCGTGAGCGGACTGTCCATGGTGACGGTGTACTTCGATGTATCGGGATTGCGCGGATCATAGCCGGGGTTGCAGTTGTACTCGACGTGGCACTGGCCGCACTGGAGCCGCGTGTCGTATTTCTCGAGGATCGCGATCTTCCGGTTGAAACCCCTGATGCCCATGTCGACAACCTTGAAGTTCGTATGCTTCGGGTCCTTGTGCCACAGGGTGTCCGCCTCGGGCCGGGTCAGCGCCTGGATCAGGCCGTCGCGCACGACGCGGGGCTTGGCGGCGTGGGGGTCGTGGCAGTAGAAGCAGTTCAGGCCGTGGTTCGTGGCCCTGGCCAGGTCGGGAACGAAGGACTTGCGCGACCACTCCGTCCCCGGCAGCGGGTCGCCCATGTAGGCCCACTTCAGGATCTGGTCCTGCGACTTGCACTGCAGGCAGACCGGGTTCGCCGCCGCGGCTCCCTGGGTGATGAAGGATCTGTGGACCGTCGCGGTCGGCTGCGTGTCCATGAGGATGTCCCAGGCCCTGCCCTTCTCGAGGATGTAGTTCCAGCCGCTCTTGCCCTGGAACCTGCCGCCGTAGGCCCGGTCCACCACGTAGTGGTCCGTCAGCATGTTCACGTGGCTCCTCGTGAGGGCGTGCTCCTTTGTGAAGCCATGGCCGGCCATCAGCTTGTCCCAGAAGGGATTGGGCGAGCGGTTCGTGAGCTGGGACTTTTCATCCCGCGCCGGCCGGTGCATGGCCACCTTCATGAAGCTCTCGAACTGGTCCTTGTGGCACGCTCCGCAGGCCTCCCAGGACGTGTCCGTCCCCGGCCGCGTGTCCGGGCCGGGGTTGGCCAGGTGTCTTGCCAGACCGCTGTGGCAGTTCACGCAGTTGTTCTTGCTGTGCTTGCCCATGGTGTGGAGCTGCTTGATCGGGTCATGGCAGCCGTAGCACGCATCGACCTTCACGTTCGCTTCCTTTGCGGGCTTCTTCGCGCCCCCTTCCTTGTACTGCGCGTCGGCCCCGGTCAACCATGCTCCCGTGATGATGAGCGCCGACAGGATGATGAAAATAATCGCCTTCTTCTTTCCCATGTTCTCTCCTCCTTACAAAGATAAGTTCGGTAACTTGTTTTCCCCTGATGGTCCTGTGCGCGGTTCACCTCCCTGGAAGGGTATTTTCAGACGTCCAAGTAAAACATGCTTATAGAACGGATGGTATGATATGAATCATAGCACAGGCGCTGTTGCAGCATAATGCACAATGTGCGTTGTTCTGCACCGCCGGTGCGGACGGCTATTTTCCGGACAGATTTTACACATTCTCATTCGAGGGCTTCTTCATGCTACAATAGAATTACGACGCGGCAGCAGGTAGTATCACGTACTGTCGTGCCCGAAAGAACAATAATGAGACGTTCACCTCTCCCCGATCAACACAAGGCCGGCCGCCGGTCCTGTCAGCCCTATGCCTCCGCAGCGACGGCAGGGAGCTCCCGGTGAACCTTGTCCAGTGGATCGGGTCCGGTATTACCCGGCGCATCACCGCTTCGGCGGTCCTCCTGACCATGGCCATTGTGGCCGGTCTCGGAGCGATCTCCTATACGACCATGCGTTCGCAGATCAGGGAAGCCGGCGACGCCGGACTGAGGGAGGACGCCGAACGCCTGGCGCTCCGCATAGAAAGGCTTTTGGATGCAATTAGTGAGAACGTTGCGGGCATCGCAGCCAACTACATTATGTCCAATGGACTCCAGGACCCCGAGGGACGGGGCCGCTATCTGGGCCCCTTCTTCCTGAGCTATCGGCTGCCGGAGCAGATCTCCTTTACTCTCGCCCTGTGCGACAGAAAGGGGGCGGTCATCGCCGGCAATGCGCAGCTCTCGTCCTACCGGTCGTTCCGCGACAGCGCGCTCCTCAAGCAGGTGATCCGCAACGGTTCTCCCTATGCTTCGATGCTCCCGGACAGGCAGCAGAATATCACCAGGGCCGCTTATCCGGTCCGTGCTACTGCATCCACGAAGACCCGGGGAATGCTGGTTCTGGAGATCTCGCTCGATGAGATCTTCGAACGCGCCTGGCATACGGAGAACGCTCGCGGAACGATGAATGCATCCCTTCAGTACCGCGGCGGGACGATCTGGGAGCAGAGGACCTTCGAAACGATGACCGCCGCGACTTACAGCAGGTCTCTCCATCATCTGCGCCCGCCCTTCGACGGCTTGAAACTGGCGATCATGGTGAGCGAGCCGGCCGATATGATGGACCGGTCGCTGAAAATTTTGACGCTCACCTATCTCGCCGCAGGCCTTGTCATCCTGCTGATGACCCTGGTGCTCACCCGCCTGCTTGCCGGCAGGCTTACCGGCCCCCTCGTCTCCCTGACCGAGGCCGCCGACAGGGTGGCCGGCGGCGGGTCCCTTGCCGTCACGATCGTGCCCCAGGGACAGGACGAGGTCGGGTCGCTGGCACGGGCCTTCAACACAATGCTTGCCCGGCTCCGGGCGGCAAGCGAAAAGCTGGAACAGCGTGTCGAGGAGCGGACACAGGAGCTGGAGATGGCCAATAGGGACCTGACCGCGGAGAAGACCTTCTCGGATTCGGCCATCGACAGCCTGCCGGGCATCTTCTATGTCCTGGATGAGAGCGGCAGCATCGTCCGGAGGAACCGGAACCTCGCCCTGATAACGGGATACGCCGATGACGAACTGTCCCGGATGACCGCCATCGATTTTGTTCCTCCCGAAGAGCGGGACCGACTTGCTGACGCGATACAGAAGGCCTTTGACGGAGGATACGCAGCGATCGAGACCGCCCTGCTGACCAGGACCGGAGATTCCATTCCGTTCTATCTCACCGGGAGCAGCGCCACGATAGCGGATCGAACGATGATCATCGGCATGGGCATCGACATCGCGGCGCGCAAGCGGGCCGAGGAGAAGCTGAAGGAAAGCGAGGAAAAGTTCCGCTCCCTGATCGAATCGACAAGCGACTGGATCTGGGAGATCGACGTGAACGGCGTCTATACCTACTCAAGCCCCAAAGTGACGGACATCCTGGGATATGAGCCTGAGGAGATCATGGGGAAAACCCCCTTCGATCTCATGCCCCCTGAAGAGGCGGCCCGTCTCGCCCCGCGGTTCGCATCGATCACCAGAGAGCGCGGATTGATCCAGCGCCTGGAGAACAGGAACGTTCACAAGACCGGACGCCCCGTCGTGCTTGAAACGAGCGGCGTGCCGGTCTTTGACAAGTACGGCCAATGGCGCGGCTATCGGGGGATCGACCGCGACATCACCGAGCGGAAGCTCGCCGAAAAAACGCTGGAGGAATTGAACCGGACGCTGCAGCGGCGCGTCGAGGAGGAGGTTGCCAAGAACCGGGAGAAGGACCGCATCATGATGGTCCAGAGCCGCCAGGCGGCCATGGGCGAAATGCTCGGGAACATCGCCCATCAATGGCGCCAGCCCCTGAACATCGTCGGGCTGATCATTCAGGACATCCAGGACGCCCAGCTCCACGGACAGTTGACGCCGGCCTATCTGGACAAGAGCGTCCAGCGCGGCATGGAGGTGATCCAGCACATGTCGCAGACCATCGACGACTTCCGCGGATTTTACCGGACGGACAAGGGGAAGCGGACCTTCATTCTGAACGAGGTCATCGACAAGGTCCGATCATTCATCGAGGCAAGCTTCCGCAACATGAATATCACGCTTGACGTCCGCCTGGAGAGCGCGATCGAGGCCGAGGGGTATCCGAACGAGTTCTCCCAGGTCCTGCTGAACATCCTGAACAACGCGCGGGACGTCCTGCTGGAGCGCAAGGTCCGCTCGCCGAAAATTACCGTCCGGCTGTCGAGGCAGGACGGCAGGGCCGTCGTGACCATCGGCGACAACGGCGGCGGCATCGCTGGCGACCACCAGGAGCGCCTGTTCGAACCGTTCTTCACGACCAAGGAGGAAGGAAAAGGCACCGGCATCGGACTGTACATGTCGAAGAACATCGTTGAAAAGAACATGTCCGGCCGGCTCACGGCGCGCAACACCGCGGAAGGCGCCGAGTTCCGCATAGAGCTATGAGCGATCAACACCAGAGCGATCAGACGATAGACATCGCCGTCCTGTACGTCGAGGACGAGCCCATGACCCGGGAGACCGTCAGCGCCATGCTCGAACGCCAGATCAAGACCGTCTACCAGGCTGCCGACGGAAAGGAGGGTCTGGCTATTTTCAAGGCCCGCAAGCCCGAGGTCGTCATCACCGACATCCGCATGCCGGTCATGGGCGGCCTCGACATGGCGCGGGAGATCAGGGCGCTCGCCCCGCGGACCCATATCATCGTGACCACGGCGCACAACGATGCGGCATTCTTCCTCGACGCCATCGACATCGGGATCGACCAGTACGTCCTGAAGCCCGTCGGGCGGGACCGGCTGTTCGCAGCGATCAGGAAGTGCCAGGAGGTCCTCAGCCTGGAGCGGACGATCAAGTTCAAGGATGCCGAACAGAAAGGACTGATCAAGGATCTCCAGCAGGCCCTCGCCAACATCAAGACCCTCCATGGCCTGATCCCCATCTGCGCCTCGTGCAAGAAGATCCGTGACGACCGGGGATATTGGAACCAGCTGGAGGCATATATCAGCGAGCATTCCGACGCCGAGTTCAGCCACGGGATCTGTCCTGACTGCGCCGTCAAGATGTACCCGAACTACAAAAAGCCTTGAAGATTGATAACTTGCCCCTTCCGTTCCCCGGGCCAGATCCCGGCCGTTCGACCCGCGCCCGACCGCTGCCAGACCCCCCCTTCGCTTCCTGATCACTCCTGCGTTTTTAAAGCCCTACACCTTGACAAAGACGTGCGACTCGGCATATTATGAGGCTTCCAGAGTGCGACCAGGGCTTGCCGCTGCCGCGGTTTTCGGCCTCTGCGGCTGCCGGAGGATCCATGAAGGTTGAGCAGATATCCATCTTTCTCGAGAACAAGTCGGGGCGGCTGGCCGAGGTCACGGAGATCCTTGCCCGGAACAACATCAACCTCCGGGCCCTGTCCCTGGCAGACACCGCCGACTTCGGCATCTTCCGTCTCATCGTGAGCGACCCCGCCCGGGCGGCGTCGCTCCTCAAGGAAAGCGGCTTCACCGTCGGCATGAACGAGGTCGTCGCCGTGGTGGTGCCCGACCGGCCGGGCGGTCTCGCCGGCATCCTGGGGACGCTCCAGGGAAAGGGCATCAACGTGGAATATATGTACGCCTTCGTCCAGAAGTGCGAAGGAAATGCCGTATTGATCTTCCGGTTCGACGACACCGACAAGGCCATCGACGTCCTCCGCCAGGGGAACATCAAGGTCCTGACCGGCGAGGAGATGAAAAAGCTTTAGGCTCAAAACCCTGCGGGGAGCAGGGACATCATTCTGAGGAGGGAACAAGGACCATGAACATCTTTACCCGATTAGCTGCAGCATTGACCATTGTCGCCGCGTTCATCGCGCCGGCCATGGCAGCGGATACGATCAAGGTGGGCGCCATTCTGGCGGTGACCGGCCCGGCGTCGTTCCTCGGCGCACCGGAGGCAAAGACCCTCGAGATGCTGGTCGCTGACGTCAACGCGAAAGGCGGCGTCGGCGGCAGAAAGATCGAGCTGATCATCAAGGACTCGGCCGCGAGCCCGGAGAAAGCGGTCTCCTTCGCCAAGCAGCTGATCGAGGAAGAGAAGGTCTTCGCCATCATCGGCCCGTCCACGAGCGGCGAGACGATGGCGATCAAGAACATCGCCGAAGCAGGCAAGACCCTGCTGCTTTCCTGCGCAGCCGCCGAGCCGATCGTCAATCCCGTGGCAAAGTATGTGTTCAAGACCCCGCAGATGGACAAGGATGCCATCATTCGCATCTTCGAACTGATGAACAAGAAGAAGATCACCAGGATCGGCGTCCTTTCGAGCAACACCGGTTTTGGCGGAGCAGGCAAAGGCCAGATCGAGAAACTCGCCCCCGAGCACGGCATCGAGATCGTGGTAAACGAGGTGTACGACAAGGCCGCAACCGACCTTACGGCCGAAGTAACAAAACTCAAGGCGGCAAAGGTGCAGGCCCTGGTAAACTGGTCGATCGAGCCGGCCCAGTCGATCGTAATCAAGAACACCCGTCAGATCGGACTCAAGATCCCGATCTTCCAGAGCCACGGATTCGGCAACATCCAGTACGTGACCGTCGCGGGAAAAGCGGCCGAGGGGGTCATCTTCCCGGCTGGCCGGCTCCTCGTGGCCGACACGCTTCCGAAGAAGCATCCCCAGAAAGCCGTGCTCCTCGATTACAGGAAGACGTATGAGGCAAAGTACAAGGAAGACGCGAGCACCTTCGGCGGTCATGCCTATGATGCTATGAAAATTCTCATCAAGGCCATCGAAACAGCCGGAGCGGATCCGGAAAAGGTTCGGGATTCGATCGAAAACATGAAGGGTTTTGTCGGTACGGGTGGTGTATTCAATTTCAGCCCGACAGACCACAATGGACTTGATAAGAGCGCCTTTGAAATGCTTACCGTCAAGAAAGGCAAGTTCGCCGTTTATAAATAGCGGTTTCGTGTCACGACAGGCACAAGGCACAGGGCGTATCAACAATCGGTACTCCCTGTGCCTTTCTTAATTTCTACGGGTACTATCCACGCCTCTCCGGGTTCTTCCGGATCGTTCCCTGGCCTGCCGTACCGGTTGATACACACCACCTTGCGCGCGCAAGTCGCTGTTTGGATTTTATTGTGATCGAACTTTTCCTCCAATATCTCGTCGCCGGCCTGACCTACGGCACCATTTACGCCATCGTCGGCATCGGATTCAATATCATCTACAACACCACCGGCATCATCAATTTTGCCCAGGGCGAATTCGTCATGCTGGGCGGCATGACCGCGGTGAGCTTGTACGCCTTCCTGCCGCTGCCGCTCGCTATCCTCGGCGCGGTGATCATCACCATGGCCGTCGGCGGACTCATCGAGATGGTCTTCATCCGCTGGCTCGTGAAGCCGTCGGTCCTCCGCATGATCATCATCACCATCGGCATCTCGATCCTGGTGCGGGAGGCAGGCCTGGTGCTCTGGGGAGAGGGCGTCCGCTCCCTGCCCTATTTCACCGGTGATGAAATTTCCGCGCTGGAACTTGGCGGCGTCCGCGTCTCGCCCCAGGTCATCTGGAGCCTGGGGGTCTGCGCCGTCGTGGTCGTCCTGCTGAACCTGTTCTTCAAGTTCACCATGCTGGGGCGCGAGATGCGCGCCTGCGCGGCGAACCGCGACGCGGCGACGCTCTGCGGCATACCCACGCGGAACATGATAACGCTTTCCTTCGTGCTCTCCGCGGGCATCGGCGCCCTGGCCGGCTGCGTGGTCTCCCCCATCACCCAGACGCAGTACGCCATCGGGAGCGGACTGGCCATCAAGGGCTTCACCGTGGCGATCCTGGGCGGGCTCGGCAACAGCATGGCGGCAGTTGCCGCGGGCTTCATTCTCGGCATCCTGGAGTCCTTCAGCATCTGGGTCATGCCCACCGCGTACAAGGACGCCATCTCCATCTCCATCCTGCTGGCCATGCTGTTCCTGCGGCCGAGCGGGCTTTTCGGGAACCGGGAGGCCTTCAAGCTGAAGGATTTCTGATGCCGACAGGACGACACCTCCATATCCTTGGCCTCCTCGCCGCCGTTGTCGCGGTCCAGCTCCTGACGCTCGCGACCGCCAGGGGATTTTACCTCACGCAGCTCACCATGACGGCGTACTACTCCCTGATCATCATCGGGCTCTGCCTGCTCATGGGGTACGCGGGCCAGATATCGCTTGGCCATGCGGGCTTTTTCGCCATCGGCGGCTACACGTCGGCGGTCCTCACGACCATGGACCTCTCCGGCTACAAGGGCTCGGCGCTCGCCGGGACCCTGATCAAGCTGTCGCTCCTGACCGCACGCCAGGACCTCTACGGCGGCCAGATGCTTTCGTTCCATCCCTGGGCGGCATGCGTCGTCGCGGTCCTCCTGACGGCGGTCATCGCCTATGCCATCGGCGTCCCGGTGCTCAAGCTGAAGGGGCACTACCTCGCCATGGCGACCCTCGGCTTCGGCACCATCATCTACAGCGTCGTGCTCGGCACCCAGCGGTTCGGGGCCGCCGACGGCATCTCGAGCGTGCCGGCCTTCCCGCTCCTGCCCGGCCTGACCGTGAGCGGGGCCCCCGGCCTCCGGGTCCAG
>JAGVOT010000105.1 GCA_020052615.1 Nitrospirota bacterium | reverse complement strand
CTCCGCCATACATCAGTTTGAGATCGTGATAGCATTCGGAGAGGTGGCCGAGCTGCTGAAGGCAGCTGCCTGCTAAGCAGTTGTGGGGGTGACTCCACCCCGGGTTCGAATCCCGGCCTCTCCGCCAGTTTAAAGCAAGGTCGTGAGCAGCAAAGGTCCATTATCAGGAACCATCGTCTAAAGGAGGAAGCACCTAATGAAGAGGATCGTAGCAGCAGTTCTGGTTGCCGGCCTGCTAGTCTCATTCGCGGGCTGCAAAAAGAAGGAAGAAAAGCCGCAGTTGCCGCCCGGACATCCGAGCACCGAGGGCGGAATGCCGCAGGGAATGCCTCCGGCCGGAATGCCCGATATGCCGAAGGTCGACCGCAAGGTCGTTGTACCGAAGGAAGTCGCGGCGAAGTGGAAAGCCGTGAAGCTTTCCATTGAGGACAAGGCGAAAAAGACCACAAAAGAATACACAGTGAATGTCGGCTCGTCGCTCGAAGTGCCGGGCACGAAGGTAAAGCTGACAGTGCTGTCGTTCCTGCCGGACTTCCGGATGGGAGAAAAGGACATCACGTCGGCATCGGACAAGCCGAACAATCCCGCGGCGCAGGTCCTGATCAAAGAGGCGGGCAAGCCGGACCAGAAGATCTGGCTCTACTCCATGCATCCCGGCGTCCATCCGTTCCAGCACGAGAAGATCGCCCTGACGCTGAACGGCGGCGTGTCCAAGTAGGATCAAGAGCGGTTGCCATTTATCGATGCACAGGTGCGCGGTTCGCATCCGTGCATCCTATTTTTTGCGCCCATAGCTCAGCTGGATAGAGCGACGGACTACGAATCCGTAGGCCAGAGGTTCGAATCCTCTTGGGCGCACCAGTTTCAGGCATGAAGCATGCAGAGACCTCGGCAGACGCAAAGATGACCCTTCTGTCACACAGGCCGGACGAAGTGTTTATGCGGTTAGCCCTGGTAGAGGCCGAAAAGGCCGCTGCCCTGGGCGAGACCCCGATCGGCGCGGTCCTGGTCATCGAAGGCGAGGTCATTGCCGCAGCGCATAACATGCGTGAGACCTGGCAGGACCCCACGGCTCATGCCGAGTCGATCGTCCTGCGCGAAGCGTCGGCGCGATGCGGCAGATGGCGTCTTCCCGATGCCACGGTATACGTCACGATGGAGCCGTGCCTCATGTGTGCAGGCGCCTTGGTGCTTGCCCGGATCGGCAGGCTGGTGTACGGCTGCCGGGACCCGCGGGCCGGCGCCCTGGGATCGGCATATGATGTCGTGCGGGACGGCCGGCTGAACCATGTCTATCCGATCACGCCGGGCGTGCTCGATGCAGAGTGCCGCGCAGTGCTTCAGGATTTTTTCGAAAAGCTTCGCAGGAAATAACGGTTCGGCTTGTGAGAGCATCATCGGGAGAGGTGGCCGAGCGGCTGAAGGCGGCAGTCTCGAAAACTGTTGTGGGGGTAACTCCACCGGGGGTTCAAATCCCCCCCTCTCCGCCATACATCAACATAAGGGTAACTTAACGCTTCCTGTTTGAAATTGCATTTATAGTTAGTGGCAACATCGGGAGAGGTGGCCGAGCGGCTGAAGGCGCACGCTTGGAAAGCGTGTTTAGGGAAACCTAACGTGGGTTCGAACCCCACCCTCTCCGCCATTTATTAATTGCGGGATGTGGATTGCGGATTGCGGAAGGGAAACCAGGAATCCGCAATTTGCATTCTTTATTTTTTACGAAGTTAAGATTAGCGCTCATGGGCCCGGGTCCTGCGCAACCACGTCCTGTGAACCCCGTCAGGTCCGGAAGGAAGCAGCGGTAAGCGGGAACCGGGTGTGCCGCAGGGTTACCCGGGTTCATGAGCCTTTTTTATTTTGCAGCGCGAGTCAGGCGGTTTTAGGTCACACCCTGTTTCGCGTTACGTCGTGAGGATCCCATGAGCTACCAGGTATTCGCGAGAAAATGGCGCCCCCAGGTGTTCGAGGATGTGGTCGGCCAGGGCCATATCACCAGGACCCTTCAGAACGCCATCGCGACGAACCGTCTGGCCCACGCCTTTTTGTTCTCCGGACCGCGGGGAGTGGGCAAGACCACGACAGCGCGCATTCTCGCCAAGGCCCTGAACTGCAAGGAAGGCCCCACGCCCACGCCGTGCGGCGTGTGCGATCCCTGCCGTGAGACCGCGGCAGGGACCTCGGTGGACGTCATCGAGATCGACGGCGCTTCGAACCGCGGCATTGAACATATTCGCGAGCTCCGGGAGACCGTGAAGTATGCGCCCGTCGGCGGGAAGTACAAGGTCTATGTGATCGACGAGGTCCACATGCTCACGAACGAGGCGTTCAATGCGCTCCTCAAGACCCTCGAAGAGCCGCCGCCGCACGTCATTTTCATCTTTGCCACCACCGAACCCCAGAAGATCCCCGCCACGATCCATTCCCGTTGTCAACGTTACGGCTTCAAACGAATCGCGCTCACCGAGATCGCCTCAAAGCTCCGGGAGATAACGGACAAGGAAGGGATCAAGGTCAGCGACCAGGGCTTGAACCTCATAGCACGGGCCGCCGAAGGCAGCATGCGGGACTCCCAGAGCCTTCTGGACCAGGCCGTTTCCTACAGCGGCATGGAGATCAGGAACGAGGACATCCAGGCCATTCTTGGCGCAGTCGCCCAGGAAACACTGAAGACCTTTGCGGACGGCCTTCTGGCCCGTGACGCGTCCGGCCTGCTCCGGCAGATCGACACGCTTTTGGAACAGGGGCAGGATATGCGTCAATTCCTGGCAGGCGTGGTCGAACACGTCCGGAATCTGATCATTACGAGGATTGCGAAGGATGCCGGCCCGATCATCGAACTTCCCGCAGCGGACCTGGAGACGATAAAGCAGCAGGCGTCGGGCGCCGAGACGGAGAGGCTGATCATGCTCTTCGACAGCCTTTCGAGGACGCTCGAAGAGATGCGCTGGTCGCCCCACCAGCGGTTCACGCTCGAGGTGGGCCTGGTGAAGGCGTGCAGCGTTGCGACCCTGAAGCCGCTGGGAGAGGTCCTGGACCGGATGAAGTCCCTTGAGGCGCAGCTCGGTGCCGGCGGACGCATTCAGACCGGCAAGCCCGAGGCCGTCCGGGAGCATTCGGCCAGCTATGCATCGTCAACACGGATCGCGCCATCTGCGCCGCCGGCCGCAGCGGGAGCGGGCCCCGCGCCGGGGGACCCCTGGGGAAAGATCATGACCCTGCTCAAACAGAAGAAGGCGAGCCTTGCCTCGGTACTCGGTCACAGCAAGATCTTGAGCAGTACTGCAGACACGCTGGTCATCGGCATCAAGGGAACGAACTTTCAGCTCGAGCTTGCGGAACAGAAAGAGAGCCGCGACCTTGTCGAACAGCTGGCAGCGGAGGTCCTCGGAAAACGGACCCAAATAAAATACCGGCTCCTGGCAGAGGAAAAAAAGACCCCCCCCAGGGGAGCACACCCGAAAAATCCCGCCCCTGAAGAGCAAGACCCTCTCTTGCAGGACACCCTGAGCATCTTTAACGGCCAGGTCATTGAACCTGACAGCACGGCGTAGCAAGGAAAGCAGGTCGATCCTCCCATTTGATTTTCTTATATTCCCATAAAACTCCTGTTTTTGCTTGCAAATCAGGCGTAATTTTTTTACTATAGTACTCCTTTTGCTCACTGAGCGACTGGTGACGATCCTTTACCACGAAGAAGGCAACCGTATGTCAAAGAACCTACTGAATAATCTGATGAAACAGGCCCAGCAGATGCAGGAGCGGGTGTAAAAGGTCCAGGAAGAGGCGGGAAGCAAGACCGTCGAGGCCTCCTCCGGAGGCGGCATGGTGACCGTGGTCGCCAATGGCCGCCAGGAGATCCTTTCCATCAAGATCGACAAATCGGTGGCAGACCCGAACGATATTGAGATGCTCCAGGACCTTATCTCGGCAGCCGTGAATGAAGCGCTCCGGAAGTCCCAGGAACTCATGAAGGAAGAGATGGGCCGGCTCACTTCCGGCATGGGCCTCCCGCCGGGATTGCTCTAATTGCGGAATGCGGATTGCGGATTGCGAAATAAGCAGTTCCGCACGGTACGATCAATGATCCGAAAACGGTCACCAGGGAACGGGGCGAACAGGCGAGGACGGCAGCAGTGAGAGAGCAGGAAGCCCCGACACCGGAGCCCGGCCGGGGCAGGAAGCGCGAAAAGGCCGGCGATCAGGATGGAAAGATCTCCGGAAAGGCGCTCGGCCGGATGGTCGAGGCGTTCATGCGGTTTCCCGGGATCGGCAGGAAGAGCGCCGAGCGGCTCGCATTCGCGGTGCTCGGAATGCCGAAGGACGAGGCGGCGGGCATAGCCCAGGCAATTGTCGACCTCAAGAACAGCAGCCGCTATTGCACGGAATGTAATAATATCACCGAAGATGAGATCTGCGGCATCTGCCGCGACGAAAAGCGCGACCGTTCCCTCGTCTGTGTCGTCGAAGAACCAAGCAACATCCTCGTCCTGGAAAAGACCGGCACGTTCCGCGGCCGGTACCACGCGCTCCTGGGCGCCCTTTCTCCTCTTGACGGCATCGGACCGGAGGACTTGAAGATCGAGGGCCTTATGGCCCGGCTCAGGACGGGCGGGGTGAAAGAGGTCATCATCGCCACGAACCCCACGGTGAAGGGCGAGACAACGGCACTGTATCTGTCGCGACTGATCAAACCGCTCGGCATCACCGTCAGCCGCATCGCCTACGGCCTGCCGGTCGGCGGCGATATCGAGTATGCCGACGAGAACACGGTCCAGCGGGCGCTCCAGGGAAGAAGGGAAATGTGATATCAGTGCGAAGTGCGGAATGCGTAGTGCGGAATAATAAACCCGTACTTCGCACTCGACACTTCACACTTCGAACTTAAGTCGGGAGGTTCTGAAATGGCAGAGATGATCGAGATCAGATGGCATGGACGGGGAGGACAGGGGACCGTCACCGCGGCCAAGGTGCTGGCGGACGCGTGCCTCTCGGGCGGCCGCAACGTGCAGGCATTTCCCGAATACGGCCCGGAGCGGGCCGGAGCCCCTCTCCGCGCCTACAACCGCATCAGCGAAAAGGTCCTCCGGATGCACTGCCCGGTGCTGAACCCCGGCGTTGTCGCAGTCGTGGACGCCACGCTCCTCGACGCGATCAATGTCGCCGAAGGCGCGAAGGACGACGCCGTTTTCATCATCAATACGAGCAGGGACCCGAAAGAGGTGCGGGAGAAGCTGAAGGCAAAGCCCTCGCAGAAGGTCTACACCATCGACGCCACCAAGATCGCCATCGACACCATCGGCCGGCCGATGCCGAACGCGCCCATGCTCGGGGCGCTGAACAAGGCGATCTCCATCGTCGGCCAGGAAGTGCTGCTCGATGATGTGAAGGGCAGCTTCGGCAAGAAATTCGCCCAGAAGATCATCGACGGGAATCTCGCCGCCGTGAAGCGCGGGTACGAGGAGGTAAAGCAGGGATGAAACAGATGAAATGGAACGAACTGCCGCACGCCGGGACGGTCCTGAAGGCCGGCAACGCGAACGAATACAAGACCGGATCGTGGCGGACCTATAAGCCGCGATGGATCGAGGAGAACTGCATCCAGTGCCTCTTCTGCTGGATCTACTGCCCCGACTCGGCGGTCACGACGAAGGACGAGAAGATGAACGGCTTCGACTACGACCACTGCAAAGGCTGCGGCGTTTGCGCCATGGAATGCCCCGGGAAAAAAGGCAACAAGGCCATCGTCATGGAAGAGGAGGGCAAATAACATGGCCATAACCTCAACAAAGACCGTTGCCGTCACCGGCAACCAGGCGGTAGCCGAAGCGCTCCGTCAGCTGAACCCCGATGTCATGCCTGCCTATCCCATCACGCCCTCGACGGGCATCATGGAATCGTTCACGACCTTCGTTTCGAACGGCAAGGTGGACACCGAGATGATCCTGGTGGAGAGCGAACACAGCGCCATGAGCGCCGGGATCG
>JAGVOT010000076.1 GCA_020052615.1 Nitrospirota bacterium | reverse complement strand
TCATCACGCTGAAGCAATAATCTGAACAGAAGAATAGATCAAAAACGATAAATCGTAGAAAGAGCTTTCGCAAAAGTGACTTTTTCTACAGACTCGTTGGTTTTGAAAAGGAGACGCAAGTCTATGGGCACAACTGGTTTTCTTGATAAACTTTCAAAGTTCTTTAATCCGGGATATCAGATTACCTTAAGTGTAAATGACGTTGATAAATCTGTTCTGGATAAAATCATCGATATTTTAAAAGCCGATCATTTTATTCTTGTTCAGGAAATTGCCCACCCAGCGCGTCGCGGTTATTTGCTCGCAACCTATTTAAAAAGCTTCACGTCGGAAAAAAATAATTGCATCAATGCAGTATGTCATTATCCGAAAACTGAATATCCAGAGAAAAAATTAGAAAGTCTTGGATTAGTGCTGCAGAATGATGTCAAAGGACGTGAACCCGCCATAAAATCTAAAATGGATGCGCTTGCTGATTTGCTATCGAATGAAGTCTCAACGTATGTCAGCAAAGAGAGCATATTTGTTACGCACAGGAATACAAGCCCACAATCTGGTGCTTAAAATTTTTGTGCGATTAGCCTGACAAGAGAGCAATTTTGAAGAATCATAAATGCGATAAACCAACAAGGTGTTCGAGAGGGGCCGTGAAGCTGGCCCCTCAACACCGTGTTCTCCACTCCGCTCCCCGGCGGTAACTCGCCAGACTGTCTAACCCCTTCGCTCCACTCCGGGGAGAACCAGGTAGTCAACATCGACATCCCCGCTTGGCGGGTGTGAGTTCGCCGCCGGGATTAGATCCATCTCTTCAGCGGATACGCTTCCATCTTTCCCGAAATATCGCTTGCATTAATATATAAATACTTATATAATTATGTCCTCTAATGCTCTAATGAAACCGCTCAATTTCATAGGTTCGAGCCTGGACGATCTTCGGAACTTCCCTAACGAAGCTCGTAAAGCAGCGGGCTTTGAATTGCATTCCGTTCAATCCGGACTTGAACCAAACGATTGGAAACCCATGCCCAGGATAGGACGCGGGGTCAAGGAAATCCGTATTCATGTCCTGGGAGAATGGCGCATTATATATGTGGCGAAGTTTGAGGACGCGGTATATGTTCTCCACTCGTTTCAAAAGAAGAGCCAAAAAACAAATCAAAACGATATTGAATTAGCGCGCAAGCGATTCAGGCAGATTGGAGGGTAGCATTATGAAAGAACCTATTACTAAATCTTCCGGCAACATATTTCTTGATCTCGGTTTTTCCCCTGAGGACGCCGCAATTCTTCAGATGCGTTCTGAGATCATGGCTGATCTTCGGAAGTTCATCAAAAACAAAAAGCTGACTCAAGCAAAAGCGGCTGAGATTCTTGGCGTTAGTCAGTCTCGCATCTCTGATCTTGCAAGAGGCAAATGGGAGAAGTTCAGCTTGGAAATGCTTATCGCTCTTGCGACGAAGGCAGGCATGCGTATCACCCTCAAAAGAGCCGCATAGACATGACTTAACAAGTCGTTCTCCCCTCGCTAGGAGTAAGTCATATGGCAAAGATCGGCATCCTGACCTGTTCAAATGCCACCCAGGACCTCGGTTGCTCATCAGTGAGCTGCCTCGCGGACTTTCGGAAACGCAAGGGAACGTTCGCTGCATATCCCGAGAGTGAAAAGCTCACCCTGGCCGGCATCATAAATTGCCCCGGCTGCCCCACGCTTACCGGTCCGGACAAATTGATCGGACGGATACGTGCGCTGACCGAGTTCGGAGTTGATACGATCCATTTCTCTTATTGCGTGAAAGCTCTCTGCCCGTTCAAGGAAAAATACAAAGACGCCCTTGAAGAGGCATTTCCCAGGATCAGGATCGTGATCGGCACGCACGAAGAACACGTGGCCCCGGAGGAATTCCGCCGGCGCGTTAAGAAGCTGTTCCGCCAGCCGCGAAAGAACATGGTCGATATTATTTTGAACAAGGACGAGTAGCATCGATCAAGCACTTCCAGTGGACCTAGGAACGCCTCTCAGTCCATCTTGTCAGGGAAGGAAGGATCGCATGCGTCAATATTCATTGGTCTTGTTTCTTTTGATCGGTCTTGCTTTCGCTCCTGGACCCACTGGTTGCGGAACGGTCCGAACCATGCCGAATCTGGCGAGCTACGGGAGCCCGAAAGTCTACAGCGGTGCGAGACTGGATTATAACGCCGTCAGGGGCGACAGGGAGGACCTGGGGAAATTCAAGGCAGAGGCGCCAACACACCCCCTGATCGACTTCCCTTTCAGCACGATCCTGGATACGGTCATTCTCCCGGTTGTCCTTCCTGTAGCAACGTACGAGCTCATTTTTGAGTAGGTGCGTAGGACAGACATGATCAACAAAACAAACGCTCCTGCCAAATATCGGCCAAAAGGCCTTTCCGTCCTGTACGAAGACCGGGACGTCATCGTCATCGACAAACCTGCGGGCCTTCTGACCGTGGGCACCGAGCGGGAAAAGTCCCGGACCGCCCAGTCCATCCTGAACGACTATGTCCGCAAAGGGAATGCCAGGTCCCGGGAGCGGGTATACATTGTCCATCGCCTGGACCGGGAGACATCGGGCATCCTCGTCTTTGCCAGAACTGAACAGGCAAAACGGTACCTCCAGGACAGCTGGACAGAGACGAAGAAGAGCTATCTTGCCATAGTGCACGGACGCCTTACTCCGCTTCAGGGGATGATCAGCAGCTATCTGGTGGAGAACAGCGCGTTCTCTGTCTATTCCACGTCCGATGCTTCAAAGGGAAAGCTGTCCCATACCGCGTACCGTACTCTGAAGGAAGCGAGAGGATTCAGCCTGCTGGAGATAGACCTGCTCACGGGCAGAAAGCACCAGATACGCGTCCATGTCTCGGAAAAAGGACACCCGGTCGTCGGCGATAAAAAGTACGGGAAACAGGGCGACGGCTGCCAGTGGCTGGCACTGCATGCGTATTCCATAGCATTTACCCACCCGGTAACCGGCAAGCGGCTTTCTTTTAAGACGGAAATTCCGGAGTATTTTTCCCGGTTGCTCGGGAACTTCAAATCGGTGTCCCCGGCTGCCAAAGAACACCCTGATAAGATAAAGATATAAGGGGTCATTCTTTACAGGCAGTTGAAAAACTGACTACGCAGGCTAAAGCCCGCGGCTGCCAAATCCCGCAACAGATCAACATATTACAAGGAGGCCACCATGTTTGCAGGTCACGTAGGCGCTGGACTTGCCATCGGCAGCGTGGAGCGACGCATCAATGTCGGCGTCTTCATCTTTGCCGCCGTCCTTATTGACTTCATCCTCTGGCTTTTTGTTCTTTTCGGCTGGGAATCCGTCATAATCCCGGCCGATTACACCGCTACCCATCAGCCGGACTTCGTCTTTCCCCTCTCCCATGGTCTGCTCGCCGCCACTGCCTGGTCGGTACTGGCAGGTGCTGCCGCATTCCTGTACTATCAGCGTCTGGAGAGGACGAGGTTCCGGCCCGCGGCACTCATCGCCGCTGCGGTCTTTTCCCACTGGCTTCTCGATGCGCTCGTCCATACCCCGGAGCTGCCTGTCATGGGCGCACAGTCTGTGAAGCTGGGGCTCGGGCTGTGGCAAAACATGGCGGCGGCACTCCTGGTTGAAGCGATCATCGCAGCGGCAGGACTGTACCTTTTCCTGTCCGGCGCCGGTCTGTCCCGGGCAAGGAATCACGGGCTCACGATGCTGTGCCTCGTCGTCATCGCTTCCACGGTCATGGGAATGACCGTTGCCCCGCCTCCGCCCTCCGTGAACGCCATGGCAGCGACCTCTTTGATAACGATCGCTGCGGTCTGCAGCCTCGCCGGCTGGCTCGGGAGGCGCCCCCGGTAAAACACATTGGTACTTACCCGCGCTTCCCCCTTCTTCCCTCTTTTTTCCTCTTCACGAATGTGTTAGTATACCGGCGTCTCAAATGCTGTTTTACCACACCACATTAATACTGTCCGCGCATCCTGTCAGGAGGCTGTCATGAAACAAACCGCTTTCTCGCTTTTCCTCTCCTTTGTCCTTATGGCTGCAATGGGCGCTGCCGTCCGCGCAGATGACAAGACCAAGCCGTCCGTCTGCAGCGTCTGCAATATGAAGGTCAACGAGGCCGAGAAGAAATTCTCCGTGGTGCTGCCCAATGTATCAGGAATGGGGCCCTCGGCCTATGACGACATCGGCTGCGCGGTCATGTCGCGGAACAATGAATGCGCGACGCGCCAGATGACCTTCGACAATAATGCCATCGTGTATGATTTTGTGACCGCTGAACAGGTCCCCGCGGAAAAAGCGTTCTTCGCCTTCAAGACGAGCTTCAGGACCCCCATGGGATACGGCATCGTGGCGTTCAAGGACAAAGATCAGGCGGAAAAGTTCGCTGCAGAACACGGCAAGGCGAAAGTGGTCAGGTGGTTCGAACTGGTGGATATGAAACTTTAGGTGAAGAGAAGGGTCAGGGGTCAAGCGCATCTGCCTTCTTAACTTCCAACCTTCGCAATTTCCGCCTTTTTCTCTAATATGCTCTTCACCCGCTTCAGCCGGTAGAATGCCTCGCGCTCCCGCTCGCCGATGTACTGACCGATGGTCCTGATCTGCTGCTTGATTCCGGGAAGGACCATTTCCTCCAGGACCTTGATCCTCCGCGTGGTCCGAATGATCTCCTCCCCCAGCCGCTTCAGTTTGCTCTCATACTCGGCGATGGTCAGCATCGACTCAAGGAGCTTCTCGAACAGATTGATGCTCTCCTCGAGATGGGGCGTTGTCCCGAACTCGTTGTACCCCCGCTTGTCCGGCTCCCGCACCGGCGTGTCGTGGTAGGCTATGTCCTTGTACCGGAGGCCCCAGATGCTCTTTTCTCGCACGTCAATATGGAACTCCCGTTCCGTCGCCTCGGTCAGGGAATCGATGGTGTCCCGTCCCTCCCTGCCCAGGGAGATCGCGAGTTCGCGGATCGCCTTTCCATAGGACTTCTTTATCTCCTCCCGCGAGCGCAGGAACGGCAGGGTGGTGGACAGGAATTCCTTGATCAGGGCCTGCTTCCTGGCCTTCAGGATGCCGATGCTGTTGATGATGGACCGGGACTTCTCCTTGAGCATCAGCAGGTTGGTTCTGGTTGGGTGGATCATATTTATTTACCCGATTTTTGAATACTATTTCGCAGCAAAACCCTCTTCTTTGACACTGATTTACACTGATCTGAACTTCTGATAACAGCGGATACATCCGAATTTATCATCTTTCAAATCCGCCTTCGCCTAAAGGCGCCTGCTTTTGGTATCAGTGTCAAGGTCATTATCTCGTCAGTAAGGAGAATCGACGTCTTGTATTTCAGCTCTGTCGAGATACCTCCGACCTCACTCTCTTCATGATCATGATCATGATCCACGATACCACGATCACTCCCGCCAGAAGCACGATCGAGGCCAGCACATTGTTCAGGAGGGCGGGATCCACGATCAGGACCGCCCCCAGCGACAGCATCATGAGTCCCGAAA
The DNA here is from genome assembly GCA_020052615.1 of Nitrospirota bacterium. Classification (GTDB taxonomy): domain Bacteria; phylum Nitrospirota; class UBA9217; order UBA9217; family UBA9217; genus JAAXXJ01. The sequence goes on along the minus strand of JAGVOT010000076.1, from coordinate 6,098 downwards.
TGAGCTTCAGCTGCCGCCCCTGCCACTCGGTCAGCTTGCGGGCGCCCAGGGTGGCCGTGATGATCCCCACGATGACGGCGAGGGGCACGACATAAACGATGCTATAGAGAACGAGATACCGGTAGTATTGGAACGACGTTAGCGTATGCAGCGTAAGCACCCGCGTATAGACCATGGGGAAGCCGGCCGTGCACAGAAGCTCGTAGGCGTTCGCCGATACGGCAAGTACGACGGTGCCGGCGATCATGGCAGGCAGCGTCGGGGCCTTCAGCAGCCCGCGCATCCGTTCGAAGAGCTTCGGCTTCGCGGAATCCGGGATGACCAGCGATACCCCCTGTTTGAACAGGAAGAAATCCTTCACATTGATGCCGCCGATCAGGAGCGCGACGACGCCGCCCGCGATCGTGATCGCAGCGATCTGCCCGACGACCAGGAAGACATTGAGCCACGCGGCCATGAACAGAAAATAGATGAGGCCGGAGAAGAACACGAAAACGCCGCCAATGAGGAACATGCGCCTGCGGGACCTGGCATGGATCAGCATGCTCAGCAGGAAGAGCAGGACAAAGAACGCGCAGGGGTTGAAACTGTCCAGCGCGCCGATGACAACCGTTAAGAGGGGAAGGGAAACGCCGGCAGGGTCGACCGTGCCGAGGAGCGGGACCGTCAGCTCCGTGTCATCCTCTCCCGCCTGCGCAAGCTGACCTTTGCTGATCTCCGCCACGCCATCGGGGCATCCCTCCCGAATGCAGCGCTCGACGGCACTCAGGATATCCTTGCGCGTCTGGTCGTTGAACCCCATGAACACCGAGACGCCGACCACGGTACCCGGCACCGCCGACTGTTTGAGGCCGGCTGCCTGGGAGACGCGTTTATAGAGCGCTGCGTTCTCCCTGTTGCGCCAGACCTCATAGTCCCGTACGGTGAGTCCGGGATGTTTACGGGCCAGCCCTTTCAGGAACTCCCTTTCCCTCTCACAATGGGGACAGCCTTCGCCCCAGAACAGCGTAACGACCGTACCCGCCCGATCGCCGCGCGGCGCCTCCGCCTGGGCCGGAAGTACGGAAACGGCCGCCAGGATGAGCGCGATGAGGCTGGCAAAAAAATAACTTGACCGTGACCGCCGGGCGACCAGGGACGGCATCATTTCACCTCTAGGGAATACTTTTTCATCAGCACCAGTCCCGCGTCGAGGCTTTCCTGCACCGTCCGGCGCGCGGCGCCCTGGCCGATGATCTCCTGTTCGAAGGCGTCGGCGAAATCGAGCATGGGCAGATCGGCCTTGGTCATGCCGTCCCTGCCCACGATCGCCTCGAGCCGCCGAAGGTCCCTTCCCTTGGCGTAGTACTTGTACAAATGGTTCGCCGTGTTCCGGTGGTCCGCCCGCGTCCGTCCCTCGCCGATCCCCTTCTGCATAAGACGCGACAGGCTCGGGAGCACATCAACGGGCGGGGAGACCCCCTTTTGATGCAGCTCGCGGGAGAGGACGATCTGCCCCTCGGTGATATACCCGGTCAGGTCGGGGATGGGATGGGTGATGTCGTCTTCAGGCATGGTCACCACCGGCAGCATGGTGACGGATCCGTCCCGGTCGCGAATGCGCCCGGCGCGTTCATAGAGCGAGGCCAGGTCCGAATACATATAGCCGGGGTAGCCCCGCCTTCCGGGAAGCTCCTCCCGCGCCGTTGAGATCTCGCGCAGGGCGTCGCAGTAGTTCGTCATGTCGGTGATGATCACCAGTACGTCCATGTTCTTCTCGAAGGCCAGATACTCCGCGACGGTCAGGGCGAAGCGCGGGGCAAGGAGCCGTTCCATCACCGGCTCGTCCGCCATGTTCACGAAGGCTACGAAGCCGGTCCGCATCTCGTCGAGTACGCGCTGATAGAACGAGTATTCGTGGAAGGTGAGGCCCAGGGCCGCGAAGACCACGACGAAGCTGCGGTCGGCCTGGGCAAGCCGGGCATTCCTGAGGATGAAGGCGACGACCTCCTTGGACGGGAGGCCGGCGCAGGAGAAGATCGGCAGTTTCTGTCCGCGCACGAGGGTGTTCAGACCGTCGATGGCCGTGATGCCGGTCTCGATGAAGTCCGCGGGCCGCGCCCGTGCCGCCGGGTTCATGGGCGCGCCCGTGAGGGGCATCCATTTTTCCGGGATGAAGAGCGGTGCGCCGTCCTTGGGCAGAAAGGAGCCGTTGAAGATCCTGCCGATGATCTCCGGGGACAACGGCACCTTCTTGATGGCATCGGTGAAGGTGACCGTGGTCTTCTCGATGTCGACGCCCTGCGTGGTGCCGTAGACCTCGACCAGCACGGTCTCGCCGTCGATCTCGAGGACCTCGGCGTCGGTCGACCTGCCGTCGGGCATGACGACCCTGACCACTTCGCCGATCCTGGCCGCCTGCACCCTCTTCACGAACAGGAGAGGCCCTGCGATGGTGGATATGGTCCGGTAGGTATGTTCGGATAATCTCACAATTCGTCGAGTGATTGAGTAATTTATGATCAGTGATTAGTAACTGCTTTCCTGGCTTACTTCGTTACTTAATCACTTAATCACGCAATAACTGATCACTGCTCTCCCTTCATCGCTTCATCCAGAGTAGCACCCTGCTTCAATCTCTCCGCAGCACGGTCATGATACTCGACGATCGACCTGATGAGCACCAGGGTCTTGTCGGGCGGAGAGAACGCATCATCGCTGTAGGCGTTCTGGCCCAGGAACTCGGTCCTGATGCGCTCGGCCACCCGCATGACCAGCCGGTCCGCGTCCTGCAGTCCCTCGATGCCGACGATCTCCGCCACCTCGCGGACCGATTCCTCCTGCTGCAAAATCTGGTTGCAGCGCCTGCGCAGTTCTTCCCACTCCGGAGCAACCTCGCGGCAATAATGCTCGGAAAGGTCCCCGGCATAGAGGGAGTAGCTCTGGAACCAGTTGATGGCGGGGAAATGCCTGCGGTGCGCCAGGGACGTATCGAGCATGAAGAACGCCCCGGTGGTCCTGAGGCACGCCTGGGTCACGGGCTCGGTAAAATCGCCTCCCGGCGGTGATACCGACAGGATCATGCTGAGCGAGCCGATCCGGCCGTTCATGGTCTCCACCACGCCGGCCCGCTCGATGAAGGACGAGAGCCGGGAGGCGAGATACGTCGGATAGCCTTCCTCGCCCGGCATCTCCTCCAGCGACGTCGATATCTCGCGCAGCGCCTCCGCCCACCGGGAAAGACTGTCGGCGAGAAACAGCACGTTATACCCCATGTCCCGGTAGTATTCCGCCATGGTCACGGCGGTGTAGATGGAGGCCTCGCGGGCTGCGACCGGCATGTTCGACGTGTTCACCACGAGGATGGTGCGGTCCCTGAGGCGCCGCTTGGTCCAGGGATCCTCCAGTTCGTCGAACTCTGCGATGAGGTCCGCCATCTCGTTCCCGCGCTCGCCGCATCCGACGTAGACCACGATGTCCACGTCGGCGAACTTGGCAACGGACTGCTCGAAGATCGTCTTGCCCGTGCCGAACCCTCCGGGGATGATCGCCGCGCCGCCCCGCGCGAGGGGGAACAGAAAATCGATGATCCGCTGGCCCGTCACCAGCGGCGTCACAGGCGCGAATTTCTTCCGATAGGGCCGCGGCATCCTCACCGGCCATTCATGGCAGCCCGGTATCTCGAGGCCGCCGGTGAATTCGCCGAAGGGCTCATCGAGGCTGATATCGCCCGAGGCGATACGTGCCACCGTGCCTTGTTCGGAGCCGCACATGAGGTAATGCTTGAAGGCCCCCTCCTGTATTTCGCCGATGATCATGCCGTACTGCAGCTCGTCGCCCGGCTTTACGGACGGGATGAAGTCCCATCGTTTCATATAATCGAGACCGTACATCTCCTTCCAGACGCGGATGAACGGCCCCATCTCTTTTCTCATCCGTTCGAGAGGGCGCTGAAGCCCGTCGTACATGCCGCCTATGAGCCCCGGCCCCAGTCTGACCGTGAGCGGCATGCCCAGGCCTTTCACCGGCTCGCCCACCCCGAGGCCGCGGGTCTCTTCATACACCTGGATCACGGCGTGGCTGCGCTCAAGCCGCACCACCTCGCCGGTGAGCAGGCCGTGGCCCACGAACACTCGTTCATAGAGCTTGAGCCCCTTGAGGTCGACGCTTACCGTGGGTCCCGATATGCCGAGGATCTTTCCGGTCTGCATATTTCTATTCCCCTGTCATGCTGTAGGGGCGGCCCTATGTGGCCGCCCAACGAGGGTAACCACGCAGGGTTGCCCCTACGAGATATTCCTTACACGTTCAGCCGCACATGATATCCGATAGCGCGGCGGATCAGCCGGGCCGCGTAGTCCTCCACCTCGGCCGGCAGCTTCTCGGGAGACGGGAGCACCAGCAGGATGCCCGTCCAGGCCTTTTCCTGCTCCTGCATCCGTTCTTCGACGCCGCCCCGCATCAGGCGCTCATCGATGACGACCAGTCCGTTGTCAGGCTCCGCCATGACGGTATCGAGCATCTCCCCGGCGCCCGATGGGTCCACGACATGATGCGTTATCCCGGCAAGACTGAAGCCGAATTCCGCGTCGCAGGTCGTGATGAAGACGATCTTTTTCATGCTGTCGCCGGTCTTTCGCCTTGCCCCTTGCGCCTTACGTCTAACGCCTGACGGTATCTAATGCACCAGCTCCGCGGCGACCTCTTCCCGTTCCAGGTCCTTCCCCGCGAGGAGTATGCTCAGGTTCATGACCTCCAGGGAACAGCGCCAGAGGTAGTCGAGTATGAGCGCCGCGCCAAGAGGGTCCCTGCTCTCCTTGTGGAGAAACTTCGTGATGCCGCGGTAGAGCGCGACCTCCACCTGGGTGGGGTCGGGCGCCGATACGGCGACGCCGGAGGCCTGCCGGATCAGCGCGATCACCGAAAAAAGATCGTCCTTCCCCATCAGGTCCTTCAACTGCCCGGTCGCAATGGTGCCTCCCGGAAGGAACACCGACTCGTCCCTTGAGCTCGATCGCAGCGATTTGTAGAGCGACAGGATGTTCCGGGCGTCAATGATCCTTGAAAAGAGCTCCTTCATCACCGGATGGAGCGGTGTCTTGATGATGGAGATGAGAAAGCTGTTCGTCAGATGCTGCTCGACCTCCCTGAGCCCCTTTTCCGCGTATTTTTCCGCAAGGCCGTCGAACTCCGGGGAAAGGCGGCAGAGCATCCCTTCCAGCAGTTCCACGGCGGTTGTGACCTCTCCCTCCCGCAGGACCTTCTTGACGCTGTCCGCGAGCAGGCTCTCCGCCAGGACCTCGCCGGCCTTCTGGGTCCGGTCTCCCTGGAGATACCGCAGGCAGATGAACATCGTCCGCAGTTCCGTATAGAGCAGATAGGGCGCAAAGACCTTCCTGACCCCTTCCTCCATCTGCTCATAGACCCAGCAATGTTCCCGCAACAGGGCCCTCCACATCCCCTCTGCCGACCGCTCCCGTACAAATCCCTGGTACTGGGTGGATGCGAGGAACTCGAGGGGCGTAGCGTCATAGACAAGGGGACGCCAATCACCGATGAGGCGCGAGCGCCTGCCCCGGATCCTGGACAGCAGATATTCCGCCGGATATCCTCTCTCCCTGCCCTGTTTCAGAAGTCCCCGGGAACCATCAGGGAATGAGTCGACTCGATCGCCTCTCTGTCGGGATGAACGGTTCATGGGCACTGCTCCCTTACTTCCTTCATGATCTCCGGGAGCATTTCCTCCCACATGCGCTCCAGTCGCTTCTCGAACGTATTCACGACCTTCACGTGGCCGTCATCGGATGTTGCTTCCAAGCCGCCGGTGATCGTCTTATCAAAGAGGATCTCGGCGCCGGGGAAATGATCCCCGGCAAGCGCCCCGTCGTCCGGGTTCACGCGTATCGACTTCCAGGTGAAACGCGGAAGTTCCCGGGCAAAGGACATGAACATGTCCCGGTAGCCGACGTTTCGCAGGCTCGGGAGCGAGGAGCGTGCCAGACCGTACAAGCGGTCAGCCAGCGCCCGGTCCGACAGCAGCTTCATCCGCCGCACGGTCACGTTCGCCTCGGCAAGATACTGCTCCTCGCGTGCCGCCGCCGCTGCCGCGCGTTTGGCTG